>JBFHFS010000007.1:0-130710 GCA_041583495.1 Marinilabiliaceae bacterium | reverse complement strand
TTTGATTAACTCAGGAAGATGGTTCCCTCAAACACCTGAAAATGGGAAGGAGCCGGAGCCAAACTATTCGGGGGGGATCAATATCGACCACGAAAATGCCAATGAGTTGTATCTTTCGGTAAAACGTGATTCGGTGTTTGAAATTGAGAAATGGACAACCCGGAATGATGGAAAATCATGGCACGTCGATTTTATTACAAGAGGATCTGAGAAGGACAATGTCCGTCCGTTTGCTGTGAGGGGGGCCCAAAAAGGAAATCCCTTGCAGGTGTTGTGGATGCAAAATACCAAATACCCCTTTTATAGTTATGCCTCCTGGACTAAAATCGATTGGTCGGAGCGTTTTCAAAGTGCCATAAAAATGGGTGTTGAGTCTCCTGAAATTACGAACCCGTTTGAACCGAAGCAGATTGCGGATGTTATGCGCCAAGCTGCCGATTGGCAGATGGCCAACCCTTATAACCTTAACCGATTGCTGGAATGGCATTGGGGAGCTTATTTTGTGGGCTTGCAGGCCTTTTATGAAATCACTAAGGAAGACCGATATAAAGCCGAGATGAATAATGTAGGGCATCATGCCAACTGGGAGTTGGAGCCCAACATTCTCTATGCCGATATGTTGGCCATCGCGGCCAATTGGGCCTGGCTTTATGAGAAAGAGAAAAATCCGGAGATGATTCGAAACAGCAAATGGGCGATGGATGTGCATTTGTCCAGTCGCCGTGCTTATATGGCCGATGTTCGGTTTGCGAATAACCCCTATTTTGTGGAGTGGTGGACATGGTGCGATGCCCTATTTATGGCGCCGCCTTCATTTGCTCAGATGTGGAAAGCTACCGGTGAGAGAAAATATCTGGACTACATGGATCAGATGTTTTGGATTACCGCTGATTATCTCTATTCAAAAGAGGACTCACTGATGTTTCGAGACGATCGGTATTTCGAGAAAAAATCAGATAATGGCAAGAAAATCTTTTGGGGGCGTGGAAATGGCTGGGTGATGGCCGGCGTTTCACGGATTCTGGCGTTGATGCCTGAAGATTATCCTTCAAGAGGAAAATACGAGAAGATGTATCTCGAAATGGCAACGAAGCTTTTAAAACTACAAGGGGCAGATGGGGGTTGGAGAGTGAGTCTGCTCGATCCTGAATATCAGGATGTAGCCGAAATGAGTGGCAGTGCTTTTTATGTATATGCTCTGGCCTGGGGCCTTAACAATGGCCTCCTGGATCAGAAGTTCAGACCACAGGTGGAAAAAGGATGGGCCACGCTTTGTGCTAATGTCAATAAAAACGGGCGTTTGGGGAATGTGCAACCCGAGGGAATTGATCCCCGTGGATTTACCCCTGAAAATTCGCACGTTTACGGAACTGGTGGATTCCTTTTGGCCGGAAGTGAGATGTATAAGCTGGTTTCTGAAAAAAAATAAGATCTTGAAATTTGTAAAAATCTAATAAGATGGGGCTTAAGTCGATGTTGCTGTTAGGTGTATTTTCTTTAATTGCTGTTGAAGGTGTTATTGCCCAGCAGAAATGGCAAGATATAACTTCGGTGGAGGATGTGTGCAGGAGTTATCCACAAGAGATAAATAAGATATTTACTAGCTTAGATCTGGACGTTACGGGTTTGGAGAAGGTAAAGGCAGCTTATAGTAAAGGCCATGTTGAGGAGGCTTGTCAACGTTTATTAGATTATTATAAATATGGAAATACCGCCAACTATTTAAGAGTCGAACAACCGTTGGTTACAGGCGATCGGGAAGCCTTGGGCGATACTATCCTGAAGAATGTGTTTGTTATCCAGGGTGTTCGGGGGCAGGTCCCCTTTGAGCCAGATGGGCACAGAAACTGGAACTATCGGGGCCCCAATAATGATGTGGAGTGGGCATGGCTCTCTAACAGGCATCCTCAAATAGACAGTTTGTTTGTTATATATCTGAGAACCGGGAACCCGGATTATGCTCAATATATTGATCTGTTTCTTCGTGATTTCATCATTAAGAGCCTTCCTTATCCGGGCAAAGCAAGTGCGACTGATATTTGGAGAGGGCTGGAGGTTTCCTTCAGGGCTAAGGTGTGGCCCAGGATTTTTTATGGGCTAATAAACAGTAAATATTTGTCTCCTGCCACACAGCTGTTGATGTTATCCAGCTTGCCCGACCATGCTCATTATAACCGTTATTTTCATAAAAAGAGCACTAACTGGCTCACCATGGAAATTTCCGGTCTGGCCACTATTGCAGCGGCCTTCCCGGAGATGAAGCACTCTGAGGAGTGGTTGGATTATGCACTTGCAACCATGGGGAGGAGCATGAAAGAGCAGGTGTATGCCGATGGCGTTCAAACCGAGCTTACCTCTCATTATCATAATGGAACCCTGATCAGCTTCGAAGAGTTAAAAGATATTTGTGACAGAACCGGGAAAGAGGTCCCGGATTTTTACCGTCGCACATTGGAGCAGATGTATGGGTATACTGCTCATACCATGCGCCCGGATGGTTTCGGGCTGTTAAATAACGACTCCGACAGAGATAACAATAGAGAATTGGTCCTCAAAGGCGCCCAAACCTTTGGAAGACCGGATTGGGCCTATATTGCCACCAACGGGCGGTCGGGGGTGAAGCCCGAAGATGGGCCCTCTTATTTTTATCCATGGGCCGGACATTTTGTGTCGCGAAGTGGATATGATATAAATGCCCATTGGTCGTTTTTCGATATGGGGCCCTGGGGAACCGCCCACGAACATAGTGATAAGCTACACCTTTCTATTTCAGCTTATGGGCGGGACCTGTTGGTGGATGCGGGTCGGTTTGCCTATTCAGGGAAACTTTACCGAAAGTTTAGGGCTTATGCCATTGGCAGTGCCGGCCATAATGTCTTGCTTATCGACCATAAAGGGCAAAATCCCGGCCCGCCATCCGTTTCGGCTCCAATAGCAGATAACCATATTAAAATCGATGTAGATTTCGATTATGCATCTGATCACTTTAGTGATTTTAAGGTGGAAGGCGATGTCTGTCATTTGAGATCTTTGTTTTATGTGCGTGGGGAATATTGGATCGTCGTAGACCGTGTTTTAACCGACCGGCCTCGTGATATTTCTGCTCTATGGCACTGGCACCCAAGCTGTACGGTGGTTAATGAGGGGAGGGAGGTTAAAACAAAGAATGCTTTTGGAAACCTGGCCATCACCCCGGTGAGTGATCAGTTAGTTAATGTGGAATTGATAAACGGTCAGGAACAACCGGTTCAGGGATGGTATAGTTCCGAATACAATAAAGTAGAAGCCAATACAGCTTCCTGTTATTCCACCACTATCATCGGGGACGCCACGCTGGTGTGGATGCTTACCCCGGGAGGGGAATCCATTCCCGATTTGTCGGCCCAAATTGTATCGGAAACCGATACCGGGGTAAAAGTCAGAGTTACATCGTCTGATAAAACCTGGGTGTTGAATATCCCTTTTAATGACAGTTCCCAGGCCGAAGTGGTGGTTAAGTAGGAACTCTGTCTGCGCATGAAAGCCAGAATTTCCGACCAATGCGAAAGACCAGAAATTGGCCCCCTTAGGTTTTCCGCTACCCGGCGGCGTGGGAAACGGACTGGCCACCTCGTCAAATGAATAGTGAAATACATTCAGGATAAAAATCTAATTATAATTATTTGAAACTCGTTTCTTTTACATTGGTTCTTTTTTGCTTGACAATGAGTGTCTTGTCGCAAAACATCATTCTTGTGATGAGTGATGACCAGGGATATGGCGATATTGCGGTTCATGGCAATCCTGTGGTTCGAACACCTCACTTAGACAAACTGTACACCGTAAGTATCAGATGTACCAATTTTCATGTGGATCCAATTTGTGCGCCTACCCGTGCCGCCCTGATGACCGGCCGTTATGCCCGTCGTGTAGGGGTGAGGGGAACTTATGCTGCCTTAAATTATCTGCATCCCGGGGAAAAGACCATGGGGGAAATTTTTCGGTCAATGGGCTACCGGACTGCATTATTTGGGAAGTGGCACCTGGGAGGGAATTATCCTCTTCGGCCCATCGATAGGGGGTTTGAGGAATGGGTTGGTCATGGGGATGGCGGCAATGGCACCACCAATGATTACTGGAATAACGTAAAATGGAATGATCATTATCTCCATAATGGCCAGTGGAAGCCTTATGAGGGATTTATGACCGATGTATTTTTCCAGGAGGCCATGAGGTATATCGACAATGGTGATAAACGTCCATTCTTTGTTTGCATTCCAACCAATGTGCCCCATCAATCATGGAATACCCCCGAAGCATGGACCCGCCCCTACACCTCGCAGGGGGAGAGTTTAATGAATGCTCTTTTCTACGCCAGTGTGGAACGGGTGGACCATAATATGGGACGGTTGAGACAGTTTCTGACCCAAAAAGGGCTGGCGGATAACACCATTCTTATCTTTATGACCGACAATGGCACCGCCAATCGTTCTACTTATAATGCCGGCATGCGGGGTCGAAAAGGGTCCGTATACGAAGGAGGCCATCGGGTCCCTTGTTTTTTTCACTGGCCTGCACGTTGGGGTGAAAAAGGCCGGGATATCTCAATGGTGACAGCTCATATCGATATTTTGCCTACCCTTATTAATTTGTGCGGGGTTTCCCCTTCTGTCCCCTTGCCTGAATTTGACGGTACAGATCTTACGCCTCTGTTGGATGGCACTGATTCACCTTGGCCCCATAGGTATGTGGTCGTCGACCAGCAGCAAAGTAGAATAAAAGCTTCTACCAAAGCCCCTCATGTGGTAATGTCCGATAAATGGCGCCTGGTAAATGGCACCGAATTGTATGACATAACCGTGGATGCTGGTCAGAAAAATAACCTGGCACAAGCCAACCCCTCCGTAGTAAAGAGGATGAATACAGCTTTCAACCAATGGTGGGGGGAGGTATCGGTGAATGCCAGTGTGCTCGACCCGGTTATCGCCGGCTCTGGTCATCAGGATACGCTTTTTCTGACTGGCCTTGACTGGTTGATTGGCGGTCAAACAACCTGGGCCCAGGGGTATGTTCGCATGGGACAGATTGCTAATGGGGAGCATTTTATCCAGATCGCGTCCCCAGGGGTTTATGCCTTCGCCTTAAGACGTTGGCCCAAAGAATCAGGCCTCGCCCTTAGAGATTCTACTCCGGCTTTATCCATTCCCGGATATTTACTCGTGGATAAATATAACGGACAATCTAACCGGGGCATTAGCCTGCCCATAACCGGTGCCAAAATTTCCATTAACGGCCATGAACAGATGTTTGATGCAATTACCGATACCACCCGGGAAGTGGTTTTTGAAGCGTTTCTGGAGGAGGGACCGGTGCGGTTTCAAACCTGGTTCGAGGTGGCGGGTATGGATAATCCGGGGGCTTATTATGTCTATATTTATCGCAATGATCCCTTTGACAAAATTAGGAAATAGTCTATTGAAAGATTTTCCCTTTCCCGGGATGAAAATGGTTGGGGGCCGGTTGATCCTCTCTGGAAGCAGGATGGGAGGGGAGATGAACCCTTAATCATTTTTCTTTAAAGAGGCTTTTGATTGGGTCGTATTGAAGATCATGGCATATTTCCTATATTTGAAGTTCTTAATTATTGTTAAAGGATCCGGTTATGAGGGATGTTGCTCAGAATTTGAAGATTAATCAGGAGATTAGGTTCAGGAATTTTCTGGATGCCTATTTTGTTCGGCTAAAGCATTTTGCCCAGTCTTTTATTGCAGATGAAGGGTTGTGTGAAGAGGTGGTGATGGATGTATTTCTGAAGTTGTGGGAGAAGCGTTCCTCTTTGGAAGAGATTGATAATTTAACCACCTATTTGTTTATGGCGGTTCGAAATACCTGTTACAATTATCTCCGAAAAGAGAAAAAACGCCGGTTTGATTCCCTGGATCAGGTTCAGGTCACATTGGTCCCTTACGAAAGAACACCCGAAGATGATTTTATTTCCCAGGAAATGTTGGATAAGTTAAACCAGGTGGTTGAAACGCTTCCTCCTAAATGTAAAATGATTTTTAAGCTTCTACGTGAAGAGGGGATTTCTCGTAAAGATACCGCAAAGGTACTCAATATTTCGGCCAATACCGTGGATAACCAGGTGGCCATCGCTGTCAGGAAAATTGGCGAGGCCTTGAATCTGGACCTTTCTCTCAGCAGGAATATCACCGCATTGAAATCTTTCCTTTTGTGTTTTTAAACGCGCTCCTTCTTCTCTGATTTATCTTTATCCGGAAATTTGGATGGGGTTATCCTGTCATGTTTTTTGTCCGGGAATTGGGCGAACACAATTTCCATTTTTTCTTTAAAAGGAGCCGGATTACTAATGAAATTGCAGTATTCTTTTTTTATAGAGGGGTTAATATTCATATTGCAGGGGTGTAAGTGAATTTTTTTTTTAAAAAAATGAACTTTTTTTTGGTAACAATTGATAAAAAGGGTGTCTATATCATAAACGCACCAGTCAAACCATGGAGATAGGATGAGATTGAGAAGAGATTTATCCAAGATAATAGGGCGAAACCTGATGTTTTCCGCAACCGCTAAGGAGAGGCAGTTGTTGCGTCGGTGGAGAGGCTATTCTGAAAAGCATGAGGCCGGTTACCAGGTTTTTAAGAAGCTGGTGGAACCCCTGGCCAGGGATCAACAGGGTAATCAGGAAGAGGTGCCTGTCGATGTCTTTTCTAACCGTACCCGGATGCTTCCCATGGCCCGGCATTCATCAGGGTGGTGGAAGGTGGCCGCTTCGGTGGCTATCCTGGTCGCGGTCTCTTCCTTGCTGTATCAGTATGGATTTTTGGGAAAGGGTAACCCGGTAGAGTTAATGACCGATGCAGGGCATCGACTCGAGGCCATTCTGCCGGATGGGAGCCATGTTTGGTTGAACAACTCTTCCAAATTAACTTATCGACAGCAATTTGGCCGTGTTCGCGCGGTGGAATTGGAAGGAGAGGCCTATTTTACCGTTCATAAGGACGCAACCAGCCCCTTTATTGTGGACGTTGACGGACTCAACATTCGGGCTACCGGTACCCAGTTTAATGTGCGCAGTTACTTCGATGAACCCACAGTGGAGACCACTCTGGTCGAAGGAGGGGTTAAACTTAAAACCCAGGCCGGGATAAAAGCCAAGCTGGGGCCAGGGGAAACATTGGGATTTGTGAAGCGTACCGGACGGCTTGTCCGTAGGGAGGTGGAATTCTCTGATAATACGGGCTGGAAAGATGGCATCTTGGTTTTTAATGATGCCTCTTTTATGGCCTTGATGACTCGCCTGGAGAGATGGTATGGCGTGAGGATAGTGTTTGATGCTGAAGTGTTTCAGAATATTCATTACTCGGGAAGTATCCGGAACCTGAGAATCGACCAGGTTTTTGATTTCATTAATCTGACCATTCCCATTGAGGTGGAGATGAATGAAAATTACATTTTACTTACAAAAATGGATGAGAAGTTAAAAAAATAGAGACTTGTTAAAAAAAAAGCAGAGAATGCGCTAACATTCTCCGCTTAATTTGATCTTCCGTGCGGCTGGTACCGCATTGAAGAAGTGTTTATTAACTCACTAAACGTTGTAAATTTATGAAAAAAAAATCAATTAGTTTGGGGCGCTGTCCCCTTGGACTAAAACAATTTCTTCGGATTATGAAGTTATCCATGCTGTTTTTAGTTATTGCGACGTTGCATTTGTCTGCGTCGGTTTATTCCCAAAATGAAATCCTCTCTCTGAAGATGGAAAATGCCTCCCTGAGAAATGTGTTGGCGCAAATCGAGGGGCAAACGGAGTTAACCTTTTTCTTCCAGAATGAGCAATTGGACGCGGTAGCCCCTATCTCTATCGACGCCACCAACCAGTCGGTAGATGAGATATTGGCCCGTGTTTTTAAGGATTCCAGCCTGGATTTTCGCATTGTCGACAAACATGTGGTGATTTTTCCTGCGAACAAGCCGCAACAGGCAGTCCAACCCCAGGGAAAAACTGTGACTGGGAAAGTGGTGGATGCCAATGGGGAACCGATCCCTGGCGCATCAATCGTAATCAAGGGCACCAGTACCGGAACCATCACTGATATGGAAGGTGTTTTTAAGCTTTCTACGGTTGCCCCCGAGGCCACTCTGATTTTTTCTTTCGTAGGAATGAAGACTCAGGAGGTTGAATTAGCTGGTAAAGACCGGTTTAATATTGTTCTGGTTGAAGAGTCCCTTGGTTTGGACGAGGTGGTTGTCACGGCCCTGGGTATTTCCCGGGAATCCAAGGCCATTGGTTATTCTGTGACCGAGGTGGGTGGTGACCGCCTGGCTGAAACCGGACAAACCAATGTGGTGACGGCCTTATCCGGAAAAGTTGCCGGGGTCAACATCACCGGAAGTTCTTCCGGGATAGATGGGACGAACCGGATTGTCATCCGTGGAGAGACCTCTTTATCCAACGACAACCAGCCCCTGATCATCGTGGATGGGATTCCTTTGCAAGCCAATCAGCAATTAGAGGCCTCTACCATCCCGTCCTATGGTGGCATCAGTGACTGGGGTAGTCCTATCGCGGATATCAATCCCGAAGACATTGCTAATCTGTCTGTTCTGAAAGGTGCCAGTGCTACTGCTTTGTATGGCTCCCGTGCCGCTAATGGGGTTATCCTCATTACTACTAAAAGTGGGAAAAAAGGACAAAAAGGGTTAGGGGTGACTTTAACCTCCAGCTATACCATCTCTAATCCGTTGATAAACGAACTGCCCTGGCAAAAAGAATATGGACAGGGATATGATGGTCAGTATGCCTATGTGGATGGCAATGGCAACGGAACCTATGATAACAATGTGCGGTCCTGGGGACCCAAATTTGAAGGTCAGATGATTCCTCAGTGGGATCCGGCTACCGGACAGGCCGTTACCAAACCCTGGGAGTATCACGACAACTGGAAAAACTTTTTTGATACCGGGATCTTGTCCAACACCACCATTGGCATCACCCATGGAACGGAGACCAGCAGCTCCAGAGTTTCCATTTCTTATCAAAAGGAAGACGGCATTGTGCCCAATACCGGACTTACCCGTATTACAGCCAACTTTAACAACAATTTCGAGATCAATGATAAACTGTCGGTTCACTTAAGAGGGACTCTCTCGAATATGGACAGTAAGAACCGAACCGGTTATGGCTATAACCCGGTAAGGGACGTCTATAATATGCCGGCCAACATCGACATTCGCGAGCTCAAAAAATACTATAAAACCCCGCAGGGCGAGCGCAACAGCTTTTATGAGAACGGACTGAATCCTTACTGGGGGCTTTACGAAAACACCAACCCCTCCGAAAGGAAAAGGATGAGTATTGGGGTAACTGTTAAGTATGATATCAACGATTGGTTGTATCTCCAGGGGGAAGCGGTACAGGATCAGACCCGTGTCGATTATTCACAAAGAACCGCCGCCTATAAATACAATGCCGGAGCTTATTCCCAGGGATCTACCTTCGACCAGGAATATGATTTTAACGCCCGTTTGGGATTCAACAAGGATTTCACCACCTGGGGCCTTTCCGGATTGTTCGGTACCGAGGTAAGAAATGTTCAAAACAGAAGCGAGAGTGCCAGCACAGTGGGTGGGTTAATTAACAAGGGTGTTTATAATTTGGATAACTCACTTAAGCCGGTTAATTCGTCCCATTTTATGAGTGAAAAGGAAGTGCAGAGTGTGTTCGGGAATGTGAACTTTAACTACCGCAAATATCTATATCTGGATTTAAGTGAAAGAATTGACTGGTCCTCTACGTTGCCTCAAAATAACTGGAGATTCTCCTATCCTTCGGTTTCCTTGAGTTACGTCTTCAGCGAGATGCTTAACATTGATAAATCCATTCTTTCCTTTGGTAAAATACGGGCCAGTTGGGCCCAGGTAGGAAGTGATACCAGTCCTTATTTCCTCAACCTCTATGTAAACCGGTGGGGAGATTCCTGGAACGGGGAACCCATCCAAAGCCTGGATGCGACTCTGCCCCCGACCAACCTCAAACCTGAAATCTCCAATTCAAAGGAAATTGGAACCATGTTAAGTTTCCTCAACAATCGGATCAATCTTGATTTCGCCTGGTATCAAACCAATACTGAAAACCAAATTGTGACCATCGACACCCAATGGGAAAGAGGCTTCCGGTGGGCACGAATTAATGTGGGTGACCTGGAAACCTCGGGGGTTGAGGTGGCCTTAAATACCACGCCTGTGCAAACCAAAGAGTTCCGGTGGGATCTTAACTTTATCTATAACCGGAATCGCGGAAAGCTTAACGAATTGTACGGTGAACTCACCCACCAACGAATTGGGGAGTGGTATGGTTCGGAAACCCGCGCTGAAGTCGGGGAACGGTATGGATCTGTCTGGGGCTTCCCCTACATGGTGGATAGCGAGGAGATGTGGGAGCAATTATCTCCAATGCAACAAGATATCCCCAATAAGGAAGACTTGTACGGTACCGGTAAAGTCTTAACCCAGGATGGAAAACCCATGCATACGGTTTGGAGAGGGGGCCCTTACGATATGGGACTCTATTTTACCCCCGATTGGACCGGAAGTATTTCCACGACCTTAACCTATAAAGACTTTACCCTTTCCATGCTTTTTGATGGCCGTTTTGGCGGAAATGTCATCTCAACCACCTACCAGCATGCTTACCTTTATGGATTGGTGGATAAAACCGCCGGATTAAACCAAAAAGGCAACCCCAAACGGGATCCGGTTGCCGAGGGAGGTGGTATCTTGTTTGATGGGACCGATGTGGCTACTGGCCAGCCCAATACCACCTATATCGATACACAGGAACAATTCTACGGCTGGAATACCGGTTCTCCGGATTTTATCTTTGATGCGACCAACATAAAACTAAGAGATCTGGTTTTCTCTTACAAGATTCCTTCCAGAATTACCACTAAATATGGTTTAGGCACTGCCTCTATTGCCTTCATTGGACATAATTTGCTGTTGCTGAAAAACAATATGCCGGGAATCGATTCGGAAACCATGATGGGCTACAGCAACAACGGCCAGGGCCTGGAAGTGGCTTCCATTCCTACGGCCAGAAACCTGGGTCTTAAAATTTCGCTTAACTTTTAATCTTTTTACCTAAAAGAAAAAACAATGAATAAACTAAAATATTCTGGAATTCTCTTTTTGTCGCTGGTAATGGGAGTTTTGGGTTGTACCAACGATTTTGAGGATCTCAACACCAATCCAAATGCCCAAACAACCGGCGAAAGTGCTTATTTGCTCACAGGGGCCCAAATTAATACTGCCCGATCTATCTTAGATGATTACAATACGGGTTATTGTAAATGGGTTCAGTATTATACGCATAATACCGAAGATGTGGTGGCCTTTTGGCATAAGAGTGGAAATGACATCAACGATCATTGGAATTACTACTCCTTCTTTGTGGATATTTTACCCAACTTAAAAGAGGTGCTTGCCAACTGTGAGAGAACCTCTCATAGAAACTACTGGGCTTTGGCCAACATCATGCAGGCATGGAGTTATGGCTACCTGGTAGATACCTGGGGGGATGTGCCTTACACGTATGCCCTTCATGGGATGGAAGGCGATAGTGAGGAGACCGATTATCTGTTTCCTTTGTTCGACAGCCAGGAGTCGATCTATAAAGCCATGATCGACAAGCTGTTTGCGGCCAACGATTCTATTGATACCAATCCTAAAACCCTCTATCCCGTTAATGGGAACGCCGATATCTTTGCCGGCGGTGATTTGATGGCATGGAAACGGTTTTGTAACACCTTAAACCTGAGATTGCTGTTAAGGATGAGCGATGTGGATGAGGCCTATGCCAAACCCCTGTTTGAGAAGATTGTGGCCGATGCCGGTAAATATCCCTTAATCTCTTCCAATAGTGAAGACTTTGGAGTGGTTTGGATCGGCGGAAATACCGATCCCTGGTCTAATCCTATTGCTAAGCAATATAAGGATTCTGAAAAAACCTATGCCGTTTCTACCGGGGCCCTTCATTATCTGGCCTCTTTGAATGATCCAAGACTGCCGGTCTTTGTTGACCCGGCCAAAGAGTATGTCGATGCGGGTAACCCGATGTATATAGGGTGTCCGCCCGCCTTTAACAGTAAGAATCCTTCCGGATTTGTGCGGATCGCCAGGGATTCCATCAGCAATATTTCGGTGGATACCTTTGCTGATCCCGACCGAAAGGAACCCATAATCACCTATTCGGAGCTTCAGTTTATTCTGGCCGAAGCCGCCTTAAAAGGGTTTAACGTGCCTAAGTCAGCCAAAGCTTATTATGTAGACGGGGTGAACGCCTCAATGCAGAAATATAATGTGGCCGTGGGAGGGTACCTGACCCAGGAAGGGGTAGATTATGATTTGGCTACCAATAAATTGGAGGTGATTATTCTTCAGCGGTATCTGGCCCAGTTCGGACAGGGGGCCAATACCTTTGCCATGATGAGGCGAACCGGCTTCCCGGCTCTCGACTTCTTTAAAATTGATGAGGACGATGTTAAAGGATTCCCCTACCGCGTGAAATATCCGGGATTCATCCAGCAAAATCCAGGATTCGCCAAATCGAATGCCGGGGAAGGCATTGTGGCCGATCTGTGGGGCAAGAAACTGTGGTGGGGCACCAATGCCCCGGAGGTGCAGATGTTTAATTCTTCCATTCAGGAAGGTGTGGTGGAATGGCCGGTGAACCAATAGTATTTAAATAAGACTTTTAAAAAGGGTGGATTTCTCCACCCTTTTTTTGATAATAGATGTGGTACGGTTGACTCCTTTAATGGAGATGATTGGGTTTAATTTGGGGAATCAGAAAAACTCCTTTTTGCCGATTAATGGAAGGATTCTGGTTCCTTTTGGGTTAAGCGAAATGATCCTCTATTTCCCTTCTTCCTGAGTGGAATGTTTGTTTTGGAGAGGGTCCCTTCACTCGATATCTGCTCCCCATTGAGTTTATTTTAATTCTACAATAATTTTAATGGGTTTGACGCAATGAATGGGGGGTGTATGGTTTTTGTTTCGTTAACCAACCTGATAAAATCGTTATATTTGTGTCAGGCTGGGTTGATAGTTTTTTATAGGTGAGGCGTCTTTTTTATGAAATAATCAATTCTTATATTTTTATCCTTTTTTAAGGCGGCATAGAATGTTGAAAGGTTAACATCATTAAACATGCAAATTTACCATTGGCGTTTTTTTGAGAAAAGTCTAAATGATCATTTAATAAGGGTTTTTACCCTATTGGGATGTCTTATTTTGTCTTTGCCTGCCTTATCTTTTGTCAACAATTCCCGCCACCTAACCATTCGCGATGGGCTTTCACAAAGTACCGTAACCACTCTTTTTGAAGATCAATATGGGTTTCTTTGGATTGGAACCGTAGATGGATTAAACCGCTACGATGGATACAGCTTTAAGCAATATTTAACCTCCCGGGGGAATGCCAAATCCTTGTCGTATCCCGAAGTAACGGCCATGACTGAGGATCCGCTGGGTAATTTGTGGGTGGGCACCTATGGGGGTATTAATATTCTTAATCCCGACACCGAAGAGTTCAGTCACATCCTGATGGAAGGAGGGCTGAAGGTAAAAGATAATGCGATAAATGCTCTGTTTAAGGATCAACAGGGTGGTCTTTGGGTAGGCAGCTCAAAAGGTATCGATAAGTTCCGATATCTTGCCTTGGAGAATAATAAAGACTCCCTGATCCGGGAGCCTTTTGTAAGTGCTGACGAGGCAATCCTGAATAAAAATATTGTTGGCATAGGATGTGTCGATTCTACCACAATTTGGATATTAGCTGCCGATACTCTTGGATTTCTGTCTTGCAACGGGACCAATAAGACTCAATCATCCCCTCCCGGATTTCCTGCCAAAGCGGAAAATGCCAAGTGTTTTCTTTGGTCGTCTGAAACCCTTTTTTTAGGGTGTGAAAATGGTTTGTTTTCCTTCAAGGTTAACGATTTATCCGCCGGCTGGCATGAAGAATTGTTTCTGGGGAAATCTATTCGTAATATCTCCTTTATCAAACAAGATCCGGATCAGAACCTCTGGGTCGGATCCTCTCAGGATGGTTTGTACATCTTTGCCGCTAAAGAGGGCATTTGGAAAAATTTTCGCCACAGCAACATTCATCCCCAGTCGTTGAATAACAATGTAACCAACAGCATGGTGGTTACATTATCAGGGACGGTAGTAGTAGGAACCGACCTTGGGTTAAATCTGTTTGACAAACGACAGGCCTTGTTTAATCAACTGTCAGTTGATCAGTGGGGTGAAGAAAAAATACAGAATGTCCATGGAATGTTGGAAGACCGTAGGGGAAATATCTGGATTGGGACCAAAGGACAAGGCGTATTTGTTTATAACGCCAGAGGGGAGCTTTTGAGGAAGTTTAACTCAGCCTCTTTTGGCAACCGTTTGTTTAGTGATAACATCCAATGTGTTTATCAGGACCGGGATAACCAATATTGGTTTACCACGGTGGGCAATGGGCTTTTTAAAATCCGATTTCGTGGAGAGAACTATTCCAGTCCAGAGCTTACTCATTATGAACATTCTGAAAAGAATCCATTATCCATTGCTGCCAATCGGGTCAACGCTGTTTTTGAGGATTCGAATGGCGATTTATGGTTTGGAACTTCCAACGGTTTAAGCCGGTTGTTGTATTCCGAAAAAAATAAAGCACCTCAAGCGACACGGTTTCTGAATCTCCACCACGATCCCAGGGACTGTTACAGTCTCCCCGATGATTTTGTGTACTCTATTTATCGCGACCGGTTGGGCAGTTTATGGGTAGGGACTTTTCGTGGAGGAATAGGGAAGATGGTTGATCAGAGGGATACGGAGATCAACCTTTCGTTCGAACAGGAGTCTGTTCGGCCGGCTCCATTATTTGCTAATTATCAGAAACAGCCGTCCGATTCAACCTCTTTAGCGGGGAATGATATTTACCTGATTTATGAAGACCAGTTATATGGTTATTTATGGATCGCTACCAATGAGGGTCTTTGTCGCTTTAGTCGTAAAGATAACAATTTCAAGGTTTTTACCACCGACAATGGCCTTTCGAGCAATAGCATATACGGGATACTCGAAGATAAAGAAGGGAATTTGTGGCTGAGCACCAATCGGGGTCTGACCAAATATAATCAGAAGGAAGAGGCTTTCTTTAACTATGGTGAAGCCAACGGATTGCAATACCCGGAATTCAATGGAAAGGCTTTCTTAAGAACGCGTAATGGGTTATTTGTTTTTGGGGGAGCCCGGGGAGTTAACTCTTTTTTTCCTGAACAGATTAAACCCAATGCCACTCATGCCTCGGTGTATGTTACCGGGTTAAAAATTAAAAATAGGGAGGTTAGGGCCTCAGAGGTTAAGTGGCACATTAGGGAGAATTTACATCAAGCCCAGAAAATCGTTTTAAGACACAATCAGAACTTCATCACCCTGTCTTTTACCATGCTAAATTATCACAACCCGGCAGAAAACCGGTTTGTGTACAGATTAAAAGGGTATGATGATGATTGGAATTATACTACAGGGGAGAATACAGCCTCATATACAGGGCTGCCACCCGGAACGTATCATTTTTTTCTAAAAGGAACCGATGGCTATTCCACGTGGGATGCCCAAATTAGCGATCTGGTGATGGTGATTAACCCTCCCTGGTGGTTTACATTTGGGGCTAAGATGTTGTATTTTATTCTATGTTTTGTGATCGCCTTTTTCTTTTTCAAGGGGCTAAAAAGAAGGATAGACCTCAAGCGTGAGACAGAAGTGCAAAGGATGGATTATAAAAAGAATCAGGAATTGTATGAGGAAAAACTGCAGTTTTATACCAATATTTCCCATGAATTTCGGACCCCTTTAACGCTGATAATAGGTCCCATACAAGATCTCATTCTGGAGCAAAAGGACCCCGCCATCATTGCCAAAATAATGCTGATCAACCGCAATGCCAATCGGCTGAAAAATTTGGTGGATCAAATCTTATCGCTAAGAGAAGTGGACGCGGGTCAAGTCTCTGTTCATGTAATAAAAGAAAATGTAGAACTTTTTTCCCGGGAAGTGGCGTCAAACTTTAATGGGCTGGCGGCTCGTCGAAATATCCGTTATCGTTTTGAAGTTAAAAAGATGCCCCGGGAGGTTTGGTTTGATCCGGATGTCCTTGAGAAAATATTGTATAACCTCCTTTCCAACGCGTTTAAATATACTTCTGATGGAGGTGAAATATCTGTTTTTCTGACCACCCTCCCCGGAGGACGTGTAGCAGATGTATTTGGTAAGGCGCGGATTGAAACAGAGTTGCAACCTCACTATCTGGCCCTGGTTATTCATGATAACGGTTCCGGGATATCGCAGGAAAACCTGTCGCGGATATTCGACCGGTATTTTAAAACCGACCGGAGGGTGGAAGGCACCGGGATTGGACTTGCTTATGCACAATCACTAGCCCTGTTGCATAAGGGGATCATTTCGGTGAAATCGAAGTTAAACAAAGGAAGCTCCTTTGTTCTGTATCTCCCCGTGGGTGACTGTTACCAGGACAGCCAAAAGGAGACTTACGCCAATTATCCTGAGACAAAGATGCAACCTCCCGAATTCAAACCCTTTAAGCCAGGCGTAATGGCTTTCAGCATGGAGAAGCCTTCTACGGTTTTATTGGTCGACGATAATGAAGAGATGAGCTATTATATAGCTGAGGGCTTAAAAAATGAGTTTAATATTTTAATTGCCCGTGAAGGAAGGCAAGCCATCCATATATTGGAAGAAAAAAAACCCGATATCGTCATCAGTGATATAATAATGCCCGTAATGGATGGGCTGGAGTTGTGCAAATATCTGAGAGCATCCAAGTCATTCGCTACCCTGCCCTTGATTTTGCTAAGTTCGAGGGTCGACACCATGCAAAAAGTTCAGGCGCTGGAAACCGGAGCCGATGCCTATGTTTCCAAACCTTTTGAGATACCCTATTTGATTGCTGTGGCTAAAAGATTATTGTTGCAGAACTCTTCAATGAAGGAGCCACAAGACCCCAACCTATTGTCCATAAGCCTTAATCCCAGCAGAGAAACAGCCGATGAGAAGTTTCTGAGCCGATTAAAATGTTCTATTGAGAAAAATTATGCCGATCCCAAATTTAATGTGGAATCTTTGGCCGAAGACATTGGGCTGAGTCGATCACAACTCCATCGAAATTTTAAGGCCTTAACAGAGACTACTCCCAGTAACTTTTTAAAGGAGGTAAGGATGACTGAGGCCATTAAATTATTAGAGGAAGCAAAAATGTCTATCGCCGAGATCTGCTTTGCCGTTGGGTTTTCCGATCCTAAATATTTCAGCAACGAGTTCCGTAAGAAATATGGAATGAGTCCTTCCAATTATGCCACCCCTTTTAAAGAAAAGTCTACCAATATTTAAGCCTGCTTATAAGCTCTCTTTTTGAGGGTGTTTTCTGGGTGTAATATATGTTTTTCAGCCTTCTTAATGGGCGGTAAAAACATGAAGCTGAAGCCTTATGCGACAGAAATCCCCCTGTTCTGCAACGAAATTATCCTCTTACGACATTAAGCTCCTTCTTTGGAAACAATTCTACAGCCTGTAGAAGCGACTTCCATCCTACATTTGTTAATTCAATATTTTGTCGAAAAGTGTTAAAGAGTGTGGATCTAAACAGGGGGCAAATGCCACCCGGTTATTTTATTTCTTGGGTAGAGAAATGAAATACCTCCTCATTCCCTTTTGGAATTGCCATTGCCTCTTTTCGATAAACGATTGAATAATTTTTAAGTATTACCATTTCCTATTATTTATGAACTAATTTATTTTATGTTATGAGAAAAAAATCTCTATTGCTGTTTTTGTGTTTAGCAAGCTTTTTTGTTAGCTACGCTCAAACACATTCCGTGAGTGGAACCATTAAAGATGAGGGTGGACTCCCTCTGCCTGGTGTTAATATAATTGAGAAAGAAGCACAAAAAGGAACGGTTACCGATATGGATGGTAAATTTGTGATTCAGGCGACCAAAGCCGATCATACGTTGGTGGTTAGCTTTATCGGTTTCGAAACTCAGGAAGTCGATATTGAGGGCCGAAGTGTGATTAACATCACCATGAAAGAAAATGTAACGGTGTTGAACGAAGTCGTTACCACGGCCAAGTTCATTTCCCGCGAAAAAAAGTCGGTAGGTTATGCGCTACAGAGCCTTAAAGGTGAAGATATCTCCTTTGAGGCCGAACCAAACCTCGTGCAGGGTTTGGCCGGAAAAATTGCCGGGGTGCAAATTACTGGGGGAACCTCCGGGATGGGTGGCTCTTCAAACATTATTATAAGGGGAAACACCAACCTGAGTGGAAACAACCTCCCGCTGTTCGTAATCGATGGGGTGCCTTTTTACAACGATGAGGTGGATAAACAATCTTTTTGGGACGCCTGGAGAACCCGTGGAACCATCGACTGGGGCGATCCTATCTCAAAGGTGAATCCAGAAGATATTGAGGAGATAACCGTATTGAAGGGCGCCGGTGCTACCGCCTTATACGGATCAAGAGCCTCCAACGGGGTGATTCTTATTTCTACCAAAAAAGGAAAAGGTATAAAAAAAGGCGCCGGGATTAACTATTCCTATGGCATGACCTTTTCGAATCCTGCCAACCTACCCGATTATCAGCAAGAGTACGGTGCAGGTAATAATGGGGTGTATGAGTATCGGGGGGATCGTAATAATCCGGGAACCAACGAATTAACTCAAAACTCCTGGGGGCCAAAATTCGACCCGCAGTTATATTTGCCTCAGTTCAGAGCCCCTGTGATTAATGGGCAGGTGGTAAAAGTTCCCTGGATTAGTCATCCCGATAATGTCACGGACTTTTGGCGTACTGGGATCCTAAAAGAACACAACCTCTCCATGTCGTTTGGTGGTGAAGATAACTATGGCCGTGTTTCGCTCCGACATGCTGATGAGGCCGGTATGATTCCCGAAACCGATGAGGCAAGGAATGGTTTAACCGCTAATTATCTCTCCACCTTATCCAAAAAGTGGAAGGCTGAATTTATGATTAACTATAATGAGTCGAGCAGTGACAACCGCGTACCGGGTTATGGTGACGGCATCATCCAGAATTTGATTAAAATGCCTTCCAACTACGATATGAAGTATATCAACTCTATCCCTCATAAGAGACCGGATGGATCGCAGGTTAAATGGTTGGAGTTTGATAACCCTTATTGGACCTTGAATGAGGATTTTAATAAGTATAAGAGATATAACCTCACGGCTAGTACCGGGCTGCGGTATGCCATCACCGACTGGTTGGAGGCAAAAGTGTCGGTATCCAAAAACTTAAGCAACGGAGAGTATGCTTCATTTACTGAAATTGACGCAGGGCTTACCAGTTCAGGTTCATTTTGGAACGATGGTGGTTATTCTGTGAGCAGCAGTACCCACAACGAAAACAATTATGATTTCATGCTCTTCGGAAAACGAAAGCTTATGGAGAACCTGGACCTGTCGTTCAACCTGGGTGCCAATCAACGCAAAACCTATGATAGTAACTGGAGTTCAAGCGTCAGTGAACTGGCAACGCCCGGGTTTGCGAATTTAGGAAATGGCGTGGGCGATAAACAAGCATCACAAAGCTACTCCGAAAAAGAGACGCAAAGTGTATTTGGTCTGATGTCTTTTGGATACAATGACTATTTGTATGTGGATTTGACCGGGCGTAACGATTGGTCTTCCACATTGCCCAAACAAAACCGCTCTTACTTTTATCCTGCTGCTTCAATGTCTTTCTTAATTACAGAGGCCTTTAATATAGAATCGAAAATCCTTTCATTTGGTAAATTGAGGGCCAGCTGGGCACAGGTAGGTGCCGATACAGCTCCCTATCAGTTGGCCGGGACCTATGGGGCCGGAGATCCCTGGGATGGTAAACAAACCAATGCCTATACCTCTACCCTGCCACCCACCGATCTAAAACCTCAACGTACCAACTCCCTTGAAGTGGGAACGGAATTGAATTTCTTCGATAACCGATTGAACTTCGACCTGGCTTTTTATAAAACCAATACGAGGAACCAAATCGTAACAACGGGAATTCCCAGGGAATCCGGGTTTTCCTACGCAACGATCAATGCCGGAGATGTTCAAAATAAAGGAGTTGAATTAATGTTGAATGCCACCCTGGTTCGTAATAAGAACTTCCAATGGAATTTAATTGCCAACGCCTCTAAAAATGAAAACAAGCTGGTTGAACTGCCCGATGAAATTAAGTTTGTCAGAACTTCATGGGGTAGCATGGAGATTAGGGTAGTAGAAGGTGAGTTGTACGGCGAAATGTATGGGTACAGTTATGTGAAGAACCCTGATGGCCGGAACATCATCATGGATAACGGGAAACCTTATCGCTCTCAGGATTATCCCAATATGAGCTGGGATCAGCACATCGGGAATGCCATGCCCAAGGTTTTAGGAGGTGTGACCAATTCTATCAGATATAAGGAGTTCAGATTGAGTGCCACCCTGAGTGGACGGTTTGGTGGGGACATTTATTCTATGTCGGATGCCACCAATATGAGTCGGGGGTTATTACAGGAAACCGTAGGCCTCAATGATAAAGGAATCGAAAAACGACTTCCCGTGTCGCAGGGTGGAGGCGTCAGAGCCGATGGTGTTGTTGAGGTGAAAGATGAAAGTGGAAATGTAACCGGTTATGAAGAGAATCAGACCTATGTGGAAGCTCAGGACTATTATGGTTGGTTGGGAAGCCTGCACGAAGAGCATGTATTCGATGCCAGCTATCTTAAACTTCAGTCGGTGGTGCTCACCTACCGTTTCCCCAAAAAGTATATCAAACCTCTTAAAGTGATACAAGGGATTACTCTTTCGGGTTCGTTATATAACGTGGCCACCTTGGTAAGTCACATTCCTAATGTCGATCCGGAGGCTTCTTTGGGTCGTACCAATGCAGGTTCAGGAATGGAGAGTGGGGCCTTGCCTTCTCCCCGGAGAATTAATTTTAAATTAAGTGTTAACTTTTAATCTTGGTAGAAATGAAACGAATACTATATTTTCTGATTATCGTTGTAGGGTTGTCTGCCTGCACCGATGGGTTTGATGAGCTGAATAAGGATCCCAACCGACCCATTACCGCCTCCATGCCCTCCATTATGCTTAGCGCACAACGTACGATAACACATACGCTGCTGGATGACAATAATATATGGGTGGCTATGACCTGGGTGCAATATCATGGTCGCCTAGGTTATACCGAACAGGTCTTCGATTACGACTGGAACATCGATGCAATCTACAACAACGAAACCTATGTACTTAATAATCTTGAGAAATTAAGAAAGCAGGCTATTGAAAAGAAGCACTTGAACTATGAGGCTATTGCCATGATTATGGAGGCCTGGATCTTTGCCAACTGGACCGATATGAATGGCGACATTCCTTATAGCGAAGCATTAAGAGGGGAAGAAGAACGATTGCTCTATCCCAAATACGATTCACAGGAGAGTATTTATAAGAATTTGGTATTGAAACTGAAAGAAGCCGCGGGTAAAATTGATCTGAACCCCGGCGTCGCCGATGTGGATGGAGAGTCCGATATCTATGGTCAGGGCGACATGCTGAAATGGAAAAAGTTTGCCAATTCGTTAAGAGCCCGTTTGTATTTAAGAATGTCGGAAGTGGATAATGCCACTGCCAAAGCCGGCTTGGAAGAGATTTTTGGTGATGAGGATACCTATCCCGTAATGGAAGGAAATGAAGACAATGTGGGGGTTAAATTTTATAGTGATGCTTCTCCAAACCGGGTGACCTTTGTGCAACAGACCCGTGAGAATAATAATATCCGGACTGTTGGTTCAACAGTGGTCGATCTGCTTTGTGAGAACAATGACCCTCGTCGTACCATCTTCCTGAACCCTACTGAAAATTCTGTGGATTCAGTGGCTGAAGGAATCTGGACCGAATATGAGTATACCGGTGCTCCCGCAGCCGTACCCAACCCAATGGCTTCTTTCGACCGTAAGAAAGTATCTACCGTGGGGGATGCCATCGCCCTGGATTGGTATCGGCCTATCGATGTGATGACCTATTCCGAAGTGATGTTTATCAAAGCCGAAGCCGCTAGCAAAGGCTATTCTGTAGGGGAGTCAGCAGAGGCTGCCTACGAGGCCGGAATTGAAGCCTCTATGAAAAAGTGGGGCGTGATCGACGAGGGGGCCATCAGCAATTATATGGCAGGCGCTTTTGCCACTTTTGATGTATCGAAGGCCAAGGAACAAATCCTGACCCAACGCTACCTCGATCAGTTCCATCAAGCTTTGAATACCTTCGCCATGTTGCGCAGAGGCGGTTTTCCGCATCTTGACTTTGTAAGCATCGGGTTCTCCATAGAAAATGGTTACCCCGACCGGTTACCCTATTCTCATAACCAACGGGGGGGCAATCCTAATTTCTCTTCGGTAGAGCCTCAGCTGACCAACAATCTCTGGGGA
Organism: Marinilabiliaceae bacterium; assembly: GCA_041583495.1. Lineage (GTDB taxonomy): Bacteria > Bacteroidota > Bacteroidia > Bacteroidales > Marinilabiliaceae > JBFHFS01. The sequence goes on along the minus strand of JBFHFS010000007.1, from coordinate 108,167 downwards.
AACGTGTGGTGGGCTTCCGAAACAGAAGTGGTGACTTCTCCCGCTTATGTGGCCCCTGTTAAGTATAAATTTTCAGAGTAGAAATTTTTTAAAAATAATCAACATATGAAACGATTAGTTATTTTTTCAATCGTTGCAGCGGGAATTACATTTTCTTCGTGTGACAAATTTGAAAGCTATGATTTGAGCGTTCCCAATCCGGAAGTCAAAATTACCCTAAAGGATATCAACGGGTTTGATGTAAGTTTTTCTAATGAATCCAAGAACGCTAAAAACTTTTTATGGGAGTTTGGCGATGGGGTCATTTCCACCGAAAAGGCGCCCGTCTACAAGTATGAGCTGCCTGGTGACTGGCGCATTCGGTTTACGGCCTTCTCGGAAGGTTATTACAAGGCGGCGATCGATTCCATTGATATTTCCATCCCCGGGAAAACCGGGGATGCGGCCAATTTTGTGGGCGAATATGAAGGTGTCTCTCAAGTACCGGGTGGGTTAAAAATTGATTTCACCACTTCTACTACATTGGTGGAAGGAGAGAATGCCATCCTGTTTGGCAATATCCTGAAAGAGAACCGACTGATGTATAAGAGTTGGGGTTATGAAACCATTGATCCGGGAACCAACGACTTTGCCAAAATTATTCTTAAAGAGGATGGGATAATCGAAATTCCCAAGCAGTTTTTGTACACCCTCTCGGGCTATGGTTACACCGCTTCGGTATTAACTCAGGGTCGTGGCCGGTACAATGCCGATACTGGTACGCTCTCGTTAGAGTATGCCGAATTGTGGTCTGATGATTCCGAGCCCTGGGATGGGAAAAGAATTGATGAAATGGTTGTTATCGCAAGGAAAAAGTAGTTTTTTAGGATCTAGAATCCGGGAGGATACTAAATACCTCCCGGATTATTTTAATTTTTTGAGGAGAATATTCTATCATTTAATTGAGATTAGGGATTCTGGGGCTCTGTTGGAATATAGTTATTATTACAATTGATAAGCAGTTAAAAATCGCGAATGAGAATTTCTTCACATAAAAAAAGATGATTATCCCGGCGGGTTCCATTTAGTGTAAAAGAAACTGACAATTATTTAAAGATCGTTTGGGATACGGCAAGTGAAAGTTCCAGCGAATTAATGCCCCTGGTGGATGACGATATTGGCTGTAAGGATTGGCTCGTGAAGGGCGATGTTTATTTGTACCTGCAAAGAAGCGGTTGTTTGAGCGAGAATGGCTTGTACCTCAAGCTTGGTAGAATCCGCCTGCATTTAACGCCAAGTCCATTTATTAAGAGGCCCATTTTTTCTTAAAATTTTAGCATGGAGTTTTTAGATTTGACGTAGTTGACGGAAAGAGAATACTAAAACTTACCCAAAATTGGTTAAAGGAAGACAATCAGGAGTTGCCTCAGTTTTTTCCGTTATTCCCGTTTGACCAATTTAAGTTGGGGAACCTATAAATTCAAACTTTCAAAAACAACTATCAGGCGGCCCCTGATTTTCGCAAAGGCACTATCATGAGCTGACATCAGGATGGCATTCAGTTTGCGCTATAGGGGATGATACAGAAAGCTGCCAGTTACAATACAAAGAAGTTACAGGAAAGCCCCCACCGGTTTCCTGGCTTCTGGGGTTCTGGGCTCGATTGGGTGCCTGATCACAATTGGGGTGAATCGGGTATGATAGGCTTCAGGAAATGCTGATGCAGACCATTGGTAACAAGATAGTGCTTTTTCCTGCCTGGCCAAAGGTGTGGAATGTTGATTTTAAATGGCATGCGCCAGATAATACCATCGTAGAGGCGGTCTTGAAGCAGGGAGAGTTGGGATCCTTAAAGTGACCCCTGGTGAAAGAACGAAAAATGTTGTGGCGAAATACCCTTTCAGGCGGTGAGTCAAATAGTTATATTTAGCGTTTTAGCTAAAAAACAGAAACAGTATTGAAATTCAAAATAATTGTAAGGATGATTAGGAATAACGTTTTTCTTGTGTTAGTGTTATTATTCTCTTTCTTAGGTCAAAGTCGTTCTCAGGAGAACCTGTCTATCGTACCCTATCCCAGAGAGGTGGAACTGCGGGAGGGCCTTCTGACCTTGGAGAATGGGTTTAAAATAGGGTATGGTCAAAAGGAGCTGGCACCAATAGCCAGGTTGCTGGCCGATGACTTCTATTCGCTTTTCGAGTGCTCTACCAAACAAAAGAAGGGTAAAGCCGATGTATTTATCAGTTACGATAAATCATTGGGCGAGGAAGAGTATACGCTGGAGGTTACCAGCCGAGATATTTCGCTTAAAGGAGGGAGTTACAATGCGGTCAATATGGGTGTTACCTCCTTGTTGCAGATGACCAGCAGTGATGGGAAATATCTGAAGGTTCCCATCTGCCATATTCAGGATCAACCGGAATGTGAATATCGGGGCATGATGCTGGATGTGGCCCGCCAGTGGCACCACATTGAAACCGTTAAACAGGTGGTGGAGCTGTGTCGTTGGTACAAGATAAGGTATCTGCAGTTGCACCTTTCCGACGATCAGTCGTTTACCTTTCCCTCTTCGGCCTATCCCCGGCTGGCCAGCAAGGATCGTCAATATACCCTAAGCGAACTTAATGACCTGGTGGAGTTCGCCAAAGTAAGAGGCATCACCATTATCCCGGAGTTTGACGCGCCCGGACACACCGGTACGATGCGCAAAAATATGCCCGAATTGTTTGGGGAGTCCCGCCTGGGCGTGATCGATATGACCAATGAAAAGGTGTATCAGGCCATGGAAACCATCATGAAAGAGATGATGGATGTTTTTTATACCTCCCCTTATTTTCACATCGGGGCCGATGAAGCCTGGTTGGGGACCTTCGAGAAAACAGATGAGGCAATAGCTTATGTCGAAAAGATGGGCTTCGATAATGCTCATGACATTTATCTGAACTTCATTGTGCGGATGCACAACATCGTAAAAAAATACGGGAAACAAACCCTCGTTTGGGAAAGCTTTGGGGGCACCGGCAGTCGAAAGGTTCAAATCCCCAAGGATATGATTGTCTTTGCCTGGGAAACAGCCTATCAACGGCCGGAGAGCCTTCTGAAAAACGGGTATGAAATTTTAAATGCTTCGTGGAAACCGACCTATATTACCCCTGGAAGACGTTGGAGCCCCGAATACATCTATAACTGGAATATTCGCCGCTGGGAAAACCACTGGAATGTCACCCCCTCTTACCATAAGCCCATCCAGATGGGAAAAGAGGTGTCAATAAAGGGGGGCCAGATGTGCTCGTGGGAGATGAGTGAGACCCAGCAAATGGCCAGTATTCATCAACGTGTGCCCGCCATTAGTGAAGTGTTTTGGAATGGCGACCGTAAAAAAAGTTATTCCGATTATAGAAAGCGGTATCTGAAAACCGATCACGCATTTAGTCGCCTGACCTTTCCGGCAAAAATAGAGAAATCAGGATTTACCGAACCCCAATATGAGGGGTTATATCTGAACCGCGAAAATCGCTTTGCCAGCCAGGCTTCTGTTCAGCTGACCCCACTCTTGCCTGATACCAAAATTACCTATACCACCAATGGTGAGATGCCGACGGTTGATTCTCCCCAAGTCCCGCAAACTATCGAGCTTAAGGAGGATATGGAGGCTAAATTTGGGGTGTTTGATAAGCACGGTCAACTAATCGGGTATAAGATTGTGCCCTTTGAATTGAATGCCATCAAACCGGTGGTTACCGGTAATATGCTGGCCCTGAGGGACACCAATATTTACCGTCACCGGGTGGAATTTATCGACCAGGTGGAGTTGTCGTTTCAGGAACTCAAACCAGGGGCCGAGATCAGGTATACCCTGGACCGAACAAACCCAACAGCGACTTCCCCGCTTTTCCGGTCTGCCGTGAAGATTGATCAATCGTGTTATTTAAAAGTTAAGAGTTTTTACGACGGAAAACCCTACGGAATGTCATACGAATGTGAGTTCGAACGAAAAGATTTTCAGAAAACCCTGGTCACCGGCGGAAAGGTGACCGCCTCCGATTCTCATCCGGGTTATGAACCCGAAAATGCGGTGGACGGATACGTGGATATCAGCAAGTTCTGGGATGCTTCCCCCTACCCTCAATGGTGGCAGGTCGAACTCAGCGAGACAAAGGAGATTAAGAAAATGCACCTGTTTACCTATTGGGATGGCGGGCGTTATTACCAATACACCATTGAGGTCTCCTTAGACGGGGAGCAATGGAACCGGGTGGTCGATGCTTCTTCTAATACCAGGGTGGCTGGCCCCGAAGGTTATGAACACGAAATTGAACCGATGAACGCACAATTTATTCGGGTCAATATATTGAAGAACAGTGCCAACCCCGGCGCCCATATTGTAGAGTTCAGGGCGGATTAACAGAGCCTCTTTGAGGAGGGCATTGATGATTTCTGGGTAGAAAATAGGATCAGCCAGGGATATTCGAAGGAAAAATGAAATAGGGCAGAGGGCCCATAGGGTGGTGGGTTCGGGGGGGGAAACAGAAAAAAGAACCATGTTTATGAGAAACATTTTATTTATCAGCATATTCTTCATCAGTATAGTGTTCAACGGCTTTGCTCAAAAAGAGCCGGTCGATTATGTAAATCCTATGATTGGGACGCATGACTCCAGGCCCATGCAATTTCCCGGGGCAGCCATGCCTTTTGGAATGGTTAAGTTGAGCCCCGACAATCAACAATCGGGTTGGAAGGCTGCCCATGAATATACCATAGAGAATATTGCCGGTTTTAATTTTATCCACGACTATCAGATGACCGGGTTTTACATGCTGCCGGTTTGTGGAGCTATTCAAACTCAACCCGGGCCCCAGGATAATCCCGATTTGGGATACCGGTCCAGGATATCTCATGATACCGAACAAGCCTCTCCGGGCTACTACTCGGTAATTCTCGAAGACTATGGTATCAAGGCGGAGGTGTCGGCCACTACGCGTACCGGGATTCAGCGCTATACCTTTCCTGCAACCGATAGTGCTGCCATTCTGTTCGATATGCAGATCCCCTACGAAGATCCCGACGAGGTGGTGGATGTGAAAATCAGAAAAGTAAGTGATACCGAGATAGAAGGGTATATCCAGATCGTTGGCGGCCAGATTATGGGGAATACCATCTGGCTACAAAACGATTACATCCTCTATTTTGTGACCCGTGTGGATAAACCTTTTAACGCCTTAGGAGGGTGGGTTGGTGATGCCCTTTTGGAAGATGTGAATGAAATTCGTGGCAAGGGCAATGTAGGTTGTTTTTTGAGGTATAAAACCCAAAATAACGAACAGGTGAATGTGCAAACGGCCATCTCCCTAGTGAGCCAGGCGCAGGCACGTCTGAACCTGGATACTGAAACGAAGGATTTTGGGTTTGACTTTGAAAAATACCGGGCGCATGCCCGCAAAGTATGGAACGATCTATTGGGTAAGGTTGTTGTTGCGGGAGGAAAAGAAGTGGATAAGGTGAAATTCTATACCAACCTGTATCGCACTTATTGTACGCGAACCATCTGGAGCGACGTGAATGGCCAGTGGATGGATATGAACGAAGAGGTGGCCCAGGCACCCGATGAGGATCCTGTCTATGGTTGCGATGCTTTCTGGGGCATGAAATGGAATCTCAATGGCATGTGGTCCCTTTTGAATCCCTCCATCATGAATTCGTGGGTGAAATCCTTGCTCGAGATCTATAAGCGGGGAGGATGGCTACCCAAAGGTCCCACGGCCGGCGAATATACGGCCATCATGACCTCCTCGCCTGCCGTCTCTCTCATCGTGGCTGCCTACCAGCAGGGTATGCGTGATTATGATGTGGAACTGGCTTACGAAGCGGTCTCTAAAATAATGAAAGAACCCGGCCGCGTCCATAAGAGTGGTGGCTTTGTGGGTAATCGATGGCTGAAGCAGTACATGGAATATGGGTATGTGCCCCATGAAGCCGGGCCGGCATCAGCCACCATGGAGATGGCCTTTCAGGATTGGTGTGTGGCGCAGATGGCCAAAGACCTGGGGAAAAACGAAGATTATGAGTATTTTCAGAATAGATCCTTAAATTATCGAAACCAGCTGGATGGGAAGGTGCAGTATGCCCGGGCCAGAAGCACCTCGGGTAAGTGGGTAGAGCCCTTTAGCCCATTCTCGGCCAATGGCTTTATCGAGGGAAACCCTTGGCAATACACTTTTTATGCGCCTCATGATGTACAGGGCATCATAAACTTTATGGGTGAGGATGAGTTCCTCAAACGCCTTCAGTGGGGATTTGAAAGTTCAAAGGCCTCAAAATTCAATGCCACAGGAGATCAATATGGGAAGTATCCCATCAACCATGGGAATCAACCCAATATGCAGGCTGCCTTCCTGTTCAACTATGGCGGAGCCCCCTGGCTCACCCAGAAGTGGAGCCGGGCGATATTAGATATTTATTATGGTGCCACGCCCATGCATGGGTGGCCCGGTGATGAAGACGAAGGGCAGATGGGCGCCTGGTATGTTATGAGTGCACTGGGTCTTTTCCAAATGCAGGGGGGGTGCGCAACCCAACCCATATACGACTTGGGCAGTCCCCTCTTTCAAAAAGCCGTGATACGGCTGGAGAATGGGAAAAAGCTAAAAATCCTGGCCAAAAATAACAGTGAACAGAATGTGTATGTGCAGTCGGTGCAACTGAATGGGAAAGACCTTGATCAAGCCTGGATCTATTGTTCCCAAATACAAGAGGGAGGGACTTTGAAATTCGTGATGGGACCTGAACCCAATAAATCCTTTGGTCTGGGCCGAAGAGCTCCTTCCATCTCCAAGCCCGGAGAAAAAATCCAGGCCAATGAGTCGCTATGCATCACCGCCACGAATCTGACCGATGAGAAGAAGAATAAGTTTTTGGACCCCATCACGGTTCATCTCAATTCCTCTGTTGAGGGGGCAATAACACGGTTTACAATGGATGGTTCTATGCCAACGTCCGAATCATTCCAATATGTTGAACCTTTTGTGATTTCTAATACAGTAAATATTAAGGCCGCATTGTTCGATAATCAGGGCAAGCAAATATGCCCATTACGTAGTGCCCGGTTTGAAAAGATCAACTACGAGAGGAATTTAACGACAGGACAAAAGGTCACGGCTTCGTCTTCCCATGCGGGCTTTGAACCCCAAAATGCCGTGGATGGATTGGTGGACCTTGGTAAATTCTGGGATGCCTCTCCTTTTCCCCAATGGTGGCAGGTGGAATTCGATCAGGTACACGAGATAAAGGAATTGCACTTATTTACCTATTGGGATGGAGGCCGAGTGTATCAATATACCATCGACATCTCTTTGGATGGAAAAAAATGGGATACCGTGGTGGATGCTTCCTCCAATCAGGTGGTTGCTTCCCCGGCGGGGTATCGTCATAAGATAACCACAGTAAAAACGCGCTTTATACGGGTTAATATATTGAAAAACAGTGCCAACCCGGGGGTTCATATTGTGGAGCTGAGAGTCTATTAAAGAGTGTTAGCAAGGCTTAAAGAAGGAGATATGCCTGTCTTTAAGCACCAATAATAAAAATTTGAAATATTAAATAAAGGAACAATGAAAAGAGTTTTGGCAATAGGGTTATTCTTATGGATTGGATTGACAACTGTCGCTTATGCAAAAGATGAGCCAAAGGTGAAGTTGGAAGTGAGTATTCATCCCGAAGAAGGCTGGATGAATGGGGGATATGGCAGCATTAATTTTAAGTTTACCAACAACGCAGGGGTGAAGGTTTCAACCGGAACCATCACAGGGGAGTGGTTGGTTAAAGGCGAGCGATACAATAAGTGGGACTATAATCCCAATTTGCAATTGGCCGCCGGGGAGGAGAAAAAGGGCAATTTAATAGCCTGGATGCCTCCTAAAACGCAGAAATTGGCCGGGGAATCAACCCCCAAAATAACCGGGCAGGCCAAAGTTATGGTGGGCGACGAAGAGTTGGAGATTCCTTTTTCCATTGATGTGCCGGTGGCCCAATTACCGACACCTCTCAAAAGCCATGATGGCAAATTTGTAGCTGTCGTGTTGCAGGAGAAGACCTGGAAAGAGCTTAAGAACCCTCAAAAAATCGCCAATTATATCGATGATTTTTATGCCCAGATGCTCGATTTAACCGGCAACCGTCCTTTTAACGGCGAGCGGATGGCCCTGAAGGAATCTCCCCGGAATCCTTATTTCGCCTATGCCGGGAACCCGATCATCTTAAATACGGCTTTTGTGCTTAACTCAGCCAAAAGTTTCGATGGCGACCAGGTCGATTTTGGATGGGTCCACGAGATGGGGCACGACTTTGATAACGGGATAGGACAATATTATAACTATGGCACTTTTACCGAATTTCAGGCCAACATAAAACTCTCTTATGCCATTGAGAATCTGTGCACCAAAAATTCGACGTTGAAAATTAAATCATGGGTCGACAAAAAAACGCTTTTGACCGGCGAAGCTTTTAACGATGAATATTTTGCCGGAGCTGCTGATAATTATTTGGCCAACGCTTCCCGCTCCTGGGAATCCCTGTCGAGCGATGAATACCATGCCATGTTCCATCTGGTGATTCGCCGATATGGCTGGAAGGTGATGAAGAAGTACTATCGCACCTTCGCTAAGCTGCGCGATAAAAAAGTGGAAGTGCTCAATGGGGTGGACAAAATATTTTTGACACTGGCGGTTCTGGATAACTGTTGTAAAGGCGACCTGGTGCCCATCTACCAGAAATGGCGAATCCCTGTTGATGGGAAAAAGCTTCAGGTGATAGAGCGTAAGTATGATTTATGAGGTGTATTTTTTTAAAAAGAGAGGTTTTTGTTATGAAACGATTTTCGATTATATGGGCTGTTTCAGTGTTGGTGTTTTTTACCCAATGTAAATGTGGCGTCGGGGATAAACCCGATGCCCAAAAGAGTGCCGTTGAGGCCGCCGGGGCTATGGCAAAAAGGCTTCTGCCTTTGGGTTATACCCATTTTGTATTTGAAGAGCTGGAAAAGGACGCTTCAGTCGATCAGTTCGAAATTGAGAGTGTGGGTGACAAGATTGCCATTCGGGGGAACAATGCCGTTTCTATGGCTTCCGGGTTGTACTTTTACCTGAAAAACTACTGCGATGCCCAGGTTTCGGTTAACTATAACCAGTTGAATCTTCCGGAAAAGCTGCCACAAGTGTCCCAAGTTGTAAAAGTGGAGACCCCTTTCGAGTACCGATACCTTTTTAACTATTGTACTTATGGCTATTCCATGCCCTGGTGGGACTGGGAACGATGGGAAAAAATGATCGACTACATGGCCATGCAGGGGGTGAACATGCCCCTGGCCATGATAGGTCAGGAAGCCGTTTGGCAGGAAGTGTATCGGGAGCTGGGGATGAGTCAGCAACAGATCGATGATTTCTTTGTGGGGCCCGCGCACCTGCCCTGGGGGTGGATGGGTAACATTGATGGGGTGGGTGGCCCGCTTCCCCAAAGTTGGATTACCCAACGGGCCCAACTACAGAAAAAAATATTGGCCCGCATGCGTTCCCTGGGCATGAAACCCGTTTTACAGGGATTTACCGGTCATGTACCCGCTGCTCTGCAAGATCTATATCCCGAGGCCCAGATCCAAAAGATTGATGACTGGGCCGGAATTCCCGGCACCCAGTTTCTGGATCCTACCGATCCGCTTTTCCAGAAGATTGGCCATTTGTTTATTCAAAAGCAGACCGAGATGTTTGGCACCGACCATCTTTACGATGCCGATTGCTTTATCGAAGTGGACCCTCCCTCTAACGACCCCGAATTCCTGAAAAAGGTGAGCAAAGCCGTTTACCATTCCATGGCATCGGCCGATCCCCAGGCTACGTGGGTGATTCAGGGCTGGTTTTTCTTCTTCAAGAAGGATTTCTGGCAACCCGAACAAGGAAGGGCTTTCCTGGAAGCCATTCCCAAAGATAAAGCCATTATCCTGGACCTCTATGGTGAGAAAAACCCTACCTGGGATAAGACGGAGGCTTTTTATGGGCAGCCTTGGATCTGGAATGTGATCTGTAACGAAGATCAAAAAGTGAATATGAGTGGCGACCTGGAAGTGATGCAACGTAATTTCCGGCAGGCTTTCGAAACCGAAGGGAAAAATAATCTGAAAGGCATTGGGGTGATCCCCGAAGGCATTGGCTTTAACCCAATTATCCAGGAATTCATTTTCGAAAAGGCCTGGAAACAAGAGAGCATCAATGTGCGTGGCTGGGTGACTGATTATGCCCGTCGCCGCTATGGCCAATCCAATGAGAACGCCCTGAAAGCCTGGCAAAAATTGTTGAACACGGTTTATGGCCGAACCCGAACCATGTGGTCGCCCCTGATCACCACACCCCGTTTAATGGAGCTGGATAAGACCAAAGAAGATATCCGGCACGTGCGCAAACAATTCAAGGTCACCGACGAGGATCCCTTTGTCTGGGATTTCGATATGTTCGAATTCCAGGAGGCGGCACAGTTGCTTTTGGCGGCTGCCCCTGAGCTTAAAGAATCTGAAACCTATCGATTTGATTTGACCCATGTGTATCGCGAATTATTACATGGTTTTTCACATCGTTTTATCAATGAAATCAGTGAGGCTTATCGTGCCAAAGACCTGAAGCGATTGGGCCAGGCGGAAGAGGACATGATGATGTTGCTCGATGATCTGGAGGCCATTACCGGGACCAATGAACAGTTCCTGCTGGGCAAATGGCTCCGGGAGGCCAAAAGCTGGGGCAAAACGCCTGAAGAAAAGAGTTATTATGAGTGGAATGCCCGAACCATCATTACCATCTGGCAACCATGGAAAGAGGGCTATCTGAGGGACTATGCCGGCAAAACATGGAACGGCCTGTTTTCGGGTTATTATAAACCCCGATGGGTTTTGCTGATCGAGCATCTGAAAATGAGCCTTCAGGAAAACAAAACCTTCGATCCCAAACAATACGACCTGGCCGTGCGTGAAATGGACTTTAACTGGACCCATGGTCACGAGATCTATCCCGCCCAACCCACAGGCGATGTGGTGGAGGTGGTTACCCGTATAAGTCAGAAATATAAAAGGTACTTTAAATAAATGATCGTGATGCTTTCGAAAAGTGGGCGTTTAACCTTGATAATAGAATCAACAGGATGATGAAATATAAACAGGCTGTAAGCTCAATCCTTATTCTCCTAATGGCATTTGGATTAAAGGCGATTGCCCAAAAGGGTGGTTCTTTGCCCTATCAGGACAGGACCCTTTCGGCAGAAGAACGAGTCAATGATCTCCTCCCCAGGATGAGTCTGGAGGAGAAGGTGTTGCAACTGGTGGCGACCAATAAGGTTCATTTCGATGAGAATGAGGATATTACAAAGAAGAGTCTCGATAAAGTTTTAAAAGGAAAAAGTATCGGTGTTTTGGAATGTCCTTTCCTTAAGTATGAGCAGGCCATAAAGTTTAATGAGATAACCGAAGCGTATATCCGGGAACACGACCGTTGGGGCATCCCTCCCATTCAATGTGGGGCCCTGGGGCATGGTTTTATGTCTTTAGGGGCCACCATTTTCCCGCAATCCATTGCTATGGGGGCCACCTGGAACCCGGCGTTGGTGCATACCATGGCTCAAATGGTGGGTTCAGAGGCTTCCCATGCGGGTATCGATCAGGATTTATCGCCTTTGTTCGACCTGGCCCGGGACCCCCGGTATGGAAGAGTGGAAGAGTGCTACGGTGAAGATGCCTCCCTGGTTTCCCAGATGGGAGTGGCCTACATTACCGGTATTCAGGGAGATCCTTCGACCACTAAAACACACCTTAAAGAGGGGGGCATTATTTGTACCGCCAAGCATATGGCCGCCTACAGTGTGCCCCAGGCTGGCATTAACCTGGGCCCTGCGGTGGTAGGCCAAAGAGATATGCGGTCGCTGCACCTGCTTCCCTTCGAAGAGGCCGTGAAAAAAGCCAATGTGTACAGTATTATGCCTTCCTACAGCGAGATTGATGGCATTCCGGCTCATGCCAACCGCTGGTTATTGACCGATGTTTTAAAAAACGAGTGGGGATTCCAGGGTTATGTCTTCTCTGATGCCGTGGGGATAAGTATGTTGGAGTTCTTTCAGAAAGTCTCAGGTGATAAACGAACGACGGCCCGAATGGCCCTGTCGGCCGGGGTGGACCTGGAGTTTCCCAGTGCCTATGCCTACGACCAGCTAAGCTCCATGGTGCAAAATAACGAGATAGAAGAAGCCCTGATTGATGAGGCCGTCCAACGCGTATTGCTGGTTAAATTTAAAGCGGGCCTCTTCGATAAGGTGTTTAAGGCCCCCAAAAATATCGAAAAAATAGTGCATACTCCCGGACATATTGCCCATGCGCGAAAAATGGCCGAAGAATCTATTGTGCTGTTGAAAAACGACAACCTTCTGCCATTGGATAGGAGTAAGATTAATTCCCTGGCCGTGATTGGACCCAACGCCGATCAGGTGCAGTTTGGTGATTACACGGTTACCAAGGACAATGCCTATGGGGTCACACCCCTGCAGGGCATCAGGAACCTGGTGGGAAACCATGTGGAGGTGAAATATGCCAAGGGCTGTGGAATTACCGACCTGCAAAAAGAGGGTTTTCTGGAGGCCGTAAACATCGCCCGCCAAAGCGATGTGGTGGTCGTGGTGCTGGGAGGAACCAGCATTATCTATTCCGGCATTGGATGGGGGGATGAATCCAAAAACGAAGTCGTAACCTGTGGCGAGGGCCTGGATCGTACCACCCTGGGTTTTCCGGGGGTACAACCGGAATTGCTTCGCGAACTTTATGAAACAGGGAAGCCTATTGTCCTGGTAATGGTGCATGGACGCCCTTACACCATCCCCTGGGAAAAGAAGCATATTCCGGCCATCCTGGATGCCTGGTATCCCGGAGAACAAGGGGGGAATGCCCTGGCCGATATTTTGTTTGGAAAGGTCAATCCATCGGGAAGATTACCCATGTCGGTTCCACAAAGTGTGGGCCATATTCCGGTGACCTATGACCATAAGCCTTCGGGCAGAGGGTTTTACAATCAACCGGGAAGTCCTGAAAAACCGGGCAGAGACTATGTGTTTTCTTCCCCTGATCCCCTGTATCCCTTTGGATATGGTTTGAGCTACAGCCAATTTGTTTACTCTGACCTTGAAATAGCCCGGAAAGAGATCCGAAAGGGAGAACCCGTCAGCCTTTCTTTTAAGGTAAAGAATGTGAGCCGGGTCGCCGGAAAAGAGGTCGCCCAGGTCTATATTAACGATAAAATTAGTTCGGTGACGACCCCTGTGATGCTCCTGAAAGGATTTAAAAAGGTGTTGATACAACCCGGGGAAGAGAAACAATTGGAGTTTACCATCCCTTACCAGGCCTTTGAATTATGGAATAGCTCAATGGAACGAGTGGTGGAGCCAGGTGAATTTGACATCATGGTAGGAAGCTCAGCGGAGGATATTCTTTTAAGGGAAGAGGTCACTTTTTTATAGGAAGGAATATCTCTTTTGGAGGATAAAAACCTGGGAGAGGGATTGTTAAATGCATAATATAAAATTTGAAAAAATGAGAATTAAGGTTGTTTTAGGTGTTTTTTTATCGATTTTGCTGGCACAATGCCAGCCGTTTAGCCCCGGTGAGCCCCACCTGGTGCCTCAACCCCGGGAAGTTATTAACGATAAGGGTAGCTTGCTCTTGAATGAGCAAACCACCATCGTGGTGACCGATAAAGCATTGAGCCCCTTGGCTCAATTGTTTGCCCTCCAGGTAAAAAAACTGGCGGGATTAGAGCTGAAGACCAGTGTAGACCTTGCGTTGATTGGAAATCCAAACACCATTGCGTTAGCCTTAGACGAGAATTTGGCAGGGGAGGCTTATCGTTTGGAGGTTTCGGAGTCGGTGAGAGTGGAAGCGGCTCAATACCATGCCATGGCCAGGGGGGTGGCTACCTTAACGCAGTTACTTTCCGATTCGGCCCCTTATGTGGCGCTGCCCTATGTTCATATCGAGGATGATCCCGACTACCCCTTTCGAACCGCTATGCTCGACCTTGCCCGTTTCTGGCATCCGGTGAGTACCATCGAAGAGACCCTTGATCTGTTGTGGTTTTACAAAGTGCCCTATTTGCATCTTCATCTTTCCGATAACCGGCGGTTTACCTTTCCGCTGGATCGTTTCCCGGATTTGAAAACGGTTAAGGAAGACGGGTCGCGTGAATACTACACCCGCGAAGAATTGGACCACCTGGTAGAATATGCCCGGCAAAGAGGCATTGCCATCATCCCGGAAATTGATTTGCCCGGCCATTCGGGTCAACTGTGGAATAAATATCCCGGGGTTTTTGGGAGCCTGGATCCTCAAACCAAAAAAGCCAGACCAACCTATGTGATCAATATCGCTAAGGAGGAGGCCTACCAGGCCTGTGAATACATCATGAACCAGCTGGCAGAGGTCTTTTATACCAGTCCTTATCTCCATTTTGGCGGCGATGAGGTTTACCTGGAAGCGCTTAAAAGCCTTCCGGAGTATCAGCGATATTGCCGCAAACACAATCTGAAAGCGGCCCTGGGCGGGGATGCCAACGAACTGTTTTGCCATTTCATTAACAGGATGAACCAAATGGTAAAAGCCACCGGTAAAAAATCGCTGGTCTGGGAAGGGTTTCATGGAACCGGGGCGGGAAGAGAGACCATCTCCCGCGACATTAAAGTCATTGTATGGAATACCACCTATAACAGGCCCGACAGCCTAATTGCCAATGGATATGATATCATGAATGCCACCTGGATCCCCTGGTATATGGTGGGGGCCATGAATTTGGCACCTGCCCCTGAGAAGGCCTATCGATGGGACGTTACCCAATGGGGACACTGGAATTCTGAGATTGGAGGCATTAACCTGGAATCTAATTCGGGCATCCTGGGAGGACAGATTTGCTATTGGGAGCAAAACTACTTCAGGGTGATCCCGGTGTTTCGCGATCGAATCCCCGTCTTTTCCGAGCGCTTGTGGAGTAATCATCTCCAATCCGGCTTTGAGGATTACCAAAAACGGTTCGCAAAGGCCGATGCCCTCTATGGTAAACTTTTCTATCCGGTCATCATTCAGGCGGATGGTCTGTTACACAATGAAGATTTAACCTTTGACAAGAGTGCTCTTATTACCCTTGCATCCAGTGGGCAAGGACAGGTTCGGTTTGCCACCTCTCGCGATTGGGGAATTCCTGATATGCCCCAGGCAGAGGTCTACAGTGAACCTTTTTCCATCGATGAGAGTGTCATTGTTACCGCTCAGCTGTTTGATGCGCAGGGGAAGCCTATGGGGTATCCGGTGCAAAAGTACTTTCAAAAAATAGATCCCATTTATCACTATCGAGTTTTAGGGCCGGCACCCGCCAACGGATGGACCCGTATGCCCGACTTCTCTCAGCTGAGTGTCATGCGTGAAGGGGTTTCAGGGCGAATGACCCCTGAAAGACTGGATAAAATTAACGGGGAGCTTTTCGCCAAGGTGAAAAGAGAGGGGCATATCGAAATTCGCTTCCAGGACCTTTATAACCCCTATGCCCTGGAATTGGAAGGTCACCTGTTCTGCGAGGACGCCGGTCCCTATCAGTTGCGGGTTCAAACCCATGACGGCCTGGCTGAATTGTACATTGATGACGCACTTGTGGCTAAAGGGGTCAATTTTAAAAACGAACCGGAAAACTTTACTGTCGATCTGGGAAAAGGACCCCATACCTTCCGGATAAAATATTTTTATAAGGAGATTCAAAATCAACTGAGCATCTTATACAAGACTTCGGCTATGCCCGATTTTGAACCCTTCGAAAATCTTATTACGCCTGTTAATCAATAAAACATAGTTTTTCATGATTTCCATTAAAAATAATGTATTTGTACTGGTATCCTTTTTGGGACTGATGACTTTGATGGGCTCCTGCGGGAGAGAGAAATCCGCTTTCCAGAAAGCGGTGGCTTCCAAACCCAATATCATTTTTATCCTGGCCGACGATATGGGCTATGGTGATTTGGGTTGCTACGGGCAGCCGGAGATTAAAACCCCTAATATCGACCAATTGGCCGCCGAAGGAAAACGTTTTACACAGCACTATGCCGGAGAAACGGTTTGTGCCCCCTCCCGGAATTGTTTGATGACCGGACAGCACAATGGACACGCCACCATCAAATCGATGGAAAAACCCATAAAAAAAGAGGATGTGACCGTGGCCGAAATGCTTAAAGCCGCCGGCTATACGACGGCTGTAATTGGAAAATGGGGGTTGGGTAATGTGGGCACTACAGGGTATGCCAACGACCAGGGATTCGACTACTCCTTTGGCTATTACGATCAAATTCGGGCCCATAACTATTATCCGGATTATTTGATGGAAAATGGGAAGAAATACCCTCTGGAAAATAAGGTGATCTATATCCAGGATTCGACCCATTATGCCGTGGGCATTGGAAATGCGGCGGTGGATAAAAAAGAGTATTCCAACGATTTGTTTACCGAAAAAGCGCTGGCCTTTTTGGATACCACTGGAAGAAATCCCTTTTACTTGTACCTGGCTTACACCATCCCTCATGCCAATAACGAAAGCTGGTTGATTAATCAACATGGGATGGAAGTGCCCGATCTGGGCATTTATGCCGATGAAGCTTGGCCCGAAGCCAAAAAGGCCGGGGCAGCCATGATCTCCCGTCTGGATAGTTATGTAGGCCAGATTTTGGCCAAACTTGCCGAGAAAGGAATTGATGAGGAGACGTTGGTCATTTTTTCTTCCGATAACGGGCCGCACAGTGAAGGGCACTGGAGCCCTGCCTTTTTTAACAGTAATGGTGGTTTAAGAGGCATGAAACGCGATTTGTATGAAGGGGGCATCCGAATTCCTTTCATCGTTAGATGGCCTGGGAAAATCATGCCCGGGGTAACCAACCATGTGTCAGCCTTTTGGGATTTTATGCCTACCGCCTGCGACCTGGCAGGGATACAGACCCCTCCGAGCAGCGATGGACTCTCCTATCTGTACACCTTACTCGACGATACCATTAATCAACCCAAACACGACTATTTGTATTGGGAGTTTTATGCAGGTCTTCCTCGTCAAGCTGTGCGCAAGGGCAACTGGAAGGTGGTACGTTTGGGAAAAGGCGAACCGGATCAACGAGCCATTGAGTTATATGATTTGTCAACCGATAAATCCGAAAAGAATAATGTTGCTTCTGAACATCCTGAGCTTGTGAAAGAGTTGACTGATGTGATGGATCAATATCCCAGAGAAAAATAATATTCCCGGTAAAGGATACAATGATAATTTATAAATGGCATCTCAAATATGAGCAACTATTTTAAGACTTTTCTAATTTTCATCTTTATCTTCTTTTATGTGGAAGTGGTTTCCGCTCAGGTAGCTCACGTGATCCCTGCCCCCCAGCAAGTAGAGATGAAAAGAGGCGTATTAACCATTTCCTCTTCTGATAATATTGCGGTATCCGGAGTCGGAGATTTACCTGTTGCAAGGATCTTGTCTCGCAATATTTTTCTGAAAACAGGGATAAAGTTGTCCTGTAAAGAGTCTGCAGGTTCTTCTACTGCCATTGAATTTGTTATTGATTCGACCCTGTCCGACCAGGCTTACGCGATTCATGTCGATAAAAAAGCCCGGGTAACGGCCGCCAGCTACGAAGGCTTTACCCTGGGGGCTTCTTCTCTCCTTCAGTTAATCACCAAAGAGGATGGGAACCTAAAGTTGCCCAAACTTGAAATAAACGATTCCCCTGAGCTAAAATTCAGGGGCGTTTTGCTCGATCTGGCCAGGGCCTGGATTCCGGCTCATGTGGTGCATCAGACCCTGGATTTGATGCATCTCTATAAATTCAATCATCTGCATTTGCATTTGAGTGATATGGAGTCTTATGTGTTACCCTCCAGGACCTTTAAAAACCTTCCTTCGGTGAATAGGGATGGCAGCCGCCGGCATTATACCCCTGGTGAGATTAAGGAGATCGTAAAGCATGCCCATGAATTGGGGATTATCCTGATTCCAGAGATCGATGTGCCCGGACATGCCGGGCAACTGGTATCCAAAGTGCCGGAGGTCTTTGCCAGTAAAGACCCCAATACCGGAGAGTACCGAAGGGCCGGGATGGTGAACATGGTCAGCGAAAAAACCTATGAGGGTTACGAAGCCCTGGTGGTAGAGATGATAGAACTATTCCCCCATAGTCCCTATATTCATCTGGGGGGAGACGAAGTCTGGGCTCGCCCTTTGCTGAGCGACCCGGGTTACCAGGATTATTGTAAAAAACACCATCTGAAATTAGCCATGGAGGGAAACCTGGAAGAGCTGTTTGTCCATTTTATAGGACGGGTCAATGCCATCGTGAATAAGCACCATCGCCAATCCATCATATGGGAAGGGTTTGCTGGAGATGGAACCGAGAATGCTCCCCTGCCCAAAAATATGATTGTGAATGCCTGGAACACTTCTTATCAAACCCCGCAATCCCTGATCAAAAATGGCTACGACATTATAAATGCCACCTGGATGCCCCTCTACATTGTGCCTACGCAAAACAGGGTTACCAGTCAGGAAAAAGCCTTTGCCTGGAATTACCGGAAATTTGACCATTGGAAAAATAGTATCCCTACCATCCAATTGGCCGATGATCAGCCGGTGATAGGGGCTCAGATTTGTTTCTGGGAGCACAAGCATGAATTGGTCATGCCGCTATTATCGGAATTGATGCCAGTAATTAGCCAACGAATATGGAATCCCGCCGGGGGAGAAACCTTCGAAGACTTTAAGCAGGTGTTGACCCCGGTTCAGGAAGGGATTAAAAATGTTATTGAACCGGTAGAAATCAGCGACCAGGGACTTCTGCCCGGGAGTCGTCGCAATTTTGCCGATTCGGTCTGTATCTCGATGCAAAGCAGTATTCCCGGTACCATTCGCTATACGGTGCATAATAGCTACGATGATTTTCCCAATGGGAAATCGAAGGAATATTCTTCTCCTTTTTACATTTCGGAAACGACTACCGTATCGGCTCAGCTTTTCGCGGAAGACAATTCCCCCCTGGGTGGGGTGACTCAAAAACGGTATTATAAAATCGAGCCGGCCTATACCTTCCAGGCCTACTCGGTGAAAGAAGGCTTTAACTGGCCCGACATGCCTGACTTCTCAACCCTTCAATCCGACCGTTGGGGGTTCATTGGTTTTACATCGCCCGACAGGGTGGCGGAGATTAATCGCACCTTCCCCGATATTAAACCTCTGGGGCATGTGGATACCCGACCCGAGGATCTGTGGAATTCTTATGCCATCGTCATGAAAGGACAACTTCAATTGCCGGAGGATGGAACTTATCAGATAAAATTACGGGCCAAAGACGGCGGGGGAGAGTTGTATCTCGATGAGTTTCTGATTGCCCGTAACCTGGTGTTAGGCGAAGAGAATCTCGTTAAGGTGGATCTCAAGAAGGGGATTTTCCCATTTGCCATACACTATTTTTATCGCTTCGTGTTCAATGAGTTAAACATCATGATTAAAAGGCCGGGGGCTAACGCTTTTGAGCCGTTTGAGTCGTTTGTTTTACCCATATCTCAACATAAAGAGGTTGATGAAGTGAGTCATCTCTTCAGGCAACCGGTTTCTATTTATCCGGCCCAGCTGGCGAATTGGAATCTGGCGATTAATAAGCCGGTTTCAACCACGGCCCCGGTTGAAGGGGGCATGTTTGCCCGCTATATCGTTGATGGAAATACCGGGAATGCTTCCGGCTGGCATACGGGTCCATTTCCTCAATCGCTGGAAATCGATTTAGAGAGTCCTCACGTAATCGACCGGATAAAAGTAGTGCCTTATTACGATGGTCGCCGGTATTACCAATATGTGATTGGGGTGTCGAGCGATGGCATCGATTGGCAGGAGGTGGTGGATAGAAGTCAAACCACCCAGGTGGCCCCTAAAGAAGGGCTTGAACACCGGATAAAACCCACATTAGCCCGATATATAAAACTTAGGGTGCTTAAAAACAGTGTGAACCGGGGTGTTCATATTAATGAGATCATGGTTTTTGAGGCCCCTAAAAAGGAATAAGATATGAAGCACGTATCGTTTTTCTGTCTTTGTCTCTCGTGGTTGTTTGTGTCCGTTTCCTGTGCACATTCAGGGGATAGAAACCCTATTGAAGAACCTTCACTTACCCGGTATGTGGATCCCCTTATTGGCACCGGGGGCCATGGGCATGTGTTTCTGGGGGCGAATGTGCCCTTCGGGGCCGTTCAGCTGGGCCCCACGCAATACTCGCAAGGGTGGGACTGGTGCTCGGGTTATCATTACAGCGATTCTTTGATTATAGGGTTTGCCCATACTCACCTGAGTGGCACGGGAAGTGCCGATTTAGGCGATATCTCCCTTATGCCCGCCGTGGGACCGGTGTCTTTGAGACGAGGCGAAATAGACGATGATAAATCGGGTTTGTTTTCCCATTTTTCTCATCAGAATGAAGAAGTGCGGGCAGGTTACTACCAGGTGCATCTCGATAGGTTTGATGTGGATGTGGAGCTGACATCCACCAGGCGTGTGGGTTTTCATAAGTATACTTTTCCCCGGTCGGATGATGCCAAAGTGATCATCGACCTGGAACATGGCTTGCAAGATATCCCTGGAGAAGTGTATCTGATTCAGGAAAATGACACCTGTATCTCGGGATATCGAACCTCCCATGGCTGGGCCAACCACCATAGGGTCTATTTTACGGCTGTGTTTTCAAAACCGATCAACACCTTCCAGGTTTTTGAGGGCGTTGATGACCATAATGGGAAAAAGATGCATACCCCAAACGCCTATGGAGTGGCTGGGTTTTCCACACGCCCGGGAGAATCGGTTTTGGTGAAGGTGGCCATCTCCCCGGTGAGTATCGAAAATGCCCGGCTGAATATGCGGGTGGAATTGCCGGGATGGGATTTTGACCAAACCGTGCGGGAAGCCGATGCCCAATGGAACCGGGCCTTGAGTAATATTCGGATTACTTCCGCTGATGAGCACTTGTTGCGAACCTTCTATACAGCCTTCTACCATACCATGGTGGCGCCTTCGGTATTTTGTGATGTGAATGGTGATTATTTCGGAACCGATCGGCAAATCCACCGCCACAGCGGGTTTGTAAATTATACCACCTTCTCCTTATGGGATACCTACCGGGCCGCTCACCCGTTAATGACCCTGGTGCACCCGGAGGTGGTGCCTGATGTGGCCCAAACCATGCTTAATATCTTTCATCAGCAGGGCAAGTTACCCGTTTGGCATATGATGGCCAATGAAACCAATGCCATGGTGGGCAATCCGGGGGTGGCCGTTTTGGCAGATATGGTGCTTAAGGAGTTTCCTGTTGATAATCAACAGGCCTATGAAGCTATGAAGACTTCAGCAATGCTGGATGAACGGGGACTCAATTGGATGAAAGAATATGGGTACATCCCCTTCGATAAAGCCTACCGGTCGGTAGCCAAAGCACTGGAATATGGGCTGGCCGATTGGTCGGTGGCCCAGGTGGCCAAAAAACTGGGGAAAGAGGCCGATTATCACTATTTTTTGAATCGAAGCCGGGCTTATCAGCACTATTTCGATCCGGAAACAAGGCTTCTTCGCCCTCTGGATTCAAACCGGCAGTTTAAAACGCCTTTCGATCCGTTGAGTATTGCCGATTATACCGAGGGTAATGCCTGGCAGTATACCTGGTTGGTGCCTCACGATGTGAATGGCCTCATCTCCTTGTTTTGGTCGGAGGAGGATTTTACAGCTAAGCTGGATTCCTTGTTTTTGGTGGATGAGCACGTAGAGGGAGCTCCCGACGTAACCGGGCTCATTGGGCAGTATGCCCATGGCAATGAGCCCAGCCATCATATTCTCTATTTGTACCCTTTCGTGGGGCAACCCTGGAAAACGGCTGAAAAAGTCAGGGAGGTGATGACGACCCTCTATTCCGATCAACCTGCCGGCTTGTCAGGGAATGAAGATGTGGGCCAGATGTCGGCCTGGTACGTGTTGTCGGCACTCGGCTTTTACCAGGTAGCCCCTGCCGGAGGCGATTGGGTCTTTGGAAGTCCTATGGTGGATGAGGCCGTAATAAAGCTGGGAGGAGGAAAAACCCTTACGGTGGTAGCCCGGAATAACAGTTCCCAAAACAAGTATATTCAAAACATATGGCTTAACGGTCAACCCCTGAGACAATCCTATCTCGGATTTAAAACCCTGGCCGCCGGCGGAACCCTGGAGTTTGAAATGGGTCCTGTTCCCTCCAAAACTTTTGGCGTGGATAGAGCCTTTTGGCCGGTATCGAAGGATCTCGACCTGCCATAAAGAGAAACGGAATTAGTGATTGTTGAAAATAAAACGCATGGTTAACTTTAAAGAGAGATTAGTTTCGCTGGATGTTTTCAGAGGCCTTACCATGGCCTGTATGATTCTGGTAGAGAATCCAGGCAACTGGAGTATCTATCACCCGCTGCGTCATGCCCGATGGGGCATGGTTGGTGAAGATGGATTGCCGGTGCATGAGATGATTACCCCCACCGATATGGTGATGCCTTTTTTCTTGTTTATCGTTGGGGTCTCTGTGGTGTTTGCCCTTTGGAATAAACGAAACGATCCGTCGGTACATAAGGCGGCCTTGGGTAAGATTGTCCGACGAACCCTCATCCTTTTTGGGTTGGGCCTTGTCTTTTACGCCTATCCCTCCATCTTAAAGGTAATCCTATATGGAGGGGATATCCATATCGAGGTGATGGGTGTGCTTCAGCGTATTGCCCTAGTTTATTTAGGCTCGGCCGTGATCTTTCTCAAATGGTCCCCCAAAACCATCGTATGGGCCTCGGTGGTTACCTTGCTGGGCTATTGGGCCTGTACCTTTATCCCGGTTCCGGGTTATCCCGAGCCCCAGTTTTTCAGGCAATATTTTACCCCCGGTAATGTGCCCTCCAGTTTTCCCGAATGGGTGGATGCTAATCTCATTGGATTTGCCAACCCATCGGGGATTGTAAGTACTTTCCCGGCTATTGTTACCGGCCTGATTGGCGTATTGACGGGGATTCAGCTAAAATCGCAAAAGGAGGGACTCAGAAATGTAAAGTCTTTTCTCTTGTGGGGCCTTATCCTGTTGGGGGCCGGGTACACCTGGTCGTTGTTTTTTCCTATCATCAAAGATTTATGGACCAGTTCTTATACCCTGGTTGCCGGGGGATACAGTCTTATCGTCTTTGCCCTGGTCTTTTGGCTGGTCGATGTGAGGCATTACAACGCCTGGACTCCCCCATTTGTGGCTTACGGGGTCAACTGTATCTCAGTATATTTTGTCTCCCATATTGTGGGGTCCACTCTATATGGGATTAGGATAGGCGCAGGAGAGGAGGCCTTGTCGTTGCATCAATGGATTAACACCCATTGGTTTGAGAGCTGGTTGAGCTCTTCTTTTGATGCTTCTTTGATGTTCTCGCTAGTGGCCGTAGTCCTCTGGTTTATTCCTTTATGGGTGATGTATAAGAAGCGAATCTGTATTAAAGTTTAAGGTGTTGAATCAGGCGATAGGTTGAAATCGCCAGAAATAAGAAGTATTTAATAAAAAACAAAAATGATAGTTGTATGAAAAAAGTGAGCCATAAGTTGATGACCGCATTTGTTTTGCTGGTGCTGTTAGGTGGATGCGGTCCACAGGGAGATCAAGCGGGTAAAAATCAAACAAAAGGAGAAATTACGGTGCAAAAAGAACAATTACAAAAAGTGTATGCGGAGACCAAAGAAGTATTTACGGAACTTAGGCCCAAAGTAATTCAACCGGCAGAGGGTTATTTAAAATATCCCTACCTTATTCCGGCCGGGTTTTATAAACAGATGTGGGACTGGGATGGGTTTTTTATGGGCAATCATTTGGCCAGCCAGAATCAACCTGAATATCTGAAATATTGGGCCCTGAATCTTATTGCGGGGGTCGATCAGGAGGGTTATGTTTCGGGGTGTGCCACGACCAAAGGGCCCCGGCCTATTTTTGGAAAATTCTCTATGAAACCATTTCTGTCGCAAGGGGTCTATTTTGCGGCCCGGCAGATGAATGACTTCTCATGGGTGGAAGAAAATTACGATGCCCTGATGAGGGTCTTGAAATATCGGGATCAGACGCAACTCGATTCTATTTACGGCCTTTACTTCTGGGATAATGCCATGCAAAGCGGAGCCGATAATAATCCGGCATTGAACTACTTCTGGCAGGAAGACCATCGGTCCTTTCTGGCCTGTGATGCCAGCACCTTTCAATTGCGTGAAATCCTTGCCCAGGCCCAAATAGCCCGTGAGTTAGGACGCACTAAAGATGAAGAGATGCTTAATAAAAAAGCCCACACATTGAAAGAGTCCATTAATGCACATCTCTGGTGTGATGAGGATAAGATGTACTACAATATCGACCGTGAAACGGGAGACTTTTATAAGCGCATCAGCTACTCCTGTTTTGTGCCCTTGATGCAGAAATTGCCTTCTATGGCAGATGGGAAAGCCATGATTGAGAGATATCTCATGGCTCCCGATCATATGAAAGCCAAATTTGGGTATCGTTCTTTGTCAAAACAAGATCCTGATTATAATAATAAAAACATCATCGTCCCCTTCTCAAACTGGCAGGGACCTGTTTGGCCCATTGCCAACTATATCTATTCCATCGGTCTGAAACATTATGGATTTGACGGGGAACTGGCCTGGCTGGCCCAAACCCTGGGTGACCTATTGGTGAAGGATGTCAGGGAGTGGGGAAGTATGCATGAGAATTACCATGCCGACACCGGTGCTCCTTTAGCCCCTGCGGCCAACCACGTGGATGAAAACGGGG
The DNA here is from genome assembly GCA_041583495.1 of Marinilabiliaceae bacterium. Classification (GTDB taxonomy): domain Bacteria; phylum Bacteroidota; class Bacteroidia; order Bacteroidales; family Marinilabiliaceae; genus JBFHFS01. The sequence goes on along the minus strand of JBFHFS010000007.1, from coordinate 83,267 downwards.
TCTTTGTTGGCTTTATCAGCTGGAATTTGTGTGTGCAAAATATCCTGGCCGGGGTGGTCGAGGACGAATGGATGTTGCTCGAGCTTTAGTCGTATCAAGAGAAATAATTAGGTGCCGCAGGGAGTTTATTAATTGGATGCAAAAAGGATGATGGAAGGCGGAAAGGAGAATCCGGGAAAAACCGAACCTTTTGGCAAAGGGTCGGTGGCAAGGGATAAATTAAGGTTTGGGGATGTTAAAAAGGTGGTAATGAATAAAATCGTCTGCTTTATTTTTGTGTAGGCTTCTGGCATCTATTTGAGGAAGCACTTTACCCTCCAAAGCATCCAGCCAGGCACCCATTATTATGTGTATTCTGTTTGTCCAAACCCTGTATTATACGTCAATGGAAAATGGGTGGCGAAGTCGGAGGTGAAGGACCGGAATCTTTTTAGCCCTTTTTAAAGCCGTTTCGAGATTACCAGGGAACTGGTTCCCGGAGAAAACCCAAACGGTTTCGGCCTCAAAGGTGACTCTCGATATAAGTAATTTTAAGAAAGGTTTGTACCTGGTTTTCCTCGGCGGGCGGGGACAAAAAATTATCATTGTTTGAACCTATTGATTTATTAAAACCTGATTGATGATGAATAAAATTATTGCAATAACCTGTCTTGTGGGAAATATGTTGTTTTTCTCCCAGGTTCTTCAGGCCCAAAATGCCTGTGCCACCTGCTGGAGCATCTCCGGTTCTAACGAGATAACGCTCAATATTGACCAGGAAGGGGTTCTTCCCTATTCCGACAATATTGAAATGGCCGGAAAACGCGTGGCCGGGATTATTTCTTATTCCATCGATAGCCTGGGCACCCTGAGCCTTGAAAGGGAAATATTCTTTCCTCAGTTACACGAGTTTAAAAAGTCCGACGATTCATGGTTTCATGACTATAGGGCCTATTTGAAGGATACCTATACCGACAGGTTGTTGCCCAGGATATTTGTTCATAATCAGCAGTTTGTGCCGGGGGCGGTGAAATCCGTTACCATCAATGGGATGTTGAATTTCGAACATCACCCCTCTAAAAACGGGTTGACGCTTTCCCGAACCCTCTTTCCCTCTATGGATGAACGATTGTTTACCGAGATGTGGACGCTTAAAAATAGCACGGATTCGTTATTGGAGGTGGTCTCGGGAAATACCTCCCTGCAGTTCGAGGATTATGGGGCCAAAGGGAAGTATACCCGACGCGTGATTACCCAGGTTCCCGAAACTGTGAGTCTGAAACCCGGAGAACAATTTCGTTTTGCCATAAATATCATGGCCAAAATGGCGGGGGAAACAATTCCCGACGGGGAGTTTTCATCCTCTTTGGGCAAAAGACAAGCCTTTTTGGGGCAGATGGCCGGATCTCTTCGGCTGGAAACGCCCAACCCGGTGCTCAATACCTTGTTTGAGTTTTCTAAAATCCGGGCTTCCGAAAGCATCTATGAGTCGGAGCTGGGCCTTATCCATTCTCCGGGAGGGGGGCGTTATTATGTGGGCATCTGGGCCAACGACCAGGCCGAGTATGTGAATCCATTCTTCCCTTATTTGGGGTATGACATGGGCAATGAGTCGGCCATGAATACCTTTCGGGCTTTTGCCAAAGAGACCAATCCGGAGTATAAGGCCATCCGCTACTCCTTCGAGATCGAAGGCCTGGTGAAGCCTTTCCTGAAAGATCGGGGCGATGCTGCTATGATTGCCTATGGGGCGGCCCATTATGCCATGGCCCTGGGTGACCAAGAAATGGCCGAAGAGTTGTGGCCATTAATAGAGTGGTGTCTCGAATATTCTCACCGGCAATTGAATGAGGAAGGAGTGGTCATGTCCGAATCGGATGAAATGGAAGGGCGTATCGAAACCGGGGATGCCAACCTGGCCACCTCTTCGCTCTACTATGGCGCCCTGAACTATGCCGTTGACCTGGGGCGATCATTGAACAAACCCGGAAGCCTTATCAACAGGTATTCTGCCCGGGCAAAGAGACTTCATCGGGCCATTGAAGCGTACTTTGGGGCCCGTGTGGAAGGATTGGAGACCTACAAATATTATAAGGAACATCAACATCTGCGTCATTGGATCTGCCTTCCCCTGGTGGTAGGGATTCACGATAGGAAGGAGGCAACGACCCAGGCCCTGTTCGAAAAACTTTGGACCGAGAATGGCGTCCATGTAGAGAAAAATGCCAATAATCCGGAGATCTCGAAAATATTCTGGGACCGGGGGACTCTATATGCCCTCAGAGGCGCCTTTATTTCCGGAGCTACCCAACCATCGCTGGAAAAATTAACACAGTTCTCCGAAAAAAGGTTGCTGGGCAACCGGGTACCTTATGTGGTTGAAGCCTATCCCGAAGGAGACATGGCCCATCTGTCGGCCGAGAGTGCCTTGTATTGCCTCGTTTTTATCGAAGGGGTTTTTGGGTTAAAACCTACCGGCTTGAATAGCTTCGAATTAACACCCCGGCTCCCGGAATCGTGGAATCATATGGCTCTGAGAGATATAAAAGCCTTTGACCACCATTTCGATATTGAAATTTCAAGAGTCGACAAAAAACTAGAAGTGAAAGTGTTAGGCGAAAAGGGGCTCCTGGTAAAGAGGACTCTTCAGCCTGGTAAAACCCTGAAATTCAGGTTTTAAAAAATAGTTTTTAATAACCTTGATTCTTCCCGACCCCAACAAAAGCAAGTGAATTTTATGCACCGAAGACTCATTCTGTACACTATGGTTGCCGCCATTGGCGGTTTCCTTTATGGTTTCGATACGGCCGTCATCAATGGGGCGCTCCCTTTCTTTAAGGACCATTTTAACCTGGGAGATGCCATGACCGGTTGGGCCGTGAGTTCGGCGCTCCTTGGATGCATCATAGGCGCCATAAGCGTGGGTAGCCCGGGCGATAAATACGGGCGCCGTCAGATGTTGAAAGTATCGGCCATTTTGTTCCTGGTTTCGGCGCTGGGTACCGGTCTGGCCCCCGATATTACCTCTTTCATATCCTTCCGGTTTATCGGCGGCCTGGCGGTAGGAGCTGCTTCAGTGCTTTCGCCCATGTATATCTCCGAAATTGCACCGGCCAAATACCGTGGCCGGCTTATTGTGACCTTTCAGCTGGCGCTGGTCATCGGAATCCTGGTGGCTTTCTTTGTCGATTACCTGTTGATTAATACCGGAACCAACAACTGGCGATATATGTTTTTGTCAGAGGCCATTCCCTCCCTGCTGTTTCTGGTGCTGCTGTTTTTTGTGCGTAAGAGTCCCCGATGGCTGGTGAAGGTTGGCCGGGCCCGCGAAGCGGCCGAAACCTTAAAGACCGTCAACCCCCAAGGCGATGCGCAGGTGCTCCTGGATGAGATCCTCCATACCATCGAATGCGAAGAGCAAGAGAAGAAAGAAAAGCTCTTTAAAAAACCCAACATTAAATTTACCCTGCTGGGAATCACTGTCGGGTTGTTCAGTCAGTTTACCGGAATAGCCATTGTCATGTATTATGCTACCGATATCTTTAGGGCGGCCGGTTTTTCGACCGATTCGGCTATTGGCCAAACCGTAATCATTGGGATTACCAACCTTACTTTTACCATTCTGGCTATGTATTTGATCGATAAGGTAAGCCGTAAACGCCTCCTGTTGATAGGGACACTGGGCATGTCGCTCTTTCTGGCCCTTTTCTCCTGGGCTTTCTTTACCAATATGTTTGGTGGTTGGATTTTGCTGTCGATGCTCATCTGCTATGTCGCCTTCTTTGCTTCCTCTATGGGTGCCGTGGTCTTTGTGTTGCTGGCCGAGATCTTTCCCAATAATATCCGGTCCCGTGGGGTGGCCATAGGTTCCTTCTCCAACTGGATTGTAAACGGGTCTATCACCTTTTTTTTCCCAATTGTGGTGGGGGCTTTTGAGGGAGGAAGGGGCATTGGCTACAGCTTTGCCTTTTTTTCAATAATGACTTTAACCGGATTCTTCTTTTTCAAAAAGTATTTGTTCGAAACCACCAATAAAACGCTCGAAGAGATTGAGTTTGAGAATCGATAAGGAATGGGTAGTTGCATTTAATTTTTAAACTTTTTAATTATAAAATCATTATCCAAAATATAACGCTATGAATGGAAAACAACGCATAGATGCGGCCCTAAGGGGTGAATGGCCCGATAAAAGACCCGTTTTATTGCATAATTTTTTGATGGCGGCCAAAGAGTTCGGGGTGTCCATGAAGACCTACCGGGATAATCCCCAGGTGATTGCCGATGTCCATGTCCGGGCCATTGAGACCTATGGGCTGGATGGGGCCCTGATAGATGTAGATACCACCACCTTAGCCGGAGCCGTGGGCGTTCCTGTGGACTATCCCGAAGATGCCCCGGCCCGGGTGCACCTCCCGGCGCTCTCTTCCCTGGATTGCGTGGAAGATCTGCAACCCGTGGATATATCCCAAAATGAGCGGGTTCAAATTTGGCTGGAAGCCTGCCGAATAATAAAAGGACATTTTGGCGATGAAAAATTTATCCGTGGAAATTGCGACCAGGCCCCTTTCTCCCTGGCCAGCATGATGCGCACCCCGGCCGAGTGGATGGTGGATCTGATGATGGAGGATGAGCGCGTATTTCAGTTACTCGATTATTGTTCTCAGGCGAGCTGTCAGTTTGTTCGCCTTATGGCCCATACCGGGGTGGATATGGTTTCGAATGGCGACAGCCCTGCAGGCCCTGATATGATCTCTCCGGAGATGTATGAGATCTTTGCCCTGCCCTATGAAAAAAGAGTGGTGGAGGAAGCCATGAAACACCAAAAGCCCTATATGCTCCATATCTGTGGGAACACCGATCTGATATTGGAAAAAATGGTGGCCACAGGGGCGCAGGCCCTCGAACTCGACTATAAAACCGACATTCAAAAGGTGCATCAGGTCTGCACCCGGTCGAAGGTTACCTTTAGCGGAAATATCGATCCCTCCGGCGTGATCGCGTTGGGGAGCCCGGGGCAGGTCGAAGAAAAAACCAGGGAATTGCTCGACCTGTATAAAGATAACCCCCGGTTTATTATGAACGCCGGTTGCGCCATTCCGGCTGAAACACCCACTGAAAATGTCAAACGACTGGTGGAGGTGACTCGTAACTATTAGAAGAATCAATAAAAACAGGGGTTTACAAAAAAAATAAAAATGTAACTATTTTTCGAATTCTGTTGGTATATTTGTTCTTCCTAAGCCTGGTATCATTGGCGATAGGGTTATTTGGAGGAGAGGGAAATAGAGAAATGGTGCCTTGGGGGCTTATATATTTCCTTTATTGCTTAGTATTGCCCGGTCGGGCAATAACTTGATAAAGAGTTTGTTATGGTTTGTTTTATGCATTGATCGTTTTAGCCTGAACTAGATGGGGCTGAAGCTGTCAATATTCGGTTGTTTGGGTGTTTGTTCAGGGAACCAACACTGGTTATGTTTTTGGAAATCAAACAACTTTGCCTGAGCCTAATTAATTAGTGTGACTTATGATTACTTTTCTTACAGGCTTAACGGTCCTTCTTCTGGGTTATCTTTTTTATTCCAAATTTGTGGAGCGTTATGCCGAAGTTGATGGCGGCAGACAAACGCCTGCCTACTCCATGCAGGACGGAGTGGATTATGTGCCCCTTCCCTGGTGGCGGATTTTCCTCATTCAGTTTCTTAATATCGCAGGGCTGGGTCCTATCTTTGGGGCTGTAGCGGGTGCTATGTGGGGCCCGGTGGCCTTTCTCTGGATTGCCCTGGGTTCGGTGTTTGCCGGAAGCGTGCACGACTATTTCTCCGGGATGCTCTCCATCAAGCATAAGGGGTTGAGCATTACCGAGATTGTAGGCATCTATATGGGTAACGGCACCAAACAATTCATGCGTGGGTTTACGGTATTGTTGATGATTCTGGTGGGCGCTGTTTTTATTATGGGACCGGCCAAAATCTTATCGGGAATGACGCCCGGATTTGCCACCATGAGCTTCTGGGTGTGGGTGGTTTTCATTTATTATGTGCTGGCTACCATGTTGCCCATCGATAAAATTATCGGGCGTGTGTATCCGGTTTTTGGGATGGCTTTGTTGTTCATGGCTGTTGGGTTAATTATTGCGTTGTTTGTACAGGGCTACCAAATTCCTGAACTCAACCTGGGTAGCATTAAGAATTATCATGTGGAGGGCGATAAGTTTCCCATCTTCCCCATGTTGTTTATCACCATTGCGTGCGGCGCAATCTCGGGCTTTCACGCTACCCAGTCGCCCCTGATGGCCCGATGTTTAACCAACGAACGGTTTGGACGACGGGTGTTTTATGGGGCCATGATCTCCGAAGGTGTTGTGGCACTCATCTGGGCCGCCATCAGCATGAGCTTTTTTGGCGGGGTGCCCCAGCTGAATGAAATAATGACCGCTAACAGCGGGAATGCCGCCCAGATAGTGAACGACATCTCTAATTCATTGCTGGGTAAATTTGGGGGCGTGCTGGCCCTTCTGGGCGTGGTTGCCGCGCCCATTACCTCAGGTGACACTGCTTTCCGGAGTGCCCGTTTAATCGTGGCCGACTTCCTGAACTACAAACAGGGACCCATTAAAAACCGGTTATTTATAAGCCTTCCGCTTTTTGCCATTGGTCTTCTTTTAACCAGAATTGATTTCAGTATTATCTGGCGGTATTTTGCCTGGTCCAACCAAACGCTTGCTATGATTGTGCTCTGGACCATTACCGTTTACCTGATGCAGCAAAAGAAATTGTACTGGATCACCTTAATTCCGGCTGTGTTTATGACGGCCGTCACCACCACTTATCTGCTGTTTGCCCCCGAAGGGTTTGCTTTGCCTAAGGAGATTTCCTATTCCATTGGCGCCGTTTTGTCGGTGTCATCCCTATTGGGCTTTTTTGTTTATCGCCACCATTATTTCAAGCGGCCATCTGCAGAGGCTAAAAAGGTTGTTATTGAGGAGAGGCAGGAGGTTGAGGCGAATGTGTGAAAAAATGCTGTGTTCTATGGGTCTTTTGATTATTAGGTGTTAAAAATCAGAAGAACGATGAGTTCACTATTCCAATATGAGTTGAACAAGCCTTATCGCTTTGACCAGTAACCCGGTTTTTGTCCAAGGCCAAGGGGACGGGTGCAAATTATTTTTCCCCGTACTCTACCTTGTTAACTTTATGCTAACCTCAGCTCCTTCCAGCCCTTCGGAACCGGCTGTCAGCCGGATATCATTCTGAGAGGCAGTGTTCTGCAGGTAGACCATGCATTGTCCGTTAAACGCTTTTCGTTGTGGTTTTACAAACGACTCCAGGCTCGTTGGGTTCCCATTTCCAACGGCGATCAGCTTTCCTCCTCCTTCAACTTTGAAGCGAATCAGGTTATCGGCTGTTGGGCAAAGCGTTCCCTTTTTGTCAACCACCGAAACGGTAATAAAGGCAAGTGCTTTCCCGTCGGCTCTAATGCTGTCACTGTAGGCCTCCAGCTTAATAGCCGCTGGTTCTCCGGCAGTTCGCATGGTTGCTTCTTTTAGGGGTTGATTGGTTTCGTCCAGTGCAACCACTTTCAATTCTCCTGCCGCATACGGCACATCCCAGACTAAACGGTACTTGCGATAAAGGCGGGTTGGATCCTTCTCTTGTATACCCATACTTTTCCCGTTTAGAAACAATTCTGCTTTCCGGAAACTGGTATAGCAATGTACCGGGACGATCTCCCCTTCTTTTCCTTCCCAGTTCCAGTGTGGCAACAGGTGTAATACTTCCTTGTGGGTCCATTTACTTTGATACAGGTAATAACGGTCTTTGGGAATTCCGCACAAATCAATGATCCCAAAATAGGAACTTCTGGAGGGCCACTCAATATTATAAGGCGTAGGTTCGCCTAAATAATCAAAGCCGGTCCAGACAAACTCCCCGGCCATGAAGGGAAAAGAGTCCTGGGCGGCAAATTCCGTATCTGGTGAAGTGGCCCAACGCGGGTATTCCAAATCATAAGATGAAGAGTGGTAGGGCTCACGTGTATAATGAACCTTTTCTTCTGCCGGGAAAAAATATTCTCCCCGTGAACTTACGGTTGATGCCGTCTCACTTCCATACATCTTCCAGGCAGGGAACTTCTCATGGATAAACGCGTAGTGCTGGGGTTTGTAATTCCATCCGGGAACATCCACTATGTTCGCAAACCCATTTTTTATGGCTCCCTCCCAATTGTTAAAACCGGCTGTGGTAGGACGGGTAGGATCCTCACGTTTGCAGATGTCCACCAGAAACTGACAGTATTCTTCACCCCCTTCGATGCCTTGCTCCCGTATCTCATTCCCGATGCTCCACATGATCACTGACGGATGGTTGCGGTCACGATGAATCATGGCAACCAGGTCTTTTTCAGCCCAGGCCTCCCATAGAGTATGATACCCATTTTCCAGTTTAGCATGCTTCCATTCATCAAACGCTTCATCAATGATCAAAAAACCCATTTCATCACTTAGTTTAAGCAGTTCGGGAGCCGGTGGATTATGACTGGTTCTGATGGCATTGCATCCCATCTCCTGCAATATTTCCAGCTGCCGGTGCAATGCACTTTCGTTGACAGCTGATCCTAATGGCCCTAAATCGTGGTGCATACACACACCATTTAGTTTCATGTTTTTACCATTCAAGAAAAAGCCTTCGTTGTTGGTGAATTCAAAATATCGAAATCCAAAACTTGTCTCATACCGGTCCAGTTCTCTGGTTCCGTCCTGGATATGAGTTACCGCTTTGTATAATTTGGGATCCTCAACTGACCAGAGTATGGGAGATTCGACTGTAAGGGTTTGGTTAACCGGCTGTTTTTTGTCAATGGTAACCGGCATTTCATGAACACTTTCAACCATCCCCTGGGGGTTAATAATCTCCGTAATTATTGTCAAATCCTTTGATTGCCCTAAATGGTTCAATACAATTGTTTCTAAATTAATTGTTCCCGTTCCTTTTGTTATATCAGGCGTTGTCAAACAGGTTCCCCATTGTTGTATATGAATGGCATTGGTAACCACCATTCTAACATTCCTGTATATACCTGCTCCTGGATACCACCGGGAGGAATTTGGTTTATTCTCTAACCGTACGGCAAGAAAATTGCCCCCATCAGGATTAATAAAATCTGTTATATCAAATCCGAAGGAGGCATACCCGTAAGGCCATTCTCCAACATATTTGCCATTGACATAAATTCTGGAATGGCTCATGGCTCCGTCAAACTCCAAATGAATTCTTTTATCTTTTAAAGGGACTGGAATATCCAGTTCCCTTTGATACCAGCCGATACCAATATGGGGCAAGCCTCCGGTCCTTCCTGTACGAAACCTGGCGACTTTTTCACCATCTTCAACAACCATGGTCTTTTGAGCATCAATCATTTCATCAAAGTCTCCGCTTATAGCCCAGTCATGAGGGACATTAACCTTTTGCCATTCATCCGGATTAGTCGGTTTCATTTCTCCATCCGGGACTTCATGATTTTGAAAATACCAATCAGAATCCAATAATTGAATGGTTCGTGGATTGTCATCATTGTTTTGACAACAGCCAATTGCCGAAAGGATAAATACAGAAAGAAATAGTAGGGTCTGTTTCATTGGTATGGTAATTTATTGTGTGTCTATTGCCGGTCAATCCCAAGGGTTGGTCCATTCCGTTTTGGCTGGCAGTTAGATCTTGCATGTTTGCCTAAAAAACGTTTTGTTGACCCGGGAGTTGACGCTGACTCAGTAACGACTTTTATAAGATGACTGATAAAAGTGAGCCAAAGAGCCGGATAGCATTGATAAAGGTACTGCTTCGTAGAATCAAATAACTATATTTAGGATGTTTTTTAGTAGATCCATCAATTTGATGAAAATTGTAGTTACAGTTAAAAAATAGATCGGTAAGGAATGAAAAAACTGGCTTTTTTAATGTCGCTTTTGGGCATCAGCTTCTTTGGGAATGGACAAAAAACAATCCTGCTCGATAATTATTACAACAATGAAGTAAAAGAGAAAACAGGAAGACCCTATCACTATTTATGGGAAGATGAGGAGCCTTCAGGGTTTTCTGAGTTGGGAAAATTGTTTGAAAATCAAGGATGTCAGTTGTCGGTCCTAAAATCAAAACCCGATCGGTCTAACTTAAAGAACGCACGTGTTTATATTATTGTTGACCCCGATACCCCCCAGGAATCTGTTGACCCAAAATACATGGATCTCACCGCCGCCTCCGCCATCAAGGATTGGGTAAAAAAAGGCGGGGTTTTGCTGGTATTGGCTAACGATTCAAAAAATTGTGAATTGGATAGTTTAAACTTGCTGATGTCAATGTTTGGCATGGCCTTTAATGATGAGATTCTCCATTCCGAACGGTCGGAGCCGGGAAAACCCCGTAATTTTGACAGTTGTGCCTCAAAAAATCTTCCCGATCATCCCCTGTTTCGGGGGGTTAAGAAGATCTTCCTAAAGGGTATTTCCTCTGTTTCGGGTGCGAAGCCAATTCTTCAGGAAGATGGAAAAACGTTGATGGCAGAGGCCTTTCCGGGAAAGGGAAAAGTCATTGCCATTGGAGATCCCTGGCTCTACAACGAATACATCGACCATTTGTTCCTTCCCGAAGAATTTCAAAATTATGAGGCGGCAAAAAACCTGGTGGATTACTTGTTAAAATAGGACCTGCTTCAAAGAATGATTAATCGGTTACCTTTAAAGCGCTTAGTTGTAAATACTTTAATTAATTTTTTATGAAGAAATACATTTTAATATTACTGGTTGTTTTTTATCAGACCGCAACAGCCCAGGAAGTAAATATTCTTGCACCAACGCCCCCTATGGGCTGGAACAGCTGGAATTGGTTTGGGAAGATGGGCATTAATGAGGATAATATTCGGGAGTGTATTGATGCAGTTGTTGATGAGGGATTGTTGGATGCCGGATATGAGTATTTTGTTATCGACGGTGGATGGAGAGATACCAAACTGGATGAAAACGGAGGGTTATTAGCCAATCCTGACCGTTTCCCTCATGGTATTAAAGTATTAGCCGATTACGCACATGCCCGTGGATTGAAGTTTGGCCTCCATACGGTTCCCGGCACGCATGATTGCGCAGGCGATAAAGTTGGCGGATTGGGATTTGAAGAAGTCCATGTAAAACAATTTGTGGATTGGGGAATAGATTTTATTAAGCTGGATAAATGCAAAAATGATAATGGCTGGGATGAGGAGATTCTGAAAAGCACCTATGAAAAGTGGCACCGGCTCCTAAAAAATAGTGGTCGGGATATAGCTTTGAGTATTAGTGCCTATAAATGGCGTGATTGGTATCCGGAGATTGGTCAGATGGCTCGCACAACAGGAGACATTAACGCAAAAGTTACGGGGGGAGCCGTTTTTGAGGGTGCGCCTTACAGCGTAATGGATGTGTCATATAAAAATAACGAGCTGGCCCGTTTTGCCGGCAAGGGTTACTGGAATGATCCTGACATGATGGTTACCGGTAATCAGGGACTTAATGTCGAAGAGCAGAAAGCTCATTTTGCCTTATGGTGCATCATGTCGTCACCCTTATTTCTGGGCAATGATCCAAGAAATATGACCCGGGAGGAAAAGGGCCTGGTAACCAATGCTATGGCTATTTCTGTTAATCAGGATCCCACCGGGCAGGGACGTAAAATTAAAACGGAGGGTAAAACCGAGGTCTGGGTGAAAAAACTGGAAAAGGGATCCTTGGCTGTTTTGTTGCTTAACCTGGATTCCCAAAACAGTCATCAACTCTCCATATCCTTAAAAGAGCTGGGCGTAAGGAGAAAAGCTATAATTCAGGATATTTATAATGGTGAGCATATTAAACCGGTTTCCGGATCCATTTCAGAAGAATTGAACCCGCATTCTTGCTCTTTTCTGTTGGTCAGTAATCCTGATTAGAGATGTCTTTCCCTTCTGGTGTGGGGAATAAAAAAGGGAGAAGGCGCTTCAATGTTGCCTTCTCCCTTTTTTTTGATTGCTTACTCTTGAGTATGAAAGAACCTGACCCTAGATGAAGAGGTTGATGTTCGATTTCTCGGCCTCTTCGAGGTAGCTGGCTACTCCACCAATGGTGACGCCCTCGATGAGTTCTTCCTTATCCACGCCCATCATGTCCATGGACATCTGGCAGGCGATCATCGTCACCCCATTGTCAATGGCGGTTTGGAGCATATCCTCCAGGGAATCCACTTTCTTCGAAAGCATGCGCTTTTTCATCATCCTGGTGCCCACGCCCCCCATGTTCATCTTGGAGAGCTTCAACTCGCCGGCGCTGCCGGCCATCATCCTGCTGAACATTTTGCCCATCAGGTCCTTCTCTACTTTGGGTTTGGTGGTTTTTTTAATGATGTTCAGCCCCCAGAAAGTAAAGAAGAGGGTTACCTTTTTTCCGGTGGAGGCCGCCCCATTGGCGATTACCAGGGAGGCCAGGGCCCGATCCATATCGTCGCTGAATACCACCATGGTCTTGTTCTGGGGAAGATTCAGGTTTTTCGGGACAGCCACCTTCGGTGATGTCTCCTGTTTTTCAATGATGGCGGTGATCTTGCCTTTATCCGAATCTACCGAAATCAGTTTGTTGCCGGTCATGTTGCACCACGACTCCACATCTTTCATGAATCCGGGGTCGGTGGCTGTCTGACGGAGATGTTCGCCGGGTAACAGCGCATCGATCTCCTTCTTGAGTTTGAGGATAGGGCCGGGGCATTGCAAGCCACAGGCATCCACCTCTAATGTTCTGATGGGAACACTGGTTTTGGGGCCCTCCTCCCTGGCCTTTCCCCTGTAGATATGGCTGGCTTTATCAATGTAACTGTTTTCGAATATGTCCTCATTGCTCTGCTTGCCAGTGGTGTGCTCGTAGGTCTTGAATCCGCCACTGAGGTTATAGACCTCCTCAAAACCGTTCTGAGCCAGGATGCAACAGGCGATGTACCCGCGCAGACCCACTCCGCAGTAAGTGATGATGGTCTTGTCCCTGGGTACTTCATCCAACCGCTGACGCAGAGTGTCTACTTCAATGTTCAATGAACCTTCAATTTGCCCCAATGCGTTCTCATCAGGGGTGCGTACATCCAAAATACAGATATTGTCGCTGTGCAACTGATGTAGCTCATCCCAATGAATTACTTTCACCCGCCCCGACAGGATGTTTTCGGCCGCAAATCCGGCCTGGTTTACCGGGTCCTTGGCCGAGGAGTAGGGGGGCGCATAGGCGTGCTCAATTTCCTGAAGGTCGTAGATGTCTCCTTTGTGTTGCAAGGTTGTGGCTATCAGGTCGATGCGCTTATCGATGCCTTCGTAACCCACAATTTGGGCGCCGTACAGCTTCCCGGTTTCGGGATGGAACAATATTTTCAGGGTCATTGGCAAGGCCCCGGGATAATATCCGGCATGGGAAGAGCCGTGAATGATATTGGCCATATAGGGAAGCCCCTCCTTTTTCAGCACCTTCTCGGATAAACCGGTGGAAGCCACAGTGATGTCAAACACCTTGGCAATGGCCGTTCCAATGGCACCTTTGTAGGGACGTTTATTGCCCATCACAATGTTGTCGGCCACCAGTCGGCCCTGTTTGTTGGCAGGTCCTGCCAGGTAGGTGTTGATGTACTTTCCGGTGAGGGGATGGGGAAAAGCCATGGCATCGCCCAGCGCATAGATGTTTGGGTCGTTGGTTTGCAGGTACTCATTTACCTTGATGCCTCCGTTGGGGGCCAGCTCCAGGCCCGCCTCCTTGATGAGCTTTACCTCGGGGCGAACGCCAATCGAAAGAATAACCAGGTCAGCTTCCACTTTGCGGCCCGACTGAAGGCAAACTTCAAGGTGGTCGGTGTTCCGCTCGAAAGCTCTCACGCCGTCGTTAAGATAAAATTCTACCTTTTTGGTCTTCAGGTGTTGGTGAACCTCGGCGGCCATCTCGTAGTCGAGTGGGGCCATTACCTGGTCGGCCATCTCAACGATGGTGACCAGGAGTCCCATCCGGTGCAGGTTCTCGGCCATCTCAAGACCAATGAAGCCGGCGCCCACCACCACCGCTTTGCGGGGATGCTGAGTATCGCAAAAGGCTTTGATCTGATCGGTATCCTTTACGTTGCGCATGGTGAAGATGGCCTGGTCGCGAATGCCCGAGATAGGCGGCTTGATGGGTTCTGCCCCGGGGGAAACCACCAGCTGGTCATACTTCTCGGTGTAGGTGGTTCCGTCGCGTAAATCTTTTACTTCTACCTCCTTAAGTTCGCGGTTTATTTTTACGACCTCGTTCAGGGTGCGGACATCTATATTCAGGTGTTTTTCGAAACTCTCAGGGGTCTCTACCAATAACTTTTCGCGTTCCTGAATCACCTCTCCAATGTAATAGGGTAATCCGCAATTGGCGTAGGAGATGTGTTCTCCCCGTTCAAACATGATGATCTCAGCCTTTTCGTTCAATCTTCTCAGGCGGGCAGCTGCGGTGGCTCCTCCGGCTACACCCCCGACAATTAAATACTTTGACATTGTGCAGTGTAAGTTGTTAGCTATGTAAGAAATTAAAAATAACCATATATGGATATGTAGATAAATCCGGTGCAAATGTACTATTTCATCCGGGATTTTAGTGCTTTTTTTTCAATTGGTTGGATTTGGTCATTAGTGGAGTCCGGCATTTAGGTTAAGAAAAGCCGTCTCCGATTTGCTTTGAACCTGAAATTCCCTTTCCCAAGAGCATAATTAATAGAATTGAGTTAAATTAGTGGCGGATGATTGCTTGATTCATCAAGGATTCTCATTCAGGATATTAAAGCTGCCAACAAAAGATCGTAGGTTTGTTGGTGAAGATGGATTTGCGGGGATGAAAAAGTTTAATTCTAATCAATTCACCATGCAATCAAATTTTCAAAAAGTCATTTTTCTTTTCCTCATTGTTATCAGTGCTGTTGCCTGTGCGCCGAGACAGGCCCTGCCACAAAAGGGAGATGTAATAGTCGAGAATGGTGAATTCCGGTTAGTGATTGGGGCCGATGCCCGGGCCAAAAGCCTGGTTCATAAACCCACGGGAGAGGAGTGTTTGATGCCGGGATGTGCTATGCCCGTTATGGCACTTACCCAATACCGCCCCTACGATAACGAACTCTTCCTTACTTATCCTGCCAGGCAAACAAGCTTTCAGTCCGATACCATTTACTGGAAGGGGGATGACCTGGTGGTGGGCTTCGAGCTGGAAACCTATCTGGCCACCATCCGGGTGACCAATACCGAGAATTATATTGCTTTTACCCTGAAAGGGTTCGATTATGAAATAGAGAAGTTTGGCGTAAAAAGGCGGACCGAAATCGATGAGTTCACCTTAATGCAACTGCCCGTTCGCGACCGGACCTTTTTTGGGGAATGGCTCAATGTATCATGGGACAAGGAGGTGGCCGTAAATTTGTTGGCTACCGGACCTTTCACCCGTATCGATGCCGAAACCCGTGAGGGTTATCATCTCATGCAGGCCGGGATGCAGGCCGATGTCAAGCTGATGGATGTGGGAGCGGCATTGATCACCACCACCACCGACAACCTTCTCAATTGCATCGATCAGGTGGAAAAGGATTTTAACCTTCCCCGGGGCGTTCAAAGCCGGAGAAGTGAGGCGTATAAATACTCTTATTACGAGCTTCGCAATGTCACCCCCCAAAATATAGATGAGCATATTGCCTTTGCCAAACAAGGTGGATTTCATGCCATGGTGGTTTACTATCCCGATTTTTCCTCTGCCATGGGCCATTTCCCCTGGCGGTCTGGATATCCCAATGGAATGGAAGATTTAAAGGAGGTAACCGGTAAGATAAAAGCCGCCGGGATGATTCCCGGATTTCATATCCATTATAATAAGGTTGCCAAAAACGATCCTTACGCGAGTCCCGTGCCCGATTCAAGGTTAAACCTCCGGCGAATGTTTACCCTTTCAAAGCCGATGGATCTTCAGTCTACCTCCATCGAGGTGGAAGAAACCCCCCGGGGCTGTACCCTGGAAGAGGGTAGAAGATTTCTGAAGATGGGTAACGAATTGATTACCTATACCAACTATTCCGAGGATCCTCCCTACCGGTTTACGGGTTGCCAGAGAGGGCAGCTGGGATCGCCACACTCAACATTTGAAAAAGGGTTTAAATTCGGGTTGCTGGATGTGGATACCTGGCCGTTATTTATTCGGGTAGACCAGAATACAAGCCTTCAGCAGGAACTGGCCCAAAGAATAGGGCAGATATATGCCGAGGCAGGGTTTCAGTTTGTCTATTTCGATGGTGCCGAAGATGTGCATCCGCCCTATTGGTATAACGTGTCGAAAGCCCAACTGGAGGTGTACGATGCCCTGGAACCCAAACCCCTGTTTTCGGAAGGGGCCACTAAATCGCACTTTAGCTGGCACATTCTTACCCGCGGAAATGCCTTCGACATCTTTCCCCCCGGGTTCTTAAAAGAGGCTACCAATAAACACCCTTTCTCGGCGGCGAAATACACGGCTCAGGATTTTTCCTCAATCAATTTTGGATGGATAAATTATGTGGCTCCCGATGAAGAAACCATTGGAATGCAGCCCGACATGTTCGAGTATGTTTGCAGTCGCGGTGCCGCCTGGGATTGTCCCATTGCCCTGGTGGGTAACCTGGATCAATTAAAACAACACCCGCGAACCCCCGACAATCTGGAAGTCATTCGTCGCTGGGAAGCGGCGCGTAATCAGGATTTCTTTTCGGATGAGCAAAAAGAAGCCCTGAAAAATACGGCGCAGGAACACATCCTGTTGGTCGATGAAAATGGAGACTTTGAGTTGTTACCCTATACCGCAATACCCGATGTGGCCAATGAAAGTGAAAATATCCGTGCATTTGTTCTTTCCCGAAATAACAAAACCTGGGTGGTTTACTGGCAGAGTGATGGGGAAGGAAGCCTTGAATTGCCGGTTAGCTCCCAAAAGATAAGGTTATTTGAGGCGTTGGGGAAAGAAATCCCCCTCCAGGGAGATGATAAAAAGGTGTCCATCCCTGTGGGACGTCGTCGTTATTTAGAGTTGAATCTCTCTAAGGATGAGGTGGTTGGCCTGTTTGCCCGGGCTGCCCTTCTCTAAATGGAGTGAATAGTATAAGTTATTGGTAATCAATGAAAAAAATTGTCGCAATTATGAAAATTCAATGGTTTAATTTGCTGGCCATCTTACTCCTGTGTTCAGGTGGTTTTAAGTCTGAAGCAAAGGAAAAGGTTAAAATATTATCTTCCGGTTTTATCTATGAGCAAGCTCCTTTTCCACAATGTCATGCCTCGACAATTGTGGAAACTGACGAGGGCCTGTTGGCGGCATGGTTTGGGGGGACACATGAACAGAATCCGGATGTATGTATTTATACCTCAGCCAAAATAAAGGGGACGTGGAGTGTCCCGGTGTTGGTTGCCGACGGGATAATCAATGATACACTTCGCTATCCATGCTGGAATCCTGTTCTTTTTCAAATGCCCGATAGTACCATCATGTTGTATTATAAGGTAGGGCCCAGTGCACAGGAATGGTGGGGAATGCTTAAAACTTCAAGCGATCAGGGAAGGACCTGGTCCAAAGCCGATCGTCTGCAGGATGGTTTTCTGGGTCCGATAAAAAACAAACCTGTTTTGACAAAGTCCAGGCGTTTGATCTGTCCTTCAAGTACGGAGAATCCGATAAATGGCGAGTGGAAGATCCATTTTGAGATTACCGATGATTTTGGGAATAACTGGAAAAGAGTTGATTTAGACAGCCCAAATGAGAAATTCAACATCATCCAGCCAAGTATCTTATTTCATGAGGATGGGCGTTTACAGATGTTAGCCAGAAGTAAGGAGGATGTTATTGTGACCAGTTGGTCATCCGATAATGGAGATACGTGGAGCCAACCGGAGGCGACAAGCCTGCCTAATCCTAATTCCGGAATCGATGCGGTTACTTTAAAGAATGGGATGCAATTGGTTGTATACAATCCTACCCAAAGAACAGAAGGGAAATGGGGAGGGCCAAGGACTCCATTGTGTATGGCTGTCTCTCATGACGGATTAACCTGGGAGCCCGTTTGCACTCTCGAGGAGGCTCCCGGAGAGTACTCTTACCCGGCTGTTATACAGGCAGATGATGGCACAGTCCATGTAACTTATACTTACAACCGTCGAACAGTGAAACATGTGCAATTAGAGTTGCCATGACCTTAACGGAAATGAATCAGCGGCCAACAGGTTAACTTTTCGAATAAGGATAAAGGGTGGTCAATACCTGTCAGGAACTCAATTGGGCTGCCCGGCGCTCGCTGATGATCATCAATGTCTCCTCACGCAGGATGAGGGGAAGCATGATGCCTCTGTTTTGAAGGCTGCGCAGCCATCCGGCCACTTCCTCTTCCTTCATGGTGTAGAGAACTTCCCGGAATTGTTCGATCTGCTCGTCGGTGTAGGCGTTGGCCTCTGTTCCCCGAAAAGCATCCAGCTCCTCATCGTTGTAGTATACTATGGTGGCGTCACTGTTTAGGAGCGATTCCTGTTCGCAAACCTCATGGGCCCCACAGCAATCTGCCGGAGGGACCTTCAGCGCGGTTGCTTGCTCATGGTTCTTTTTTCCTGAAAAACGGGATACCAGAAGGGCAAGAACCAAAGCCCCAAGAATACTTAATACAATTACCAGCATGGGGCAAAGTTAATGACTATTTTCTTTTTTGTTTTTAATGAGGGGTTAAAGATTATTAACAGCAAGGGGTGCCGGGCCATTTGGTTTTGAAACAGTATTTTGGCACTTTTGTGGATGGTGGAGTTTACGGATGGAATCCGTATTTTTGCGGATGCCCCTTCGGGTGGCGGTGTATTGAACTAATCAGTGTTGATCATATGGGAGGGAAAAAGTTGATGAGCCCCGAAGAGCTCCATTTTCTCGGAATAAAGGCCGTGTATAAAGATCTTATCGATAAAGGTTACGAGGTATTGAACGTGCGTCGCGAGATGGATGTTAACCCTCAGTTACTCGTCCGCCAGGAGGGTAAGCTGTTGTTTGTGGTGATCAGAACTGCTGTGTTTCCGCGAATGGGAGTGCTGACTCCCGATCTGGCGGCCCGGGTGTTGTTTCATGCCCGAAAACATAAGGCCGATTGTTACTTTGCCAGCGTGGGAGTTGCCAATGCCTCGGGAGATACCGAAGAGGAGATGGCCAAACCGGTGGTAGGAGGTGAATATTATATTAATTACAAAGGGTTGATGCCTTTTCCCCAATAAAATATTTTTGTATGAATAGGTTCGACTTCAAAGCTTTTTTTCAAAAGAACAGAAACCTGATCTGGGGCATTCTGTCCTTTCTTTTTATTTTGAATTATTGTAATCGTCAGGCCTCCCAGCCCGTTCGGGATAGCTCCGTGGCCCAGGAGCAGAGCGTGGAGGAAACGCCGGTTGTTCAGGATGGTAAATCGCTTAAGAGCTATGAAGAGCTGGTTCGCGATAGGGCTCAGCAACAGGAAAACAGGCCCAGCTCCTTTATTATTACCCTTATTCTGCTTGCCGTTGGTGTCTTCATTGCCTGGCAGTATCAAAACCGGTGGAAGGATAAGTATTTTCCCGGCAAGGTGAAGTTTAAGGCCTTTAGGTTTCGGGATAAGAAAACCGGCCGCAGGCTTTTGCGCCTGATGATAACCAATGGTTCGAATGAGAGTCAGACGTTTATGCCGCCCAACATTGTCTTTACCAGGTGGGGCAGCCAGCGGCAGTTCAAGCTTAAAGGCAGTAACAGTGAAGATATGTTCCCGCTTACCTTAACGCCGGGGACTCATCATAATGTGGTGATCGATCTGGATCAGTTTTTTGAGAAGATGCCGGAGCTCAAGAAGTTTAACCGGGTGGGAGGGTCTGTTTCCACCCCGGCAGGAAAGAGCTATCGTTGTTTTACCGCCCCATTTTGGATGGGAATTTGAGTGTCGTTCATTAATTTGTCAGGTATGAATATTTTCAGCAAACAATGGGAGCGTTACAGCCGCAAGAAACGGTGGTGGAGCATTCTCCTCGACTTTATTTTTATGCTGCTCGTTCTGGGCATGCTTTTCCCGGGCACCCGGCGGCCGCTCTCTGCTTTTTTTATCAGGTATACTCTTTTTTCGCCCTCCGACAGCCAAAATGTCATCTATCTTTCCGAGCAGGATCAACAGTTGCCCTTGCTTGGGCCGGGTGGTGAGCAAGTGGGGTTGAATCAGTTCAAGGGAAAAACGGTCTTCTTAAACTTCTGGGCCACCTGGTGTCCGCCCTGTATTGCTGAGATGCCTTCCATTCAAAGGCTTTATGATGAGTATGGGGAGGAGGTGGTCTTTGTGCTGGTGAGTAATGAATCGCGTGAGGTGACCGAGGCTTTCATGAAAAAACAAGAGTACACGTTGCCCTTATATACCCTGCGGGGAAGAGTGCCTGAGGTGTTTGATGTATCTACGATCCCAGCCACTTTTTTGATCGGGCCTAATGGGCGTGTCCTCATCCATAAAACCGGTGCGGCTAAATGGGATTCAAAAAAGGTTAAGACGATGATCGAAGAACTCATCCGCTAAGATCGGGAGTGTGCCCCCGGGAAACCAAACATAGAAAAAAACGCTTCCGCAATAAAGGCCTCATAAACCAGGTCTCCACCACCTGGTGACCAGCGGTTAACCGGGTTCTTTGGGCTCTTCGTTATTTTCAAGGGCCATTTGCCCCTCTGTTGGGAAACGGGTTGTTCTTTGGCCAGGCTTTTTTGGGGGATAGAGTGTAGAAATAAAAAAACCGGAAAAGGACTATCCTCTTCCGGTTTTGTGTATTGGGTTACTCAGTTTTTATGAACTGGTTGAGGTGTTAAAAACGGTAGCGGATACCCAGTGCCAGCCCAAAGCCAAAGGAGTCCCTGGCGTTTGCAATGCCCAGCTCGGGGCGTGTGTCGATGGCAAGCTGTAGCGGGATCTCCGTAAAGTTGTATTCAATACCTGCGTTGAGTACTGCCGCCAGAAAAATGCCGCCGTCATCTTCATCGTAATCGTCGTAATCGTGCTTGGCCGACCAGCTACCCAGTGAGGGCCCCACACCCAGGTACCAGTAGAATCCACTCTCAATGGGTCTTACCCACTGATAAATACCGGTCAGGTTCCAGTAGCGCCAGTCGGAATGACTGCCAAAACCCAGGTCGATCTCGGCACGGTTTCGTTCGAAAGGTTGCTGGTAGGATATCTCGGTGCCATAACCGATGCCGCCTCCCAGACGCAGTCCGATGGCCCGGTTGTTTAATTGGGCTTCGGCGATGACGGGAAAGAATAAGAGGGCTGTAAAAGCCAGAAAAAGTATTTTCTTCATAATTTTTTAGGTTTAATTCTCATCAAAAAAGAATATGCATTTAGCCACAAAAATATACAATTAATCAAAAGGAAGACCCCCCAAATGTTTAAAAAGATTTAATTAATCAGGTGCCTGGCAGGTTTTGTCCTCCCACCCCGGCTTGATCGAACCCCGGTCCGTTAAATTTGGTTGTGGTGACCTCCGGCAATGAGTCCGGCTTTTGAATGTCAGGGGTTGTCACATTTATGAGCACCGGGCTTTAATTTATTTGCTCTTTTCTAACCGGGATTGACCTGATGGAGTGGGAATCGATCAATTCGGGTCATGAAAAATTCGGGATTGACGGAATAGTTGTAATTTTACAAAGATTAAAGATAAAACTATAATTTAAAAGGACATTGTTTATTTCGGCGTGGTGCTAAATTTCCCACACCGCGCCGAACCGGCAAGATTGATTTTTTTAGCTAACAGGTAGAATTTAAGGGGAATAGGAATTTTTTAATTTGACGTCGGTCACAACATTAAAAGAAGGGACATTATGAAAAGAGCATGGGTATTGGTTCTTGCAATCGGTTTATTTAGTTGCACGGAATTTAAAAAAGAAGAACAACCAGTTAATAATTTTGAGCAGTTAAGCCTTTATAATCTCAATACGGATATAACTCCACGGGCAATATCGTTCGAAAATCCTACGGGTGAACCCGGTAAAGCAGGGATGGCTGCCAGTAATTTAGGGGTAGGCAGAAAAGGAGCCCCGAATAAAATACTTAAACCTCATGAAGAAGTTGTGCTGTGCGACATTAAAGAAGGCGGAACGATACGCCATATATGGATGGCCGGTGAGTTTATTCATATGAATTGGGTAAAGGAGAAGCCACAGGAACGTAACAAAAAATTACGGAGCACAGTAATCCGTGCTTATTGGGATGGGCAGGAGTACCCCAGTATTGAATGCCCAATTGGCGATTTTATGGGATTGGCTCACTCAAAACTTACCCCCTACCAATCAGCTGTTCACTCAATAGGGGAAAAGGGTGCCCTGAATTTTTGGCTGCCTATGCCCTTTACAAAAGGAGCTAAAATTACCTTGACAAACGATTCTGACACCAGGCTAAATCTCTATTATCAAATAGATTATACCGTCAACGATAGCCATAGAGACGACGTAGGCCGGCTGCATGTACTCTTTAGAAGGGAAAACCCTACCACATTAAAACAAGATTTTGAGATCTTGCCCCGGAGAACCGGGAAAGGTCGTTTCGTAGGAGCTGTTCTCGGGATAAGAACCCTTCATCCGGATTGGTGGGGAGAAGGAGAAATCAAATTCTATATGGATGGAGATACTGAATTTCCTACCCTTTGCGGGACAGGTGCAGAGGATTGGGTGGGGCTGTCCTATGGGGTGCAAAATACAACCTATAAGTACCATGGTGCTAATTTTGTAGCCAAAGCCGACACTCTGGTAGATGCTATTTCTCTGCATCGTAATCCAACCAAAAATAAAGAAGTTAAAATGAACCCCGGCTATATCTCAATGTATCGCTGGCATATCCCTGATCCTATCTATTGGAAAGAAGAAATGAGAGTCACCATCCAGCAAATTGGGTGCTGTTATTACGACAGAGATGACGATTGGTCCACTGCTACCTTCTGGTATGAACCGGTGCCCAGTGCCCCGCTTCCTGAACTCCCTGGTTTAGCCGAACGAACGGCAGATTTAGATAGGATCCTTGATGAAAGTTATGCGGCCGATTAGGTGGGCTGATAATTGCATTTTAGTGCAATGTGGTGTATCCGTAATGACGGCGTAAGTGCCAGTTATTAAGGTTTGTTTCCTTGTCAGACTTTTTCCCGGTTTGACAGGGGAGCACTATCCCAAATATCCCTCTCCTGCAATTGACCCACCTCGGGATTAATAACCGAAACAAGAATGGTGGGTTTCCCGATTTTGAATTGGATATTTTGCCTGACCACTTCCGGAGTTGCCGGCCGTTGGAATTTCCCGGGTGTTTTGTTCCTGATCCGTTACAGGTTGGGCCGTATCCTTGCAAAAAAAAACCGCAACTTCTTTTTTCAAAGAGAATTGCGGTCTTAATCAGTTGTCCCGTAAGGACTCGAACCTTAAACGCCTGGACCAAAACCAGGTGTGTTACCATTACACCACGGGACAAACTTAGTTGTCTTATTTTTCAAAAACGTTGCAAAGATATATGCTTTTTGTTTTACCTGCAAAAAAATGTGAGTCTATTTTTGAAGCTAATTATTAATCGTCTCCCTTTTGTTTTTGCGGCACTTTTGCAATAGATTAGCGGTCAAAAGTTTAATCGAATGAAGGTGGATCGTGCGATTGTAGAAAAAAATTTCCCGGGGATAGTCGTATTCGTAATAAGTCTCGCGGTTTATTGGCACACGGCTTCTCCTACAGTCAGTTTTTGGGATTGTGGAGAGTTCATCAGTTGTGCGGCCTTTCTTCAGGTTCCTCATCCTCCGGGGGCCCCTCTGTATCTGATCCTGGCCCGTTTGTTTACTCTTTTTGCCGGAGATGTCACCACGGTGGCATTTTGCGTCAACATCCTGTCGGTGCTGGCCTCTGCCTCGGCCGTGTGGCTGGTGTATAAAATCTTGTATCTCCTGCTCGCCCTCTCTGGGACTGACCAGAAACAGCACGAGAAGCTGATTATGGAGGCCGCTTCAATGCTGGGGGCGCTCTTGTTTGCTTTTACCGATACTTTTTGGTTTTCGGCGGTGGAAGCCGAGGTGTATGCTTTGTCGCTTTTCTTTTCGGCGCTTACCCTGTGGGTATTTCTCAAGTGGTATTCCCTTCCCGCCTCTTCGGCAAATGGTCGGTGGCTCTTTCTGGGAATCTATCTGGTGGGTCTTTCCCTGGGGGTTCATCTCCTTAACCTTTTGATGGTGCCGGCCTTTGTCCTGTTGTTTGGGTGGAAAAGATGGGGGTATCATTTAAAAGTTACCCTGGGATCGCTGGCCGCGGGTTTTCTTATCCTGGCACTCCTCTATGGCGGTCTGGTGCGCAATGGCCTTTTGCTGGCCGGGCATCTTGAGCTGTTCCTGGTGAATGATCTCGGCTTCTTTCAGCATTCAGGCGTCCTTTTATGGTTTGTATTGTTGGTAGGTTTGTTGGCCTGGGGAATCTGGTACTCCCATAAACGATTGCCCCTTCTGCATTTTGGATTGGTTGCATTTGCTCTCTTATTCATGGGGTGGTCCTCCTATCTTTTGATCCCCATAAGATCTGCTGCCGGAACACCCATTAACATGAACAGTCCCGATGATGTTTTTGCGTTGAAAAACTATATTAACCGTAAGCAATATGGCGACCGGCCCCTGTTGTATGGCGTTCATGCCTGGGCACAACCCAACCAATGGAAGCAAACCTATGAGTGGAAGTTTAACAGAGCCCTGGGACGGTATAATCCCGAGCCTTCGGGGTTGGAATATTCTTTCCCTGTCGGGGACTTTTCCTGGTTTCCCAGGATTCACAGCCGCGACGATCAGCAAACAACCGCCTACCAGTGGTGGTTGGAAAAGTCTGTCGATCGTGATCATCCACCAAAATTATCCGAGGAGATATCCTTTTTTCTGCGTTATCAGATGGGGCATATGTATCTGCGTTATCTTTTTTGGAATTTTGTGGGGCGCCAAAATGATGAGCCCGGCTATGGTGATGTTTTTTCGGGTAATTGGGCTTCAGGGATAAAGGCACTCGACCGTTATTCTTTGGGAAGCCGACAATGGCCAACCCCCACTGAGTTATACAGTGCTGCCCGGAATCCATATTTTGGTGTTCCTTTTATTCTGGCCTTGCTGGGCTTTTCATTCCTGCTGCAGTCACAGCGTCGAAGGCGCCTCCTGGGGGTGTTGAGTTTGCTCTTTATCCTAACTGGCCCGGCCATTGTGTTTTATCTTAATCAACCACCTCTGGAGCCGAGGGAGCGCGATTACGTGTTTGTG
Source organism: Marinilabiliaceae bacterium (assembly GCA_041583495.1). Lineage (GTDB taxonomy): Bacteria > Bacteroidota > Bacteroidia > Bacteroidales > Marinilabiliaceae > JBFHFS01. Next base: position 57,959 of record JBFHFS010000007.1, on the reverse strand, counting down.
GGCTCATTTATGGTGGTGGCTCTCTTTGCCGGGATAGGCATTCATGGAATTTTTAAGAGTGTCCGGGATTCCAGGCTGACCCTATGGCTGCTGATGATCGTGGTGGCGCTGGCAGGACCCGGATGGCTTTTCTCCAAAAATCTGGATGACCATCAGCGTTCAAAGCGTTATCTGGCCCGTGACCTGGCCTTTTCGCAGTTGCGTTCCTGTCCGGTGGATGCCATTCTTTTTACCTATGGCGATAACGACACCTATCCCTTGTGGTATGCACAACAGGTGGAAGGGGTACGCCGGGATGTTCGACTGGTCAATCTGGGGTTACTCAACTTGCCCTGGTATGTTCGGCAACAGCGCTATGCAGTGGCCCGGAGCGCCGGGCTTCATCTTACCTTATCAGATAATTTCTACAGGAATCACGGAAGCGCCTTATTTCAAATTGTGCCAGTCGGAGGGAGGATCGGTGGCGCGGTTGAGCAGTTGAATGAACTGGAGTCCGCCCTCGCTGTGGTGGGCGCCAACCAAAGCCTGATTGCCGGCTCTTTAGGGGATTCCTTTACCGTGAATCTGTTGGGCGGGGACTCTGTCGATTTCCACACCACCCATCAGTATCTTTCGCTGGGCGATTTGGCTCTGATCGATTTGGTGGCCTCCAATGCCTCCCATCGCCCCGTTTGTTTTGCCCGTAACGTCGAGGTGTGGGAACTGGGTGGGTGGGAGGCATGGTTGGCCGACAGGGGACTGATCCGGCAACTTTCTTCAACGGTGTCAGGTGCGGAACAATCCTCGGAGATAGAGCCATTGATGGCGCTTTTTATGGACAGCGTCTCCATCGGAAGAGAAGAGGGGGTGTGGTGGGATCATACCTGTCGGGAGGCACTGGAAGCATCCGGCTATAGGGATTTTTCATTTCGTCTGGCCGAAAATTTACTTCAGCAGGACCAAATGGAGAAGGCTGCCCTGGTTTTGAAAAAGAGTCTCACCGAGTGGCCTTTTTCGCCATTCATGGCCGGTGATAAGACGCTGGAATTGTGTGCCTTGTTGGCCCGGGCTCATGAATTCGATTTAGCTGCCTCTCTTTTAGATGCACAATTTCGGATCTCGTTCCAAAATCTCAATTATTATTATCACTCCGGATATTCGCTTTCGGAAATTCAAAAAAGGTTTTGTCCAATGTTTTCGCAGATAAAGAACCTGGCCCATTTGCTAGGGATGGAGGGGTTGTCGGGAAGGATCGAACAGGAACTGAACAACCTGAACGGACTGGGTTGCAATCCCCCTAATTAACTAACAATCCTTAATTAATTGAAGGATGCGGAAAAATGGGTCGTGAGTTTTACAAGTTTTATGTATTTTTGGCCATCGTGGGGACCCCAAATGCATTTCTGTTGAGATATATCGAGCCCCCGCCTTGGAATCCGGATGCAAAAAAAATGTGTTGAAGAGAGGCGCTACTCCTGTCCTGACTTGAGTTCCCGGGTCTCCGAAGGTGAAGTGGGTGCGTCCTTGGGGGCAGTTTCTGTGGTTACAAGAGAAGAATCAGATAAAATATATAGGAAAGATGTTGGTAAATAGTTCCCGCTAAGTGAGGGATGGTTTTCAACAAATTTCAGAGGCAATACAAAATAAACTATTTTTTTATGAAACAATTCAAGCAGCTTAATTTGGGTTTTGGCTGGCTCACGTTTCTCATCGCGGCCGTCGTCTATCTGATGACCATCGAACCAACTGCCAGTTTCTGGGATTGTGGTGAATTTATCGCTTGTTCGTATAAACTGCTTGTGGGGCATCCTCCCGGAGCGCCTTTCTTTATGCTTTTCGGACGGTTCTTTTCTCTTTTTGCACCCGATGAGGCCCACGTGGCTATGATGATCAACGCTATGTCGGCACTGGCCAGTGCTTTTACCATCGCCTTTTTATTCTGGAGTATCACACACCTGGCCAGGAAAATTTTTATCGACAACCAGGATGATCCTCAGCCCTGGCGTGTTTGGGCGGTTATAGGAAGTGGAATGGTAGGGGCTTTGGCCTACACTTTTTCCGATACCTTCTGGTTCTCAGCCGTTGAAGGAGAGGTCTATGCTATGTCGAGCCTCTTTACCGCACTGGTGTTTTGGGCCATCCTGAAGTGGGAAAATGTGGCCAACGAACCCTACGCCAATCGTTGGCTTATTCTCATCGCTTATCTCATGGGCCTTTCCATCGGGGTGCATCTTCTCAATTTATTGGCTATCCCTGCCATTGCAATGGTTTTTTACTTCAAGAAGTTTGAGGTTACCCGAAACAATTCCATTAAAGCATTGGCCATTTCAGGCCTAATTGTGCTTTTCGTGTTGTATGGGATCATTCCCGGCGTCATCAAGTTGGCCGGGGCTTTCGAACTGGCTTTCGTCAACGGTATGGGCCTTCCCTTTAATTCCGGGGTACTGGTGTATGGGCTTTTGTTGGTAGGCGGGCTTATCTATGGGATTTTTATTACCTATCGAAAAAAGAAGGTTGTCTTCAATACCATCCTTACCGGCATTACCGTTATTTTGCTGGGTTATTCTTCCTTTACGTTGATTGTGGTCCGTTCTCAGGCCCAGCCTACCATGAATCAGAATGCGCCGGATAATGTCTTCTCGTTGATCTCTTACCTTAACCGCGAGCAATATGGCGATCGGCCTCTGATTGTAGGTCAATATTACAACTCTCCTCTCGATCGAAGGGCTATGCAGGGCGAAAAAGGAAAGCCCCTTCGCATTCAGAAGGATGGAGAATACAAGATCGTGGAATACCGTCCCGAGTACAAGTTTAACGAGCAAACCACTACCTTTTTCCCGAGGATGTACAGCCGTGAGGACCGGCATATTCAGGAATACAAGCGGTGGGCTAATATCGAGGGGCGGTCGATGACCCTCGAGGATGACCAGGGCAAATCCCAAACCATTAAGATTCCCACCTTTGGTGAGAATTTGCGGTTTTTCTTCAACTACCAGGTGAGGTACATGTATTTCCGATACTTCATGTGGAACTTTGCCGGACGTCAGAACGATATTCAGGGCAATGGGGAGATCCAGCAGGGCAATTGGATTTCAGGAATCCCTGTGATCGACAATGCCATGTATGGCGACCAGTCGAAATTACCCGATCATCTTAAAAATAACCCGGCCCGTAATAAGTACTATTTGCTCCCCTTGATATTGGGGCTGTTGGGCCTGTTGTTTCAGTATGGGGCTGGGCGTAACGGGAAGCAGGGATTTTGGATCGTAATGCTTCTCTTTCTTCTCACCGGCCTGGCCATCGTTGTTTATCTTAATCAAACCCCCTTGCAACCCAGGGAGCGTGATTATGCTTACGCGGGATCGTTCTATGCCTTCTCTATCTGGATAGGCCTGGGTGTATTGGCACTGGTGGAGGGTCTTCGCAAATTGATGGGCGGTAAAGGGGCTGCCATAACCGCTTCCCTGGTAGCTTTGGGATTGGTTCCCGGCATCATGGCCGCCGAAAACTGGGACGATCATGACCGCTCACACCGGACCATTGCTCGCGATCTGGCTTATAATTATCTGAATACCATCGGTAAGGATGGGGTGATTTTTACCAACGGAGACAACGACACCTTCCCTCTCTGGTATATTCAGGAGGTGGAGGGTGAGCGCACCGATGTGAGGGTCTGTAATCTCAGTTATCTTCAAACCGACTGGTATATCGATCAGATGAAGCGGAAAGCATATGAATCGCCCGCTTTACCCATTTCGATGAGTCACGATCAATATGTGACCGGGACACGCGACCTGGTTTACCTGCTCGACCGGATCCCCGGCAATGTGGACCTCAAGGAAGGAATGGATTTTCTCAAGAGTGAGGATGCCCGAACCAAACAAGTGCCCGGTTACACGGGCCGGGTAGAGTACCTGCCCTCTAACGCCTTTTTCCTTCCCGTCGACAGCAGTAAGATTCTTCAAAAGGGTTTTGTCAGCGAGCGCTATGCGCATCTGATGGACTCTACCCTGAATATCTCCCTCAAGGGACGTGAGTATATCCTTAAAAATGAGATGGCCGTTCTGGATCTGTTGGCGAATAACCATTGGAACCGGCCGGTATACTATGCGGTGACAGTGGGGGCAGATAACTATGCAGGGCTTCAGGATTATTTTCAACTCGAAGGGTTTGCCTACCAGGTGGTACCCATCAAGGTTGAGGAAAGCGACGGTATGTATGGCCGGGTGGATACCGAAAAAGGGTATTACAACCTGATGAATCTGTATAAGTTAGACGGATTTAAAGATCCCCGGGTTTATCTCGATGAAAATCATCAGCGAATGGCCATTAACATCCGCAACAACCTGGGGCGTTTGGCCTCTGCTTTGGTGGATGAGGGTCAAAATGAAAAAGCGGTGGAAGTGCTCGATAAAACCATGGAGTTACTCCCTCCCTCCCGAATTCCTCACAACTATTTCTCCTTGTTCCTGGCCGAGGCCTACTACCGAACCGGAGAGATGGAAAAAGGAGACGAGATACTCGAAGGGCTTGGGGGGCTTAACTCCCAGGAACTCGATTTCTTTCTTTCTCTTCCCTCTTCGAAGCGAAATTCTGCCATGAGTGAGGTGCGTCGTAATATGGCTGTGTACAACGAAGTGATTAAGGTCGCCAATTCCTTCAACCGGGAGGATTTGTCGGAGGAGCTCGAGCAGACTTACAACAATAGCCTGAAAAAAATGGGGTTCTTTGAAGAGTAAAAGCAACTGGATTATTAGCCCGCCATTTTTTGTGAGAATGTGCTTTAATGGCGCTCTCTGGCGGGCTGACACTTCGGAGAAAAAGGTGTTTCTTACCTTCGACGACGGGCCTGTTCCCGGGGTGACACCCTGGGTAATTGAGCAGCTGGAGCAATATGGCTTTAAAGGTACCTTTTTTTGTGTGGGGGATAATATCCGCAAATACCCCCGCATTTTTCAATTACTGGCTGACGCAGGTATGGCCGTGGGAAACCATACCTTCTCGCATGTGCCGGGTTCCCGGTTGTCCCTTGGAGCTTATCTTAAAGATGTGGAAAGGGCTCAGGAGTATTGTGGTGGCAGCACTCTTTTTAGGCCTCCACACGGGCTCATTTGGCCATGGTGGATGCCTGCCCTGAAAAAGCGGTTTTCCAAAGTTGTCCTTTGGGATGTCCTCTCGCGTGACTACGACCGGGCCTTGTCGCCACAGCAGGTGATTGATGGGGTGATTGAAAATATCCGTCCCGGTTCCATCATTGTTTTCCACGATTCTCTTAAAGCCTGGCCCAACCTGCAGGTGGCCCTTCCCAAAGTACTTGAATGGCTGCATGCCAATGGTTTTACCTCGGGTGCCCTGGCCTGAAGGGATATCGTTGGTATCTCATACTCTTCGACCCAATATTTGGTAAAACTTCCCTTTATTTTGTTGAGGGTTAATCTAATATGAAACCATCCGAAAGTTGTACCATGACTTGACTGTGTTGTGGGATGTTTTCATTGGGATGAGTCGTGAGAAGAAATATCGACAGGCCCCGGAAAATAACTTCTAGAACAATTTCTAAGGCCCATCTCATATTCAGGTAAATCTCCTGCTTCCAACCTCTAATCTCTGGTCTCTAATCCTTCATCTTCCATCCTCTGATCACATACTCCCGGTGGGTTATGTCATCCTGAGGATCGGACATATAAAAGCGACCACAATTTTAGTGCCTTGTTCTTTTTTTCTTTACTTTGTACCTTGAAATCAAAGTTGAAGTCTAATTGAGTAAATCAAAATAAATTACATGAATATTTTACTTCTGGGATCAGGCGGACGGGAACATGCACTTGCCTGGAAAATGAAACAAAGCCCCCTGGTCAATCGCCTTTATATCGCTCCGGGTAATGCAGGAACGGCACTGGAAGGACGAAATTTGGACGTTCGTCCCGATGACTTCGAAGGGTTGAAAAAGGGAGTGCTCGATTATGATATCGACATGTTGGTGGTAGGCCCCGAGGATCCATTGGTAAAAGGGGTGGCCGATTTTTTTCTGAACGACCCCGATTTGAGCAGAGTATCTGTGATTGGACCAACTGCCCGTGGCGCTCAGCTCGAGGGTAGTAAAGAGTATGCCAAGCAGTTTATGGTGCAGCATGGTATTCCTACCGCCCGATACCTGGCAGTTACCGAAGACACCATCGATGAAGGGGAACGCTTTTTAAAAACCCTTCAGGCGCCTTATGTGCTTAAGGCTGATGGACTGGCTGCCGGTAAAGGGGTGCTCATCGTTAACGACTTTGATGAAGCCATGGATGAGCTCAGGCAAATGCTTGGGGGCAAGTTTGGTGAGGCAGGTAAAACCGTGGTTATTGAAGAGTTTCTTTCTGGAATTGAGTTGTCGGTTTTTGCCTTAACCGATGGCTTCAGCTACCTTTTGCTGCCCGAAGCCAAGGACTATAAGCGCATTGGAGAGGCCGATTCCGGACTCAATACTGGTGGAATGGGCGCTGTGTCGCCGGTCCCATTTGCCGATGAAGCGTTCATGAAAATGGTGGAGGAGCGCATTGTGCGGCCAACTGTCGAAGGCCTCAAAACCGATGAGATTGAATACAAGGGGTTTCTGTTCTTTGGATTGATCAGCGTAAAAGGAGAGCCTTTCCTCATTGAGTACAATGTACGGATGGGAGACCCCGAAACCGAAGTGGTCATTCCCCGGTTGCAAACCGACCTGGTGAAAATTTTTGAAGCAGTTGCCGCCGGTCGTCTTCACCATATTAAGGCTGATATTGATGCCCGTTCGGTGACCACCGTTATGCTCGTTTCTGGTGGATATCCCGGCCCCTATCAAAAGGGGAAGAAAATTGCCGGCCTCGATGAAGTGGAAAACAGTTTGGTGTTTCATGCCGGAACAGCTCAAAACAAGAAAAAGGTGGTGACCGATGGGGGCCGTGTATTGGCTGTTTCATCATTGGGCAATACCATGGACGAAGCTCTTGAGAAATCTTACCGTAATGCGGGTCTTATCGATTTTGAGGGTAAGTATTTCAGGCGCGACATTGGGTTTGATTTAAAATAGAGACCTATGCTCTATCGAACATTTTATAGCAACAGCCTCAAGGCTTTGTTATTAAGCTTTGTTCTGATGTTGGTGCTGTGGGGAAGGGTGTTTGTGTATGCGGGCGCCCAACCTCTTAGTTTTGAGGGGGTAGGCATGCCCTTGTGGACCGCCCTGATCGTTCCGTTATTTGGGCATAACGCCTATTTGGCCGCCATGTTCTCCCTCCTTTTGGCTTTTGCTATAGGGCTTACGCTTAACCGATTAGTGGGCCGTTATGGGTGGCTGGCCCAGCAGTCGATGCTTCCCCTGGTGGCCTATGCCCTGCTGGTAAGCGGTTTTCTGGTGGTGCAAAGACTTAATCCGGTTTGGGTATTTACCCTCTTTTTTCTGTCCGGCCTGGAAAGATTAATGGGTGCCTCCCTTTCTCCCAAGCCTTATGTACGTTGTTTCGATACCGCTGTTTTGGTGTCTCTGGGAAGTCTCTTCTATGGGAAGGGCCTTTTCTTTTTTCCGGTTATTTGGGTTTTTATGGGGCTGCTGAGGCTCTATTCGGTGCGTTCGTTTATTGCGACCATTCTGGGTCTGGTTTTTCCCTATGCCCTGAGCATTGGTTATTTCTTTTTATTTGGAAAGACCTCGGAATTCCTCTATTTGCTTCTCCTGAATGTGCTGTCTAATACCGGTCAGTTTAGCTACCATGCCTCTTCTCAGATTTATGTGGCCATTCTTCTCCTGCTGGCGTTGTTTTCTATCCTTACTTTGGCCCGTTACCTGCCGGTTCAGAAGATTATTACACGTAAACATTTCAGAGTCATTATTTGGCTCATCCTGTTGACGGCTGCTACCGGCCTGACTCCTTTTTTCTCCATTGAGCTCATTCCAGTCTTCTCATTGGGACTGGCCATTACCCTTTCTTTCTGGCTCGAAAAAATTAAGTTGTATCGACTAAAGGAGATTTTATTTGGGGCCTTCTTGCTGATTACTTTAGCCGCTCAAATATTTTTTTGACAGGGGGATTTACAACCACTTCTTAAGAAGCTCCTGCAGGTTATTCAGTTTTACGGGTTTCCCTATGTAGTCGGTCATACCCGCCTGAATACATATTTCGCGGTCCCCATCGATGGCATTGGCGGTCATGGCAATAATAGGTATCAGCAGCCCTGCTTTTCGGAGTTCTTTAGTGGTGTCCAGTCCGTTGAGAACAGGCATCTGGATATCCATTAATATCAGGTCAAAGGGTTCTTCTTCTTTAAGAATCAGGTCTAATGCCTCCTGTCCGTTGTTGGCAATGAAGGCCTCCATCCCCAAACGACCCAGCATCTTTTCAGTGATCTTTTGATTTATGAGGTTGTCTTCAACCACCAGAATCCGGTTTTCCCTGGTGGATGAATCCACAGCTTCACCCGGGATCCCGGTCGTCGTCTGGGGCTTAAACATGGTATCTATGGCACTCAGAAGCTCCCGGTGTTTTATCGGTTTGGATAAAATCATGTCGAAGCCCTCCTCTTTGTAAGGAGCCCTGAAGCGGATGTCGGCTGCAAACAGAATTATCTTTGTGGTGGGGGTGGCTTTTTTAAGCTGATTTACGAATGTGTCGCTGTTTTTGTTCAGAACATGGGAGTCGGCAATGATAAGATCGTATGCGTGATGGGTCCTAATCATTTCCAGCGCTGATTTGGCATCGCTGCAGGTATCGGTGGCGATTCCCCAGTTTCGGAGGGTTTTCTCGAACAGCAAAAGGTTGGTCTTATGGTTGTCGACGATGAGTGCCCGTAGAGATAGAAGATGATCAATCTCCTGCCCGTGAACGATTTGATTCTTATCGAATGTAAAGGGCATGACAAAATGGAAGATGCTGCCCGGGTGCTCTTCCGACCAGGCAAAGTTAGGGTTAGGACTCTCGAGCCATATCTTGCCATTCATCAGCTCTACCAACATCTTAGAGATGCTGGTGCCCAGGCCTGTTCCTCCAAATTTCCGGGTGGTTGAACCATCTGCCTGTGTGAAGGATTCAAAGATCTTTTCTCTTTTTTCGGGGGGAATCCCTATTCCTGAATCTTCAACCGCGAAGTGAAGCCATATTTTGGATCCATCCTGCTTCTCAATGTCTACCTTTAAAACCACCTCTCCCTCTTTGGTGAATTTCAGGGAGTTGCCCAGCAGGTTGGTCATCACCTGTATGAGGCGCCCTTCGTCTCCTATGAGAATCCGGGGTATGTTGTCTTCGATCGACATCAACAGCTCAAGGTTTTTTTCATTGGCCTTAAACGACATCTGATCTATCAGGTAATCTACCGTGGAGAGTAGGTTAAACGGGTAATTCTCGATTCTCATCTTGCCGGCTTCAATCTTCGAGAAGTCCAATACATCGTTGATAATGCCCAGCAGGTTGTCGCACGACCGGCTAATGATGGAGATGATGTTTTGTTGTTCTTTGTTGAGTCGTGTCTGGCCCAGCAGCTCTGCGGCTCCAATAATACCGTTCATGGGCGTCCTGATCTCATGGCTCATGTTGGCCAGGAATTCCGACTTGGCCTTGTTGGACTCCACCTCTTTGAGCTGAACCTCTTTTTGAGCCGTTATATCCATGAACGCCTCCAGGGTTACCCGTTGTTTGTTGATTCGGATGGGGATAATGTTCTTGAGTATGATCCGCGAAATGTTGTTTTCCTTCAGCGTCAGGCGTTCCTCCTGGGTTGAAATGGTGATGCCGGTAACCTCGTCCTGGTATTTCTCATTCTTTAAAATCTCAAAGAGCTCACTGTAGGGATGATTCTCTATATACTCATTGGCATCCTTCAGGAACTTGAAACCCATGAGCTTGGCGGCTGTTTGATTGATCTGAATAATTTGTTGTGCCTCATTGGTGACCAGAATCCCCACTGGAAGATTATCGGTGATGGTTTGAACCGTTTCAAGCGACTCTTTGAGTGATTGTGTCAGGAGACGTTTTTCGGTAACATCCTCTTTTATGGCGATGAAATTGGTGATGGTGTTGATTTCGTTCAATACGGGAGTGATGTTTACCTTATCCCATACTTCTTTCCCTTGGCTGGTGTGTGATTTAATCTCTCCGTTCCAGGGTTGTCCGCTTTGAATGGCATTTTGCAGGATGTTCATAAAGTCCTTCTCCGCGCCTTTTTGCAGCGCAATCAGGTTGGTGCCTGCAAGATCTTTTTTGGAGAGGTTATGCTCATTGTCAAAATCTTTGTTCACGTATTCAATCATGCCCTTGGTGTCGGTTATCATGATGGAGACAGGACTTTGTTCAACGGCTTTAATTAATTTAACATTGGTCTCTTCGGCTTTCCGGCGGAACAGAATAACCCGCATGATCTGGTTCACGATAAAGTAGGTGATGGACCCGATTATGAGCGAAAAGATGAGTAAGCTAAGATATTTTATCCTGTTATAACGTTTAAAAATATTGATGCTGTCATTGTTCAGTGCAGAGATGGATTTGCTGATGGTGAAAGATATCTGGGTCTCGGTTTCATAAATCCGCGCGAATAAGCTTTCGGCTTGTTTAAGATAAAACTGCATCGTTTCCAGATTGATTTCTGCCGCAGGGGTTCCCGTGGAAATATAGCCCTTGACCGACCCAATCATTTTTGCCGCCAGGGATTGCAATTCGTAAAGTACCGGGATTAAATCCCGAACCTCGGAGATGGTGCCGGTGTAATCGTCCCGGCGATAGGTTATGATCTCCGTTATCTGGTCAGTGGTTTCCAGATTCACTGCTTTTATTACAGAAATCTGGCCCCCTTCGTCCAGTGTCTTCAAAATCTCGAGACTTTGCCCGATCCTGGCCCGAATATCCGATTGGGTGTTGGTCAGTTGTTGGGGGTGCCGGATGGAGGGAAACGATTTAAAAGCCAGGTTTACATTCAGGAGGTTTTCTTTGAGAATACTTTCAATGCGTTGTTTTTGCTCCTGGTTGCGAATGGTATTCTGAAAATGATTGGTGTAGGTTTTGTCAAAATAATTCTCCATTGCCAGGATGGCGGCAATAGTGAGTAGGAATATGCCCAGAAGAAGATACAGTCTATTAATGAGCGGTTCCCCGAAAAACCGCCACTTAGAGCTTACTGTCAGTGCCTTGAAGGTGTTTTGTTCTTTTTGTTGTGCCAAGTTTCATTCATTTTGGCTTGCAATATATATATTAAAAAACGAAAGAGGGTCGTTTTTTAATGCCATATTTTTGAAAAGTAGCCTTTCCAAAGTCAGATTTTAGGATCTCCAGAAATGCTGCGACTAATTGAGGATGTGAACTTCCGGCCAGGCTGGCGGCATAGATAGCAGGAGGAGGCGACGATTGGGTTAGGGGAAGGGTGTCGACCAATAAGTGTGCGTCGTCCTGGTGGAAGCTCGATGCCCAATCAATGGTGAGCGATGCCTGACCCGTGGCTACATTTTTAAGTAAGCCTCTCGAATCTACCGAGAGGGCGACCACGTTATCGCGCATTATGGTTTCGTATAAAGAACTGTTTTTCAGGATCTCCTGTGTTTCAAAGCCCAGCGAACTGGTTTCCGGATTGGCCAGGATAATCCCCAGACGGCGCTCTATTAAAGAATTAAAATCGCCGTTGAATTTTAACGGATTGCCTTTGGCAACCATAAAAACCATGGGATTATAACCCAGAAAGACGGAGTCGCGGAAAAGATCGGGGTGTACGTTTTCAAGCTTGTTGATGGCCTGCCGCGTATCGGGGATGAAGATGTCGGCCTCGCGTGTGTATAATAGGAGGCTGATGAGGTTCTGTGAACAATCGTTTTGAACGCGAACGTTTACATTGTGGGTGGCTTTAAATTGTGTGGTGATCTCCATCACGGGACCCAGAACTCCATTTTCGCAATACACCACCAGTTCTTCGGTGTCCTTCTTTTTTTGGGCTTTTCGCGAAGAGCTTTTAAAGCATCCCTGGAAAAGGAAAAGTAGCAAGGGTAAAAATATTATGAGTCTGGTTCTGTTCACAGGCTTTATTCATTAACTTATTGCGATGGGTGGTTTTTCACCGTGGCACGGTTTATCATTAGGCAAGTTACAAATTGGTTGAATTATCGGCACCTTTTTTGTCATAAAAAAAAGGGGGTTAATCAAACCCTATGATTTTTTCGAAAGAAAGTGATGCCTTATCCACCGGGGAATTAAAACTACGCCAATAAGAAGGTAGGGATAATAGCTAACCAGCCGCCAGAAAAAGGCCATGGCCACACCTGTTCCCTCGGGTATAAAGCCGCCCAGGAACTCTTTAAAGACATATTCAGCGAATCCGCTGCCGCCGGGAGTCGGGCTGATCAGCATCATAATCCACATCACCAGCTGTTTGGCAAACACCCTAAAGTGGTCTTCCCAGCCCATCCATTTCGTGCCCAGAAAGGTGATGATGAGGGTGTTGACCACCCAGTAGCGGGCTGTCCAGCTGAAAAAGGTCGACACAAATGCCAGTAGCCACTTCTTTATGGGCCATGATTTAAACTCTTTGGAGGTTTCTATTAAATCAGATCCGGATTCGTTGGCCTGTGGACGCCATTTCCGAATGATGGGAAGCCTAAAGATCCATAGCAATAACCATTTGAGACCCCGGGGATTGAAAAAGAGCCCATAGGTCAATATGATGGTGTAACCCAATTTTAATGTGTAACCCACCATGGCCAGAATAAAAAAATTGTTCTGGTACCATGGAAGGCTCCCCATTGTGCCGTCCAGGGAGAAAATATCCGATCGGCCAAAGAGAACCAGGATGATGGGGAAGGTGAGGATAAAATAGAGCTCATCCAAAAACGAGGTTACCATGACTACCGCTGTGCTGCGTCCAACACTTATTCCCTCCTTGTTTAGGAAAAAAATAGCCACACTGGTGCCCCCAATGGCCGATGGGGTTATGGCTGAGGTGAATTCCCAAAGCATGACGATGTTGAAGGCCCCAACCCATGAAAGTTTGTTGCCCGTGAGAATCCGGATACGAATTATATAACCCAGGTCTCTTATTGCCATCAACAAAAATGAAAGAAATAGCCAGAGAAGCGATTGGGCCGTGATGGAAATAAGGCTGAAACTCCCGGGCTCAAACTCCTTGTACATGAGGTAGCCGGTTACCGCCAGGCCTATTAATACAGGCCAGATGATTCGGCTGGGGCGAATGCTCTTTAATATCTTTCCTGAGTTATCGGCCATGAGTGGTGAAGGGGGTAATGAATGGAACGAGAAAATACAAGTTATACAAAATTACGGGATTGTACTTAGAAGTGCCAGATGGGCTGTTAAAGTTTCTGAATACGAGGTTAATAAAATAAAAAAAACCGGTTGTTACACCGGTTTTTCCTTACATTTAAATTGAAGTGGAGATGAGGGGAGTCGAACCCCTGACCTCTTGACTGCCAGTCAAGCACTCTAGCCAACTGAGCTACACCCCCAATTGTGAGGTGCAAATATAATTGATTTTGGGGAATCACCCCAAACTTAATAGGAAAAAGTTGAAAAGTTTGTCAGAAGTGCGTAGGTTTGACAATAAAGTCTTATTTTTAGACTCTCAAAATATTTAATGCAGCAACGGTTTTTTTGAGCAAGTGTTGATTAAGCAGTAAAAAGTAATTATTTTTAGCCCTTAAAATTAGAGGAGTCATTATGGAAGTAAAAAAGTCACCTAAAGCCGACCTCGAAAGAAAGAAGACTGTCTTTATGCAGATTGGTCTTGTCGTGGTTCTTTCGTTGGTTTTTATTGCCTTTGAGTGGACATCTACAAATGTGGATGTTAACAAAGGGCTTATGATCGATGAGGACGCGGTTGAAGAAGAGATTATTCCTATCACCAGGCAGGAAGAAGTGAAGCCACCGCCACCACCGCCGCCACCAAAAGTTACCGACGTACTGAATATTGTTGAGAACGATGTGGAGCTCGATGAGGAATTGATTATCGAAGATACAGAAATGGATCAGGATACTGAGATTGATTTCTCGGATATCAATGTGGAAGAGGAAAGTTCCGATGATGCCCCTGTATTTTTTATCGTGGAGGATATGCCGGAATTTCCCGGTGGGGAAGCTGCACTGCACAAATACCTGGGTACTGAAGTGAAATACCCGGTTATTGCCCAGGAAAATGGTATCCAGGGCCGTGTTTACGTAAAGTTTGTGGTGAATGTCGACGGACAGGTTGCCAACGTGGAAATTGCCAGGGGTGTGGATCCCAGTCTCGACAAAGAAGCTCTGAGAGTGGTGAAAGCCATGCCTAAGTGGAAACCCGGTAAACAAAGAGGTAAAGCCGTTAGGGTTTCCTATACAGTGCCTATTAACTTTGTTCTGCAGTAGGGAAAACAAAATTAATCTACCCATAAGATAATAGAAGCCCGGTGAATTTCCCGGGCTTTTTTATCTTATGGGTTTTGTTTATCCCCGATGCAACCCAGGTGGCAGGACCACCCTAATGGCAACCTTCGGGAAAACCTCCCCTTTACAACATTGCTGATCTGTTCTGATGTTGTTTTTTGGCAATCCATCGCTCAGAGAAAGAGCCTGACAGATCTTAAATGGATCGTCGGATGACGATTTTGGGTTTATATCGCCTCCTCAATTCCGGGCTTCATAATTATGAACCATCGGATTAGCATTGGGGGTATCTTTGGTTTTTATTTTTTAATTCTATTGAATGAGTACATTGATTTCCACCGAAAAAGAGTTGGAGCAATTGGTGTTGGTGGCTGTACGAACACCCGACGTGTCCGAGAATCAGGTAAATGAGTATCTCGACGAGTTGGCCTTCTTAACTGAGACGGCAGGAGGCGTTCCTGTTAAGCGTTTTGTTCAGTCCCTTCCCATGCCCGATAACCGGTATTTTGTGGGGAGTGGTAAATTGGAGGAGATTCTGGAATATCTGAAGGTGCATGAAGAGATTCATTCGGTGGTCTTCGACGATGAATTGACCCCTTCCCAGTTGCGAAATCTCGAAAGGTCTCTGAATAGAAGAATCCTGGATAGGACCAATCTTATTCTCGACATCTTTGCCCGGAGAGCAATGACTGCCCATGCGAAAACGCAGGTGGAGCTGGCTCAATATCAGTATTTGTTGCCGCGCTTAACACGCATGTGGACCCACCTGGAACGACAAAAAGGGGGGATCGGGATGAGAGGCCCCGGGGAGAAAGAGATCGAAACCGACCGCCGGATTATCCGGGATAAGATTGCGCGGCTCAAAGTGGAGCTGGAAAAGATCGATCGCCAGATGGCTACTCAGCGAAAAAACCGGGGAAAACTGGTGCGGGTGGCTCTGGTAGGTTACACCAATGTGGGCAAGAGTACATTGATGAACACCCTGAGTAAGAGTGAGGTCTTCGCCGAAAACAAACTGTTTGCCACACTCGATACCACCGTTCGTAAGGTGGTGGTTGGGAATCTGCCCTTCCTTCTTACCGATACGGTGGGGTTTATTCGCAAGCTCCCCCATCATTTGGTCGAGTCGTTTAAATCAACTCTCGACGAGGTGCGCGAAGCAGATATATTGCTTCACGTGGTGGATATCTCCCACCCGGGATTCGAGCAACAAATCAGGGTGGTTAATCAAACCCTCCTGGAGATCGATGAGCGCGAAAAACCCATGATCATGGTGTTTAATAAGGTCGATGCATTTTCCTATACGCCCAAAGATGAAGATGATCTTATGCCGGCCGTGAGGGAGAACTACTCTTTAGACGACTTAAAGAAGACCTGGATGGCCCAAAACAAGAAGAGTATCTTTATCTCGGCAAAAGAAAAAATCAATTTTGAGGAGTTCCGTGAGTTCCTTTACCGTGAAGTCGTGAAAATCCATGTTACACGGTTCCCTTTTAACGACTTTTTGTATCCGGATCTGGACCTGCACGGGACCGAATAAATGGGGTTTATGATTTAATGGAAGCCGTCAGCTCGGCAATTACCTGTGTCATCTTAGGTTCCGCTGCGGCGGCCACCTTTTGAACCTCTTCATGAGAAATCTCAACGATTTGGCCCGGTGCCCCCGAGTCGGTTATGATGGATATGCCAAAGCAGATCATTCCCATGTGCCGGGCAACAATCACCTCGGGTACCGTTGACATGCCCACTGCATCCCCACCAATAATCCTGAAATACCGGTATTCGGCAGGCGTTTCGTAGGTAGGACCGCAGGTCCCAGCGTAAACCCCTTTTCGAAGCTTAATTCCGTGTTTTTGGGCAATTTCAAAGGCTTTGTCGATAAGTTGACGGCTGTAGGGTTCGCTCATATCCGGAAAGCGTGGACCCAGCTCGGCGATGTTTTTGCCCAGCAAAGGATTGGTCCCAAACAGGTTGAGGTGGTCGGTGATGACCATGATGTCTCCCACCACAAAATCGGGGTTCAACCCTCCACTGGCATTGGAGACCAACAGGTGATCGATGCCCATTTGGTGCATCACTCGTACCGGAAAGGTGACTTGTTGCATCGTATAGCCCTCGTAGTAATGGAACCGGCCTTGCATGGCCACAATCTCTATGCCCCTGAGTTTACCGAAAATGAAACGTCCCTGGTGGCCCTCCACAGTGGAGACGGGGAAGTTGGGGATGTCGGAATAAGGAATGGATTTTTGAATTTCAATTTCTTTGACCAATCCACCCAGGCCGGTGCCTAAAATGATGCCAATATGTGCATGGCTCGGTTGTTGTTCCCGAAGGAAATTGGCGGTTTGTTTAAGTTGCTCTAACATATTGCGTTACTGTTTTATTAAATGCCTCTTGTTCATCGAAAAGGATCTGTAGTTGTATGGGAAGATACCAACTTTTTTCCATTATCAGGGGAGGGAGTTTCATTTCCGCCAGGCGCACGGCATCTTTTTCGGTGGTGAGCAACAGCGCTCCGGGTCCCAGCTTTTGTAAGGCCTGCTCTATTTTCTGAAGGTCGGCCGTCGTAAATTCATGATGGTCGCGGTATACCACAGGGGTGAGGGGTAATCCGGTTTTTTTAAGTTCCTCGAAGAACGGGGCCGGATTGCCAATGCCTGCCAACCCCAGAATGGAGCCTCCCGCTTCTTCTATCTTGCCTTTCATGGGTTGGTTCGCTGACGGATCCCCTAGTTTTCGAGGGGGAAGATAGCTGATGGTACTGAAAAATATTTTCTGGTCCTTTCGCGGATTCAGCTTTTTGATGATGTGTTGTCGCTCTTCTTCAGACAAGTTTTGAGGGCATTTGTTGACTACCAGGACATGAGCTCTGGAGGCATTTCTGGCCGATTCCCTGAGATTGCCTGCCGGCAGACAAAAATCCCGGTAAACGGGCCGGTAGTAATCCATCACTAAGATGGAAAAACCCGGGGTGAGCGCCCGGTGTTGGAAGGCATCATCAAGCAGGACTATCTGCGGGGGGCTGGGTAGGGCCAACAGGTGTTCCATGCCTTTAACTCTCTTCTCGGCAACCACCACGGTGAGACGGGCGAATTTTTGTTTCATTTGCATAGGCTCGTCTCCTATGGTGACAGCTGTGGAATGGGGATCGGCCTTTATTACACCCTGAGTCTTGCGCCCATAACCACGGCTGAGAAGAGCACATTCCCAATGAGGCATCAGCAGTCTCAACAGGTATTCAGAAAGGGGTGTTTTTCCGGTTCCTCCAACGGTGAGGTTTCCGATCGAGATGACAGGAATATCAAAGTGGCGGGATTTAAATATGCCATGGCGGTATAGCCGGTTTCTAATGCCAGTGATGAGGCAATAGAGGCACGAAACAGGGTAGAGTAATAAACGCCAGGATAGAGGCATAGCCGCGGTTTTTTAAACAAAAATACCTGCCAGAAAGCATGCTTGGTCCTCTGGCAGGTATTGAACAATGCGTTGCGTTAGTTGATGCTTAACTCATAAGGCAGTCGGGCCTGCACGGGATAAGCTGTTTTAAGATTATGGATGGTTTTTAATAGTTCCAGCTCCTGTGAGTGACCCAGTAAAAGGGTTTGCATGTAGGCTGAGGCGTTGCCGGTAAGATCCTTCATGAATTGTTCTATCGGGGGCAATATTTCAGGCATTTCAACAGTTCTGTAGCTTTCCAGTCCGGCCTTTTCAGCAGCGATAGAGAGGGCTTTGTCCAGGTTGCCCAAAACATCTACCAGTCCTATTTCCAGCGCATTTTCGCCACTCCACACGCGGCCCTGTCCTATCAGGTCAATGGCTTCCTTGGTAGTGTGGCGGCCATCGGCACAGCGTTGCAGGAAGACATCATAAAAACGCTCAATGTAAGCCTGCATGAGTTCTTTTTCCTCGGGTCGGAAGGGGCGGTCAATGGAGGGCATGTCGGAGAATTTGTTGGTTTTAACCCCGTCGGTGGTGACCCCGATTTTAGTGAGCAGTCCTTTCACATTGGGGATCAGCCCAAATACCCCGATGGAGCCGGTTAACGTGTTGGGCTGGGCCACGATGGTGTCGGCACCGCAGGCAATGTAATAACCTCCCGAAGCTGCCAGGTCGCCCATGGAAACGATAACGGGTTTGGCTTGACGGGCCAGCTCCATCTCGCGCCAAATGATCTCAGATCCCAGCCCCGATCCTCCGGGTGAATTTACCCGTAGTACAATCGCTTTGATGGTGGTATCACGTCGGGCTTTGCGGATGGTGCGGGAAAGATCGTCGGATATAATTCCTTCGTTTCCGCCCCCGTCAATCTCACCTTCTGCATAAATGATGGCGATTTTGTTTTTTTCAAGTCCTTTTTTCTTCCCTGGCACGTAAGCCTTGGCATATTTTTTCAGGGAGATGGCGTTTAAATCATCCTCGTGTTTGATGCCGGTCGAATCCTTCAACTCGAGCAATACTTCGTCTTTGTATTTCCAGTTGTCAATAAGGTTATTTTCGGTCAGGAAAGAGCTTTCCTTGAACATAGGCATCTGATCGGCAATGTCATTGAGGGCCTGGCTGTCCAGGTGACGAGAAAGGGCAATCTGGTTACGCATATGATCCCACATCGAGGTTACATAGGTTTGTGTCTGTAGTCGGGCCGAATCGCTCATGTTTTCCCGAATAAAAGGTTCAACCGCCGATTTAAAATGGCCGTGCCTGAATACCTGCATCTCCACCCCGAGTTTCTCCAGGGTACCCTTGAAGAAGAGGCGCTGGGAATTCAGCCCGTTAAATTCGAGCATCCCGGCGGGATTCAGGTAGAGCTTGTCGGCCACCGAAGCCAGATAATAGGATTTTTGGGTGTAAACGGGGGCAAAACTGATGATGAATTTTCCGCTCTTCTTGAATTCGAGCAGGGCATTCCGGATTTCCTCGAGGGTGGCATGGCCGGCCATAACCGTTCCCGATTCCATGTATATGCCCTTGATTCTTTCGTCGCGGGTTGCTTTTCTGATGCTCTCGAGGATTTGATTAAGCCCTACGTTGGCTGGTCTTCCCGAAATATCTGAAAGTATTTCCTCAAAAGGATCTTCGGTGGTTCTTTCCACAATAGGATTGTTCAGGTCGAGTAGCAAAATGGAGTTGAACTTAACCTGTACGTCTTGTTGGCTCAGCGATGCAGCGATGCCTATCATGATGAAAAAGCCTATCATGAGGATGAGAATCGAAGCCAGGGAGCCAATGATGACTGCCAGCGTGTACTTTAAAAAATTTTTCATGGAATTGAATTTTACGGTTTTAAGAGGGGCCTTTTTTGGGCGGGCATTGATTCTTTGACCTTGCTTTTTTCTCAGGTGGCCTTTTAAATCAATCGACCCTGTGTCGACAACTCTGTATTTACTTGGTAAATGCGTATTTTTGCTGAACCCTAATATACAAAATTGGGAAAAATTTATTTAATATTCCATGTTTTGTTTAACTCATAAGACGTTTATATGCAACCAACGGTGCTTTTGTTAGGCGGAAACGACCAGAATACCCGCGCCCTAATGGAGCAGGCAGCCGAAAAGGTGGCGACGGAGATAGGTGAAATCATCAGCTGCTCCTCCATTTATCAAAGTCCTCCCTGGGGCTTCGAGCATGAACGTTGGTTTTTAAATCAGGTGTTAGTGGTTCATTGCCCGATGTCTCCCCTGGTGCTGTTGGCAAAAACCCAGGAAATTGAACTTCAGTTGGGCCGGAAAAAAAAGACGACCACTCATTACGAGGGTCGTCCAATTGATATTGATATTTTGTTTATTGGGGATCAGACGCATCGGCTGCCAATTCTTGAAGTGCCTCACCCACGGTTACATCTTCGGCGGTTTACGCTGATGCCCCTGTGTGAGCTGATGCCGTCGTTTATTCATCCCTTGTTGGGGAAAACGCTTTTGCAGTTGCTTGAGACGTGTCCCGACAAAAGCATAGTAGAAAAGCTGGATTAGAGCTTGGCTCCGTATGCCAGGTCACCTGCGTCACCCAGGCCGGGGACGATGTACGATTTGGCGTTGAGCTCATCGTCGACCACGGCTAACCAAAGGGTAACCGGCTTGTCGCCCAGCATGTTTTTTACATACTCAACACCTGACTGACTGGCAATAACGCTAACCAAATGCACGTGCTCGGGCTGTCCGTTTTTGAGGATGGCTTCGTAGGCCAACTCCATTGAAGATCCTGTGGCTAACATGGGGTCGGCCAGGATAACGGTTTTTCCGGTAAGGTCGGGGGCTGAGATATATTCAATATGGATGTTAAACTCTCCTTCCTCATTGTATTTTCGGTAAGCCGATACAAAACCATTTTCTGCCCGGTCGAAATAGTTAAGTAACCCGGTGTGCAAGGGAATCCCGGCCCGTAGGATAGAGGCGATAACCAATTTTTCCTGGGGCAGCAATTCGGAAGCCTTGCCCAGAGGGGTTTGTACTTCACAGGGTTTGTACGTGAAGGTTTTACTTATTTCGTAGGCGAAAATTTCACCCATTCTCTCCAGGTTTCGACGAAAACGGAGAGGGTCATTTTGAATGCTTACATCTCGCATTTCAGCAATAAAAGTATTCAGGATACTTCCAGTGTGGTTGATTTGTTTGATTTCCATTTACCGATTTTGAAACAAAAATAAGGGTTACGATTTTATTTATTGTTATAAGGGGTTGTTTTTTTTGACAAAAACCGTTGAGCCCTGTGTTTCAGTCGCATTTTTTTGGCTATCCGTAACAATAGGGGCAGGCGATTAATGGTGAGGGAGGGATAATTCTGGGGGGATGCCCCAAAACGACGATTGAATTCGGCTACATTGGGAATTACAGAGCCTGCGAAATCGATGTAAATATCCTCCTCCGCATGAGTTCTTATAAAATGATCGATGAGCGCAAAAGAGGCTTTCATGCTGTGCCCTTTAGCATTTGCGAGATGGAAAGGGATGCATTTTTTTGTGCCTGTAAGAAAGAAAGCTGTTGCAATAACCCGATGATCAAATTCGACCGAATGTTCACACCCCATTTCCCTGAGCAACGCCTCTTTCACCATGGCGTCAAATCTTTTTTGATAGTCGCGGGTTATGTAGAGTTCCGGGCGGGTTTGGGCGACTTCAGTTGTCAGTTTAGTGAAGGCCTCCGGGTGTTGGTTGGTTAAAATGGCAAGATCGTTCTTATAAAATTTTCGGATGTTGCGTCGATGACTTTCCGAAAATAGAGAGACCAACTCCGTGTAGGGTTTGTTTAAGTCGAGTTTATAAGTTTGTTTTATGGTAATATCAGCCGATGGGGTAATTTTCGATGTAGAGGGACTCCCATTATAACTTATAAACCGATAGTTGGCCATGAGCGGATGATCGAAAACATAGGGAATGAGAAGTCTGAGGTTGTCCGAATTGGTGAAAATGCCCAGTGTTAAGACTTCGTATGGCATTTGTATGATGTTTAACCCCAGGTGTTGAGTTGTTGGTAAAGGCATTACCCCTTCATAGTCGTTGAAAATTAATCCAGTCCATTGGGGCGACAGGTGATCGAGAACCCAACAATAGGCCAGGGGACTTTCGTTGGGGGCATTGGCCACACATTGATCCCATCTGTTTGCTTCGATATTTTGGCGGGCTGTTAGTTCAATGTTAACAGTCGACAGTTTTTGAGCGGCTGATTGATGTTTGAGGCTTTTTTTCATTCTGCTGTACCTTGTCGTCTCTTGCTGGCAACGAATAAAAAGAATAATCTATAGAATTCCTTTATTGTATTGCTGGCAATATTGGGGTTTGAAGGATATTAATGAGGTTAAGGAGAAATTCCCAAATGGGAGTTCCAGGGTAAGATTCGATCCGCAATTGGCCTTAATAATGTGATCCACAGCTCTGAAAATGGCATGATTCTCTCTTCCTTCCTGGCTTTCGATGGCGTCTATTAAAAATACGCGGTGGTTGGTTTTGATCAAAAACAGGGCCCCAATCAATTCGTTTCTTAAAGAATACACGGTATAGATTCCGGCACTCTTGTAGCGCAACGCATAATTTATTATTCGGGTGAGTTCCATCTGACTGCTTAATCCGGTCTTTCCCTGGCTCTTTTTAAAGTTCATGTAGGCATCCGGGCGGATGGTTCTGAGAATAGAGGTGTTGTCGGGTTGCTCCAAAACTTTGAGGGCTTCGGGTGTGTAGTGTCGTTGGATGAACTCCCGGGGGAGGATCAGATCCAGGACGGAGATGTGGCTGGTAGCGCTCCGAAGGGTGTCCTCCAGGCGGTTAAAGTGGTTTAACGTTAGGTGTACGTTGGCGTAAGGGATCGCCTTCATGAAATGGCTCACCTTGGCAGGTGGCAGGTCTTTGGAGGAGAAAACACCCAGAAATGGGGCCAGCGGTGGTTGCTTCACCGTGGTGAATCCAAAATGTTTCTGTAGGGGCAGGGGACACACCGTTTCATAGTCACCCTCTATCAGAAGCTCCCAATGGTCACATACCAGATCGAGATACCAGGGGTAAGCAAACGCATTGGCATTGTAAGAGGCCAGAAGACATTTGTGGTATTTTTTCCGGTTAACCGCTTCGTTCTTAAGGTGGTGGATGGACATGTCGGCATGTGCTTAAATGAGGCCGTCATCGGCAAAGCTAAAGTAGTTGTTTTCGGCCACAATTATATGGTCCAACACCCGTATGTCGAGGATTTTTCCGGCTTCCGTGAGCTTTTTGGTGATGGCAATGTCGGCGTTGCTGGGGTTTTTGTTGCCTGATGGATGGTTGTGACACAGTATCAGTGCTGTGGCATGCTCGTAAAGGGCTTTTTCCATTATCAGGCG
This sequence comes from Marinilabiliaceae bacterium, assembly GCA_041583495.1. Classification (GTDB taxonomy): domain Bacteria; phylum Bacteroidota; class Bacteroidia; order Bacteroidales; family Marinilabiliaceae; genus JBFHFS01. Next base: position 34,812 of record JBFHFS010000007.1, on the reverse strand, counting down.
TATGTCGATCACGGTGCCGGCAATGCCTCCCTTGCTTAACCGAAAACGGGAGATTACCTTATTGGCCTGGTTGAGAACCAGCACCCAAAACTCTTCATGGGCCAGATCACCTATCAAGGGTTGCATGATGTTAAAAACATCACTGCTCGCAGTTATTTGCTGTCGGATGAGAGGGTTTATTTGTTGGCGGCGACGACCCAGCTCCAAGGCGGCAACAATGGTGATGGCTTTAGCCTGACCAATGCCATGATAACGCTTCTGGAGAGATTCGATGGTGATTTTGCCTAACTCGTGAAGGTTGTTGTTGGCGTCCAGCAAAATTTTTCGGGCCAGGTCTACCGCTGATGCCCTCTGGCTGCCCGAACCAATAAGGATGGCCAATAACTCGGCCTCGGAGAGAGCAGAGATGCCTTTGTTGATAAGTTTTTCCCGGGGGCGATCCTCTTTTGCCCAGTGGGGAATGGAAAGCTTTTGGTAATCGCTCATCCTTTTTTTACTAAAATTACGAAAAAAAAGGAAGCAAAAAAAAGCCTGTCCGTTCACGGAAGGCTTTAGTAGTCCCTAGGGGAATCGAACCCCTATTTCAAGAATGAAAATCTTGTGTCCTAACCGTTAGACGAAGGGACCAAAAATGGTACAGGCGCTAAATCAGGCCAGTTTGTTGATGTACAAAGACAGCTTCGACTTAAGGTTAGAAGCGTTTTTGCGATGTATGATGTTCTTCTTGGCCAATTTGTCAATCATGGAAACGACACCGGGATACATGCCTTCAGCAGCAGCCTTGTCGGTTGTGCCACGAAGTGCTTTAATTGCATTACGTGTTGTTTTGGCGTAATATTTATTGTGCACCCTTTTCGTCTCAGTTTGACGAATCCTTTTTTCTGCCGACTTATGATTTGCCATCTTTCTATCTTGCTAAGTTGTTCTTAATTTCTTTTTTTATAGTAGTCCCTAGGGGAATCGAACCCCTATTTCAAGAATGAAAATCTTGTGTCCTAACCGTTAGACGAAGGGACCAAATATTTGTGGTTTAAAAAAGCATGTCTTTTCAAACGCGGATGCAAAGATAAATCAAATTTCACTTCCTGCAAATTTCAAGCTGAAATTTTTTTGGAGAAGTTTATGATTTCAATATTTTATAATTTGTTTTAGCTCAGCCTTTTTCCTCGTTAAGGGCCGCAAAGATATAAATAATTAGGAGTCCTGGCGGTTTTCTCTTTTTATTTTGGAATAATTTTAAATAAATCGTATTTTTGTCGCCATTAAGTGGATGGATTTGGTCGATTGCAACCACTATAAAAAAATGCTAAAACGCGTTTTTTTTCTACCATTTCCCCATCCTTCCAACTAGATGTTTAATCTTTTTTGTTTGCAATTAATTAATTGCAGATGAAATACTTGTAATTTTTTATCATGGGATATCTGTTTACTTCCGAATCAGTTTCTGAGGGCCATCCCGACAAGGTGGCCGACCAAATATCTGATGCTATTCTCGACGAATTGTTGCGTCAGGACCCGGATTCAAAGGTGGCGTGTGAAACGCTGGTAACTACCGGCCTGGTCGTGGTGAGTGGGGAAATTAATACCAAAGGGTACGTGGCTGTGCAGCGTGTAGCCCGTGAGGTGATCGAACGAATTGGGTATACACGCGCCGAATATATGTTCGATTCGGGATCGTGTGGTGTCATCTCCGCTTTGCACGAGCAAAGTGAAGATATCCGCCGAGGGGTGGATGTGGATGGTGAGGAGCAGCAGGGAGCCGGCGATCAGGGGATGATGTTTGGTTATGCCTGTCGCGATACCGAAGACTTTATGCCCCTGCCGCTATACCTCTCGCACATATTATTGCAGGAGTTGGCCGCCATTCGTCGCGAGGACAAGTTAATGACCTATCTGCGCCCCGACTCCAAGTCGCAGGTGACTATTGAATACAACGACGACAATACGCCGGTGCGCATCGACACCATCGTGATTTCTACCCAGCATGACCCCTTCGACGGAGATGAGCAGATGAGATCGACCATTACCCGGGATGTGAAAGAGGTGCTCATTCCCCGTGTAAAACTTCGTTTGTCGGCTGAGATACAGAAATTATTCAGTGACTTCCAGCTTTTGGTGAATCCAACCGGCAAATTTGTGATTGGTGGACCCCATGGTGATACCGGCTTGACCGGCCGAAAGATTATTGTCGACACCTATGGCGGAAAAGGAGCCCATGGCGGGGGTGCCTTCTCCGGGAAGGATTGCTCTAAGGTAGACCGATCGGCAGCTTATGCAGCCCGCCATATTGCAAAAAACATGGTCGCTGCCGGCTTGGCCGACGAAGTGCTGGTGCAGGTGGCCTATGCTATTGGCGTGGCTAAACCTGTAGGGCTGTATGTCAATACCCATGGCACCGCCCGCGTGGATCTGTCGGATGGAGATATCGCCAAACGCGTGGAGAAGTTGTTCGATATGCGTCCCGGAATTATTGTTCGCCGCTTTGGGCTTAAGAACCCCATCTTTTCGGCTACCTCCAGCTATGGACATATGGGGCGCACTCCTTATAAGGCGCCTGTTACTTTTATTGAGAATGGACAGGAAGTGTCGCGCGAAGTGGAATTCTTTGCCTGGGAAAAACTCGATTATGTAGATGCAATCCGGGAGGCTTTCCAATTGTCATAACTCGTGGCAGGGAAAGACCAAATGGCCTTTCCCTGTTTTTCTTTTTTTCCTAAAAAATCAGATTAGTCAAATTTTGGGTGAATCTATCCGCATAATTGGTTTGGAAGCGGGTTAAATGTTTATATTTAACTGCTAAATCATATTCAAATTGAACAAGGATAATCAACAGCCCGGTAGAGTTTTGTTTGTTTGCAGCAGTAATCGCCTGCGAATATGTTCACCTGTGGTTCGGAATCAGGCTGATTCACTTCGGAAGCTTGGAACCGAGGTGTTGGTGTATGAGATCTTGGGCAAGGGGGTGGCCGGCTATTTAAAGCACTTATTCCGGCTGAGACGATACATCCGTCGCACCGGGGTGAGTATGGTGCATGCCCATTATGGTCTGAGCGGAATTCTGGCTTCTCTTGCCGGCGCCCGACCACTGGTGGTTTCCCTGATGGGCAGTGACCTTTATCTGTCGGGTTTCATGCGTTTTTGGGTTCGCTTATTTTCCCGGTTTTTCTGGTCGGTCACCATTGTTAAGAGTGATGAAATGTTTCGGTTGCTCGGAAATCCAAAAGCAATAGTATTGCCCAATGGTGTTGATCTGGACTTGTTTAAGGAGATCCCCCGGGAGGAAGCCCGCGAACGGTTGGGATTTACAATGCCCCGTAACATAATTTGGGCGGCGGATCCCGTTCGTAAGGTGAAAAATTTCCTGCTCGCAAGGGAAGCCTGCCATCTGCTCAATTGCAATGAAACAGAACTTCAGGTGGTGAAAGATGTTGACCCCGGAGAAATGGCCCTCTATCTGAATGCCTCAGATGTATTATTGCTGACTTCTCACTGGGAGGGCTCGCCCAATGTGGTGAAGGAAGCCCTGGCCTGTAATATTCCTGTTGTTTCCACTCCTGTGGGCGATGTGGAGGGATTCATCACCGGAGTGAACGGTTGCTCAGTGTGTCCCCCCAACGCAAAGGCTTTGGCTTTGGGCCTCGAGAAAGCATTGTCTATTAACGGAAGGAGTAATGGAAGGGAACGAATCCTTCCTTTAAATAGTCGTTTGGTTGCCGGTCAGATCCTTTCCATTTACAACTCCTTACTTAATAACTCCTTATCTGGTGGCGGGGAGATGAGTGAGCCTGTGGGGAGACATTCCGATGTTTCTTGTCCCACTTAACCATCCAAGCCGGGCTAAGACACATGAAACGAGCCCCCGAAGAGTAGGGGAGAATAAGGTCCTCACACTACCTGTCCCGTTTAGACGGGAAGAGGATGACTATTCGGCGAGTTCCCCCGAATCGAGTTCGGGGCAGGCTATGTGGCAATAAAAAACAAATTTAGACACATGAAACACCATAATTCGAACCAAAAGGTTTAAAACATTAAAAGGGCTTGAAGCTATTTTTAGATATAGGACATCCGGCACATGTGCATTATTTTCGCCACTTCATTAAAACCATGGAGTCCGGGGGACATCGGTTTTTGATCACTGCCCGTCGGCGTGAGTATGTAGGAGAACTGCTGGAAGCTTATGATATTCCTTTCATGGATAGAGGTAAAGGGGGAACGACCCTGGCCGGGAAGCTTTTTTATCTTATTAAAACGGTCGTGCAACAATATTTTCGGGCGCTAAGTTTTCGGCCCGATATCTTTATCGATTTCAGCACTATCTATTCGGGGCCGGCTGCCTGGTGCTTGAGGAAACCCTATCTTACCTTTACCGACACTGAAAACACAAGGCTTTACAGGCGTCTGATTCAACCTTTTTGCAGTGCGGTTTATACCCCCCTGTGTTTTAAAGACGATCTGGGATCCACCCATGTGCGTTTTAATGGCCTCATGGAGATGGCCTCCATTTCTGGCTTTAGACCCAATCCACAGGTGCTTGGCCTGTTGGGGTTGGAGGCAGGAGCGCCATTTGCCATGGTCCGGTTCGTGGATTGGAAAGCCCTCCACGATCGCGGAAAGAAAGGATTTTCGGAGGCCCAAAAGGAGATTCTGGTGCAACGACTCGCCGCACACGGGCGGGTGCTGATTAGTTCCGAGGGGCCCTTGCCCAAATCATTGGAAAGATACCGGGTAACTTTGCCCGCACATCTCATTTATAATGTGTTGTTCTATGCCTCGGTTTTTGTTGGGGAGAGTGCGACTATGGCCAGCGAGGCTGCCCTTCTGGGGACCCCGTCGCTGTTTGTTTCCGACTTTCAATTGGGTTATCTTCAGTATTTGGAGAAGGTAGGTGGACTGGTTCATAACTTTGGCTCTTCGCTCAGGGAACAGCAGGCGGCCATCTCCATGAGCGAAAAACTGATGTTACAACCTGGTGAAAGAGAAAAAACCCGGGAGAAGGCACAAGCGTTTTTAAACCGGCATATAGATGTTACCCAATTCATGGTGGACGTGGCCGAAGAATGGGGCGGGGTGCAGGCTAAAACAGAAGAGGTGAAGGGTGACACAACCCCTGTGGGGGGATAAAAAAAGAGTGTTTATAACAAGTCCAATGGATTCAGAAGAGTTAAAGACAAATGAGGAGGTTATAACTGGCCGGGATTCTATTAGAGAGCGTGTGGTGCGTGGCTCCTATGGTGATGAATTGTATCATTTCCTGATGAGCAAGGGCGATCTTCACGCCAACGATACCGTTGTGTTGTCTACTTCGCGTGCATTTAATATAGCCATCCAACCGTTGATACACTACCGGATGATTGTTAATCTGCATAAGATGAACGATGTGAGACGGCTGTGTCGTTTTTTTGCCGGGGCCAATAAAAAGTTGTCGCAGGGTGGGTTGCTTATTTGTTGTTTGGAGACGGCGGCTCAAAGACGGCGGCGCATCCTTCGGAAATTTCCTCCGGGGTTAAATCATCTTTATTATTTTGGCGATTACCTTTTGAAACGCGTTTTTCGTGACCTGCACGTAACCCGATGGTTCTACCACTTTCTGTTTGCCGGACGCAACCAGGTGATTGATTATTATGAAGCCATTGGCCGCCTCACCTACTGTGGTTTTAAGGTGGAGGCGGAAAAGTCGTCGGGAGATTTGTTGTACATTGTGGCCCGAAAGATGGGAGAGGCCCCCGAAGAACCCCGGGAACAATATGGCACATTATTGGCCATGAATAGGATCGGGCAAAACGGACAAGTTGTAAAAGTTTATAAGTTTCGGACCATGGTGCCCTTTTCGGAATATGTTCAAGGCCAGCTCTACGAAAAAAACCATTTAGGTAAGGGGGGCAAGTTTTCGAACGATAGGCGGATTACCCGGATGGGTGCTTTTCTGCGAAAGTTTTGGATTGATGAATTGCCTATGGTTATAAATCTGTTTAAGGGAGAGGTGAAGTTGGTGGGGGTTCGGCCCCTAAGTCCTCAATATCTGAGCCTATATGAGCCCGCTGTGGCCGAGCGGCGGGTGAAAGTGAAGCCAGGACTGGTGCCCCCCTTTTATGCTGATTTACCCCAAAGCCTGAAAGAGATTCAACAGTCTGAGCTTAAGTATATAGAGCAATGGGAAAACGCGCCCTTTAAGACCGATGTGAGATATTTTTTTAAAGCCGCCTGGAATATTCTGATTAGGGGAGCCCGGAGTCATTGAGGGATATAGAGAAAAACCGGAGCCACAATGCATGGCTTCTGGTGGCCGGGAACCATGAGGATTTTGTTTGGTAGGTGATAATATAAAAATGAATGTTTATGAATTGCATTTTTCAACAAAAGTGCCGGTTTGGTCTCAGAAGCCTTCTTCTGTTTGGGTGGATGACCTATGGCTGGATGGGGGGAGCGGCTCAGAATGTTCCCTTACATGTTGACCATGTTTCGGTTTATGAGTTTCTGGATGAGATGGCTGGAATAGGCGCCATTGATCTTAACTCGGCGGTGAAACCCTATAGCCGCGTCGAAATTGCCGGGTATCTGAAGGAGGCTTCAGCATTCGGGAGCCTAAGCAGTCGACAGCAGGAGGAGGTTAAATTTTTTCTGCGGGATTTTGGAAAGGAACTTTCCGCTACCCGCCCCGCAGATAAAGCGTTCGATTTGTTCTATTACAGTGATTCGCTTTTTCGTTTTACGCTCAATCCCATTGTTGGGGTAGAGCTCTTCTCGGCAGGTGGAAAAACGGCCTACCATCGATGGCATGGAGGCGAATTTCAGGGGACCATAGGGAAACATCTGGGCTTTTATGGCAGCTTGCGCGATAACTATGAGTCGGAACTGCTGGGTGGAAGGTCCTATCTGCAGCAGCGCAGAGGAAGCATCTATAAAGGCGATCAGGATGCACAGGACTACAGTGAAACCCGTGGGGGCCTCACCTGGTCGTGGAACTGGGGAAGCGTTGGAATCCATAAAGACCATTTTGTGTGGGGCAGTGGATACAATGGAACCAATATCTTTTCGGGTCATACCCCCTCGTTTGGTTTTGTCTCTTTTAAGATGAAGCCTGTTTCGTGGTTTGAGTTCAGCTATGTGCATGGGGCCCTGGTGTCGGAAGTAGTGGATACCTTGCGATCGTATGAATATTATAAGGGTACACGTGAGGTTTTTGCCAATAAGTATATGGCAGCCAATATATTTACATTCAGGCCTGTGCCCCGGCTGCATGTGTCGGTGGGCAACAGCGTGGTGTACGGCGACATAGATATGAATCCCGTTTATATGGTGCCCTTTCTCTTTTACAAATCGGCCGACCATACCTATAATGCGGCTTCGAACAATACGGGCCAGAATGCTCAGATGTATTTCGATATCAGCAGTCGGCAAATTAACCATCTGCATCTTTACACCTCCCTGTTTATTGATGAAATTTCCACCAGGCGGATGTTTAACAAGGAGACGCAATCCAATTACGTGAGCATGAAGGGCGGGGCCCGTTTAACCGGGTTGCCGCCCGACTTTGTGGCTACCCTGGAATATTCCAGGACCAATCCAATGGTTTATCAACACATCATCCCGACCACTACTTATGAGAGCAATGGTTACACCATGGGGCATTACCTGAAGGACAACAGCGATGAACTCTTCCTGGAGTTGAGATACAAGCCCATTCGTGGGTTGGATCTGGGTCTGAGTTACACCAATGCCCGTAAAGGCAAAGATTATCAATCGATATTGATCGCCGGGGAGGAAGCTTTTCATCCAGAGATCAATACGGAGGAACCGCGGTGGGGACTTCCCTTTATGAGTGAGGTGCGTTGGAAGATGCAAAAAATTGCCTTTTGTGGGTCTTATCAAATCATCAACCGGGGATTAATAACCTTCAAGGCCGAACATAACGATTTCTCAGGCCCCGATACCGACCTCTACACCGTTCCTTATCTGATGGAGGGGCCCTGGGTGATCTCCTTAGGTATGAATTATGGGTTTTAAGCACCGAGGGGGCTGCCGTTGGCTTCAGCCAATGAGAAAAAGAAATATTTTACTTAATTTTGAAGTGCACCACAGTATAAATGCCTGGATAAGTAAATTATGAGCAATGAATCCCCCATACAGATGGTCGACCTTAAGGGGCAGTACAACCGACTTAAAGATGAGGTAGACCAGGGCATGGCCGGAGTGTTGTTGCATGGCCGGTTTATAAATGGGCCGGAGGTGAAATCTTTTGCCGGGGAACTGGAGAATTATCTGGGTGTGAATCACGTGATTCCCAGCGGTAATGGGACCGATGCGCTGCAGATGGCCCTCATGGCACTCGACCTTAAGCCTGGTGATGAGGTGATTACATCTTCCTTCTCATTTATTTCGGTCCTGGAGGTTGTTGCCCTTCTGGGGTTAAAACCGGTCCTGGTCGACGTGGATCCACAAACCTACCTGATTAATCCCGATCAGGTACGGGCAGCCATTACCTCCCGAACCCGGGTTATTATTCCTGTGCATCTTTTCGGGCAGGGTGCCGACATGCAGGAACTGATGCTGACCGCCCGTGAGTATAACCTTTTTGTTGTTGAGGATGCGGCGCAATGTATTGGGGCCGAATACCGGATGGGCAATAGCTCCCGTAAACTGGGAACCATCGGTGATGTTGGTTGTACCTCCTTTTTTCCCTCCAAGAACCTGGGTTGTTTTGGCGATGGAGGAGCCTGCCTGACCAATGATGAGGATCTTGCCGCGAGAATCAGGATGATTGCTACCCACGGCGCCAGTAAGAAGTATTACAGCGAGCGGGTGGGGGTTAATTCCAGACTGGATACTCTTCAGGCCGCAGTGTTAAGGGCTAAGTTACCTCATCTCGACGATTTTAACAAGCGTCGCCAGGAGGCCGCACAGGTTTATACGCAGGCTTTGTCCGGTTTGCCTTTCCTGAAGTTGCCCGGGAACAGCAAGCATTCCTCACACGTTTACAATCAATATACCATTCGGGTTACCGGCAATCGCCGTGATGCCATGCGCAACTATCTTGCAGCCGAGGGGGTCCCCTCTATGATATATTATCCGTTGCCCCTGCATAGGCAACCGGCCTTTGCCAACCATTTTAGGAGGGATTTCTCGTTGCCGGTGAGCGAACTGTTGGTGCATGAGGTCCTTTCGTTGCCTATGCATACAGAGTTAAACCCCGAACAATTGACCCATATTATTGACACTATAAAGGCCTTTTTGTCATGAAAAATATTACAGCACCCCAGATTCATCATACGGCAGTCGTCGATGACCGGTGTGAGATTGGGCCAGGCACACGCATCTGGCATTTCTCACACATCATGACGGGATGTAAAATTGGTGCCGATTGTAATCTGGGCCAGAATGTGGTGATCTCACCGGGCGTGGTTTTAGGGAATAATGTAAAGGTTCAGAATAATGTATCGGTATACACCGGGGTGGTGTGCGAAGACGATGTGTTTTTGGGGCCTTCGTGCGTCTTTACCAATGTGCTGAATCCGCGCAGTGCCATCGCTCGCCGGGGGCAATACAAGGTAACTCTGGTGAAACGTGGTGCCACCATTGGGGCCAATGCAACTATTCTATGCGGCCGCACCATTGGGGCCTACGCTTTTGTGGGGGCAGGTGCCGTTGTGACTTCCGATGTGGATGATTATGCGCTGGTGGTTGGAAATCCTGCGCGGCAGACAGGGTGGATGAGCGAATATGGACACCCGCTCGAATTTGGAGCCGATAACCTGGCGGTTTGTCCCGAAAGTGGGCAGCAATACCTCCTGGAGGGCCGCCTGGTAAGGAAGATTAAGGGTTGAGGCCTCCCTGCCTGGTGAAGGTTCGGATGTAACCCTGTGTTTTGTACAACGTATTCACCATGAATGGAATGTCTGGTGTCCCCTTGATGAAGCCATCTTATCGCGAACCATCGGGAAAAAGCGATGAATATTTTTGAATAGGGTTTCCATAAAAGGACCTGGCGTTGAGGGTCGGGTTTCTGAAAGGCTAAAAGAACAAACTAAGGCGATAATCAGCTTTCCAAAAAATGATTTTGATAATGAAATATATTTCTTCCCTGATATGATTACCGGAAAAGTGAAATTCGCCATTGTAGGCATGGGTCATATTGGGAAACGGCATGCCGAAATGATTAAGAACAACCCTGAAGCCGAGTTGGTGGGGGTGTGTGACGTGAAAACACCCGAACAAATTGGCTGGCCTCATGGAAATGTGCCCTATTTTCAGAGCTACTCACAGATGCTGGAGTCCCTGCCCGGGTGTGATGTGGTGAATATTTGTACGCCCAATGGGTTGCATGCCCAACAGGCTGTGGAAGGCCTGGAAAAGGGGTTGCATGTAGTGGTGGAAAAGCCCATGGCCCTTTCCAAGGCCGAATCGGAGCAGATTATCTTTAAAGCCCTTCAGGTTTCCCGTCAGGTATTTACGGTGATGCAAAACCGTTATTCTCCGCCTTCCGTATGGCTGAAAGAAGTGGTTGAGAGTAAAGTGCTGGGGCGCATCTTTTTTGTGCAGCTCAACTGTTTCTGGAATCGCGACGATCGATACTATCTCAATAATGGCTGGCATGGAACTGCTCATTTGGATGGGGGAACCCTCTTTACCCAATTTGCCCATTTTGTGGATATCCTCTATTGGCTCTTTGGCGACATCACCAATATCAAGGCTTCGTTTCATGATTTTTGCCACCAGCACTCCACCGATTTTGAAGACAGTGGCGCCATCATCTTTGATTTAGTGAATGGTGGTATGGGTAACCTCAACTTTTCCACTTCCGTTTGGGACAAAAACCTTGAGAGTACCATGACCATTATCGGAGAAAGAGGCACTATCAAGGTGGCCGGACAGTATATGAATGAGGTGGTGGAGTGTAATATCAAAGATTATGTTATGCCCGATCTTGCCCCTTCGAATCCGCCCAACGATTACGGTAGTTATAAAGGATCGGCCGCTAATCACCATTTTATGATCGATAATGTAATTCAGACCCTTAAGGGTAAAACATTTGTTACCACTAATGCGTTGGAAGGGTTAAAAGTCGTAGAAATCATAGAACGTATTTATCAAACCAGAAATCAATCACTCAAAAAATAAGCGTATGTTTCAAAAACTTGTCAATAAAGAACTCAAGCTCTCAGTTGTTGGCCTTGGCTATGTGGGGCTTCCGATAGCCCTGGAGTTTGCCCGAAAGATGCAGGTGGTGGGTTTTGATATCAAACCTGAACGGGTTGCCCTAATGAAAAAGGCCATAGATCCCAGTAACGAGCTGGAGTCGTCCGATTTTGAAGGTTGTGATATCGAATTTACCAGCAATCCTGAAGATCTTAAAAAAGCTACCTTTCATGTAGTGGCGGTGCCCACGCCCATCAACAAGCACAACCTGCCCGATCTGACCCCTTTACTCAGTGCAACCCGAACCGTAGGGAAGGCGCTTAAGAAGGGCGATTATGTGGTATTCGAGTCGACGGTTTACCCGGGATGTACCGAAGAGGATTGTGTGCCTTTGCTGGAAGAGGAGTCGGGCCTTAAGTTTAATGTGGATTTTAAGGTGGGTTATTCACCCGAGCGAATCAATCCAGGCGACAAGGAACACACGCTCACCAAAATTTTGAAAATTGTATCCGGAAGTGATGCCGAGTCGCTTGAAGTGATCGCCGCCGTTTATGGGTCCATCATAAAAGCGGGCATTCACCTGGCAAGCTCCATTAAGGTGGCTGAGGCAGCCAAGATTATTGAAAATACCCAGCGGGATGTAAATATCGCCTTGATGAATGAACTGTCTCACATCTTTAACAGGCTGAATATAAATACCTACGAGGTGTTGGAGGCCGCCGGAACCAAGTGGAATTTTCTCCGCTTTTTCCCCGGTTTGGTGGGGGGGCATTGCATTGGGGTCGATCCCTATTATCTTACCTATAAAGCCAATGAGCTGGGATATCATTCCAAAATCATTACCAGTGGGCGCGTGATCAACGATGCCATGGGGGCCCACGTAGCAAAGCAGGTTGTGAAAACCCTAATTTCCAAGGGCCATAAAATCAATGGTGCCCGGGTATTGATTATGGGGGCTACCTTCAAGGAGAATGTCAGTGATATCCGTAATTCAAAAGTGGCCGATGTGTACAACGAACTCAAATCGTTTAGCGTGAATGTGGATGTGATGGATCCACATGCCTCATCGGAGGAATTGATGAAAGAGTATGGATACGGGCTTATCGACAAAGTGGAAGGAAAATACCATGCGGTTATCGTGGCGGTAAATCACCAATCATTCCTCGATTTAGATGAATCCTATTTTAAATCTATCACCGTGGAAGATCCTCTTTTTGTAGATGTGAAAGGGGTGTATCGGGGCAAGATAAAGGATATGACTTACTGGAGTTTGTAGGGAGATCCATTTTCTCGTTTTTTTCGTGCACTTGCTGTGCGTTAAATTAGCTGCCGGTTCGGCATCTGGGTTATGACCTTAGGGTTTACGCAGATGCCGGACCGGCAGTTTGTTTTGTTGCCGGGGGGTGACCCTTATTCATTCTAACCAGACGAGGAACCCGTTTCAGCCGCCCAGGTTGACTTCCGGGGCAGAAGGTAGATCTCTTCGTTTACCAGGAAGGAGCTGTAAAAAGGTGTTTATTACCCAAAAATGCAGGCCGTCAGATCAACAGATTGATTGATAGGGAAAAATCATATTTGCGTTTTTGTTATGGTCTGGTGTAAATTGCAAATTATAGTGTCCTAAACCTTAGTATATGTGCTGGCGCTGCAAGAGGTAAGTTGAATCTGTTAAAATAAATGATAATGAAACGAATCCTTATTTACACCTGGTCCATTTTTTTAGTTCTTCTGATGATTCAATGTGTGGAGAAGAAAGCTCCACCATCCAATCAGGGAGAAATCACGCAGGCTCCTCTGTCAAAATCGGACCTGATTTCAAGAGGAGCCTATTTGGTAACCATTATTGGTTGTGATCATTGCCACAGCCCCAAAGTAATGACTCTGGCTGGACCTGTGGCCGACAGGGATAGATGGTTGATGGGCTATCCGGCAGGTGATCCTTTGCCCCCCATTAATCCGAGAGAAATAGAACCCGGGAAATGGATCTTGTTAAATGGGGATCTTACCGCCGCAGTGGGGCCCTGGGGGGTTACCTTTGCAGGCAATCTCACGCCTCATCAAACCGGGTTGGGTAACTGGACTTATGAAAACTTTAAGCGAGCCATGACCGAGGGTCGTTACAAAGGGCTCGAAGTTAGCCGGCTGTTGCTGCCCACGATGCCCTGGGAGTCGTATGCCCTTTTGAAGGAGGAAGACTTACAGGCCCTGTTTGAATATTTAAACACCATTCAGCCTATCGACAATCTCGTGCCGAATCATATTCCCCCGGGGGCGAAGTAAAAAGAGTTTCCACAGGCAGATGGCTTTTGGGTTGCCCGGTTTTTAGCCGATGCCCCGGGAGTTGCTGCCCCTTTATTTTTAGCCGGGTTAGGGTGCCCGGGGAAACCCGTTGGTTGATAATCCTGTTGGAGGTAATGGCAGTCAATGGTTTGCCCTGATTATAAATTAATTTAACTGACTATGAAGCAATACCGGATCGAAATTAAATGGGCCCTCATTTTTGTGGCGATGATGTTGGTTTGGATGGTTTTGGAGAGACTGGCCGGATTACATGATCAGTATATCCATCTGCATCCCATCTTTACCAATCTTATAGCCATCCCGGCTATTATCATCTATGTTTTGGCGCTTTTAAATAAGCGGGAACGGTATTTTAACGGATTTATGACTTATACTCAGGGGTTTATTGCAGGATTGGTGATCACTCTTGTGGTGACCATTCTGGCCCCCCTGGTTCAGGTTATTACTTCCACCCTTATTACGCCAGATTATTTTGCGAATGTAATCAGCTATTCTGTAAGTGAGGGGAAAATGAGTCAGGTGGAGGCCGAAGCGTACTTTAATTTAAAGAGTTATATTGTCCAGGTACTTATCGGGACACCGGCCATGGGAATTGTGACGGCGGCAATTGTCGCTCTGTTCACCCGAAAGAAAAAACCGGCCTAATCGTTTCTTCAGATCGTCAATAGGGTGGAAAGGTGGTGTCTGCCGCTTCGGAATCCATAGGGGCTGCCCGGATTTTTGTGTGCCCTTCCCTTCTGCCTGTTTTTACCCTTGCGTTGCCTCTATGCGGGGTTGAATTCTATTTCATCTTTTGTTGATAAAACTCCGCTCTGTTGTTGTGGGATTCCGGATAAATCGTAATTTTACTCATAGTTAGGTTTATGGGAGGGGTCCTCTGTTTTGTGGCAAGGACCAATCTTGTTCCGGTCCGGGAGGTTTAGTCCAGGCGGTTTTTTGATCTCTGAGGCTGCAGATGTTGATAAAAAAATTCAACTTTATGAACAAAGAAATTATGTATAATCAAAACAGTGTTTTAATTGTATTTATCCTGTTTTCCTTAATTCTAATCGCCTATGAGGTCTGTTTTAGGATAGGGCGGCATTATCAACAAAAGACCGATCACGAAGTAAAATCGCAAACCAACTCCATACAGGCGGGTATTTTGGGCCTTTTAGCTCTTTTGCTGGGCTTTACTTTTAATATGGCTTTGCAACGGTTCGACAGCCGTAGCCATGCGGTAATTAAGGAGGCCAATGCCATTGGAACGGCCTTGTTGAGAACCAAACTGCTTCCTCATCCTTTCGATTCCATCAACCATGCGTTGCTGCAACAATATGTAGACTTGCGCCTGGATATTAGTTCGGTGGACCTAACGATGCAGGATGAACGGGCCACGTTGAATCGTAAAACGGATGCCATACAAAATGAGATCTGGAACAATTCCATTCAGGCAGCCGAACTGGATCCCCGCCCTGTAACCACAGGCTATTTCATTAACTCACTCAACGATGTGATTGATTCCAGAGGGGAACGCAATGCTATTTTGCAGCGTCACGTGCCTGAAGTTATTCTGTTTCTGTTGTTTGTGGTCTTTATTATTGGCGGGGCCCTAATGGGTTATACCAGTGGGTTGGGACAAAAACGAGCCTATATTCCTACGGTCATGTTTACCCTGCTGATCGTTTTGGTGGTATTTATCGTCATCGACCTGGACCGACCCAAAAGAGGGATTATTAAAATCAAGCAGGATAGCATGATTGAGTTAAAGGGTAACTGAGCCGGCTTAAATCCAACCGGTACCATCAGAGCTCCAGGTGCTTGTTAATGCACTCGGGCAGTTCCTCCTGGTGGTGGGTGACATAGATCATCGACAGATGGTTTTGCTTGGCGATGGCATCAATAAGCCCCCTGAAATAGCGTTGTTGAGAACGATCGAACTCCTGGCAGGGTTCATCCAGAATCAGCAGCGTAGGGCTCTTTACCAGGGCCCGTGTGAGCAGGCACAGTCGCTGAAGGGTGGACGAGACATCCCCAAAGGGCATATTTTGTAAACCTGCTGTTCCCATCACCTTCATCCAATTAAGGGCCGTTAAGCGTTCGGCTTCAGTTACCTCCTGATACAACCCCACAGTATCGTAAAACCCTGATTCAACCACCTGGAGACACGTGTAACGGTCGGGAAAATACTGAAACAACTCAGGTGACATAAAGCCGATGTTCTTTTTTATGTCCCAGATGCTTTCACCCGTTCCCCGGGGGCGATCAAAAAGCACAATGTCATTTGAATAGGCCTGTGGATGGTCGCCATAAATGAGGCTGAGCAAGGTTGATTTTCCCGAGCCGTTTGGCCCGGACAAAGCCCAATGTTCTCCGGGTTTAACGGTCCAGTTGATGTCTTCCAATACTTTGGTGTGGCCATACCTTACCTGTACGTTCTTCATCTCCACCAATATCTCAAAGGGCTTCGACGGTGTTCGGTTTGCCCATAACGATAGCTCTTGTGACGAAGGGATCGGTAGTGCCTGGAAATTCAGATCGACCTTCCCGGGGTGAAAAGCGGATCGGGGAAAGGATTTTATGCCACTTTTATGGTCGATCACCACTATCTTTGTCACCACCTGGGGCAACTGATGGGGAGAGGTGACCATGATCAGGATTATTCCGCTCTCAACAATTTTTTTGAATAAACCCTCGAAGTAGATTCGTCTATCGACGTCCAGTCCGGTAAGGGGATTGTCGAGCAATAAAACGGACGGATTTTTCAGTAAAGCAGCAGCAATGCGCAATCGCCTGGTTTCTCCATTGGAAAGTTTTATCAGATGCTTGTCCCGCAGCCGATGCAACTCAAATTCGCCAATTATACGGTCTATATTCCAGGGGCCCTCCATCAGTGAATCTTTCGCGATGTCGCTGAGATGCTCTTCTACCGTTTGTGCTTCATCGGCGTAACTGGCGTTAAACCGTTGTTGATAAAAGAAATCATGGGTGTTACTAAGATTGGTGAAGTGGTGCTTAACATCCACAAAACTGATCATGTGACGATGCGAAAACAGGGGGTCGGTGATGTTATGGGATGCCCGGAAATCGTCGTAAAACTGATGCTTTATGGTGCCCTTAGCCACAAAATACTCTCCGGCTATGGTTTTCAGCAATGCCGTTTTTCCCGATCCGGCAGGCCCTACAATAGCCAGGCACTCTCCATTTTCAATTTGTAAGGTAAGATCCTTAAACAATGTTTTGTTCCGGTTCTTTATATGGGCATTAGTGATTGAAATCAGTGACATATCAGGCTTTCGAAGTTAAGGTTGTAAAGATACTTATTTGACTTTTAATTTCTGTGAGTCGAAGAGCACATCAATCCCCGGCCCTTTTTTCCGGAGTCATGGCCTAAGGGCCTGGTAGGTGAATAGGACGGCTTTGGGTTAAAATTACATACGCAAGCTTTTCGCTTTTTTATCCTCAGTCCTCCATTTAACAATACGGGGGAGATTCTTTTGTGGTTGTTTGGTCTGTGAAGAGTAAAACCATAATTTAAAAATGATTACTTTTGAGGAAGGGGGCAAAAGCAGCTCCTTTTAATCTTCTTTCTTATGACAATGAATCCCGGCAATAACAGATTGATGCCGTTGTTCATAAACGGCAATGGCGGTAGTATAAAACCGCCTGTTGTCTGCCGATTATCAGGCGAAAGAATCCTAAAATAATGAATTATGAACTTAAACCTTGCCGTCCTTATCGACGGGGATAACATACCATCAGCCAAAGTTAAGGAGATGATGGAAGAGATTGCCAAATACGGAAATCCAACCATTAAAAGGATTTATGGCGACTGGACCAAACCCAATTTGTCGAAATGGAAGAACTTGCTGCTTGAGAACGCGATTACCCCCATTCAGCAATATGGCTATACCACCGGGAAAAATGCCACCGATTCGGCCATGATTATCGATGCCATGGATATTCTCTATTCGGAAAAAGTTAATGGGTTTTGTCTGGTTTCGAGTGACAGTGATTTTACCCGGTTGGCTACCCGGTTGAGAGAGGCCGGGATGCAGGTGATTGGAATTGGGGAGAAAAAAACACCCAATCCATTCATCGTGGCCTGCGACAAATTTGTTTATATCGAGGTATTGAAGAGTTCAACCAAGGAAAAAGAGTCGGAAAATGAAAAAGATCTTTCCAAAGACTCGGTTGATAAAATAACTGCCAGGGAAATTAAGCTTATTGAGACCACCATTACCGATCTCTCGGATGACGATGGATGGGCTTTTCTGGGCGATGTGGGGAGTTTGCTGCAGAAGAAACAACCTAACTTTGATCCGAGAAACTACGGTTTTCCAAAATTAACCCCGTTAATAAAATCGATCGGCAAGTTTGATATTGAACAACGGGAGAGCTCCAAAAGCCGGGGTAAATTGATTTTTGTGAAAAATAAAGAGAAGGGCTCCTCGCGCTCCCGAAAATAATGCAGGTTATTTTTGGCGAAGTTTTCCTCCCGAAAATAAGATAAGGTTATTTGCCCTTTAAAGCCCCCCGGTAATTGGGTTGAAGGAATTCCTGCCAGCCGTGGTATTGATGAGGTTCAGGTCATTGCCCGGGGTTATTCCTCATTCGTTGATAGCTCATCCAGGTTAGAATACCGTCGGATAAAGGCATCCATAAACCGGCCTGATTCCTGGATCTCTCTTTGGAAGGCTATCGCCTCGGCGTAGGTATCGAACTGCCGGATGATGTATCTCCAATAGCCATCCTCTCCTTT
This sequence comes from Marinilabiliaceae bacterium, assembly GCA_041583495.1. Taxonomy (GTDB): domain Bacteria; phylum Bacteroidota; class Bacteroidia; order Bacteroidales; family Marinilabiliaceae; genus JBFHFS01. The sequence goes on along the minus strand of JBFHFS010000007.1, from coordinate 16,637 downwards.
GTACGAAGTTATTTGCTTCTGATCCAGCCCCTCAAAGAAACTCTCCCGGGGTTCGGGGTCCTTATTCAGTGCCAATATCTGTACGGTGTATTTATAGGCAGTGGGTTGAGCTTTCTCTGTTTTAACTTTTTCTTTGGCTTTTTCGCCAGGTTGTTTGTCCTGCTCCCGGGGTGTTTCGGTCGACAGTTTTTTCAGGTCGGAGTAACGACGAATAAAGGCATCTGAAAAACGACCCGATTCCTGAATTTTATTGCGGTAGTCAATGGCTTCCGAAAGGGAATTGAACTCCCGCGTAAAGTATCTTAAGAAACCATCGCTCCCCTGCAAAGAGTCTATTTTCTCCTGTTCCAGCCCCTCCAGGTAGTTTTCCTGGGGCATTGGGTATTTGTTGAGGGCCAGAACCTGGACGATGTATTTCCAGTCTTGTTGGGAAGCCTCAGGTGAGTCTTCCCCGGTTCTGTTGGTCTCCTTCAAGGACTCTTTGGCCTTCTCTTGCTCTGGTGTCGTATTAACCCTTCCGGCAGGTTCCAGGGGTGTCCCCTCGGGAATTGAATCGATCGACAGGGCCTTTAATTGGGACCATTGGCGGATAAAGGCATCGGAGAAGCGGCCCGATTGCTGGATTTCGCTGCGGTAGGCAATGGCCTCCGCGAAGGAGTCGAACTGCCGGATGACGTATCTGAGGTACCTGTCGGTGCCTCGGTAGGAGGCAATTAACTCCTTGTCGAGCCCTTCAAAGTAACCTTTTTGAGCTACGGGGTATTTGTTAAGAGCCAGTATTTGAACGGTGTATCTTTGGGTTGCCCGGGGCGTTGTAACTTTGGCGACTTCCGCCTCCGGGGCCTTCTTCTCCGGGATCTCTTCAGGTGGTGTAACAATGGCCAGGGTCTCTGTAGGTTTTTCCTCTTTAGTCGCGGAGGTTGCCTTTCTTTGGTAGTCTTCCAGTACCACGATCTCTTCTATCTTACCCTCTTCCGAAAGGGTCATGACTTCGGCGGGCACCTCTTCTTTTTGTTCTTCTTTATCTTTTTGGGTGATGGATGCCAGCGATCGGGTGTCGATATTGCTACGGAATTTAGGCTTTAGCGGGGCAATCATGCGTGAATCCTGAACCATCAGCACCTGTTTGATGCTGTCGTAGGCGAGTTTTTCTGAGATGTTGAGGATGCTGCTGTCGGTTATCGCGTAGGGGGTAGCTTCTCTAAGGGTATAGCTGTGACCCGATTCGAGAAAGAGCATGTATTTCCCTGTAGCCGGGTCGGGTCGGTAATCCCCCACTTGCTGATTATCGCTGTTTCGTGCCACCAGAATCCGGATTTGCTCGGTTGGAAGGTTGAATTCGTTTCGGATGGTTCCTTCCACCACGGCCAGGGAGCCTACGTAAGTCGAGTCGAACTCTACCTCATAAAGATCTGAGCGGCCGGCGCTGTTTTTAAACCGGTAGGAGGCATAATACGCCCGGCTCTTGTCGAGCGAGGGGACAAAGAAAAAATCATCATCGGGCGTGTTGATCGGATAACCCATATTGGCCGGCAGGGTCCAGGTGCTGTCGGGCAACATCTGGCTGTAAAAGATGTCGAAGCGGCCAATGGTGTTGTGTCCTTCCGATGAGAAATAGAGCGTGCGTCCGTCGGGATGTAACATGGGGGTCTCTTCGTCCTTGTCGGAGTTGATGTTGGGGCCTGCATTACGCGGTTTCCCCCATTTCCCAAATTCATTCTTCTTGATCATGTAGATATCCAGTCCACCCATTCCTCCGGGGCGGGTGCTGGTAAAGAAGAGGGTGCTCCTATCGGCCGACAGGCAGGCATGGGTTTCGTCCCAGTCGGAGTTGATGGGGGCAGGGAGTTTCTCGGGTTCGGTCCATTTATCGTTAACCCGTTTGCTGGTATAGAGGCTCTTATTGCCTTTGTCGTTCTTGAACAGAAACAGTTGGTTGTAATCGGGGGAGATGGAGAGTATGGATTCATGTTTGTTGCGGGTCGAAAGATCGGCCAGTAACGTTGGTGACTTCCAATTGGAGCCATCGAATTCGGACATGTAAACCTTCTCGGCATGCTGTCCGTCGTAAAGCATACGATCCTTATCGGAGGGTCTTCGGGAAGTGAAAAGAATCCGGTTTCCCGAGAATGAGACCAGGGGACTGTGGTCGTCGTATTTCGAGTTCAGCTCATGCCCCAGGTTTTTGATTTCCAAAGGGACCGGGTTGTTTAATAAAACCGCGTAGTTTCTGGCTTGAGAGATCTCTTCCTGCAACTCTTTCTTGAGCGACCTGTTCGAAACCTTCCTGGCTAATTGGGTGAGGATGGCCAGTGCCGAATCAGGCTTTTCGGCTAGTTTATAGGTTCGGGCAATGGTTAATTGCAAGTCGACGCCAAAATCGGAAAAATGGTCCCGTTCCGGGATGATCGAGAGGGCCTTGTAAAAGAGGGTGAGGGCCGAATCGGGGGGTTCGTTGTTGCTTACCAGGCAAATGCCCAGCTGGGTGAGTGCATCAACATGGTCTGGTGAATGTTCCAGAATTTCCCGGTATAAGTTGATCGCCGTTTCGTAATCCTTTTCATCGGAGGCAACCAGGGCTTTGTAGAAGAGACGATTGTAACGTTTTTGAGCAGCTCCAGGAGTAGGCAGAGCCAGTAATAGCAACAGAATCAATAGGGTAGAAAAACAGAATTGAAACGGGATTTGCTGTTGGTGTGTCATGTTTCCCAAATAATATTTATCATCATTTTTGCTACCGATGTTGCAAATAATAGAATTTTAAACAAAAATGGCATTTTTTTTCCATAAATGAAGGTTTTTTTTCCACAAAAATGAGAGGGATCCCTATTTGGTGAAAGCCTCTTCTGCCATCGAAAATTTAAAATCCAGGGTTTTCGGGGCGGACTTAATTCCCCCCATAGGCCATTTCTTATTTTCTTAGTTTTTGAGGTTTTTTTCAACCAACTCCTCCCGGGGTTTAATAACTCCGTTGGCCAGCCTTTTAGAGGTGGAACATCCGGTGGGGCAACGTATTGAATAGCAGGGGCAACGCTCGTTGGGCAGAACTCTTTAAATGGAGCTGCACACCCTTGTTTTGGTTCCGCGAAATCGGGGGTCCGAAAGGGATTAAGCGAAACAATTAACTTAAATTAACGCTCGGATAGTTTCACGGTATTTAGAATTGTTCTATACTTGCAGATATAATTCGGACTTTTTTAACCTAAATTAAAATGAGTATGAAAAGGAAATTAGCATTATCGTTTTTGTTTGTTTTTGCACTGGCATTGACTACTCCCGTTGTTTCTGAAGCCATGAACCAGGAACCACAGAAGACTGAGCAGAAATCCTGCGACGAGAAGAAAAAGCCTTGTTGCGAAAAGAAAAAGGCTTGTGGAGAGAAGAAAGCCTGCGACAAAAAAGAGGAAAAGAAAGAGACTAAATAAGTCTTTCTCTCTTATTGAATAATCTGAAGCCCGGTGATTTAATTAAATCCCGGGCTTTTTTGGGTTAAAGTGGTATTTAGCGGGACTCTTCAGAAGGGTTTTTTCGAATATTTTTGGATGGCTCTATGAAGGGAACAAACAAATCCTTATTTTTGGGGAAAGCAATCGCAATTGGAAGAGGGAGTCGTTATAAAATCTACGGGCAGCTGGTACATTGTGAAACCCGCTGATGGAGAGCCTGTATCGTGTAAAGTCAGAGGACGGTTACGGATGGATGAGCTTAGAAGTACAAGCCCCGTAGCTGTTGGCGATCACGTTTGTTTCAAGCGTGAAGAAGACCCCCTTACGGGAACCATCGAGGAGATAAAGGAGCGGCGTAATTACATCATTCGGCGGGCCTCCAATCTTTCCAAGCAGACACAGATACTGGCGGCTAATATCGATCAGGCTGTGTTGGTGGCCACCATAAACTACCCGGTTACCACGGCTGTTTTTATCGATAGGTTTTTGGCCACTGCTGAAGCCTACCGTATTCCGGTTACTCTGGTGTTTAATAAAACCGACCGCTACGACCTGCCCCACCAGCAACAACTGGCCGACATGGTAGGTGTTTACACGGCCATTGGCTATGATGTGTTAACCATTTCGGCTAAGAAGGAAGATAATCTTGAAGTGGTTAAGGCGTTGTTGCAGGATAAGGTTACTTTGTTGGCCGGTCATTCAGGGGTTGGAAAGAGTACTCTTGTCAATCGTCTGGAGCCTTCTTTGAATCTTAAAACAGCTGCCATTTCCGAAGCCCATCGAACCGGGAGACATACCACCACTTTTGCGGAGATGCACCCTTTAGGCTTTGGGGGCTATATCATCGATACCCCGGGAATAAGAGGGTTTGGGCTTTTTAATATTGAAAAGGAAGAGCTTTTTCACTATTTCAGAGAGATTTTTAAATTCTCCAAAGATTGTCAATTTCATAATTGCACTCACCTGCATGAACCTGGATGTGCGGTTAAAAAAGCGGTGGAGGATGGGGAAATAGCCCTCTCGCGCTACAACAGTTATCTTAGTATCTTCCTTAATCGGGACGAGAAGTACCGGCTGTAAAAATCGTCGTCTTTTTTGACTCGGGTTAAATTTCTTCCTTTAGTTTATCTATTTCTCCGTCAGTGGAAAATTTCTTTGGATAGCCCTGCTATCTTATTGCCTGAAATGAGCACTTAGTCCATTCAATCTTATTCCAAAAACGCACCCTTTCGTATAGGTGCCGATTTTTTTCTTTTCTAAAAGCCCCGTTCAAGGCGGATCGCAGCAGGGAAAAGGTGCGAATGTTGTGTTTTTTTGGGCTTGAGATGTTACGGGAGAAATTTAGAAATATATTGTTCTTCAATGGTAAACGGATCCAATTCCCCGGGTAAACTTTTTGGGGTTTCATTCGTTTAGGATATGTGCCGAAGCCTTTAGAACCAGGCATTTTAATATCCACCCTTAAAATCCTTAAATCATGAAAAAAATGAAATCATCCGTTCTTTTGATAGTGGGTTTGATCTTTTTTTTGGGCTGCTCAAACCAGGAGGATGAAGAGCCAAAAGCCGTTGACCAGAGCGAGGTGACATTGAGCCTTCAAACCACCTCTTCCTTTGTTGTTGATCCCGAGGATCCCACGCAAGGCTTACCTTTGGAGCTCCTCAAGATTAGTGTGTCACATATTGAATTCTTCTTCGTTGACAATGAGGATGGGGCGGAAGATGAAAGCAGCTATGAGCCAGAACTGTTTGAGGGTCCATTTGTGATTGATTTACTATCAAAAGAGTCTTTCACAGGAGAAGTGCTGGGAACTTTGGATATCCCAAATGGAATTTTAGGACGGATAGAGTGGAGCTTTGAGCCATACCAGGGGGAAGAAGAACTGGAAATGGAAGGCTATTCTATTTTTGGAAAAGGGACTTATAATGATAAGCCCATTGTGATTAAGAGTGACAGAGCCGATCCTGTAGAAATTGAATTTATTGGCGATATAGAAGAGGAGCTTTCCGGTAAAAACGTGAGTTTGGTGATTGATTTTAACCTGGATAAGCTGTTGGCATCTCTTTTGAATATTGGAACCGTGGGGGTTAATGATGGGAATGAAGATGGTGTCTTCGAGATTAATACCGATGGGACCGATGGAAATGAGGTATTGGCCAATTTATTGGTTAATGCTGTTGAAAATGCCTTTCAGTTAAAAGTTAAGGAATAACCATATTAATGCCAAAAGCGCCTCTACGTAGGCGCTTTTGGATGAAATTATGGGTAGGATGACAAATCTATCTCCACATTTGTGGGGAGAATTCTATGTTTTCCTAAGGACTACTTTACCAGATTGTTTTTAATCATGTATTCGGCAATCTGGACAGCGTTGAGGGCTGCCCCTTTTCTAATCTGATCGGAAACCGTCCAAAAGGTTAGTCCATTTGGATTGGACAGATCCGAACGGATGCGTCCAACAAATACTTCATCCCTGCCTGCCAGGAAGAGTGGCATGGGGTATTCACTCTGTTGGGGATTATCCATCAAAACAACTCCCTCGGCCTGGGCGAAAGCTTCACGGGCCTCCTGAAGGCTTATGGGACGCTCGGTCTCCAGCCATATAGATTCGGAATGGGCCCGCATCACGGGTATACGTACGCAAGTAGCACTCACCTGGACGTCGGAATGCATGATTTTTTGCGTTTCGTTATACATCTTCATCTCCTCCTTGGTATAGCCGTTATCGGTAAATACATCTACCTGGGGGATGATGTTCATGGCCAGCTGGTACTGGAATTTTTTCACAGTGGTTTTTTCTCCTTCTGCAACCTGTCTGATCTGCTCTTCCAGTTCGTCCATCCCACTGGCTCCGGCACCACTGGCTGCCTGATAAGTGGATACGTGTACCTTACGAATATGCGAGAGGTTCTCAATTGCCTTCAGTGCTACCACCATCTGAATGGTTGTGCAATTGGGGTTGGCAACAACATTGCGGGGGATAGAGGCGCAGTCTTCTGCATTGACCTCGGGAACCACCAAAGGAACGTCTTTATCCATCCGGAAAGCACTCGAATTATCGATCATCACCGCACCATGTTTGGTGATGGTTTTTTCAAATTCCTTAGAGATACTTGCACCTGCACTGGTGAGTGCTATGGAGATGCCTTTAAAGTCATCGTTGTGTTTGAGCTCTTTTACGGTCAGTTCTTTTCCCTTGAAGGTGTATTTTTTGCCGGCACTTCTGGCCGACCCAAATAATACCAATTCATCCAGAGGCAAATTCCTTTGCTCCAGAACGTTCAGGAACTCTTGTCCCACGGCCCCACTGGCACCAACGATAGCTATTTTCATGTCCAAATAATTAAACTTCTGTATTGCAAAATAATCGAAAATGAATTATCTTAACTAGAAGTCGGTTGGTTTTTTCATTAATTATTACTGCTGCAAAAATAGGTTTAATTTACAATAAACCATTACAGAATGAGGCTGATTTTCGCCATTTTGATTCTGCAACCTCTCATTTGTCTGTCACAATCCTTGTCTACGGTGCATCCCGTTGAAGGGTTTCCGGGTTCCTGGAGTGTGGATACTCTGTTGTTTGAAGTGGATGATTTGCACACCCGGCTCCAACTGGTTGCGCCTTCGGAGGCGGGTGAAGCCATGATTTTTACGCCGTGCAATATTTTTGAGGAGGCCGGCTGGGATTTTAACTTCAGGATGGATTTTAATCCCTCCTCGTCTAATTATCTGAAGGTATACCTGGCTACGGATGGGGCCCCGGAATTTGAGACCGGGTACTTTTTGGTGCTGGGAACCACCGCCGATAATATATCCCTTTGGGAACAGTGTGAGGGAGAAACAAGACTTCTGGTGGCAGGAAGCCACGGCCGGCTGGACAGCAGTGTGGCAGAAGGCGAGGTGCGAGTGACCAGGCAGAGGGGTGGTTTCTGGTTGTTGGAATCGAACATGGGTAGTGGATGGCAAACCGAAGGTAGTGTTCTCCACGCCATGGGGTTTCATCCCAGGTTCTTTGGGCTCAGCTGCCACTACACCTCCACCCGTAGTGATAAGTTTTTTGTGGGTCCGGTCTCCATCAGCGGGAGGCCTTTCTCGGATACCATCCCTCCGGTAGTTGACTCACTGGCCGTAATTAATGGGACCCTTTTGGAACTGTTTTTTTCTGAGCCGATGGAACCCGCCAGCCTGATTGCTACGGATGTTACCTTCTTTCCACCCGGACCGGAAGTGGATCGGATCGAGAGCATGGAGTCCGCGCGAAAGGTGAAAGTGTACCTTAATTCATCCCTTTCTTCTACCAGTGACGGGCAGATATCTCTTGCCCATTGGAACGATCTGGCAGGTAATGCACTGCGGGATACCAGTCTGTTTTTTGACTACCTGCCTCCTCTTATCAATGAGGTATCTGTTTTGGATTATCGCACAATCAGTATCTCCTTTAACCAGCCCATCTCTTCGAACTGGCTGCAGGGGATTTCATTTTTTATTGAAGGGTTTTCAGGGGCCATCACATCCTTCTCTCAGGAGTCAGAAGCAAGCATGTTCCTCCATCTTGACAGGCCCTTACCCGACGCAACAGAGCTTTCGCTGATTGCGGATGATCTGATTTTTCCAAATGGGGATACCATTCCCCGGGGACCGTATCCAATCTATTACCATGAGGCGGCCCGCGACGATCTGGTTTTTTCGGAAATCATGTACGATCCAACTCCACCTGCTCTCTTACCCGAGGTTGAATACCTGGAGTTGTTCAATCGGTCGGTGCTGCCCGTCGACTTGTTGGATATGGAGCTGGTGATTCAACAAAAAATCAGCCGGCTGCCGCATTATATGCTTTTTCCCGGCGAATATGTGGTGCTCTATTCGTTGGGTGACACGGCGAAGGTGGCTTCTTTCACAAATGGAGTGCCCCTGGGGCAGTGGTCGGGACTCCCTAACAACGGGGCTCAGATGGTATTGCGCACTGCCTCCGGGAAGGTGGTCTGTGCCATGTCCTATTCCGGGGTCCTTCAGGGCCACGCATTCAAGCAAGAGGGGGGTTGGTCGGCCGAATGCATCGATCCCGACAATCTCTCTTCCCACCCCGACAACTGGGCTTATTCTGAGAATCTCAAAGGGGGAACGCCCGGGGAGGTTAATTCGGTGATGGGGATTAATCCGGATGAATGGCCCCCATCCATTTCGGATGCCTGGCTGGTAAACGATTCGGTTATGGCTCTTTTGTTTTCCGAGCCCATGACGGGGCAGGATCCTGAGGAGGCGGGCTCCAATTTTCAAAGCAACGATTTTCCTCTTCACCGGGTCGAGCAGGATTCCGTATTCAGGTGTTGTTATACCTTTTTCTTTAAGGCGGCATTGCCGTCCCGTCAGGTCTTTTCCTTAAATCTTTCGGATAAGTTAACCGATTTGGCCGGCAATCATTTTGTGGGTCCTGTCACCTTCGGTTTTGGAAAACCTTTGGAGGTCGATAGTTTTGATGTTGTAATTAACGAGTTGCTGTATGATCCCCGGGAAGGTGGATGCGATTACGTGGAGCTTTATAACCGTTCGGCCCACATTGCCGATTTGTCGAAGCTGTGCCTGAGTCGTGCCTCACCCGATGGAGGGCCCGAAAAGCTTAATCCCTTGAGCGATCGTTGTCGTTGGTTTCTTCCGGGGTGGTTGCTTTGCTTTGCTCCGGATACGGCATGGGTACGGCAGAATTACCGATGCGAGGAGCCTTCTCATCTAAGGCTCCTGGAAGCCCTGCCCAACTACACCAACGATGGCGGAACGGTTTTTCTCACAGGCCTTAATGGGGAAGTGGTGGATTGTTTTACTTATGGCCCCGAAAACCATTTCCCGCTTCTCTCAGATACCAAAGGGGTAGCGCTGGAGCGAACGATGAGCGAGGGTGAAACCAATCAGAGCATGACCTGGCATTCGGCCTCGGGCACTGCCACCTATGGTACGCCAACGGGAATTAATTCCCAGCATATACCTCAGGAGGTTCCTTCCTCAGAGATGCTATTTACCATCGAGCCGGAACTTTTCACGCCCGACCAGGATGGGAATGACGATTTGCTGACCATCTCCTATGCCTTTCAAGAGCCCGGCCAGGTTGGGCGAATGGTGATATTCGATTCTAAAGGACAGGAGGTGCGTGAACTCATCAACAACCGCTCCCTGGGGACAAGCGGTCAAATTACCTGGGATGGCATCGATGGAGCCGGTCAGCGATGTTCTCCTGGTATTTACATCGTCTGGGGCCGCGTTTACGATCTAAAAGGCCGCGTTAAAGTCTATAAAACGACCTGTGTTTTGGGCATCCAAAACTCTTTTTAAAGTTCATCTCAAAGACTTAGGGGAGCCTATCGGGAGCCATATGTCAGGCTTCTTTCCCGCCTTTCATCTTTCCTTCCTTCCAGTAGGCATAGCCTATTACCACTGCGACCCCTGTCAGCGCATAGTAAATTGCCGTGGGTACGGGTACCGGGTCGCCTGCTGCATAGGAGTGCATCCCACTCAGGTAATAATTGACCCCCAGATAGGTCATGATTACGGATGAGAAGGAGATCAACGCAGCGGTATTAAAGGCCAGTTTACCTCTTAATCCGGGAATGAAACGAAGGTGGATGACAAAGGCATATATGAGGACGGTGATCAGCGACCAGGTCTCCTTGGGATCCCAGCCCCAATAGCGGCCCCACGATTCATTGGCCCACACGCCACCTAAAAAGGAGCCAATGGTCATCAGGTAAAGGCCCACCGTGAGACTCATCTCGTTGATGGCTGTAAGCTCATCGATGGTCAGACGAATTCGTTTCCAGTTGTTGCTGTTTTGTATTCCTGTAAGCAAAAGATTGAGGAAGCCCAGCAGTGCACCAAGGGTTAGAAATCCGTAACCCCCAATGATGACAGCCACGTGCAGGGTAAGCCAGTACGACTTAAGGACCGGTACCAGATGGGTTATTTCAGGGTTCATCCAGCTCAGGTGCGACACCATGAGCACCACCCCTGCAAAAAGAGCCGATACGGCCATAACGATGGGGCTGTGCCGGCTAAAGATCAACCCCGCCAGTAAAATGGCCCATCCGATAAAAAGCATGGATTCATATCCGTTGCTCCAGGGGGCATGCCCCGAAATATACCAACGAAGAGCTAACCCAAATGTGTGGTAGGCAAATCCTCCTGTTACCAGCCAGGCGGCTATGCGCAGAATCCACTTATTAAGGAGGGAGGTAAACACCAATCCTGCAATGTTATAAAGAACCAAGAGAATGCCCAGGGTAAAAAACAGCGTGGCCAGCCATAAAAAAATGTTGAGCCGGTTGTAGATGAGTTCGGCATTCAGAATGCTTTCAGAGGGCAACAAGGTCTTTCCGTTATCCTCCTGGTAGTTTTTCAGGTCTTTAATCACCTGGAGAGCCCTCTGCTGATTACCTTCGCGGGCAGCTACGATAAGGGCCGGTAACGCAGAAGTCACAAAAAGGCTGTCGGCCCGGGAGAGATTGTCGGGAGCCTGAGAAGGGGTGAGCCAGGGGCGACTGGATTCGTTATTGATGGGAAACAACTTATACAGGTTGCCCGATTGAGCCAGGTAGAAAACGTTGACCTGCTCATCTACCTTGATTATTTCCTGTTCCAGCTGATCTCGCTCTGCCGGTTTCTTGCGGTAGGCTGCTTCCACCCACTTGTGTATCCTGTAGTTTTGTTGTTGGTCGAAGAAGTCGCTAAAGGCGGCTTTGGGGCCTGTAATGCCAAGTGCTCTTTTTAACTCGGGGTGTTTAACCGTGATGAGTGGTGTTTCCTGCCAGGTGGCCGGGTGGGTAAGGATGCCCAAAATCATCTGGTCGGGATTAAACCCGTGAAAAGAGTTGTGCTTGACCAGTTTGATCATCACCTCCTGGTGCAGGGTGTTTAACGGTTTGATGCGTCCCCCGTTGTCTTGCACCCATAACCGGCCCAACTCACTGGCGATCTCCGGGTCGGGTTTGGGCGGCATGGTTTGCCCCCAGCCCATAGCGGGGATGATAAACAGCCCGATGAGGGCCAGACTTTTTCGTTGTTTGTAGATCTGATTGGTTTTGTTGAGCAGATGTCTGAAACGAGTGCCGGGGGCAAACAGTGCCCAAAACATTCCCAGGGCCATCAAAAAGTATCCCAGGTAGGTTATGATGGTTCCCCAGAAATCGTGGTTAACCGAGAGGATGGTCCCCTTCTCATCCGAGTCGTATGAGGATTGGTAGAACCGAAAACCCCGGTAATCGAGGATGTTATTCATGAAAATGCGGTAATTCATTTGGGTGTTTTTTGCCGGGTCCGACAGGGTTACCTCGCTGGCATAGGAGGCGGGACTTTGAGAGCCGGGGTAGCGTTCCAGCTCAAAACGGTTAAGCCTGAGCGAAAAGGGGAGCTTTAATGGGAGCGATCCAAAGCGGATACTGAGGGTGGCGTTGCCGATTTGGGCTGAGGCGGGTTGCCCCACCTGGCCTGTTCGACCAAAGGCGTAGAGTAATTTATCCTGGTCATTCCCCCTGAGGCGGAAGGTTATTGCGTCCGGGAAGGAAGTGTTCCTGGCTGCCGCCGGCATGGTAACGGGTCGGTATTCGGCCTCCGGCCAGAACCGGCTAAGGGCCATCCTGATATCTCCTGTTTTGTAGGCTTGTCCCGACGCCAACTCAGTCGTCTCCCCGGCAGGGATGACTCTCTCGTCGTTCCCCTGCATGGAGAGAATGCTAATTGCCCGGCGTCCGCTAATCAAAAGGCGATTTTCATTTGTTCGCCGGATGGAGATATCCAGTGAGGAGGTATCGGAAGCCTCAAAGCCGATGCGTTGGTTCCCGGAGCGTAAAATCTCACCCGGGGCCAGGAAGAACTCTTCGCGAGTACTGGTTCCTGAAACCAAAAGGCCCAGCAAGGGTTTTCCTCCGGGGGTTGGCACAGGGCGCATGGTGGCATTGGGAATAAACGCTTCACTCTCCAAACGGTAGGTTTTCCCATCGATGACAATCTTTTCGGAGAATTGCCGGGGGGTGGCAGGCGACAAAAAGACCTTTTGGTGAAGCACCTGCTTGTGGTTGGCCTCAACACTTACGTAGGCATCGGAAGAATAAAACAGGTTGGTGGTTTCGCCTTCGCGAATGGGCATGTTTCCTTCATAACCAATATAGCGGGTCACCGCGGCTCCTATTATGATGAGGAAAAATGAGAAATGAAACAGGAAAACGGGAAGGTGGTGCCTGTGCCACATCTTGAATTTCATTATGTGGCCAAACATGTTTAAAGCCAGAAGAAAGAAGATGAGCTCGAACCACCAGGTGTTGTAGACCAGTGCACGGGAGGCCTGATAGCCGAAGTCATTTTCAATGAAGGTGGCGACAGCAAGCACCGCCGCCAACACCATGAACAGAACGCCCATGGTTTCGCGTGAGGTAATGAGTTTATAAATGCGAGTCATATCTTTTTCTTTGATGGGAGCAATTAATCTTGCTAAAGTAAGTAGTTTTAGGGATAATGCCTTATTTCCTTTCCAGAAGAAATGCCCGGGCAGGGTCGATTGTTCACTGAATCCTCTTGATTTGGCTGGGTCGTTAAGTTTTTGTTTTTTCGCAGAATTATTTTCTCCGGATACTTTCACCTAATTTTTATGAAGAAATATCTACTGATGTTGGCTGTTTTTAACAGCTTAATGGCTACTGGTCAGACAAAAAAGCAAGTTGTTGAAGTTGGATTTCATGGGTTTCTGGGAGTAGATGCATCGGTGGATACCCGCAGCAGTAAGACTTCCCGTAATCGGCACATCTATCTTTATCCCTTGAATGCAGATTTGAATGAGGCAGGCGAGGACCTGAATAGTCGTGGGGAGATGGATCTGGATGCCGCGCATTCACGTGTTGGGATCGACATTACCGGGCAGGAATTTAAGGGCATACAAACAACGGCGATGATTGAAGCGGATTTTCTGGGGGAAGCATCCGGGAATTCCTTCTTTCGCTTACGGCATGCTTACGTGCATTTTACCCGTGACCGATGGTCATTGTTGGCGGGTCAAAGCTGGCATCCTCTTTTTGTGCCCGAGAGTTACCCGGGTACGGTAAATGCCAATGCAGGGGCGCCTTTTCATCCTCTGAACCGTAGCCCGCAAATAATGTTGGGATGGAAAGCTTCTCCGACCGCTCAGTTGTTTTTATATCTGGTGGATCAAAACAACTTTCGCAGCTCGGGGTTCTCAAAAGGAAGTGAAGAATCGATGATTCCTGAACTGGACCTTCAGATGAAATGGCAAAGTGGCGGGGCCTGGGCGGCATTCACAGCCGGATTCAAGTCGCTGGCCATTCCTGAGAGCCTGGAGGCCACGAAAATTCCGGTGAGGGTGCAGAGTTTTCACCTTAATAGCACGTTTCGCTACCGCTTACCCTCAGCTATTCTAAAAATGGGAGGGACCTATGGCGGCAATCTTTCCGAGCTGGTGATGCTTGGCGGGGTGGGTAAAACGTCTGATGGCCGCTATGAACCACTGCAAACCAGTGCTGTTTGGGTGGATTTGGAGCGAGGCGTTAAGGAAGGCTGGCAGCCCGGATTTTTTGCCGGTTATACACAAAACATGGGGGCTTCCACCCAGGTAACGGTAATAGAAGCACTTTCGAGAGAGCCGGAGATTGGGTATATTGTGGCGCTTTCGCCGCGGGTGAGGTATATTCTTGGGCCGGTGGTGACGGGTGCCGAATGGCTGGTGACTTCAGCTGCCTGGGGCGATTCGCTCGACACTTTTGGTGTGCCGGAGAGGACCACCAATTATGTCAATCACCGGGTTTTACTTTCTCTGCGTTACAACTTTTAAACCCTTTAGGGTGTTGCCCATTGGGTACGGATAAAGACTTGTCAGTTTATTTTTCTGATTATTTTGGGTTAATTTAGAGGACTCAATCATTGTCAACTATGAAAACCAAATTGGGTATACTAGCCGCTTTTTTTGTTGTCCTTGGATTTGGGATGATTCATGGGCACTCCCCTGTGATGGAGTATGTGAGCATTGCGCTTATCGGTATGGGAACCAGTTATCTTATTTACCTGCTTCTTAGTACGGGCAAGTCTCAATCGAAGGACGAACCGGCCTCCGGCAATCAAAAACCTGAGTGAGACTGAGATTTGGGTTCAAAAAGGAGTTGGGCCCGCATCGTAGCGGATTAGGGTTGATCTGTGGCAGAACAGGTGGTTATGGGGGAGAAATTTTGTAAAAATTAGAGTCATGTATTCGAAAGAAGAGGTTAAAGCGTTAAAAGAGGAATTTTGGGGCAAACTGGAGAATAGAACCCGTCGGCTGCCAGGCCAAAAGGGTCGCAAGCGGTTCTGGATTTTCGATAAAACGGGCATTAAAGGACTGGACCTTCGGTTTGACGTGGGACGCGAGAAAATTATCGTGGCACTGGAAATTAACCATCCCAATGAAGAACGCCGCCTGGGCCTCTTTGAGCGGCTGGAGGCTGCTAAAGGCCTCTTTGAGGATAAGTTCGGGGAACCTATGAAGTGGGATTTCTTTTACACCAAAGAGAATGGCCTCGAGGTGTGCCGGGTTTTTGTGGAAGAGCCCGGCGATATTCACGACAGGGAAAGCTGGCCCCGGATCTTTACCTTTATGATCGATCGGATGATGCGGCTGGAGGCTGCCTTTCTGGAGGTTAAGGATTACCTGGGTTCTTGAGATATGAGATTTGCAGGGTCCCCTTTAACCATAAAAACGGTGACTATTTTTGTTCTATAGGGTTATTGCACCGGAAGGGTTTTCGATGGTTCATCTCTGTTCATCTCCTTTTCCGAAGCGTAAATAAAATTTCCGGTATTGGAGCTTTCCACGGTTTGGCCATTCTCAGTATAGGTGACAGTTAGGGTTACCGGATAGCCCTCCTGGTTGTATGTATATTTGTTACGGGTTACGAACGCTTCAGATTCTGAGAAGTCAGGAAATTGTTTTTGAGTCTCTATGATGGCATTGTTTTTTGAAAGCCACACAGGATTTTCTAACAGTGCGATGGGATTCAGGCGCAGGGGGTTTATCTTATTATCGTATTTGTAAACGGTTTCCCTTACCTTAATCATCTGACTTTCGCCTTTCAGCAAAAGCGTGGAAGAGGTGCCGGAAGAGGTTATTTTTAGCAACATAAGGTTTTGGAGGGGCACCGACCCGGCCAGATCGACTGAGAGGTAGGTCTCTGTGTTTATGAGGTTCCCATCCTCCCAGGTAAGGGTCATGTACCCGAATAATACCTCCTGATCGTTCAGCTTTTGGTACAGCTCTATTTTGGGGCTGGTACCATCCTGATCAACGGTGTACTTCATAATGCTCATTTGGGTGCTGCCGGGAACCACCGTTGCGTTATTTCCATCCCAGGAGAAGGATAGATTCTGATCGTTTTCAGGCTCCCCGGCGTCGACTAATTCATATAAACTTAACTTTCCTGCAGCGTTATAAGTGAATTTTGCCTGCTGGTTATTCCAACTGTTTATTATTTCTTCAACTT
The DNA here is from genome assembly GCA_041583495.1 of Marinilabiliaceae bacterium. Taxonomy (GTDB): domain Bacteria; phylum Bacteroidota; class Bacteroidia; order Bacteroidales; family Marinilabiliaceae; genus JBFHFS01. Next base: position 691 of record JBFHFS010000007.1, on the reverse strand, counting down.
GTCCCAAATTGTTGTAGTAAGGGCTTATGGTGCCCAAAAGTGAGGGGGTGTCATTGTTTATCAGAACCTCTTTAAGCCGGTATTGGCCGGTCAACATGTCGGTTTGGTCAGTGGTCTCTGTGTCTTTCTCGCACGAAGAAAATGGGATAATCAACGAAAAGGCCATCAGGGGAAGCAGGGTTACCTTAAACAGAGTGTTCATTGTTTGTCTGGTTTTTTAAATGTTCCGGTAATGTGTTTGGCAGGCCGATCCTTTTTTATAGAATGAATACCTCCGAAAACGGGTGGGTAGGCGAATCCTTATATAATGGCGGGCCAGTGAATTTTCAGAGTAATACGTTTAATGTTTTTTAATGTTTCTTATTTTTGAACAAATATGTGCAATATTCAATACCCCCTGATCTGGTTGCTGTTTGATTTGAAGAATCGAGGAGGATTTGTAGAAAAGAAGGGGAGACGAGAGGATTTGCGATATCAGATTTGCAATATGCAATTAGGCATAACAATCCTTCAAATTTATGAGGGGACCCGCCTCCGGGAAATGGAGAAAAGAATTTTGACGCCGGGTGGGTTCCAAAAACAAAGCTGTTTGAGGACTGCCTTCCGGGTTCTTTATTTTTATCAGGAGCCATAAAATTAGGCTCTTCACTGCAGGGGTGATTTTTTGCTTCCTTTTTTGTGGTAGAAAAAG
>JBFHFS010000006.1:0-135632 GCA_041583495.1 Marinilabiliaceae bacterium | reverse complement strand
GTGGAGAATGTGAACGACGCCCCGGTGTTCAGCAGCCTTCCGGTCATTACAGCCACACAGGATGTCCCTTACAGTTACACCGTTACAGCCTCCGATCCCGATGGGGATGCCCTAAACTTCCCGCCGGTAGTGCTACCTGTTTGGCTCACCCTGACCGATAATGGCAACAATACGGCTACCCTTGAAGGCACCCCTGCCAACGGAGATGTGGGCGACCACAGCATCACTCTCCAAGTGTCCGACACAGAACTCTCGGCCGAACAATCATTTACCCTGACCGTGGAAAATGCTAACGACGGGCCGGTCTTCACAAGCCTTCCAATCACTACGGCCACACAGGGGGTCCTTTACAGTTACACCGTTACTGCCTCCGATCCCGATGGCGAAAACCTCACTTTTCCCCCGGTGACTTTACCCGCCTGGCTCACCCTGACCGATAATGGCGACAATACCGCCACCCTGCAAGGAACGCCGGCCAACGGGGACGTGGGTAACCACGCGATATCCCTCCAGGTGTCGGATGCCGAATTCACGGCCACACAAGTCTTCACCCTGGTGGTGGAGAATGTGAACGACGCCCCGGTGTTCAGCAGCCTTCCGGTCATTACGGCCACGCAGGATGTCCCTTACAGTTACACCGTTACAGCCTCCGATCCCGACGGGGATGCCCTAAGCTTCCCGCCGGTGGTGCTACCCGGCTGGCTCAACCTGACCGATAATGGAAACAATACCGCCACCCTGCAAGGCACGCCTGCCAACGCAGATGTGGGCGACCACACCATCACTCTCCAAGTGTCCGATGCAGAACTTACCGCCACCCAGCCATTTACCATTACAGTAATCGATGTTAACGACGACCCTGTGGCACAGAATGGCTCTTACACCACTGCCGAAAACCTGCCCATAGTCATTCCCATTTACAATCTGGTAAGCGATGCAGACAACAATCTGGATTTCAACACGCTACTTGTCACCTCAGCTCCTACAACCGGAACCACAACAGTGAACCCCACTGCCCAAACCATCACTTACATTCCCTTTTCCGGTACTACTGGGACTGACCAATTCACCTATTCCATAAGCGATGAAGAGGGCTCCAGCGACGCCGGAATCATAACCATTCAGGTAATCGGCCAAAGACCAAACGCTGTTGATGATAATTTTTCCCTTAACGAAGACGCAGTAACCACTCTGAGTCCCCTGCTCAACGACACCGATCCCCAAAACAATATCGCGCCGGGCACCCTTCAGCTATTAACCAACCCTTCACACGGACGCATCAACACAGACGAATTTGGGGTATTCTCCTATACACCCGATCTCAATTACTTTGGCAATGATCAGATGAGCTACCGCATTTGTGATGAAGAAGGGTATTGTGACGAGGCATTCATCTACCTGACCATTTTACCGGTAAACGATGCTCCTGTTGTGATGGCGGATGTGGCCAATACAACTGAGGAGATCCCTGTTGACATTGCGGTACTGACCAACGATAATGACCCCAACGACCCCAATGGAGGAATTAATGCCACCTCGGTGCTCATCGTTCAAAACCCCTCCAATGGCTCAGTCACTGTTAATGCCTCGGGAATCCTTACCTACACCCCCATTCTTGATTTCAATGGGCAGGACTCTTTCATTTACAGCGTAGCAGACAATGGGGTACCCTCCCCTGCTCTTCGCGCTCAAACTACAGTTACCATTAATGTAGCCGCCGTCAATGATGCCCCTGTGGCCCTGGACGATCGCATCTTTACCGGACAGGGTACTGCCACAAACTATAATCTCCTCAGCAACGACAACGACAGCAAAGATCCATTGGGCGGGATTGATGCCAGCTCACTGCAGATTATTCAACAACCCAAAAACGGATCGATCATCATCCTGCCTAATTTCCAAATCAATTACAGCCCGTTCAACAACTTTTTTGGAAGAGACACGGCCCGCTATGTGATTGCCGACCGCGGGAATCCCCTTCCGGCGCTAACCGACACGGCGTGGATCTATCTGGAAGTAACCCAACGTTCACCTACCGCCGTTGATGATGAGGGCAGAACCAATGAGGACACACCCGTTGCCATCAATGTTTTAGGCAACGATATTGACACCGACATCAACCCGGAAACCATAACCATACAGTCCTTTCCGGAAAATGGAGCAGTTTCGGTGGGCGCATCCGGAGTGGTCACCTACACACCAGCCCTCAACTTTTTTGGCAACGACCAATTTACCTACACCGTCCGTGACCGAACAAACCTGATCAGCAACACTGCCACGGTTAACATCGAGGTAATTCCCGTCCCCGATGCCCCAGTGACCATTGATGCCGGGTACACCACCAGGGAAAATACCCCCCTCACCATCTCATTGACCGGGTTGGTTTCGGACGCTGAAAACAATCAGGACTACGCCACCCTTCAGATTATCCAGCTGTCGCATGTGGGAACGGTGGAGCAAACCACTGCGCTCACACAAATTATATTTACGCCTTTGACGGGCTTCACCGGCACAGCCACCTTCCAATACCGAATATCAGATGAGGATGGATTAAGAAGCAACCTCTCCACCATCACCGTTATCGTCTCCAACGAGGCCCCAACGGCTATGGACGACCTCGCGGAAACCACCGAGGACAGAGCGGTGACCATTAACATCCTGGACAACGACACCGATCCACAGAACAACCTGAATCCGGGTTCGGTCCGCATTATTACGCCTCCCGTCAACGGCACCGTTTCGGTTTCTGCCGTAAGCGGAAGCCTTATCTATACCCCGGCGGCTAACTTTTATGGCACCGACCACCTGGTTTACCGTGTGTGCGACGAGGACGGATACTGCGATGAAGCCCGTGTAGACCTCACCGTCTTACCTGAGAACGATGCCCCATCGGCGGTAAATGATGCATTCCAAACCGACGAAGACACCCAACTGTTCATGGACATTCTGAACAACGATGTGGATGTCGACAACGTCCTATCCTCCCTGACCATATCCCTGGTTTCCGGACCAGAGCACGGAACCCTGTTCGAAGAGTTAAACCCACGCGGTTTTAACTATCGTCCTGCAGCCAATTATTTTGGCAACGACAGCTTTGTTTACCGACTGACCGACCCGGATGGCGCCTCAGGAGAAGCCACCGTTTCTATTGAGGTACGCCCGGTTAACGACCCACCTATTGCCGTAGACGATCGCTATGAAACCAATGAGGACACGCCCTTGTTTTTGGATGTTCTGACCAACGATTCGGATGCCGACCACGATATTGAAACGATGACCCTTACAGTGGTCTCCGGCCCGCTTCACGGAAGTCTCACTGATGAATTCAGTCCCGGAGGCTTCACCTATCAGCCCGATCCCGATTATTTTGGTTCCGACACCTTTGTCTATCAAATCACCAGCCCCGTGGATTCGGTGGATCAAGCCACCGTCACCATTGTAGTACTTGGGGTTAACGATGCCCCTGTGGCAACCGATGATTTTTTCCAGACCAATGAAGACACCCAAGTGGTTCTGGATGTTTTGGCCAACGATACGGACGTGGATCATGATCGCTCCACATGGATCCTCACCCTGGTTTCAGAACCCGGACACGGAACCATTACCGAAATACCAGAATCACAAACCTTTAACTACCAACCTGATGTAAATTATCATGGCAACGATCAATTTGTTTATCGTGTATCCGACCCCACAGGGGCCTTTATGGAGGCCACGGTAACCATTGAAGTAGTGGCCCAAAACGACCCTCCCAACGCCTTCCCGGATGCCTACGCTCAGTTAGGAGCAACAGGCGCCTGGCTTGCTGTTTTGGCCAACGACACCGATCCGGAAGACAATATCGATCCGTCGACACTAACGGTTACCGTAAACCCTGTCCATGGCTCCACAAATGTGGATCCACAAACCGGAGAGATATTTTATCAACCCGTTGCCGACTTTTTCGGGGTTGATGAATTTACTTATCGCATTTGCGACACCGAAGGTGCTTGTGCCACGGCTCTGGTGACCCTGCAGGTTACCGCAGGCAATACCGCCCCCCTGGCAGTTAACGACACCCTTAGAGTAATGGACGGTACCCTTGGCTCAATTTGGGTAGCCGAAAACGATGCCGATGCAGAAGGCCAGGCTCTCACCTACACGTTAATTTCCGAAACAGAAACCCTTTACGGAACCATCCAACTCGACCCCAATGGCAGCCTCACTTACCAGGCTCAAACGGATGTCTATTGCAACACCGACCTACTGGAATATAGGGTCTGTGATCCACTGGGGGCCTGCGACACGGCATTGGTAGTTGTGTTTATTATACCGGCCGACCTGAATGGGAACCACATCCCCGACATTTTAGAAGGCGATTCCGACGGAGACAACATTCCCGACAGCATTGAAGCCGGAACCCTGGACATTTGCAATGAGCCCTATAGAGATACCGATGGGGACGGCACTCCCGACTACCTCGATTCGGACTCGGACAACGACGGCATCAACGATAGTGTGGAAGGGTTCGAAGATTGCGACAACGATGGACTTCCTAACTATAGGGACGCCTTCGACGATTGCGGAGATCGATTAAAAGTGCCCTCTACCTTTTCACCCAACGGCGACCTGATTAACGATACCTGGGTGATACCAGGGATAAGCGATTTTCCCACTAATGAGCTGTTCATTTACAACCGCTGGGGTGGCCTGGTGTATCACAAAAAGGGATACGACAATACCTGGGACGGTAGAGGCAGCAGCGGTATGTTGGGCTCTGATCAACTCGCCGAAGGAACCTATTTCTATATTTTAAAACTGGGTGAAAGAGTTGAAAAGGGAACCGTATATATAAAGAGATGATTGGGGAGTTGGAAGACGAAAGACAGAAGATTGAAAAAGAAGATTGAGGAGAAACAGAAGGCAGAAAAAGCACCAGAGGTGCAGCACAAAAAAAGGCTCATGGTTTTGAGTTTGGGGTTCAGGACTCCGGATTCAGAGCAACAAGGCTTTTCACGAGAATAACCTACTGATATATGAAATTTATAATACGATATTATTGGATTGCTGTAACCGGGATATTGCTGTTCACAGGCACCGGACAGGTGACCGCGCAGCAGGATCCCATCTACACCCAATACATGTTCAATACATTGGCTCTAAACCCAGCCTACGCCGGCACCCGTGGGATGCTGAGCACCATGTTGTTGTCGCGACACCAATGGGTAGGGTTCGATGGGGCCCCCTCCACGCAAACCTTTTCGATTCACTCACCGGTAAGTCATCTTAACTTTGGTGCCGGCCTTACCCTTATCCATGACCGAATAGGTCCGGTAAAAAACAGCGCGGCCTGGATCGATTATGCCTATCGTTTACAGTTGAGCGAAACCATAAACCTCTCGATGGCCCTTCGCGGCGGGATGACTCATTTCCAGGTTGATTATACAGAGTTCCTATTGGAAATAGGATCGGACGATCCAGCCTATAATACGGCTGCCACCAACGATTGGCTGCCTAACTTTGGATTTGGGACTTTTATGTACAGCGACCGCTTCTATGCGGGCATCTCGATACCCCGGCTCTTCGAAAATAAGTTCTCCGATTCGGGGGATGTGCAAACCGAAGATCCTGGCAGTGAACAAAGACTCTTTCTCGTCATGGGGGGACTGGTATTTGATCTTTCCCCGGGGCTTAAACTTAAGCCCTCGTTTCTGACACGATTTACCCAGGCGGCCCCTCTGTCCATTGATCTGAGCGCCACCTTTCTAATAAAAGAAACCTTGTGGATAGGAGGAATGATCAGGCCGGGAGATGCCCTGGGGGCCATCAGCCACATACAAATCACCCCTCAACTTCGCTTTGGATATGCCTTTGACATGAACACCAACGAACTCAGAAGCTTTCACAGCGGCACCCACGAACTAATGATCAACTATGAATTTAATTTCAAAAAAGAAAAAATCAAGAGCCCGCGCTATTTTTAGCATTGCTTTAATTCTAATTCTAGCGGTTCCCACCCTTACGGGTGCTCAGGAACCGTCCAGACTTATGAAGAAAGCCGACAACTGGCTCAAGGCCTACGACTATACCAAGGCCCTCAATGCCTACACAAAACTCCTGAATAGGGGGGAGTCGTACTATTATGTTACCCGAAAAATAGCCGACTGCTATCGCCTGCTCGATCAGCCCACGCAGGCCGTAGAGTGGTATCAAAAAACCCTGGCCTTTCCCGATGTTGAAAAAGAGACCTATTACCATTTAGCCAAAGAACTGGAAAAGCTGAAAAGATACGAGGAAGCCGAAAAGAACATCCAGCGTTACCGGTCACTGGTTGGCAAATCCCCCCGCATCAACGGGCTTTCTACTGAAGATTTTCTGCTGACAATAAAGCAGGATTCGGCCTTGTGGAGTCTTTATCTACTGAACATCAACACTTCCGCCTCTGAATTTGGGCCTACCATCCACAACGACCAGCTGGTATTCACCTCCAACCAAAGGGACCGGTCCATCATTAATCGACGTGACGTGCGCAACCGACAACCATTTTTTGATCTCTATGCCTCTACCATTTTGGATTTTACCTCGATGGATAAACCCGTTCCCTTTGCTCCCAACACCTGGAGTGCACTAAATGACGGGCCGGTAGCTTTCAGTCCTGACGGACTCAGGATGTATGTCACCTCCAATGTTCAGAACAGCTCAAAAGATCAACAACAAAACCTCGACATTCTGGTTTTTAACCTGGTAAAGGGTGAATGGAGCTCACGGCCTTCCTTTCTTCCACTCAGAGCACAGGAATATTCCATTATGCACCCGGCTTTCTCGAAAGATGGGAAAACCCTCTTCTTTGCCTCGGATATGCCGGGTGGATACGGCGGACTCGATCTGTATTACAGCCAACAACGAAAGGGTTTTCTCTCCTCTCCCGTTAACCTGGGGCCAACCATAAACACCCCCGGCAATGAGGTGTTCCCCTTCATCACCAAAAACGGCGATCTCTATTTCGCTTCAGATGGCCATCCCGGATTAGGAGGGCTGGATATCTTTTTGGCACAATGGGACGACAATGAATTTTGGCCCCCCATTAATGCCGGAGCCTTTTTAAACTCGCCTTACGACGACTTCAGCATCTGGTTCATCGGCGATGAAACCAGCGGCTATTTTGCATCCAACCGACCCGGAGGGAAAGGCAACGATGACCTTTATGCCTTTAGCCGCACCCGGAAACTGGAATACACCCGGATCACGGGAGTGGTGGTGGATGAAGTGACTGGAGAACCTCTCGACCAGGTATACATCACACTCAACACGAATGGATTAAGCTCCGGCGAATGGATTACCGGACCGGATGGTCGGTTTGAGTTTTATATGAAGACCGGCAACTATTCAACCCTCTCGTTCATGAAACGATTGTTCCAACCACAGGAAAAGCAAATAAACCCAAATGATATAAAAGGGCACAGAAGCCTTAAACTGGAAATTCCGATGAGCCCCCGGTAGGCCCGGCATATCCCCTGAAACCATTCACCACAAAATAAATCCGGCACCAAATAAAAAGAGTCCCGATTTCGCGGGACTCTTTTTATTATTAAACAGTGATTCTTTGATCGTTATTTTCTACGTTAAAAGGGAAGATCCTCGTCGTCACCGGCTGGGGGAATATCGGCGGAGGAATACTCCGGATTGGCCGCACCTGCAGCGGGTGCATCGCCGGCTTTCTCAACCCTCCAGGCTTCCAGATTGGAGAAATAATTGACGCGTCCATCCTTCTCCCACTTTCTGCCACGAATGTTAAAGCTAACTTTCAATTGGTCTCCCACATTAAAAGGATCGATCAACTCACAGCGATCCTGTGTGAGTTGAAATTTGATAAAGTCGTTCCAATCGGTGTTGCGTTCATTGGTCACTTCGATCACAAATTCACGCTTCCGAAATTTTGAGGAGATCTCTGTGATATCCTCTTTTAAAATCAGGCTTCCTGAAATTTCAAAATTCATATTACTTAATTTTCTTTCTTAAGGGCTTAGTCCCTTATTAAACAATCACAATTTTCTCAATTTTATCTCCTGCTCTAATGGCATCAATCACCTCTAGGCCCTCATATACTTTCCCAAAACATGTGTGTTGACGGTCGAGATGTTGGGTGTTTTGCCGGCCATGGCAAACAAAGAACTGCGATCCACCGGTATCTCTTCCGGCATGTGCCATACTGAGAACGCCGCGGTCATGATACTGATTCTCGCCGTCCAACTCGCACTTTATTTGGTAGCCCGGGCCCCCTGTTCCTACCCTTGGATTGCTCATATCCTTTGATAGAGGACATCCTCCCTGAATTACAAAATCCGGGATCACACGGTGAAAGGCCAATCCATCGTAAAACCCTTCTTTACTCAGTTTAATAAAATTTGCCACCGTTGCGGGGGCATCGTTGTGATAAAATTCCACTTTCATCACGCCTTTTGCGGTGTGTATTTCTGCTTTTTCCATAACTCTGTATTTATATTATTCCCTTTATATCAGCACAAAGAGACATCTTGCCTCTGAATTCCACACAAAGGTACAATAAAATTACGTTTTACATTTTAGCTATTGAAAATTGGGTTCATCTGACAGACACTTTTCAGGTAAATCCAACAACAGAACTTTATGAAAGCAATATTTTTACCATTCCCGACATAAGCACGGGAATCATCAATCCCTATTCTGTTTCACCAGCGGTTCGCTAACAATAACCAGACAATTTACCGTTTTGTAAATTCCTCCACAATCTTAAAACAAGCCTCTCTCAGGTTTTGGGTAGCCAGATTGAGGTTGGTTTGAAACTCCTGGGAGGTAGGAATACCCGAATCCATGAGATCGGTGATGGCTTTAACACAAAACATGGGCACCTGGTGAATCTTTGCCACCCAGGCCACAGCCGCAGCTTCCATATCCTTTACCTCCCCCCCGATGGCCTTGATTCTCTGTTCATCCACAGGAGGCATGTCCAGGGAATTTCCGGTTGTGACCACCCCGGTTTTAAACCCGAGGTGGGCCAGCCTCGTCACGTCCCAAACCGGGTAGTAACCAATACATTGGCGTTCCCACTTATCCACGGGTACCCGGCGGTCGTGAAAAACCACCTCTTTGTGGCTCAGGTAAATATCTCCGATCTCAGACCCATTGGCACCAAAACCACCGGCAGTTCCTGCATTGATCAACAGGTGAGGGTGGTAAGTTTCGATGGCCACATGAGTCGACAGAGTAGCAGCCTGCGTGCCGATCAGATCCATCCCGGTCTCCTCATCCTTCCCGTTGACCACCACCATCAGGGACAAGTTCTTATACTCTCCTATCCAGGCGCAGGCAGGAAGATGAGGCGCAAAGGTGCTATCTTCCGTTAAAGAAAAATGGTCGATAAGCGGTTGAGCTTCCACCTGCATCGCTACAATAAATAAAACTCTTTTAATCTTCATCATTAATTTATTATCCTGGCTTATTGCTTCTGCGTTTGATTTCAACATTAATCCTGCCACAGAGTGGCAAAATATGAATAACCGTGGGTGCTAACCCACGGTAGACTATGACCTGAATACCACAGCCCTGAAGGGGCTGAATATTAAACTTGTACATCGGGTTAATTATTCAACCCCTCCGGGGTTGCCAGAGAGTTTTCATGTCTTAACCGTGGGTTGCTCCCACGGTTAATCAGGGTAAAACCCCTTCGGGGTAAATATATCAATTCAAATCAAAACACCAATGATCACTTATATATTGTTTATTATCAATAAGATGAAACCACATTTTTTCAAGTTAATGCATCATCTTTAATCCTGGTTACAAAATCCTTGATCGAGTAAAGAAAGAACGTAATTAATTATCCTACAATAAACGATCGCACTACAGCTCTTCTTACGATAGAGAATTTTTACGGGCCAGTCTATTAAATAGCCCGCTGTCACAACCAATAAAATGTAAAATTAACTCAAATTGACCGATTCAGGCCCATCGACCCCAAAAAGGTTTGGTCCCCGACCAGGAACTGCGGCCACCAATTTCAATGAGGTTAATCAAAATCGATGGTCAATTGGAGGGGGTCGGCGTTGGCTTCCTCCTCAAAATTAGAGAGGGTAATTCCCAGCAGACGCACCCTCTTTTGAGGATTGGCCAAACGCAGCAGATCGGCGGCCACCCGATGTATTTCAGGCCGAAGGGTTATGGGCTGTAAAAACGATTGCGACCGGGTAATCTGCTCAAAGTCGCTGTATTTGACCTTAAGGGTGAGTGTTTTTCCGAACCGCCCATGTCGGAGGATTCTTTTCCACAGCCCCTCTTCCAATTCGGAAAGGGCCTCCAACATCTGATCCAAGTCTGCCAAATCTTCCAGAAAGGTACTCTCGATGCCCACCGATTTACGCACCCGGTGAGGCATCACCGGCCGGTTATCAACACCCTGTGCCACCTGATAAAAAAAGTGGCCGGCTTTCCCAAAATGACGAATCAACAGCTGAGGATCGGCCAGTTGAAGATCTTTACCAAAAAACAGGCCCAGCTCATGCATTTTCTCAGCGGTGCGGGGACCTACCCCATAGAATTTGGCCACCGGCAGTGTTTCAATGAACGACATCACTTCGTTTGGTTTAATCACAAACAACCCATCCGGTTTGCGCTGATCGGAGGCAATCTTGGCCAAAAACTTGTTGATACTGATTCCGGCAGAGGCTCTCAATCCAGTCATTTCAAATATTCGTGATTTGATTTCGCGGGCAATCAGGGTAGCCGAGGGCATCCCTTTTTTGTTGGAGGTCACATCCAGAAAGGCCTCATCAATCGACAAGGGTTCTACCAGATCGGTATATTCGCGAAAGAGGTTCATCACCGAAGCGGAGACACTCTTATAAACCTCGAACCGGGGGGGCATAAAGATCAGATCGGGGCATTTGCGCGCAGCCACCACCGAAGGCATAGCCGAATGCACCCCAAACTTTCGGGCTTCATAACTGGCAGCCGCCACCACCCCGCGGGTGCTTCCCCGCCCCACCGCCACAGGCTTACCCTTTAGCTCCGGATGGTCGCGTTGCTCGATAGAAGCAAAAAAAGCGTCCATATCGATGTGGATGATTTTTCGCACCATTCTGCAAGTTTAGCAGATTTACTTTAATTTTAGACGCAAATATTTTTGTTTATTAAAAAAGGCGCAGAACCTCTTATCCACCATATCCTATGGTGAGTTGGTCAATTCAGGGAAGCACACCCGTTAGCTGGTGGACGCCCTGAACCCTTAATATCAGGCAAAAAAACAACAAAATGAACCCAACACAAGGCCCTATAATTGAAGTTAAGATATCCGATGATGGCTCAACCACCTTTTACAGACCCGATATAGATGAACATTATCACTCCACACATGGTGCCTTACAAGAATCGATGCATATTTTCATTAACGCAGGTCTTAAGCACCTTCCGGGCAAAGCAATAAGAATTTTGGAGGTTGGCTTTGGAACCGGATTAAATGCACTTCTCACGCTCCTTGAGGCGCCCGATAAAGAGATTGTTTACCACACCCTGGAACGCTATCCGTTATCACCCCAGATGGTTTCAAAAATAAATTATCCCCAACGCCTTAAACATCCCGACGCACAAACCTTTTTCAACCTCATGCATCAGGCCAGGTGGGACACACCCCGCGCCATCACACCTCATTTTGAGTTATTGAAGATGGAACAAGACCTGTTGACTTACCGTCCCGATTCACTATTCGACCTCATCTATTTTGATGCTTTTGGCCCGGACAAACAGCCTGAATTATGGACCCCCGCGGTATTTGAGAAGCTTGGGAAAGCCATGCGGCCGGGAGGAATACTCACCACTTACAGCGTAAAAGGAACAGTAAAGAGAGCTCTGAAGAGTGCCGGGTTTACCATCGAAAAAATCCCGGGCCCGCCAGGAAAAAGAGAAATAATAAGGGCCACAAAAATTTAAGTGTTCGAGTTATTTAAGATAGCACCAATATTTTATCGCTTTTTTGTACCTTTCCCCCGCAAAGAGACAAACAATTTTTTTTACAGATGTTTTATACTAAACTTTCATCAACCTTTATGAAAAAGAACTATTTTATCGCGGCAATGGCCGTGGCACTTTTTTTAGTTGCCGGATGTAACAAGGTCCCCAATACCGGCAAAGCCGAAATGAATTCTCAAATCGACAGTGTAAGTTATGCATTAGGCTATTTTGAAGCATTAACCTGGAAAAAGAAAGTGGCTGAGAGCCCTTTCGACACCATCGACTATAAGCTGGTTGCCAAAGCCTTTTCAAAGGCAGCCCTTCAGGAGAGATATGTCGACTTTAGAAAAAACCAGTTCGACACCCTCAATATCGACCTCTTTAAAAAAGGTTTTTTCAACGAACTGGCTTATGGCAAATCTCATTTTACCGAAATGACGGCAGATGCCTTCCTTCGTCAGGCGTTTGAGGCAACAAGAACCAAAAAAGAAGCTGAGGCAAAGGAAACAGGGCTACAGAATCTGGAAAAAGGACAAGCATTTTTAAAAGTAAATGGGCAAAAAGAGAATGTAACCACTCTGGAAAGCGGCCTTCAATACGAAATTTTAAAAGAGGGTAATGGAGCCAAACCAGCAGCGACCGATCAGGTCAAAGTTACCTATCACGGAACCCTTCTGAATGGCACTGTATTCGACAGCTCCGTGGAGCGCGGCGATACCGCCAAATTTAGAGTGAATGGGGTTATCAAAGGCTGGCAGGAAGCGCTTCAGCTGATGCCTACAGGTTCGAAATGGAAACTGTATATCCCCTCTGATTTGGCCTATGGCTCTAGAGGCCAGGGAAATGATATCGGTCCCAATGAAACCCTTATCTTTGATGTGGAATTGATTGACATTGTGAAATAACAACAATTGCTTCACCAAATAAAAAAACCCGGGCTTCCCCCGGGTTTTTTTATTCTATTTTGGAATCCATATGGTCCGGTAACAAAGGTTTCTTCTTTATATGTGACAGAGCCGCAAGGGCTTTTACTTTTTTTGGAGCAGCTAAAATAAGTAACCCAAAATTTTGCGTTTAGAGAAGCCAATGAGCAAAACCTGGTTGTAACAATACCGGGCAAAACAGAATTCAATTATATTAAAACACCGTTGGGCCAGAGAAGCGTCAAAAAATTCAAATCCTTTTCTAACGACCCTTTCCCCGGAAAACCAAGCTATTTCTACAAGCCAACTAACCAATGGAAAATCAACACCTTAAAGCATAAACCAAAATTTTTCCCGCACACAAATGTTTTGGAACAAAAAATCAGCCAACATTTTTAATCTTTTCCTTTCCTTATTTAACAATTAGCCTTAACTTGGTATCTATATATTTACATTCTTTCAATTAAAGGAAACCAAGCTATGAAAAAGTTATTTCTGTTTTTTTGCATCGCCCTTCTTTCGACCACGGCCTTTCCCCAGGCAGGGCATATTATGCAGGGAGTTGGTGCGGTAAACATGTCGATGGGGGGGGCTGCCACCGCTCAACCACTTGACATTTCAGGAGCACTTCAATGGAATCCGGCTTCCATCTCGGCGTTTAACGAACAAACCATAAAATTCGACATTGGGATGTTCTTCTCCTCTCCGGAATTAAGTTCTACGGTTCCGGAATTCGATGAAATGGGTAGTCCTACAGGAAATTTCTACAGCGGAACCACAAAAGATGACCGGGGTGTTTCACCCATGCCTGCTCTGTCCATGGTCTGGGGAAAAGCAGACAGCAGGCACACCTTTGGTGCTTCGGCCTTTGGCATTAGCGGCTTCGGGGTGACCTTCCCCGAGAGCCAATCCAACCCCATAAATATGCCCCAAAGCGCGGGCGGCTTTGGCAGGATCGAATCCGACTATATGTTGTTACAGGTAGGATTTACCTGGGCTTATGAGTTGTCGGATAAGCTTTCATTTGGGATAGAGCCCACCTTTAATTATGCATCTCTGGAATTAATGCCCAACCCTACAGCCAATCCCTCGATGGTTCCCGGAGTTGGGTATCCAAACACCAATAAAGCCACAGCTACCGGTTTTGGGGGCCAGTTTGGGTTGTTTTTCGACAGCGGGACGGGATTTAAGGCGGGCGCCTCGTATAAAACCACCCAATATTTTAGCGATTTTGAATTCGAAAACACCTATCTCGATGCTTCCACCGGCACCAGCCAATTTAACATGGATTATCCGGCCATACTATCACTGGGGTTAGGCTACTCAGCAGCTGATTTTGATCTGGCTCTTGATTACAGAATGGTCGATTACGAGAATACCGACGGTTTTTCGACCACCGGCTGGACCCAAACGGCCTCAGTGGCAGGATTTGGCTGGGAAAACATCACCATTCTATCGGCAGGGATTCAGTACAAAGGAATCAACAAATTGCCTCTGCGGGCGGGTTACACGTACAGCTCCAACCCCATAAGCGATGAGGTAGCCTTCTATAATGTACCGGCCACGGCCATCATTAAAAATGCCTTCCAATTTGGACTAACCTTTAAGGCAAGCGCTAAAATTAATTTTGATGCCATGTACCATCACGGATCCAGCGGAGGAAAAACTTCAGGGCAATTGCTTAACCCCATGTTCGCCTCTACTTACCCACCTTATGGCGCCATCCCCGGCAGTGAAGTCGCCTATGACATGTCCACCGATTTAATAATGATAGGCATCAGCTACACCTTCACCAAATAACCAGAGGGTAATAAATAAGGCCATTATAGAAAAAGTCAATAATGAAAGGGGGCAGAATCAGGTCAATCTGATATCTGCCCCCTTATACTTTTTCTGAATCAGTCGTTAGAATCAAGCAAAAAAAACCGCAAGCGCCGAAAAACTCCGCCTCAAAACATTCTTTAACACTGTATTAATTTCCAGCAATTCACTCCTTTACCATCCAAACCCCCAACCTCCAACTTCTAAATTCTAGCCTCTTCCCTCTATTCCCTTCCCTCTAACCTCTTTCCTCTAATCTCTCGCCTCTATCCCCTTCCTTTCCCGGCTATTTGGGCTTTTTCTTTTCCCCAAATGACGAACCTGGAATTAGGTTATTATTTCTTGAGCCGAAGAGTTGCCTTAGCAACCATTTCCTTAAAATAATCCAACCGGGCAAATCCCTTATCCTGGTACTCCCATCCAACAAAAAAGCAGAAATCAGTAGGTTTCCTGTTGGAGAGCTTCATGCTAACCAGATGAGTTTCCACAATCCCGTCACCCGTATCGGGAGCTTTCCAGGACCCCACGAACTCATCCTCGGGCACCAGAAGCGCCATTCCCAGATTTTCGCCCAAAAAGGCCTGAGGCCCGTGTGAGCCCACAATGTTAAATCCGGGAACATCTACCTGAAAAGACTCTTTCTGATGGATGTTTACAATCCCGGCCACCAGTTCTTCATCCCCTTTCAATCCGTCGACCCACACCCGACTCCGGTAGAAGTGGTCGCCGGCATAAATAGAAATTTCATGACGCAGATTGTAGCGACGATCAGCCACTTCAACCCCCTCAAAGCCCAATTCAAAGATGGCCCGCACGGGACCTTCGGTGACAAAACGATAGGTGCCTCGTTGCATGATTCCTACCCGGGTGGTACGATCCCCCACACGTATCGCAATAGCACCGGCCCCCAGGGAGTTTCCGGCATGCAGAATATCCATGCCCCAGTCATCCAATTCGTGGTAGTTCTGACCACGAATACCCACCGAGTCCAACACCATTTCCTGGGTTCGCTTCCCATAGATATCCATCCCATTTCGGGCGTCATAATAATTTCTAAAGCCCACCACATCATTTTCCCAGGTGGGACCCTCCATCTGCCAGGCAGCTGAACTGCTTGGGCTGTCTGAAGTCTTTAACCTTTCGGCGGAAACCACTTCAGCAAAGGGTTCCCCCTGATACCCAAACCGAATATTGGTTCGTCTGGGAAAGAGAGGCATCTCTGCGGATGAACGCAACTCAAAATGAATCCTCTTTTGGGATTCACCCTCTACATCAACCAAAAAAGCCAACTCATCCCACTGGCCATCCCCATCCAGATCATCGTTTTGAGAGGGCAAAACCTCGCCCTTATCGTCGAGGGCTACCACATATTGGTTCCCTTCCGGAACAGCCAGGTATTCATTAACATCGGCCCTGGAGATTACCACAGCCAAATCGGTTCGTGACAGCTCAGACCCACTGTTATCGACCACATAATCACCTGAGGAATTGCAGCTAACAGCAAGCGTTCCCAGCAAACTCCCCCAAAAAAATGTTTTTAATTCCATAATGTTTTTATTAATCCGGTTCACTATTGTCCGGTAAAAATCTATTTTTCGTTTAAGTGCTCAAGTTGCACCGGCTTTAACTTTTATTGTTCACGAGATTAAATTTATTGGGGATTTTCGGTTCGCTCCAGGTAATTTCCTGAATCCCAATATTCTCTCCCCAAGGGCTATTTTATTCCGCTGATAAAACCCACAATTTCACAATTGTAATCGGTATAGGTTTGATAATCCCCTCTAAACCAGACCACACACTCTTCAATATCCTCAGGCCTGTTTCGGGGAACAACGGGTCGCAGATTGTCGTGTTTAAGATCAAAGGTCAGTTGTTCGAACGTCCAGGTTTGTCCATGATCGGCGGTGATGCCTTTAAAAATCTGAAACTTACCGGTCCCATTGGGTTTTCCGGTGGAAGGATTAAGAGACGAAGAGAGATAGACCACATTGATATCGGCCGGATCGATGCAAATCCCGCCGGCATAATGATTCTCGGGAACATAAAGATGGGGTCCGGCAAAGGCCATTTCATAATTATTCCATCTCTTCTTCCCGGGATTAAACCAGGCATACCGATAGCGCAAGTCCAGACCTTCATCTCCATCGGGTGAGGAGATAAAAACCCCGGCCAATTCACCATTTTCGCCTCGTTCAAAGTCATGCACCCAGCCACGACCATCCGTTCCCGAGCCATCAAAAATCATGGTCCCTTCCTTAGGACTCAAGGGGTCACTCTTTATTGCCTCCAGAGAACGAATCTTTTTTCCATTGCTTTTAAACAGGTTCCCTTTCTGATAGAATACATGGTAAACATTATTTTCCGCTTCGTCACGAGGATGTCCATCGGTATAAAAAAGGTCGATCCGCTCCTGATTATCGCTGGCATACTTCACATAGGGACGGGTAGAATTGTCACCCGACCGAAACAATTCGAGAGCATCCGACCAGGTAGCACCCTGGTCATCACTGGTGACCATATTTGGGTTCCACCCTTTCCCACGGAAAAAGTTATACACACGACCATTTTCCGCCTCCAGCCGGTAGAGGTTCGAATAGGTCACCCTTGCCTCCCGGGCAACCGTATCCTCCGGTCCTATTTGGAATCTTCCGGAGATGATCCGACTGTTAAATTCACTTTTTGTGCCGTGTCGTGCATACACAGCCAGCAAACGATCCTTACTCAAAGGAAGCAAGGCGGGATTATTATGGTCATCTTTCTCCTTCCAGGTACTCAGCGGGAAGGATTTCAAGCGATCCCCGGAGGATTTCCCGGGCAGCAAATACTGAGTAACCGAACTCTCACCCTGGTTATTTACATTGCCTAAAACCAGATAATCGTTCCAGAAAACCACCCGTTCATCATTATACCAGGTCCAGGCCCCCTCTTTCGAAAAAGTGATGATGCGTTTATCGCCGATACTTTCCTGGTACTTTTTGGGGGTTAAGTTGAGTTTGTAGATTTCGGAAGCAGCCAGCAGAAACGCTCCCTGTGCGTAATTCTTATGGTCTTCGTGCCGAACCGTTCGGGGGGCATAATCCACCAATTGTGCCCATTCAAGTTTTCCGTCTTCACGCAAACAGCCCAACAAGCCTTCCCACCCTTTGATCAAAACCGGCAAATAAACCTTTGAATCCAGCCAGCCGCGATTGATTCCGGCGGCCAAAGCAAAGGTAAAAAACGAAGAGGCGCTGGTTTCAGGTTCAGGTAACCATTTGGGATCGTTAAGGGAAGCGCTCCATAATCCGTCTTCTTTTTGATATTTGGCAATCGTCAGCATCATCTCCTGAAACAGTTGGAGATATTGTTTTTTCATTGGATCGCTATCGGGCAAATAATCCAGTGTACGAACCAGGCCACCCACTACCCAGCCATTGCCCCGGCCCCAAAAAAGTTTTTTTCCATTTCCTGTTTTTTCAGGGAAAGCACCCTGGTCGCGGTAAAACAAATGCTCCTCAGGATCGAATAAAAAGGCCTTAGCATCCCAATAGTATTTATGAAGGAGGTCGAAATATTTAGAATCCCCTGTATGCGTTCCTAACCGTGCCAGTACAGGAGGCGCCATGTACAATGCATCGCACCACCACCACAAATTTCGGCCGGTAAACGGTCGGGAGGCTTCTTTCCAGATGGAGTGCCCCATCAATTTTCGATCAATAACCCCGGCGCCAACGTAATACTGATCAATCAAGTCCTTAATAGGCCCGATCTGGGAAGGATCTTTATCGTGACTATAAACATCCAGAAAAGTCTGCGAACTACAGATATCATCGGCATGAAGAGGTCGCGTTTCACCACAGCGCCAGTCGGCCGCTATGCACCACTCCCTGGCGGCATCCAGAAACTCAGTCTTTCCCGTAGCCTCAAAACATGCAAACACACCCGTATAAAGGGTTCCCGTAAGCCAGTTGGTGGGCACGGGCCCTTCATGCTGGGCTTCCTGCCATTCCTTGGCACTGTACATGGACTCAAGGATCACCTCCCTGTCGAAGGCTGTTTTTTGTCTAAAAGTAAGAGGTTCCTGACCCTTACTAAATCCGGTGGCCATAAGGAGCCCACTCAAAGACACGATTAAAAGTCTTATGAAAGAATTAGGTAACTGCATAATTTTGGGTTCAAAAAATTAATAAACAATAAGCAAAACATAGCGCTCTGACCCTTTAAGGTTCGAGTCGATTATAGATCAAAACACAACAAAAGCAAGAAATCTAAGGCCTTTGGGATTTAGCTGGTTCGAACAAAAATATCCGAAGCTTTATGACTACCGATTAGTCCAAATCATTTTCTCCTTTTACATATCCAAAGTTTGCCAGAATACCTCCATCCACGTACAACACGTGACCATTGACAAAATCACTGGCTTTACTGGCCAGGAAAAGAGCTGCATTACCAACATCTTCGGGTTCACCCCAGCGTCCGGCGGGTGTACGGGTCATCACCAAATCGTTGAAAGGGTGTCCGTTTTCACGGATAGGGGCGGTTTGTGAGGTCGCAATATACCCCGGCCCAATGCCGTTAATCTGAACATTGTATTTGGCCCATTCGCAGGTCATGTTAGCCGTAAGCAGCTTGAGTCCTCCCTTGGCCGAAGCATAGGCCGACACAGAGTTCCGACCATACACACTCATCATGGAACACATATTGATAATTTTCCCGCTTCTTCTCTTTATCATACCAGGGGCAACCCGCTTAGCGACGATTAGAGGAGCCACCAGATCCACGTCAATCACCTGTTTAAAATCAGCCACAGGCATATCCAGTATGGGAATCCTCTTGATGATACCGGCGTTGTTAACCAGAATATCAATGGGACCGACCTTCTCCTCGATCAGGGAAATCCCTTTATCGACATCTTCCTCATTGGTTACATTAAATACCAGGGTAAAGGCGTCTATCCCCGCAGAGGCATACTCCTTCTTACAGGCGTCCAGCTTCTCTTGGGAAAGATCGTTTACCACTATTTTCGCGCCTGCACTTCCCAACACCTTTGCGATGGCCATACCAATGCCATGGGTACCTCCTGTAACTAAGGCTACTTTACCACTAAGATCGAACAATTCGTTCATTTTACTCATGTCTAAAATTTTTTATTGTTTAACTATTTCAGTTCATTGGGATTAGCCTTATCCATATCTCCATAGTCGAGATTTTCGCCTGCCATACCCCAGATAAAGATGTAATTAGAGGTTCCTGCAGCACTATGGATACTCCACGAGGGGGAAAGCACCGCCTGCTCATTCTTCATCCAAATATGGCGGGTTTCCTGAGGCTGCCCCATGAAGTGACAAATGGCCTGATCCTGTGGAACTTCAAAATAGAAGTAAGCTTCCATCCGGCGGGTATGCGTATGAGCAGGCATGGTATTCCAAACACTTCCGGGCTGCAAAGCAGTCATTCCCATTTGCAACTGGCAGGTCTTCACCACGCTGTTGACGATCAACTTATTGATAACTCTGTGGTTGGAAGATTCGAGCGAACCCATTTCTGCCACCTCGGCGTCGGCCAGCGTAATCTTCTTAGTAGGAAAGGACATATGGGCGGGGGCAGAGTTCAGGTAGAGATGAGCGGGTTTAGCCTTATCTACTGAAGCAAAAACGACCTCTTTATTTCCACTTCCAACATACAATGCCTCCTTGAAGCCCAGGGAAAACTTCTGACCATCGATGGTAATCAATGCCTCTCCACCAACGTTAATAATCCCTAATTCACGTCGCTGCAGAAAATAGTCGGCCTTTAGCTCATCGAAAGGCTCAAGCTTTAAGGGCGATTCCACAGGAACAGCCCCTCCCACAACAAACCGGTCATAAAGGGAATACACCACATTTATTTTTCCCGGCTCCATAACCTTTTCTATCAGAAAGTCCTTCCGAAGACGTTCGGTATCATACCCTTTTGCATCGACAGGATTGGCCGCATATCTCAATTCCCAATTCATAATATAAGATTTTAAAGATTAAACATTCTAATAAAAGATGGTTTCTAAGGCTGACTCATTAGAGTAATATTTTCAGAAGAACCCCGCACCATCAATCGAACTGGCACTTGAATTTCCTCATCGGGCACCTCCTGGTTTCTCAGATAACTCATCACCACCCGTGCGATCTGATTACCCATTTCAAAGGCATTTTGCTCCACCGAGGAAAGAGCAGGCTCAATTAATTCGGCAAATGGCTCATTGGCAAAACCCACCACACGCACCTCATCCGGGATCTTCACCTTCCGGCTTTTCAGCCAGCTCAGGGCGCCCAGGGCAGAATAATCACTGGCGGCAAAAATGCCATCCAACGGATGCGTGGAAAACAAACGATCAACCCCCTCGAAGCCGGCCTCCTGAGTAATACAATTCTCCACCACCAACGAAGGATCGTAGGGTATCCCCGCCTCCTCAAGGGCATATCGATAACCCTCCAGGCGCTCTTTATAGACAGTCACATGGAGGGCTCCGGCCATATGGACAATTCTTCGGCAGCCTTGTTTTATCAGATGCCGGGTGGCACTAAGACCCCCCAAAAAATTATCATTTACAATACGTACACCCGGAACGACCCTGGAGGTACGGTCGAACTGCACCAGAGGTGTGCCCTCCTCCACCACCTCCATTAAGTGCTCAAAACTGCTGGTTTCTATGGAATGAGAGACAATTACTGCGCCCACCCGGTTGTTCAGAAAGGTTCTTAAGGCTTTCTTTTCCTGGGCCAATTGCTCGTGTGTCTGACAAATCAACAAGTTGAAACCTCCCGGATTAAGAAGCGCTTCCACGCCGCTAATCACATGGCTAAAAAAATGGCGATTCACCCTGGGCAGAACCATACCAACCGTATCACTTGTCCCCCGCCGCAACGAAGAAGCTAGCACATTGGGCTGATACCCCATCTTAGCCGCCATATCGGCAACCCGTTGGCGGGTGGCTGCACTCACCCGCAGATTCCCTGCCAGCGCTCTGGAGACGGTAGAGGGAGTAACCCCCAACGCCTGCGCGATATCGGATATAGTGATTTGTTGTTTTGCCATAAAAAGTAATTACAACAGCAAAAATACAAACGTTTGCACAAATAACACAATTTTTTCTTCTCTTTTATTTTATATCCCAAAAATCATGCAAGCATAAGCTGTAGATTTCGACCTTAAAACAACAGGAAACCCCAACACCAAAAGTCAACAACCCAGCCTGACAAAAACACGTCAACCCCTCCCAATCATCTGTCTTTCAATACATGTCAGAATTTTCATTTGGATTCCACGGAAACAATTCAATTTTTTTCCGGAATAAATAGCTGAAAAACACTTCTATTCGTTTGGTGTCTACAGAATAAAAATTTACCTTCGTGTCCGTTAACGGAAACACCCAACATTCATGAAAAAATTCATCCACCCCGATTTCGTTCTGGAAGCCAAAACGGCCCGTGACTTATTTCACGATTATGCCAAAAGTCTTCCCATCATTGACTTTCACTGCCACCTATCCCCCGAGCTAATTGCCACCGATCATCAGTTCGACAACCTGGGACAGGTTTGGCTGGAAGGCGATCATTATAAATGGAGGGCCATGCGCACCAATGGCATCAACGAAAATTACATCACCGGGAGCGCTTCCTTTTACGACAAGTTCATCCAATGGGCCGCGACCGTTCCTTACACCATTGGAAATCCTTTGTATCACTGGACACACCTGGAGCTGGCCCGACATTTTAACATCTACGAACAGCTCAATCCCAAAACAGCGGATAAGATATATCACACGGCATCGGCCATGTTGCAGAACAAAGATTTATCGGTAAAAAATCTGCTCAACAAAATGAACGTTGAGTTGGTGGGCACAACAGATGACCCGGCCGATTCGCTGGAGCATCATGCTTCACTACGTGACTTTAGCGTGAAGGTGGTTCCTACCTTCCGCCCCGACAACCTATTAAAGATAGACCAGCCGGAGGTCTTCGTGGCCTATTTAAGAAAACTGGAACAAGTCTCAGGAAAGTCAATCCAAACCTTTGCAGATCTTGTGGCTGTCATCGACAGTCGTCATGCCTACTTTCACGAGATGGGTTGTCGGGCATCTGATCACGGCCTTGAAAGAATGTATTATTCGAATGATGCAGGGGCCGACCCGGAACAAACCTTCCAAAAAGTATTAAATGGGCTCCTTCCCGATGCCGGCGAAACCGAGAATTTTCGTTTCCTTCTCATGCGGGAGCTCTGCCGAATGAATCATAAGCGGGGCTGGGTACAGCAGTTTCACATGGGCGCCATGCGCAACAACAACACCCGCATGTTTAACCTTTTAGGGCCCGACACGGGCTATGACTCCATTGGCAATCCACAGGACAGTTACAAGATAGCCGGTTTTCTCAATAGCCTTGACCAAACCGATCAACTGACAAAGACCATCCTCTACAACTTGAACCCCGCCGACAACGCGATGTTGGGAACCATGATCGGCAACTTTCAGGACGGCTCCATAAAGGGAAAAATCCAATTCGGAGCCGCCTGGTGGTTTTTAGATCAGAAAACCGGCATGGAAGAGCAACTCAAAGATCTTTCGGCCCTCGGTTTGTTGAGTCGCTTTGTGGGAATGGTAACAGACTCCAGAAGTTTTCTCTCGTTCCCACGGCATGAGTATTTCAGACGCATCCTGTGCAATTACCTGGGAAATGAAGTAGACAAGGGGCACATCCCCAACGACCGGGAGCTGTTAAAGTCCGTTATTGAAGGTATCTGTTACCAAAACGCCAAAGATTACTTCAAGTTTTAAGCACTCCAAATATAAAAGAGATTCTAAAAATACCTGATTAAACTTACTACATCCATGAGCAAACGTATTGTTACCTTTGGGGAAATCATGTTAAGGCTTTCCACTCCAGGCTATCAACGATTTATGCAAGCCAACGCTTTTGAGATAAACTTTGGAGGTGGTGAAGCCAACGTAGCGGCCTCTCTGGCCAACTATGGGCTGAATGCGGCCTTTATAAGCCGGCTTCCACAAAACGATATTGGCCGGGCCTGCGAGATGGAACTTCAAAAGCATCGCATCGACACCCGCCATATCCTTTACGGAGGCGAGCGACTGGGCATCTACTTCCTGGAAACAGGGGCGGTAGCCCGTCCCAGTAAGGTGGTTTACGACCGCTCCCACTCATCCTTTTCGGAAGTAGAGAGAGGTCAATTCGACTGGGACGCCATCTTTGAAGGGGCTGACTGGTTTCACTGGACGGGAATTACCCCTGCCGTATCACAATCGGCTGCTGAGGTTTGTCTTGAAGCCATCGAGGCCGCCAACAAAAAAGGAATAACCGTATCGTGCGACCTCAACTACCGCAAAAACCTTTGGAAATACGGGAAGAAAGCCCGGGAAGTGATGCCCCAACTAGTAGCTGGCTGCGATGTGGTGTTGGGCAACGAAGAAGACGCCGAGATGGTATTGGGCATCAAACCCGAAGGCGTAAATGTGGAGGGCGGACAGGTAGAAGGCGAGGCCTACCGCAGTGTCTCTCAAAAGATCATGCAACAATACCCCAGGGTTAAAAAGGTGATTACCACTTTGCGAGGTTCCATCAGCGCCAACCACAACACCTGGTCGGGAGTTCTCTTCGATGGCCAAAAGCTGATCTCCGCCCCCACCTATCAAATCACACACATCATTGACCGGGTAGGCGGTGGCGACTCATTCATGGGCGGCTTAATTTATGGTTTGCTCACCTACCAGGACGACGAAAAAGCACTCCACTTTGCCACGGCGGCCTCTTGTCTGAAGCACACCATTCCGGGCGATTTTAACGAAGTAACCGTTGAGGAGGTTGAGAAACTCATGAGCGGCGATGCTTCGGGAAGAGTATCCCGATAAGCTGGTCACAAACCTTGATCTATAAAGAAAACACAACAGCAACCATCATGGCTAAATTCACAAGAATAGAAGTTTTTCAAACAATGAAAGAGACCGGCGTCGTGCCGGTATTTTATAACGCCCACCTGGAAACCTCTAAACAGGTTTTAAAAGCCTGTTACGAGGGCGGCATCCGCGTTTTTGAATGGGTTAACCGGGGCGACTTTGCCCATGAGCTCTTCAGCGAGCTCAATAAATATGCCCTTTCTGAACTCCCGGGAATGATTCTGGGGGCCGGATCAGTGGTGGATGGGGCCACGGCTGCCCTTTACATCCAGGCAGGGGCCAATTTCATTGTCTCCCCCTTACTCAACGAGGACATGGCACGCATCTGTAACCGCCGTAAAATCATGTGGGCCCCCGGATGCGGAACCCTTTCGGAAATTGGCCGGGCTGAGGAGCTGGGCGCCGAGCTCGTAAAAATTTTCCCCGCCTCGGAAGTGGGCGGTCCCTCTTTTGTGAAAAGCGTGAAAGCTCCCTGCCCCTGGACCAACATCATGCCTACCGGTGGGGTCGATACCTCACGCGAAAACCTGACCCAATGGTTCGAGGCGGGGGTTACCTGCGTGGGTATGGGAAGCAAATTATTCACCAAAGAACTCATCAAAGAAGGGAACTTTGCCGACCTGACGTTAAAAGTAAAGACCTTAATGCAAACGATTCAATCATTAAAAAAGTAACTCCATTATGCAACCATTAAATTTAAAAGATAAGGTAGCCGTCATTACCGGAGGGGGAGGCGTAATCTGCTCCGCTATGGCACTTGACCTGGCCCATCAGGGTGTAAAAACAGCCATTTTAGATCTCAACCAGGAGGCGGCGGCTGCCATCGCTCAAAATATTGAAGCCACCACCGGTTGCCGGTCGATTGGGTTGATGGCCAATGTACTGGACCGCAGCTCACTGGAAAAAGCCCGCGATGCCGTACTGAAGGAATTGGGCAGCATCGATTACCTCATCAATGGGGCGGGAGGCAATTCCCCCAAGGCTACAACCGAAGTAGAGCAAATGACCTCGGACGACCTGGACCAATCGGCCAAAACCTTTTTCGATCTGGAGACAGAAGGATTTGACAAGGTTTTCGACCTAAACTTTAAAGGAACCCTCCTCCCCTGTCTGGTCTTTGGGAGCGAAATGGTGAAAAATAGCTCGGGCGCCATCGTCAATATTTCGTCCATGAACAGTTATCGCCCTTTAACCCGCATCCCCGCTTACTCTGCTGCCAAGGCAGCCATCAATAACTTCACTCAGTGGCTGGCCGTTCATTTTGCCAAAACGGGTGTTCGTGTAAATGCAATAGCTCCGGGGTTTTTACTCACCAACCAAAATCGCTTTTTGCTGGTAGACGAAAAAACGGGCGAATCCACACCCCGGGGTCAAAAGATTATGAACAACACGCCCATGGAGCGCTATGGAACACCCGAAGAACTCAGCGGCACCCTCTCGTACCTTTTGTCCGACTGGTCGAAGTTCGTTACGGGAATTGTGGTGCCGGTGGATGGCGGCTTCAGTGCCTTCAGCGGTGTTTAACCCGGAACAGAAAACCAAACCAGATATCACACTAAAACCCTGACCCACAAATACTTGACAATACAAGAGTAAAAAATGGAACAAACTTGGAGATGGTATGGTCCGGATGATCCTGTTTCACTGACAGACATCCGACAGGCAGGCGCAACGGGTATCGTTACCGCGTTGCACGACTTTCCCATTGGGGAAGTATGGACGGTTGAGGCCATGGAGAAACGGAAAAGAACCATAGAATGGAACGATAGTGTCACCCCTCCCCGGCCCCGGGGACTTACCTGGTCGGTGATAGAGAGCATCCCTGTTCACGAGGACATCAAACAGGGCAAACCTTCCCGCGACGCCTGGATAGAAAAATACAAACAAAGCATTCGTAATGTCGGAAAGATGGGCATCCCGGTACTCACCTACAACTGGATGCCCGTGGTAGACTGGACCAGAACCAACCTGGCGCTGGAACTCGACGATGGCGCACTGGCTCTGGCTTTCGACTATCTTGATTTTGCCGCATTCGACCTGTTTATCCTTCAACGGGAAGGGGCACCGACAGAATACACCCCCGAGATTAAAGAGGAAGCACACAAACGTTTTATGTCCATGAATGAAACAGAAAAAAGCATCCTCCAGAAGAACATCATTGCCGGGCTTCCCGGAGGACAGGAGGGATACAATCTCGAAGATTTCCGACAAAAACTGGAACAATACAAGCATATTGATTCAGATCGTTACCGGGAAAACCTCCGGTACTTTCTCGAACAGATTGTTCCTGTTGCCATCGAGTCGGGAGTCAATCTGGCCATCCATCCCGACGATCCACCGATCCCCTTGTTTGGCTTACCCCGGGTAGTTAGTACCGAGTCGGATCTTCAATACATTGTGAGTATTATCGATTCAGCCTACAATGGACTTTGCATCTGCACGGGATCTCTGGGCGTGCGCCCCGACAATGACCTTCCGGGAATCGTTCAAAGGCTGGGGCACCGGATCAACTTCCTGCATTTGCGAAGCACCCAGCGCGATGGCTTCAACAGCTTCCATGAAGCCAGCCACCTGCGTGGAGATGTAGACATGTATAACGTAATGGTCAACGCCCTAAAAGAGTCGAAGAAACGCCACGCACAAAACCGGCGGGACGAGATCATCCCCATGCGGGCCGACCATGGACACACCATCCTGGACGATCTGGAAAAAGAGACCAATCCGGGTTATTCGGCCATTGGTTTATTGAGGGGAATGGCCGAACTCAGAGGCCTCGAACTGGGCATAGAAAAGAGTGGTGTAGTTTATAAATCATAAAACCTTCAAGATGAGTCTTCAATTAAAAAAAGAGTTCAGCTATGCCATGGTGGTACCCACCAGCATGGGGGTACGCATCACCCCTGTGAACGGACAACCCGTGCACAGCAGCAATACCTTTACCATGCAGGCCACCAGTGCAGAAACCAATGTGGCCAGCATCGCCTCCTTTCTGGGCCTGCCCGTTAAGGTGTTAACCACTTTTGTAAAAGAGAGTCCGGTGGCCCAATTTATTAAGAGCAATCTTAAAAATCGCCACATGGATTTCGAGGGCCCCGAAGTAGCCCAGGGAGATCCCTGGGGTTACCGCCATCAATTCAATATTGCCGACAGCGGGTTTGGCTCCCGGGGACCCCGGGTCTTAAACGATCGCGCCGGGGAGGTAGGCCGGACCCTAAACATTAAGGACTTCGACCTGGATCGTCTCTTCGGGAAAGAAGGCATCCAAATCATTCATCTCTCAGGTTTAATCGCCGCTTTATCCCCCGAAACAGGCATCTTTTGCCTGGAATTGGCGAGAGCGGCAAAAAAATACAATACACGTGTGTCCTTCGACCTCAACTACCGGGCCTCTTTCTGGAAGGGACGGGAAAAAGAGTTGCATGCCATCTTTCATGAGATAGCCTCCGTCTCGGACATTCTCATCGGAAATGAAGAAGATTTTCAATTGTGTCTGGGCATGCAGGGACCCGAAGCAGGCGGAGAAGGACTCTCGGCCAAGATTGATAGTTTCAAGGGGATGATTGTAAAGCTCAAAGAGAAATATCCCAACACCTCGGTCTTTGCCAACACCCTGCGCCAGGTGATTAATGCTAACGAGCACCTATGGGGAGCGCTCATGCTGGAGGGCGACAACTGGCACGTGATTGAACCCCGCCCCATCCATGTGCTCGACCGCATTGGTGGCGGCGACGGATTCGTGGGCGGAATGCTCTACGGCATCCTCAAAGAGTGGTCGCCTGAGAAATGGATCCAGTTTGGATGGGCCAGCGGAGCCCTGGCTACTACCTTTCTCACCGACTATGCACAACCCGCCGACGAGGAGATGATTTGGAGTATTTGGGAAGGCAATGCAAGAGTTAAGCGATAAAAAAAACCGAAATGATATATTATCAAGAAGGATCTGAAGAACAGGTACTGTCGTCGGAGGATTTAAAAAGAGCGCTTTTTACGGCCCTGGAGAAACTGGGCACCCGAAAGAAAGTGCTGGCCATCCCCCCCGACTATACGCGCTACCATTCAAGGGCTGGCGAATTAACCAGCTATGCTTTCGATTTTTACAGGGAACAGCTGGCCGATGTATTGCCTGCCCTGGGCACTCATAACCCCATGTCACAGGCCGAAACAGACCATATGTTCCCGGGTATCCCCAGGGAGTTATTCAGGGTTCATGACTGGCGCAACGACGTGGTAACCCTGGGTACCGTGCCGGGCCATTACATCTCACAAATCACGGATGGTCTCGTCCAATACGACTGGCCGGCTCAGGTAAACAAACTATTGGTGGAAGGCGGACACGACCTCATCCTTTCCATCGGTCAGGTAGTGCCTCACGAAGTAATTGGAATGGCCAACTATAACAAAAATATCTTCGTAGGCACCGGCGGATCCGAGGGCATCCATAAGAGTCATTTCATTGGTGCCGTATACGGCATGGAGCGAATCATGGGACGTGCCAACAATCCGGTGCGCAATGTACTGAATTATGCCTCGGATAAATTTGCCAAAAACCTACCCATCGTTTATGTGCTTACGGTAGTAGGACGCGGGGATGATGGCCAACTGGTGACACGCGGCATTTTTATCGGCGATGATGAGGAAGTATTTGAAAGAGCCGCCGATCTGTCCATCAAAGTGAATTTCGAGATGGTCCCTGAACCGTTGAAAAAAGTGGTGGTCTACCTCGACCCTTCGGAGTTTAAAAGCACCTGGCTGGGTAATAAGAGCATCTACCGTACCCGAATGGCGCTGGCCGATGGCGCTGAGCTCATCGTGTTAGCCCCGGGCCTCAAAGAGTTTGGAGAGGACAAAACCATTGATAGGCTGATTAGAAAATACGGGTACTGTGGAACCCCTAAAACGCTGGAGGCCGTTGAAGCAGATGAGGAGTTGAGAAACAACCTGGGCGCGGCGGCACATCTGATCCATGGAAGCTCGGAGGGGCGTTTTAACATCACCTATTGCCCCGGAAAAATCTCCAAAGAAGATATGGAATCGGTGTATTTTAATTATGCCGATCTTTCGGAAATGACCCAACGATACAACCCTGAAAAATTACAGGATGGGGTTAACATTTTACCGGATGGCGAAGAAATTTTCTATATTTCGAATCCGGCGGTGGGTCTTTGGGCACACGAAGACCGATT
This sequence comes from Marinilabiliaceae bacterium, assembly GCA_041583495.1. Lineage (GTDB taxonomy): Bacteria > Bacteroidota > Bacteroidia > Bacteroidales > Marinilabiliaceae > JBFHFS01. The sequence goes on along the minus strand of JBFHFS010000006.1, from coordinate 105,822 downwards.
TCGGGATTAATCATTAATCAAATAAGCCCCGGGGAAGGAAAGATCAATCCTCCCCGGACCGTTTCAAAAAACAATAACCTATTAAAATCCAACAACATGAAAGCATTATCAGATATAGCCCTTATTGGGCTGGCCGTAATGGGAGAGAACCTGGTACTCAATATGGAGAGCAAGGGATTCCAGGTTTCGGTATTCAATCGTTCCACCAGCAAGGTCGATGACTTCGTGGCAGGACGTGCCAAAGGCAAAAATATTGTAGGAACCCACTCCATCGAAGAGTTGGTGAAGTCCCTGGAGCGTCCCCGCAAAGTGATGCTGATGATCAAGGCCGGTAAAGCCGTGGACGACACCATCGAAACCCTCATCCCCTATCTGGAACCCGGCGACATCATCATCGACGGGGGAAACACCCATTTCCCCGACACCAACCGAAGAACACAGTATGTGGAAAGCAAGGGCTTGCTCTACATTGGCACCGGTGTGTCAGGCGGTGAGGAAGGCGCCCTGACAGGCCCCTCGATCATGCCCGGAGGTTCTCCCAAAGCCTGGCCCCTGGTGAAACCCATTTTTCAGTCCATCGCAGCTAAGGTGGACGATGGCACCCCTTGTTGCGACTGGGTAGGTGAAAACGGAGCCGGCCATTTCGTGAAGATGGTTCACAACGGCATCGAATATGGCGACATGCAGCTCATCAACGAGGCCTATCACCTCATGAAGGAGTTACTGGGTCTGAACCACGAGGAGATGCACCAGATATTTGATGAATGGAATAGAGGACCCCTGGACTCCTACCTCATTGAAATTACCCGCGACATCATAGCCTATAAAGATGAGGACGGCTCACCCCTGGTCGAAAAAATTCTCGACACGGCCGGACAAAAGGGAACCGGCAAATGGACCGGCATCACCGCTTTGGACCTGGGAGTCCCCTTAACGCTTATCGGCGAAGCCGTCTTCTCCCGCTGTCTTTCGGCATTGAAGGAAGAACGGGTGGGCGCTTCCAAGGTGCTTTCGGGCCCTGCCATTAAATTTGAAGGAGACAAAAAACAGTTTATCAACGACCTGCACGATGCCTTATATGCCTCCAAGATTGTTTCCTACGCCCAGGGTTATGCCCTCATGGCCGCTGCTGCCCAGGAGTTTGGATGGAATCTCAACTATGGCGGCATCGCCCTCATGTGGCGGGGTGGTTGCATCATACGCTCTGCGTTCCTTGGCAAGATAAAAGAGGCCTTCGATGCGCAGCCCGATCTTACCAACCTGTTGCTGGCCCCCTTCTTTAAAGAGACCATGGAAAAATCTCAGGCAGGCTGGCGCCGCGTATTGTCTACCGCCATTACCAATGGAATTCCAACCCCCGCTTTGACCACAGCCCTCAACTATTTCGACGGATACAGGAGTGCCCGGTTACCGGCCAACCTGTTGCAGGCGCAGCGCGACTATTTTGGGGCCCACACTTATGAACGCATTGACCAACCCCGTGGCGAGTTTTTCCATACCAACTGGACTGGTCATGGCGGAACCACCGCATCATCCACCTATAATGTCTAGATAGGGCTCCCATTAATGATGTTTCCCTGTAAAAACGCGCGTCTTCTGGCTGGCCGCCAAAACAACTTAACCACAAGTGTTTGAAAGCCGGGGGAGGCTGCGTTTTTACTGACTTGAAATATTTACACTAAAGCACGACAAATGATTAAACACAAGATCTCAGCTCTTCTCCTGGCAGGATTACTCCTAATGTTTACCAGCGGGTGTATTGTCAAAAGCAATACAAAAACACTGAAGCTGGCACACGGCTTGGATGTGAAGCATTCGGTGCATATTGCCATGGTGTCGATGGCCAACCGGGTGAAGGAACTCTCTGGGGGGAAAATGACCATTGAAATCTATCCCGGTGGCCAGTTGGGTTCGGAACGTGAATGTCTGGAACTGCTTCAGTTGGGCAGCCTCGACATCACCAAAGTTTCGGCCGCGGGAATGGAAGGATTTGTGGAAGAGTACAAAGCACTGGGAATGCCCTACATATTTAAAGACAAAGAACATTGCTACAGGGTATTGGATGGCCCCATTGGTAAAGAGATACTTAAAAAAGGCGAAAAATACTGGCTCCGGGGCCTTTGTTTTTACGATGCTGGCGCACGAAGCTTTTACACCTCCAAACCCATTCAAAAACCCGATGACCTGGCCGGACTAAAAATCAGAGTCATGCAAAGTATTACGGCGGTGAATATGGTTCGTGAATTTGGCGCGTCCCCCACTCCAATCACCTGGGGGGAACTCTACACTGCCCTACAGGGAGGAGTTGTTGATGGAGCCGAAAACAATCCACCAAGCTTCTATCTATCACACCATTATGAAGTATGTAAATATTATACGCTCGACGAACACACCATCATACCCGACGTGGTAGTCATCAGTACCAACGCATGGGAAAAGCTTAACGACCAGGAACGGGAGTGGCTCCAGCAAGCCATAGATGAGTCCATTCCGCTTCAGCGAAAGCTATGGAAAGCCTCAGAGGAAGAAGCTCTCGCAGAAGTTAAGAAAGCTGGTGTAGAGGTAACCATTCCCGATAAAAGTCTGTTTAAAGAAAAGGCTGAAAGTGTATACGATCTGTTTAAAGATCAACCCAATGTCTATAAGGTTATGACCCAGATTCAAGAGGCCCAATAGACTTACACAGAGAAGCCCATTTTCAGGAATTGAAACCACACGGATCGCCTCCAATCTTTTTAGGGACAGGCACCCATCCACAAGAGGACATAAATACCCGAATAGTTCAAACCCCGTTATCGTTTAGAACTAAACCCCACAATTCATCCTTCTTTAACTGCAAATAAGAATAAGCATGAGACTTAGAAAAATAATCGATTTAATACTGGGAAACTTCCTGGTATTCATCATGGCTATCCTCGTAATAGATGTGGTATGGCAGGTGGCCAGCCGCTACCTGTTTTCGCAACCCAGCTCCTTTACCGACGAATTGGCAGGATTTCTTTTGATATGGGTAGGGATGGCAGGATCGGCTTTTGTTAAAGGGTCTAATGAACACCTGGCCATCGACCTGCTGCTCACGAAACTTAAAGGCGCCAAACGCGACCGCCTGATGATATTGATCAATATTCTCATTGCGCTCTTCAGCTTTTTCGCCATGATTGTGGGAGGTGTTTGGCTCGTCTATACCCGTTTTCATCTGGGGCAGGTATCTGCTTCCCTCGAACTCCCTTTAGGTGTGGTATACATGATTGTCCCCGTAAGCGGATTCCTAATGCTCTATTACGCCATCGACGACATTCGCTTGTTAACAAAAAAATTAAAAACTTTAAAGAACTAATCAGCTATGGAGATATTAGGTGTTTTGGTATTAGTGTTATCCTTCATTTTGTTTCTGGTCATTGGCGTTCCGGTTGCTTTTAGTCTGGGCTTATCGGGCCTCCTGACCATGTTGGTCAGTTTTGATGCGCTTCCGGCTTTTGCCACTATGGCCCAACGCATGGCCACCAGTCTCGACAGTTTTTCACTGTTGGCCATCCCCTTTTTCGTGCTGGCGGGCCAGCTTATGAACCATGGGGGTATCGCCATCCGGCTGATCGATTTCGCCAAGGCTATAGTGGGCCGTTTCCCCGGAGGACTGGCCTTTGTTAATATCACGGCCAACATGCTTTTTGGGGCCATTTCGGGATCAGCAGCGGCCTCTGCCTCCGCCATTGGCAGCATTATGCATCCTCAGATGAAGAAAGAAGGTTACGAAGAGAACTTCTCGGCAGCCGTCAATATCACTTCTGCCACCACCGGATTGGTTATTCCTCCAAGCAATATCCTTATTATCTATTCTTTGGCCAGCGGCGGCGTTTCCATTGCGGCCCTCTTTCTGGCGGGTTATGTCCCGGGAATTCTCATGGGGTTAGCCCTTATGGCTGTTGCGGGGGTTTACGCCTACAAAAAGAAATATCCCCTGGGCGGGAAGGTAACCCTGGGCGAAGGCTTTAGAAAATTTCTGGCAGCCATCCCCAGCCTCATGATGCTGGTAATTGTGATAGGCGGCATCATTGCCGGTTATTTCACCGCTACCGAAGCCTCGGCTATTGCCGTAGTTTATTGCCTCATTCTGGCCTATGTCTATAAAGAAGTAAAAACCAAAGACTTGCCGGGCATCCTGCTAAAAACGGTCCGCACTACCTCTATTGTCCTGTTGTTGGTAGCCACCTCCATGGGACTATCGTGGGTAATGTCGTTCGAAAATATTCCACAGAATGTAAGTTCGGGACTTCTTTCCATCTCATCCAATCCTTTCGTGGTCCTGCTCATCATCAACATATTACTTTTAGCCGTTGGGGTATTTATGGATATGACCCCGGCCGTGTTAATCTTCACCCCCATCTTTCTTCCGGTGGTCACCGCTCAACTGGGAATGGATCCGGTACACTTTGGCATCATGATGGTAATGAATCTTTGCGTTGGCTTATGTACCCCGCCTGTGGGATCGGTCCTGTTTATAGGGTGTAGCGTGGCCGACCTAAAAATACAGAATGTCATCAAGCCTCTTTTACCCTTTTTCGCCGCCATGATCATCGTATTGTTGTTGGTAACCTATGTTCCCTTCCTAAGTCTTTGGATACCTCATATGTTTGGTTTTTAATTAGATAAACAACCCCGATCAATATTCAGAACACCCTAAGTTTTATGATAAGTGAGCAGGATTAGAATAAAAGATATTGCCAAAAAGGCCGGCGTTTCTATTGGCACCGTCGATCGGGTTTTACACAACCGTGGAGAAGTGGCTGTGAAAACACGGGAAACCATTCTCAGGATTTCACGTGAAATGCATTACCAGCCCAACCTGGTGGCCCGGGCCTTAACCACAAAAAAGGTCTATTCACTGGCTGTTCTTTTTCCCCGGGGAGGAGCAGAAAACACCTATTGGCAAAAGCACCCTTTTGGCATTAAGAAAGCGATGCGGGAGCTTCAACCCTTTCAGGTGGAAGTCCGGTATTTTTATTTTGAGCTGCACAATGAATCCGACTTTCTGGCCCGGACCCAGGAAGTGCTGAAATTTAATCCCGATGGCGTTATCCTGGCGCCCATTCTAAAGAAAGAATCGGCCCGTTTCTGCACCAACCTGGACTCAGCCGGAATTCCCTACATCTTTATCGACACGTTTATTCAGGACACCAATAACCTCTCCTTCATTGGGGAGGATGCCTGGCAAAGTGGCAGGGTGGCCGCCAGCCTGATAGACTTTGGCCTCTTGCCGGAAAAGGATATTCTTATTGTTAACATCGCCAAGGACCTGGAGAACACCCAGCATCTCAACCGCCGGAATCAGGGATTCCAAAGTTATTTTATGGACTCCGGCCACAATAAAGGGCTAAAAATAAGTGTCGAGATTCCTTCTACTTCCCGTGAGGAAGTAAAGGAAAAGCTCGACCCCATATTAAAACACCACTCCAACCTGGGAGGGATTTATGTTTCGAGCGCTAAAACCCACGTAATAGCCCGATACCTGGAACAGTCAACCTTCAAAGAGATTATCCTCGTCGGACACGAAATGACCCAAAAAAATATTGGATTCATGAAAAAGGGCATCATCCAGTTTCTGATAGGGCAAAGACCGGCAGAGCAGGCCGAAAAAGCCCTCAAAATAATGTTCGACTATCTGGCCAACAACCAAATACCCGACAAAAAAGAACACCAACCCATCGATATTGTTAACACCGAGAATGGCATGTACTTTTAATCACCCGAAGACAAAAAACCATAGCACCAGGCCATTTAACTAATCTCTTTTTAAAATAAAGCTAAACTCTCCTGAACCCACATTGATGGAAAAATAGTCGGGTCCTAGGACAGGATCTGAAAAGTCAGAATTTGCACCTATCCATTGATTCCTTTCCCAGATCTTAGAACCCTTTTCCAATACCTCAACCTCCTCAAAATCGAAGATCGGAATATTCACCGTTGCAGTACAATTAGGGGGGACCGAAATTTGATATTGAAACAAATCGGGGGTCCTATTCCATGAAGACTTAATGGTTCCTGAAACGGTTTCAACAGAAGCCTCAACAAATGTTAAGCCCTCGGGCACAAAGGGTTGAAGATTAACATGGCGGTAACCTCTGGTAGTTTTACCTTCCATTGGCGATTGAATTCCTGCCAGGTATTTATAAAAATATTCCACCACCGATCCAAACATCTGGTGGTTATGAGAGTTATCACCATCCCACTGTTCGAGCAATGTGGTAGAACCATTTTCCAACCAATAGCCATAGCCTGGGTAGGTTTTCTTTGTAACCATTTGAAAAGCTAGATCGACATAGCCTTCGTTCACTAAAGTAGGCCATAAATATTTTGTCCCAATGATTCCGGTATTCAGGTGACCATCTCTGGCTCTAATATCGTCCACGATGGTAGCCACAACCCCCGGGCGGAGAGTATCCGGAACGATATGCCCAATCAATGCCAACAGTTGATAAGTCTGATAGGTTTCCTCCGTACCGTATAACAAAGTCTCCGGATTAAAGAATTTCCGGTTGATTTCGCTTTTTATCGTGTCGGCCAGAGCAGAGAACTGTTCCGAATCCTTTTGTTTTCCCAGCCGTTCGGCTATTTGGGACATGATTTGCAGATTGAAAAAATAGTAAAAGGTATTGACCATGGGATGATTGGGCCCATCGTGTTGCCCGGGGGCACACCACTCACCAAGCGAATCCCAATAACCATCAAAATTATTGATGATATAGGGTTCCCGGGGATTCTCATCTCTGGCTCCCAGTGCTTTCAGATAACCCAGATACCGCTTCATGCCAGGATAATGTTCCTGCAAAATCCGGGCATCATCGTAATAGTTCGACATCCACCAGGGGATTAGGATATAGGCGCTTCCCCAGGCAACACCGCCACCTGTTCCCCCCATAATCGTAGGCGAAGTATTGGGAATACGGCCATTCTCTTCCTGTGCATCTTTCATGTCGTTTAACCATTTGGTATAATAGGCGGCCATCTGAAAATCGTGCATGGATGTTTCAGCAATCACCTGACCATCCCCGTTATAAGCTCCTTTTTCACGATGAGGACAATCGGTAGGATAGCCAAGATTATTCCCCATTTGGGACCACAACCCGGCGCGGTGTATTTGATTCAACAGCGAATCGGAGGATAAAAAACTTCCATTTCGTTCAATTGCCGACCTCACCACACAACCCTCCAACTGCAGAGAGTCTAAATTCTCCATATTGCTGGTGGTAACTTCGAGATACCGGAATCCGGAATAAAAAAACCGGGGCTCATAAACCTCAACGCCACTGCCGCTTAAAGTATAGCTGCTCCATACCTTAGAGTGGTAACTATATTTTAAACTAAGTCTGTCGTCGTTTTCCAGCGGCTTGGGAAAGCGTAAATCATTAAGTGTTTCGGCACCACGAACTCTGACGGAGACACCTTCAGTACCAGTGACTTCCAAGTGCCACCATCCGACAATATTCTGCCCTAAATCAAAGAGATACACCCCGGGTGACTGATTTATTTGTTTAACAGGCAAAATGGTATCTGTCACTAATATAGGAGGGATCAGCTGTGATTTAAGAATTCCTCCGGGTTTTTGAACTACTGCTACCGCAGCCCAATCCGTATCCTCTAAACCCTCAGAAGCCCAACCTTTAATCTCCTGGCGGGCATCGTAATCTTCTCCCCCATAAATATTATTGAAGGTGACAGGGCCCCAGGCATACTTCCAGGTTTCATCCGTAACAATCTGCTCCCGGGTGCCATCTTCGTAAGTAATATTTAACTGCATGAGTAAGCACGGATTTCCCAAAGACAGATTCACACCCCCCCAGAGGTATCGTTCCTTATCATTTTTGCGGTTATAAGCCCCATTGCCGAGCATGGCACCTGTCACATTTTCCCCCGTTTTAAGGAGATCAGATACCTCAAAAGCAGAGTAAAGAATTGTTTTTCGATAATCGGTAATGGCAGGGTCCAAAACATGCTTTCCCACTTTGGTGCCATTCAGGTAAAGTTCGTAGAATCCTGCAGCCGTTACAAAAACGAAGGCCTGTTTTACCCTCTTTTTAACCACAAAACTCTTTCTTAAGAGGGGACTTCGCGTCCCTGTCTCTTCTCTGCTGGAGATCCAGGAAGCCTTCCAGAGCGAGGAGTCTAATAATCCGGTGTGAAAAGTTGCCGGTTTACTCCACACCACCCGATCACTCTTGTTATGCAATACGCCTACCTGCCAATAATAGGTTTTATCACTTTGCAAATTTTCACCCTCGTAGACCACATTTGTAGTCTTATCCGACAATTCTTCTCCCGAGTTCCAGCACAGGCTTTCCTCCCTCTTCAACCCCTGAAGACTTTCACTCACCATGATCTGATAACCAGCTTGTTCCACCCCTCTTAAATCACTCTTAATTTTCCATGAGAACCGGGGTTGAGGAATATCCATGCCTATTGGATCGCAAACATTTTCGCAAGAGAGAGACTCAAGCCAAACATCCTCATTTTTAAACCCACAAGAGCCCATCAAAAGAAGTAGAAGAAGTGCCCCAAAATAGCGGATGACTGTTTTTGTTAAACTTTTCATATCCCGATTATCAAGTATTATTGCTTTTTGATTACCCAAAAAGGTTGGATTGAGTATCATTAAACCCAAGGATTGCCTTACAGTGGGCAGGAGAACTGATAAGTGCCTGAATTGACTTCAAACAGTGCTCTTCCCTCCTCCACCCGAAGGAATTTGGCTCCCGCATTTAACCCGGCTCTTTCTCCACTTTCGGTAATCCCCGATCTGGATTTTGCAGGAAGATAGACGGTGGCAGAGGTATTCGAAGGAATGGTAATCTCCCAGTCAAATGAAGTCTCATCTTTAGTCCATTCACTCCGAATCATACCCCGAACCGAGCGGAAAGAAGCTTTCACAAAGTTTAAATCCCCTGCAAGAGTGGGTTTCATGATGATATGTCGGAAGCCGGGAACCTCGGGATCGGATTTTATTCCGGCCAGATCTTCATAAAACCAGATCACCAGGTCGCCCAGGAGCATCACATGGTTTCGTGAGTTCATCGCCGGGTCGGCGGTATTTCCATTCCAAAGCTCCCAAATAGTGGTGGCTCCATTTTGGACCATATAACCCCAACTGGGATAATCGGTATTAGTGACCAGACGGTAGGCAATATCTTCTCTTCCAAATTTTGTCAAGGTTCTCATAATCCATTGCGCCCCCACCAATCCTGTACTAATGTGCCCGTTAAAATCGGTCATCGTTTTCTCAGCAATATTATCAGAGACCGCATGCTTGTAAACTTCCGGCACCAACCCATAGGCCAGAGACAACAGGTTGGCGGTAGCCGTATTATTACTGTAGTATTTTAACTCCTGGTTAAAGAACTTATCGTTGTAGGCTTTGTAAATCGAATCGGCCAATTGCTTGTATTCGGCACCATGATCGGGCTTGTTTAACAAACCGGCAAACTTCTGCATCATTGAGAGAATATGGTAATAGTAGGTGGTACTCAGCACTTCACCACTGGTTTTTCGGGAAGGATCCTGCGAATGAATCAGTTCCTGACTTTCGGGAGGCATACACCAGTCGCCATAGGTGTCTTTAACCAGAATGTTTTCTTTCAGATAGTTGGTTTTCATGTAAAGCACCCATTTCCGGAACGAATCATAATGGTCCTTTATGGGAGCCATCATCCCATACTGGTCGTAAAGCATTTCCGTTATTATTGGGTAAGCCGCCGGCCAGGTTATATTATCGGAGTAGACCTTCCAATAGCTTGGCGCCACATCGGGCAAACAACCATCCTCACGCTGGGCATCTTCAATATCCTGCATCCATTTGGCATACAACCTGGAAACATCAAAAATAAAGCTTTCCCCCTTCGACCCAAGGGCGCGATCGCCCAACCACCCATGTCGCTCATCCCGCTGGGGACAATCGGTGGGGATGCTGCGGTAATTGCCTCGGATGCCCCAATAAGCATTCTTATAGATCGCATTGATGGTTGAATCAGAAGTTTCAAAACTGCCGGTCAGTTCCAGATCATCATAAACCACTCTTCCCTCGAGGGTGGAGAGATCAGGCTTGCCGGGGAAACCGGTCAACTCAACAAACCGAAAACCATGATAGGTAAAACGGGGTTCATAGACCTCCACGCCCTCTCCCCGAAGGGTGTATAAATCAGTCACATTGGCACCCCGGATATTATCCAGATAGAGATTTCCATCGGGTTTAAGAGCTTCCGAAAACCGCATCTTGACTGTTGTTCCACGGGCTCCCTGAACATTCAGCCGGGCCCATCCCACCAGGTTCTGTCCCATATCATAAACGTAAACCCCGGGAGAGACCTCCTTCACCTCAATGGGCTTCAAGGTTTCTTTTACAACTATTGGGGCCAAAGGTTGAGCATTAAGTTTTGGGGCGCCGAGGTTCACCAATTCTGCCGGCATCCAGTTGGAATCATCAAAGCCTGCCGCATTCCATCCGGGGAATTCTTTTGTGGCATCATACTCCTCTCCATCGTATTCATTATTGGCAACCACAGGTCCATTGGCTGTTAACTGCCAGGTCTCATCCGAGACAAAAGTCTCGGCGGTTCCATCCGCATAGACGACTTTTAACTGAAAAATTAATTTCGGGAACGAATAGGTTGTCATTGGCATTGGAGTGGTTTTTCGGGGTGCAAAGAAGCGCCCGTTACCCAATATTACCCCCAGTGCATTCTGCCCCTTTATCACATGTTCGGTTAGGTCGAAAGTCAGGTAATAGGCTCTCTTATCATATTCCGACAAGGCGGGAGCAAGCACCTGATCCCCAATCTTAGCGCCGTTAACATATAACTCGAACAGGCCCAGCCCACAAACCGAAGCAGTGGCTTTTCTCACCTCTTTTGAGACAGAAATCTCCTTTCGCAAGTACCTTGCCGATAATCTGGTCTTATCTATTTCCGGCTTATCGTTGCCAATGGCCCTGTCCAACCCAATCCATTTAGCTTTCCAGTCGGAAGGATTTAACAGGCCCATGGTCCAGCTAGCTGTTTGGCTCCAATCAGATTCACGATCCTTAGTATCCCATATTTTGACTTTCCAAAAATATTGCGATCCCGAAGAGAGCGCTATCCCATTATAAGGAATAAAGATATTTTCGGGATTTTGAACCATCCCTGAATCCCATATATCCCCCATATCATCCTCAAGGAGCTGGCGGGTCGAAGCCACCATAATGCGATAAGCCAATTGTGCAGTGGAGGGTCCTGAAGCTTCGATGAGCCAGGAAAAACGTGGATTTGGGTTATCAATTCCCAGGGGTTCGTGAGCCGATTCCGTTTTTAACTCGACGGGCCTGAGATTAAATTCCAACCCCTTGTGGCAAGAGTAAAGAAAAGATAAAAACAACACGGCAACAAAAAAAACACATCTGACTCTCATCTTATTATTCTATTTGGTTAGGACTAGATCTATAGAACTCGGTGACACACGTTAATTTCCAAACTTGTTGAAAAGGCTAATTCCAGTCGGGTCAATTATCAATTAATCCCTGCTCCTTCATCCATTGAAAGGCATACATTAACCAATTTGATTTGGCCGGCTCGAGAGGGAAACCATGATTCCCCGTTGAGAAAAGGTGCATATCAACCGCTATCTTTTTTGACTTTAAGGCTTCATAAAAACGAATGCTGTTCTCCACCGGAACCACCCTATCATCGGTGGCATGGATTAAAAAGGTTGGTGGGGTATCTTCAGTCACTTGCTTTTCGTTCGAATAAAGATCCATCAATTCGGGCGTTGGGTTCAACCCCAGCAGATTATCCCTGGACCCCCCATGGGTTAATTGGGGCGACATCGATATCACCGGATAAACAAGCATCATAAAATCGGGTCGCAGATTCGTTTCCTCCTGGTTAGGCACTAAGCTTTCACTGTAGTGGGTTCCCAGTGTCGAGGCCAGATGGCCACCGGCAGAGAATCCTATAACGCCCACCTTTTCAGGATCTACACCCCACTTTTCAGCATTGTCGCGAATAATTTTCATAGCCCTTTGAGCATCCTGCAGGGGAGCGATCGTTTTATTGGCGCAGGTTCTATCGCTGGGTAAGCGATATTTCAACACAAATGCCACCACCCCCTTTTGATTCATATCCAAAGCAATCTTTTCGCCTTCATACCCGTTACAGACGCAACCGTAACCGCCACCCGGACAAATCAGGATGGCCGATCGGGCCTTGGCTTGATTCACTGGCAGATAAACGGTTAAGTCAGGTTTGGACACGAGAAAAGTAACCGCTCTATCCACGTATTCTTTATTCTCGGAGGGAATCTCCCCCGGAATTGGCCCCTCGTATAAGGGCATCACACTTTGGGCAACCCCACTGGGGAATGCTGCCAGAACGAAAAAAATCAATAGAAGGAAATGCTTCATAAAAAGAATTGCTATTTTGCTTACCTATGATAGGTTTGGGGTATGCAAATCATGGGTTTATATTGCTGTTAAAAAAAATGCAGTGGCTCCTCTTCCTAATGCCTTAGTCCTTTAGTCTACCTGAGGTTGCCAGCCTTTTTTTTACCTCCACTTTTCAGATCAACCAATTGAATATTTCTTTTTCCTGGATGATATTGCCGGCTATCAGGCCTGAATCCTAATCTCTTTACCCTGAGTTTGGATAAGATCCCCGATCCGCAATTTGGCCCTCTTTCGAAACTCAACGTTTCCATTTAAGGTTACCTCTCCTTCTTCAATCATGATTCTGGCATGGCCTCCTGACTCTGCAAGACGGAGTAACTTGAGGAGTTTAATCAGTTCTATGTATTCGGCTCCGTTTAAATTGAATATCATCTTTTGTTGTTTTAAATAATTATAAACCAGGAGCAGATCCGGATGCCAGGCTGTGGCAAAAACCTGCCAACTACTTTTTTAAAAAGAATCTTTCCCCTTTCATAACTCAAGAAATTAGTATTGACCACTTAAAACCCTGACCGGGCCAAACAACCCCGATTTTAGCAAAGGAGAATCGGCATGATAGAACTTATGGGATGAGAAAGTCATTCGATCGCTCGGGCGGGGTTTTCCTTCCAAAATCCAGTCAGGCCAATGGCCATTTTGAATTCCGTCATCAGGAAAACGCTCATCCCCAATCAATCGGTTGGGCCAAAGGTTAGCCACTTCAATTTCCAGCAGATTATTTCCATCTTTGAGTGCATCCGTTATCTCCACCTGCCAGGGCGCCGTCCAAACAACACCCAGATCCTGACCGTTTAGCCGAACACGGGCAATGTTTTTCACTTCACCCAAATGCAGATAGCGTTTGCCTTCCATTTGATTGGATTCGAGCGCGAAGTTCTGACGATAGGTAGCTATTCCAGAGTAGAATTTAATTCCTTCTTCCGGCCGTTTAGACCAGTCTTCCAGTGCATTCAAAACGACCTCTTCCTCCGGCCCACCCCATAAGGGATCAAAAGAAACCTTCCAGGGATTTTCCAGTGTCTGAATTTCCAAAATCGGGCTAAAATTCTTCTGATTTACACTTTTCATCTGCTCCACGGCTCCGCTTCGGTCAAACACAATAAAGAAACTCTGATAGGCATCAAAATCAACAGGAATAGTGGTTTGCCCGTTCGATTGGCTAAATTCCGGGAGCACCCTGGTTTTGCCGGTAAGCGGATCCCACAATTCGGCCAGGGCTCCGTCTACCCTAAAGGTGCAGTTCGAGTGAAAGGAGTGATTCGTTCTATTCGCAACAAAATAAATATCGGCATTATCCAGTTTCTTATGCGTATAACGCACCGGTTCACCGGCCTGAAAATCTTCCTTAACACCCATTCTTTTTAGAAGGTCTGAGGTTGCCGCGTATGGAGGATACAGATCTTCCGGCGTTTTGGAGAGTTCACCACCCCAGTAAATCTTACCTTGACCATATTCCCGAACAGAAACACGTTCCGGAATAGCCACACCGCCCCACAATTTTTCAGCAGTAGCCTGAACCTGTTTGTCACATGCCGGGAAATTGGTCAGACTGGGCGATTTAACAGGTGGCACACCAACCACTGTTGCCCCTGCTTTCACCAACGACTCAATTTTGTCGAGCAGTTCAGGAGTCATGGTTTGGTGGGCCGGGAGTACCAGCAGCTGGTAAGAGCCTCCACCTTTAAATACAATTTTGTTGTTTTCCACCTCAGCATTGGCCCGCAGCATTTCAGGTGAACATCCGTCAAAGTTGTAGCCCTTGCGATCAGGAATGGTATCATTTCCTTCCATTGCAGAGTGTGGTGGGCGGAAAACGTGCGGTGCACCTTCGGGTGTCAGGTAGAGGACATCTGCCACGGTTTGCCCTTGTTGTAACACAAATGAACAACGCGAAACATACTGATGATAGCTGGAAACCATTGGCCACCAGGTTTGTCCCCTGTCCCAGTGTACACCATAGGGGCCCATTGTCATGCCCGGACGCAGGGTTTCACCAAGAGCCTTGTGGGCAAAGGTGTGGTAAATGAATTTATTGATGCCGGTTGCAAAAGCCCAGTCGCCCTGGTTTTTCAGCATTCCCGGATAAGCAATATAGCCTTCACGCCCCGCATCAGCAGTGAAAGCTTCGGCGGCAACCTCCGGTCGCCCCAGAACATGTGCAATTGAAGTAGCTTCAATGCATCCGAAGGAGGAATTAAAACCAACGCCCTTCAGCCAGAATTCACAACTGGGCACATCGGCAACAGCACCCAGATCAAGATCAGCGCATGGATTCATGTCGTAAGGTTGAATCGACAAGTCCAGTCCGTAACCTCTTCCCATTTTTTTTATGTATCCGGCGTGGTTTTCAAGAATTAATTCCTGAGAGGTGAGACGAACATCCCACAGGAAACGCTCACTTACCTCCAGACTTTCCACTATTTGGCCTGAAAACACGGGAAGAAAAGTAAGTGGATCATAACCCCTGCGGGTTTTAAACGCATCCCGAAAATGGTCGCCCCAGTTTTGCGCACCCATTTCCCAGCTATCCATATGCAAACGAAACAATCCACCCGCGCGCGAACCTTTGGTAAAATCAGATTTGGCGAACAATTTACCAATAAAGGCATCGAAATGGTTTTTAAATGCTATAGTGTCGTACTTATCACACTCAAAACCAAGTCCAGGATAGGGGGCAGGCCTTGTGACCGCGCCATTATTGCGCATTCCCAGGCGCAGGATTGTCCACCTTCCCTCCGGGACTTTCCATTCCAGCGTTCCATCCGGCTGAAGCATGGAGGTCAGATCAATGATTTTATCCTTGTCAACTGCAGCCGAAAGGGCTTCACCTGCCGGATAATATGGCTCAGGAAGATATTGCTTAACCCCTGCCATGGAGGTATATGGCGCCCTCACAAAAAGTGCTTTTTCATCAATATCGGCTATTTTCGTTTGATCTTCAGGAGTGGGATAAGCCAAAACTGCTACATCCTGATAATAAGCCTCCCATTTTTCCCTAAGTTCAGGGGTAAGGGTCCCTTCGCCAAAGAAAGGTTGCCTGGGCTCGGGTTTGGGTAGTACAATTTTCTGATTCGATGATTCACTCACCTCCAGTGAGCTGCTGACTAGATGGCGCATCGACTCGTCAGCCTTCACCCAGGGCCCACCACTCCCGGTCCACCCGGGTCCAACACCCAGTGTCATTGTTATGCCCAACCGTTTACTTTCCTTCATGGCGTGGGCAAACAGCTCCTGCCACTCTTCACTCAAAAAGTCAACCTTTCCCCTGGGCAAACCAACGTTTACCTCCAAAAACAGAACATTTCCAATACCTGCCTCTTTCATCGATTCCAAATCAGCCGTCATCGCTGAGCGCGACAAATTTCCATCCATGAAATACCAGTAAACACCCGGACGAACCGAATCAGGCGGCGTTTCAAACCCTTTCTTTATTTCAACTAAAGAAATTTCGGCCCTATTGCTTTTGGAATTGGTGGACACACACGATGCCAACAATATCAAAGAAGGAAAAAACAAAGTAATCCATCTGTATCTCATCGGTTTAATTTTTTCTCTATGTGGCTGTAATATATCATAATTTAAAAATCGATTGCCGCAGGTTGTTTCAAATCTCAGGTTCAACAAACATTTCGAACCCAAAAAGATTCCTGAGTCAAGGAAGGTAAAAGCCTAATAAAAAATACCGGTTTCTCATAACTAAAAATCCCTATTTTTTCCTTTTGAATTCTTCAATTTCTGACTTAAGCAATTCAAGATAGGTTCGACCCCATTCATTAGAGGGCTCCAAATCCTTGCTAACCTCCACAGAGGGTTGTTCGCCTTTAACCCATTCGTTCCAGGAAACCACCAATACGGTTGAAACGTCCAGTGATCGGGCTCTGGTCCACCGGGAGGAAAATGTTTCCCCGTTATTTCTTCCGATGGCGGCAATAAAATTCGTGCCTGACTGTTCTCGTGAAGCCGCTGAAACATTGCATGCTTCAGGCTTCCCATTTAATAGGGTGTAGGTCTGGTCCCCTCTGTCTTCCCATGACCAGAAACCATAAATACTTTGCATTTTACTATTTTTCAGGTTACCCTGTTGAGTGACAAAACCCGTCATATACCTAATGGTAAAACGTTCATCCTGAAAATCGGGGACCCCATCCTGGAAAGGAGATGGGGTTCCTACATAAACAATGATCAAAGGCTTTCCCAGGTAATGGTAATATTGATCTTTATAATTGTCATTTCCAACAAACTGCTCATAAACCTGATCGACTTTAGCTTGCATCCGCCCATCCTGAAATGCAGCAATATCGCCGGGACAACCCAGCATAATGGCGATTTTGGGAGCGTTCTCTATGAGCTTCCATTCCTCAAAAATAAGAGGCACCGATTCCTCAATCATATCAAAATCGGCTCGTCCGGTGGTTACGCCATAGGTATAATTGATATCATTAGACCAGTCGATAAAAACAAAATCAACCCCGGCATATGCCAGCCACCGCCCATGCTGCCGAATAATTTTAAGGTCATTCGAACTGTATTTCCCCAGTTCGGGGGTTCCCCAATAGTTGCTCCATAACACAGGACGATGCCAGGTAGTATAAGCTATTCCTACGTTTTTGGTTGAATCAATGCCTGCTTCTACCACTTCAAGATAATCCGTTTTATTCCCACCGCATCCCCAGGAAACCATTATTGCAACGAGAATGAGTCCGACCAAAAATTTTTTCATTTTCTCAATTAAATATTACTGTTTTATTATCCTGACTCCTTTGGGTGCCTCAACCCGGGATTTAACAGTTCCGTCAGCCATCTTCCGGTGCTCAATTTTCACAATACCATATGGGGTAGGAAAGGTGCCTTCAACCCATTGAAGATCTCCCAGATGGGGTTCTATCCTGATTTTTTTACACCCAGGCTCCAGAATATTGACCCCCAGAACGTATTGCGATAACCATGAAGTTGGTCCGGATGCCCAGCCGTGGCAAAAACTATGGCGAAGTTCCTGATAACAATACCCGCCATACGAACAATGAACATCTACTTTTCCTTCCGGAACCATTTCATCGATGCGACCTGCATCTTTCATCCAATCGATGTCAAAATCTTCCCAAAAAGTGGTGGCACCCAGGTCGAGCATCGAACCCCAGTATTCCCTGACATTATCGATAGCTCCCTGATAGTCTCCAGCCATAGCCCTGGCCTTCAGCATATAATAGCCGTAAAAGGTGGACATTTTATGAACCCCGTCCTTGGCTAAGACTTCCTTATTCGCATTTTCAGGCGAAACCAATCCGGACATGGCAAGCAAAGCAGCAGCCTGTTTCGAACCCGCCATGGTTGGAATATGTTTCTTTAATTTTTCTACCGAAGAATCGCACAATTTAGCCATTTCAGGGTCGCCTAAGATGGTGCACAATTCCGCTCCTGCCCGAAAGGTCATGACCATCATCGACTGCAAACCGGCATGGACAGCATCCTTGTTTTCGCTCGATGGCCAATCCAAAAAACGCCCCCCATCAAGGGTTTCTTTTCCCGAGGGATCAATTTTCGTGGCCAGCTGACGCAACAACGCTATCAGATACTCTTTCTGCTGTTTTAAATAGTCCAGATTACCCTGATAATAATACCAATCCCGATGAATCAATACCCACCACATTGAATAGGAGCTAATTCCGTTCATCCAATTTGGCAGGGGTGTCAGATCGCGTGCCAGATCCAAACTTTTGGGAACCACCTCGTTGTTTCCAAACACCGTATTAATGGTCATCACTTCCGGATGCATATCTCCAACCCAGACCAGGCGATCGCGTTTGACACCATCCCACAGATAATCCTGCATATTCAGATGGACCGTGTAGGCACCTGTCATCCAGATCTCATTGAGTCGATCGTCGTTACAGACAAACGAACCTTTATAGGGAATATCGCGATAGGTAAATGTGGCACTGATCTCCTTGATCTCCACCCTGGTATCAGGATCAATCAGGTCGATTCGCACAAAACGGAAACCGGAATTACCCACTTCCAAACGGCCCAGCCAGGGCAGAGAAACCACAAAATCACGCATGGCATGATCGTTGGTGGCCCCATTGGTTCCCACATCACTCATGGCTTCACTCACCGATTCACCAAAGCGAATTCGCACCCGACCCACCGGATTTTTATTGCTGATGGTGGTGACCACTTCTATCCCACCCTGGATTTCTCTTCCGAAATCCAGGGTCAGACCCGGGTGAGAGTCTTCATCACTGATCAGAGTCAGATATTGGCCCTGGTTCAGGTCGGCCTGCCCGATACCGGGTTTCAAAACAGCTTCAGCATTTTGTACCTGTTGGCCCGAAGAATCAGAAACCCATACGATGCGTTCGGCAGTGAGGTATTTTCGGGTCAGACTGGTGGAGCGCACTTTTAAGGCATCGGCAGCTTTAAAGACAGGTGGCAGTTGAGCCATTGCGGACAAAGAACCCACCATTAAAAGGGTCATAATAGCGAATCGGTATAACATACTTCTTATATTGATTTATCTCAGTTGTTTTTATATCAGTGACGTCTAAAATTAATCCCTCCCCCCGATCTCAAAACCTCCCGTATCCATCAGTTCTGACCAGAGCATACCTCTTCTCATTCAACTTCAGACCATTAATCGTCAATACTCTTCCCACAGACAAAGCCACCAGCCCGGAGAAGTTGCCCGGAATCGAAACCTGAAAGGTCAACAGACCCGCTTCCATTTGCCAGCTATTGAACACTGTTCCACAAGGGGATCCAATGCTGGCTTTGGCCCCTCCGAGGCAATCGGTAAACAATGGTCCGAAATGAAAAACCCTGAACCCGCAAACCGAACTAAAAAGGAGAATCTCGCGGATAATTGTCTTCATTTTTCCACAGAAAAAATATAATTAAACCGAGCCCCGGGGGCTGCATCACCATTCACATACCAATCGAGCGGATCATCATCCACCTGCATATTGTCGGACCATTTGAATTCCAGATCAAGAGAATCAAAACTCAATCCAAGTGTTTGTATGGGCAGCGTAATCATGAGCATTTTTCCATCTACCCCATACTCCACCGACAAAACATCGATCCAGGTTCCTCCTTCATATTTTTGCAGTTTATTCCCTCCCACGACCCTGAAATCGTATCCGGCCCATCCGGTTTTTGCATTGCGATC
Organism: Marinilabiliaceae bacterium; assembly: GCA_041583495.1. Lineage (GTDB taxonomy): Bacteria > Bacteroidota > Bacteroidia > Bacteroidales > Marinilabiliaceae > JBFHFS01. The sequence continues at coordinate 86,191 of JBFHFS010000006.1, read as the reverse complement.
GACATCGAGGTAAAGACGCATCCAATTGCTTCCGGAGTTTTCGGTAATGTTTCCGGCGGTTTGGGCATAAAAGAACAAGCTTGTCTGATCGCGGGCCACTTTCATGATATGGAAATCATTACGCCCTGTGGTGTTGGAGTAAATTTTGGCAGGCTTGGATTCAGCCCCAGCATGATTTCGATCCTTTGTATCGCCGGTATAATCCGAATAAACCGGCAAAACATCACTCCAGTCGCTAAAGGTTTTTATGGTTTTTGCAGCGCTGGGCGGAGAAAGGGATACAATGCCTTTGTATCGGCGGATATTGCCAACCAGCTGCATGTAATAATTGTCCTTTAAACCCGCAGTAAGTGTCGGCTCAACATCACGACTGTACTCGGGACTGGCCTGGTCGCAAAACCAAGAATGTTCAGGATTTCCGTCCTTGCTGTCCCAACGACCGGCAACCCACTCATTCCATCCTGTAACAAAAACGAAGGGAACATTTTGCTGCAAGGCAAAGTCCCACTGCTCCTGAAAGTTATACCCGTAAAAAATATCGGTCTCCGGGTTCCCATGCGAACCATCACGGTAACTCCTGCCCCAGTTATCCATATTCCCATAAAAAGCCGACCCACCCATTCCGGCGGTTGGATTAGGATGCTGACAAACAGAAACATTAATAATCTCCCTTTCTCCCTGATGGTTACGGTAAACATGTTGCGGACGAGTAAAGGAAATCCATGGCCAGCCATTTATCTTATCAGATTCAGTGGGCCACTGCGATTCACGAAAAGTAAAAGACGACTGATAGCTTCTTCCGACCGCCTCTTCCGAAATACCAATTATCAAAGGCTTTCCTTCCAGATAATACCAACATTTGGGATGATAATAAGGAGCGCCCAGGCAATAATAATTGTCATACACTTTTTGCATCGTTTCTCCCGACCGGGTATTGGTATAATAAACTATTTCTGGGGGATTTTTTCCTTGCGCCCGAATGGCATCCATAGCACTCATCAACGCCTCGGACTGCTCAGGATAAACCAGGGCGTTGGTGGCATCGATCACGACAAAATCAACACCGGCATCGGTTAACAGTTGCATGCTTCGCAGATGCACCCAATAATCATCGCCGCGATAGTAACCGTAAATAGGTTTACCCCAAAAATACATGCCTACGGGTCCACCCGGATAGTATACGGGAAGACCCCAGAAGGGATTGTCGTAGTCTTCAAGAACCTCAGGATGGGAAGCAATAATTTCACTAAGATCCCAAAAATTCTCAGCCGTCTGGTCTCCCTGCCACAAGAAGTAAAAGATGCCCACTTCTCTGTTTTCCTTAGGGTCTCCAACACTTTTGTTCAACGGTAATATGCGCCCCAGGTCATCTGTTCCAGCCAAAGGCTGGTCAACAGGATCATCCGTCGAAACAACAATCGTATCCTTTTCTCCAATTTCCTTATCACAACCGCAAAAAGAAACACTTGGAAAAAAAGCAATTAATAAAAACACGAGTCTTTTTTTCATGATACGTTTACTTTTCTATTTTTTCCAGTTGCACCGGTAATTAAACCTTCTGTTGGGAGCTGTATCCCCATCCGTACACAACGAAATTGGATCTTTTAGTCCGGCAGCATTGTCACTCCATTTAAAGTCGAAAATAAAGTGATCGCCAGTCAACCCAAGCAATTCCCGGGGAACCGATACTTCCAGTTTATTTTCCGAACTGCGGTATTTCAGATCTGCCACCTCAACCCATGAATTCTTGGGATGCGCAGCATCGTAACGCATCAGGGTGGTATTTTGATTGTCTTTAACTTTTTTGTTGATCAGAAAATCGTATCCGTACCAACCTGTTTCAGGATTTTTATCCGAATCAACCAGCAAAAGCATCCAGTTGTTACCATCCTGGGCAGATAGCTTTTCGGTGGTTTCTGCATAAAACCAAACATTCTCTTTTCCCACGGCTACCTTACTGGTTATAATATCATTTCTTCCAGATTCATTGATATACATTAACCCGCCATAACCTTTGCTGTTTCGATGAACAACATCCCCTTTGGTATCCCTGTATTCTGGTTGCACCAGGTTCCAGTCATCAAAATTCCCATCCGTTATAATTTTGGAATAACCCTGCTCCTCAGGACCAGGCCTGATTCCTTTGTAACGTCTGATATTCTGAGCCATCTGCATATAATAATTATCGGTATAGCCCCCTTTCATTGGATGAATACAACGGTTAAACTCCGCATTATATTGATCTACAAAAAAGAATGAATTATCCCGTCCCAGCCAGGGAGTCGTTTTTCCATCTTCCGGTTGATATTTCCCGGCGGTCCATTCGTTCCAATCGTTGATATAGAGAAATTGGGGATTGGCGGCAATGGCCTCGTCCCATCGTTCCTGAAAATAGATCCCATATCCTTCAGGATTCTCAACCGTTTTGTCCAGCCAGGGAACATAGGTTGGTTCGGGCATATCATATTCATTGAGCTTAGGCTCCCCATATTTGCGCGACCAGGATTTGCCCACCCCCATGTTTTCTTTGGTCATGGTAACGGGATGCTGAGCAGGCGTAACAGCAGCTTCTTCGCGCTCACCCTTGTGGGTGGAGAGCAACTCTTCCGGGCTCAGGGCCTTGACCTTCGGATCGGCCATACTGTAGCCAAAACTCCAATTGTCTTCGGTTCCCAAAAAACGCTTTCCAGCCCATTCGTAATAACCCCACCACATGGTTCGAAGGGTAAAAAAGTCCTTCACTTCCTGTGTGTAATCCTGATAAAATTCTTCAGAGAAATCAGGATCACCATAATGAGGATTGTTTTTATCGGTTTTCGCCGCCGCCTCATAATGGGGATTGGGATTTTTAACACCCCCGCCATTAGCATCTACAGTTGGCTCCCCATTGTACAGTAAAAGCGGCTTGCCATCCCAGTAAAACCAGAGATCTTTGTATTTTTCCTGTTTATAAATCTGATCATACAAATCCTGTACTACGGTTATTACAGGGCCATTAAATGCCCAGAAAACAAATTTGGGCACTTTATTTCCTTCAGCTTTCATTTTTTGCATGGTGCTAAAGGTCACCGCCCATTCGTCCCAATAGCGCACGGCATTGGTAACATCCATTACCAACACATCCACACCGGCATCGGCCAACATGGACATGTCCTTCCGAATCACATATTCATCCTGACTGAGAAAATAACCCATTTCCGGTTCCCCCCAGTGATACGAACTTTCTGTCCACAACGGATGACTGGCATCCAACCGGGCCTTAGGATCAGCATTCAGGATGGTTGAAACATCCGCCGAATAGGGACTTTTGAAATTGGTGTGATGATCCTGTGTATGCCAGGTGATGTAAAAAATCCCAACGACGCGTCGCTGGTCATTCTTAACCGGACCAACCTCCTGAAAATCGGGCATCCTCCGCCCCAGAGCATCACTCGCCACCCAGGTATCCGGATAAATGTCGCGATAGGCATCATCTGCGGATGTGGTGGATGAATCTTCCTTCCCGGCTCCCCCTTCCTGAGAAGAACAGGATATCGTCAGGGATACCAGAAACAGGACAAAAACCGACCAACAATTTCTACTAAGTAACTTTTTCATTTCTCAAGAGATTAGTACCGAACATTTAAAATCTTCACCGGTCCAAACAATCCCGAGGGTTGCAAGGGATCACCGGCGTTGTATCGGTTGACCGGACACCAGGTCTTTCGCTCACTTTCAGGCAGATTAAGGTCCCCAATGAGTCGGTTCACCCAGGTATTGACCACTTCGACTTGAAGCTCATTTTCTCCGGCTTTGACCAATTTGGTAATATCGAGCTGATAGGGAGCCGTCCAAACCCCTCCGGCATAGGATCCATTTACCGAAACTTTGGCCATGGCTGTAAAACGACCGAGGTTGATGATAACCCTTTTTCCTTCCGGAATTTGAGGCATATCGAAAGAACAAGAATAAAAAGCGGTTCCCGAATAGTATTTGATCCGCTCGTCCGCAGAAGTTGTCCAATCCTGAAGGGTTTCGAAAACAACAGTCTCTTTGGGACCGCGTTGTAAAGAATCAAAACGAACAGTCCAGGGACCTTTAATATCAACCAAAAGATCAGGTTCAGGATAATTTGCTTCCACTCCGGATGCTAATCCCTGACCTGCCTTTTCACGGAAGACAACAAACACACTCTCGTAAGCCTCTAATTTGAGAGGCACCAGAGTAACTTCCCCTTTTTGCTCGTAAGCCGGAAGATTTCGCATGGATCCGGTTGTGGCTTCCCATAGTTCGGGCTGCAATCCTTTAACCCTGAATTCGGGCATGATAGTTTGGGTCTGCGCTGTTTGATTCGTCACAAAATAGATTTCGCCAATGCCCAGGGTCCGGTGTCCGTAATGAATGGTTCTATCCGGCGATAACTTACAGTCGGGAACGCAATTAATCAGTTCAAAAGCTTCGGTCATATTCATCCCATTAATAATCATCCCCTTCCCAACTTTTCTGAATTTCACCGTTGCCCCATCAACATCCCCCCATAATTCGGCGGCCAGTTGCTGAACTTCCCCATCAGCCGCCGGCTGATTTTGCAAGCTGGGCGATCGTTTGGGAGCCGGGCCCAACACCACCGCTCCTTCATTAACCAATTGCTTTATTTTAGTCAGAAGTTCGGGCCGCATCGTTTCCAGTTTCGGGAATACCAAAATGCGGTATTGCGTTCCATGAGGCAAAGTAATCAGGCCATCTTTTACAGTCATAAATTTTTCGATCACTTCGGCATTCATGTAATCGAATTGATACCCGGCCGGAAGCTCAGGGTCCGTAACTCCGGTCATTTTGGGCGTATCTTCCCCGATAAAATAGGCTGCATCGGCCACATTTAATCCCTGCTGAAGCATGAAATTGGTACGTTTCAGATATTGGGTATAGACATCCATCTGCGAAAACCAGGTGTTTTTCCGATTAAATTCGTTCCCAAACCAGGCATTCATCCCTGGATTTTTGTCTTCGTAGGGTTGAGAAATGTACACATGCAAAAGGGTATTGTTGATGCCTTCGGCAAAAAACCGATCCCCTCTTTGTTTGATTACTCCCGGGTACCTGGAGAAAGAAGCTCCGGCACAGGTATTTGATTCGGCGGATATTTTTGTTTTTCCATAGATATGACCACAGGACGTTGCGGCACGGTTTTCAATATCCCCGAGTTCACCTTCACTCCAAAATTCTCCGCCAATCTCGTCCGACTGTCCGCCATACATCAAAAATTCACTGGGAAAGCCCCAATGCCCATAACATTCGAGCCAGGTATGCAGCCCGTATTTATGGCTTACTTCCCTCAATCCACCCACATAATCGTAGGCCACCTTGTCGGCCACCATGCGGCGCATATCCCACAAAAAGCGGTCGGAAGATAATACGCCGCCCACCACTTTACCCTGGTAAACAGGCAGGTAAGGCAGTGCATCGTAACCATATCTTTGCTTGAATTCAGCCAGAAAATCGTCGGTAAAATTCTGCCCCCCGGTTTCGTAGCTATCCTGAACCACAACTTTAAAGCATTTGCGGTCGGCCTCGGGAATGCGCTTAATAACCTCGCCCATATGGCCTTCAAAGTGCATGGCCACATGTTCTTTACTCATTTTGTCCACTTCATAACCCGTTGCTTCGGGGGATGCGGGAGCATTGGTGGTACCTGTTGGCGTCATGCCCGTACGAAGAATCACCCATTCCCCATCAGGAACCTCCCAGGTGAGCGTACCATCGGCCGACAGTTTTTGGGAAAGGTCGATGACTTTTGAAGGGTCAATAACGGTTGACTGATCGTCCGACTCAGGCTGTTGAGGCCACTGATAATCGTGCCAGTAAGGCAGCGGAGTTGGATGCATTTTAGCCAGGGTCTTTTCGCTGTATCGTTCAACACGCGGGGCTGCAGCCAGCTCAACTTCGGCAAGTCCACAGTTGCGATTGGCATTCTTTATTACCAACCTAAAACCGGTTGCAGTAGTAGCCGGAAACGATACCACCACCGGGGCATACGGATCGAAACCAACATTCAGTGCCGGGTTAGACCGGTTAATCTGAAATTCAGAAAGGGTGTGAAAATAGCCATCAGCCTCTTTTACCTGAAGAAGCGCGGAGGTATTCAACGGGTGGTTGGTTAGCCGCACCGAAAGGCTGCGCGCTGTAAAGGGTGTTTTGGATTCCAGGTCAACCACAAATTCATTGTCCGCCGGAAAACGAATGCCCGTGTTATGGTTTCCATCCACTATTTTTGCCAGGTTGGACACACGAGGCGAGGAAGTAATTTGCCCATTTTGGGTATTCAGCACAAGTTGGTCATCAGCAGGTGCCTGATAAGCAATTACCTTCACATCCTGAAAAATATCGATCGGTTTTTCAATCTTCTGCACCAACTTCTGAGGGCCTCTCACCCGAAGCTCCGAGGAGGTAAGGTAACGCATGGCGGCATTGGCATTCACCCAGGGCCCCCCGGATTGGCTCCATCCCGGAGAGTTAAAAATCCCGATTTCAATGTTCAGTTCTGTAGCCGTCTTAAGGGCTGTATGCAGGATATCCCACCACTCTTCGCTGAGCATTTTTACTTTTCCATAGGGCACATCATCCAACCCGATATTTCCTATGAATGCCCGGTTGATCCCGGCTTGTTTCATCGAATGAAGATCGTTTATCACGCCTTCTTTCGAAATATTATCAGAAATCCAATACCAGTAAACGCTGGTTTGTATGGAATCGGGAGGTGTAACAAAACCGGATTCAAGATTCTCCCCGGTTAGATGGCCTTTATCAGCTTCACATCCCGCAAAAAACAGAATCGCAAAAAGACAAATTAACAGGCCCGCTTTATTTTTCATATCTATCTAATTTATTGGCATTAACGATAACTACATGAGTTTACACTTCGTTTGTCTAAAAAATCATTTGTTATTCTCTGAAAAAACAAAATTAAACCGGCCACCCGGAGCGGTATCTCCATTAACATAAAAATCCATAATGTTCCCGTTTTCCTGCATATTATCGTTCCATTTGAATTCGAAATTGAGCGCTTTTCCCAAGAGGTTCAGAGCCCTTCTGGGAATTTCCAGTTCAAGTTTATTGCCCTGAACGGCCATTTCGGATTCGGCAACCCCTTCCCATTCCCAGCGCGCACCCACATTTTTTTCAATCACAACCTTATTTTTGTCCGGACTTACCCTATTAACGATAAAATCATAGCCATTCCAGCCCGTTGACTTATCCCGATCGACATCAATGAAAAGCATCATCCAGTTACTGTCGGTTTTCGGGGTAAGCGCCTCGGCTGTTTCCACGTAGAAATAAATATTTTCGGCATCGCGGGCCACCTTAGCCCCCACGATATCATTTCGCCCGGTGTTGTTTTGGTAATATTGATTGTAACGGCCACGATGATCGCGGTGCAGGGTATTTCCTTTGTAGTGTTTGTAATAGGGAGCCACCTCTGCCCACTCCCCAGCCTTCCCAATTTTTATACTCTTTGGCGCAGATGCCTTTTCGGGGGGACTCATCCCTTTAAATTTCCGGACCTGATCAATCAACTGAAGGTAATAGACATCGCCTTTATCGCCCCATCCTTTATTGGGTTCAATGTCACGGCTGTGTTCCCAGTCGAACTGATCCACAAACGAAAAAGGTTTTCCGGTCCAACTATCTTTCGGTAACCATTGGCCGGCAATGTATTCGTTCCAACCGGTTACAAAAACCAGTTCAGGATCCAGTTCAAAAGCCCGATCCCACTGTTCCAAAAAATTCCAGCCATAGAGATAACCTTCAATCCGGGGGTCGAAACCATTTCTTTTTGTAAAACTGCGGCCATAAGAGCCCGGCAAATTGAAGGCACTGCAATGTCCATTGGTTTCAGGACTGGCATTTTGGGCGATGCCTACAGTCACCTGTTCAAATTTACCCGAGGGGTCTTTTACATAACCATGTTGAGGATAATTTTCGAGCCATCCCCATTGGTCATTTCGTTTAGGGCCATCCACGTAGTCGGGTTGTCCGGGTCGAAAGGTGAAAAACCGGGCAATCTCCTGATCTTCGGCCGAATTGGTCAGATTGTCGGGATAGGCCATGATACAGGGTTTCCCTTTCCATACAAACCATAGATTCTTATAAAGGCCAGGTTTATAAACATCACGATAAAGTTGCCGCAAGGAGGCCAATGAATGAGGAGCCGCCCCAAAGGGAAGCATGTAGGCTATTTTAGGCACATTCACCCCATCCTTTTGGGCCTGATCCCAGGTTTTCATCAGCGCTTCATAGGACTCTTTCCAGGTAATATTCCCATTGGTGCAATCGAAAAAAACAGCATCCACCCCTGCATCAGCCAACATTTCGGCATGCTTACGTAAGACCCATGGATCGGTGGTTTTGTAATAACCAAGCAAGGGTTGTTCCCAATAGAAAAAACCCGGTTTCCGGCTACCCCATGCCGGATGGTGATAATCCTGCATCGCCTCGGGATAATTCCGGACGATTTCTGTAATATTTTTCACCTGGTAAGTGGTGTCATCATCTCCCTGGTGCCATGTCCAGTAAAACATCGCCACAAACTTCTCTTTGTTTTTAGCTCCGGCTTCACTGCAATCACGTACTTGGCGGCCAAGTGCATCGGTTGCCGCCCATTGGTCACTAATGACTGATTGCGACTTGGCAGGTACCAAACAGAACAAAACGAGTGCTGCCACAGAAATTGATTTCAACAGGTTCTTTTTATCCATTGGACTAATTTTAATTAATATTTAGCTCAAAAAACGCCTTGTCATTCACTACGCATCTGAAAAATGAGGCCCAAACTATTCCACCTGATGAATGACTTCGCTCCAGTCAGTAATTCCGATGATGGATTTGTAAACCTCAAAAACGTCGTCCTCACTCTGTGTATCAGCCGCTTGAAAAGCAAACCATACGGGTTTTCTTCCGCCCGGGTCCTCTGTATCGTCAGGAAAACGGCGAAGACCGATTCGTAAACCATACTCATACCGGTTGTCGATCCAGTTATGCCATTGCATGGCATCTATTCCGTCAAGCACCTTCAACTTTTTCCAGGTATAGGCAAATCCGGCAGCCTGTTCTTTCAAATCGGTATCGCTGTAGGTCGGCGAATTGGTTCCATTTTCGGAGAGCCAAAGCGTTCGTTTCATTGAACCCTTATATTTATTGGCCGACTCTTTTATCCACGCATCAAGAACTTCCAGATTTTTAAAGGTTATCAGGGAGGTATTCATGTTGAATGTGGCATTCTGATCGTTCCAGGTTTTTGGTTCAAACAGGTTTTCGGGATAAGGATGATAAGCCAAAGCCCATTGAAAATCGCCCTCTGCATTACAAAAATCCTGTAAGGTTTTCAGCATCTCTTTGGTGGCATAACATTTTGATCCAACAGCCGCAGACCAGGAATGCGTATAAGAACCAAACACCTGGCTGTTTGCATCATATTTGCGGGCAATATTGTAGCACAACCTCATCGATTTGATGTAGGTATCCATATAAACTGTCATCGGTTTCTCGCCCATATTGGTCCACGAGATTCCGGCATCCACTTCGTTGTGCATTATCCAATGGTGTATTCGCCCATAACTATTGTCGCTTCGCCCATATCGACTGGCAAGAAAATCCAGCGCTGCCGCATAGCAATTCAAACTTGCGGGAGTCGTCATATTGGGCATGGTAAAAATGCCTTCGGAGGTATAATCCGGATGCTGAAGCAACTCTCCGATATCCGGATCGGCACATTGCGATGCCTTTTGAACTAAAATGATGGCCGCTACCACAATATTTCTCGACTGCGCCTCTTGCAGGGTAAGGTCAAGCTGTTCAACCCTGGACTTATCGAAATAGTAGGTCTTATTCCCGTAAGGGTGAGCAATGGCATTGGCACGCGATTCCAGGTACATAAATTCAGTAAATGCCACATTTACCGTCACACTCGAGATATTCAAATCATCCAGATCCGATCCAAATCCCCGGCTAATGAAATAACCGCCCAACCCCTTCCGGCCCAAAGGTTGCTGAGCAGGCAAATTTTGAGTGGCATAAATCTCATCGGCATACCGGGCATGTGATACAATCTCATCCGATGAAGCCCCAATTTTTACTATCGCCCATTTCGACAAGACTCTATCGTAATTAAAACCATTGCTAATGACAAAACGGTCGACATCCACAGAGAAAGAAGAACTGTTCAACAGAAGAACGCTCTGGAATTTCGTGATCTCCGTGAAATGATCGTAGGGTTTCACCTCACAAAGGCTATAGGGACCATCCCCGGAGTAATTACCTTTAATGGTAATGGTTGATGAGCCTGCCTTCACCTCAGTAATCTGAGACCCAAAATTAGTGGCCAGGTATTTCAGAATATTCGATTCCAATAAAAGATCGCGGGCAATCATATCCTCACGCGCTTTGGCCAGAGCCAACTCTTCATCAGTTCTGACTCTCAAGCGCATATTCCGAATCTGAATTACAACTCCTGCCTTATTTCCGAAATCGAGCCGAAAAAAATCCCCTGCATCCCCCCATTCAAAGGCATCAATATTTTCGCCTAAATCAATGGAAAAGGTCGTCCAAAGATTAGTGGCCGAAATCGATTCTGATTTTATGGAACGCACTTCGGTAATCGGAGAACCGAAGAAAATCTGCAAATTACTGAGATTCTGGGTGCTTTTATATTCGAAGGTAAAAACCACATTTTCGGTGGAATTCGCATTTGCCAGGGGCATCAACGACACATAGGGGTCTTCACCCGTGGTGGTAAGCTTGTATTGAAAGGAAGCATCCAGGTCGAGTTGAAGCTGATTCACGGTGGTGGAATTAAACCGCATATACTCAACAGTCGAAACCACAACGGGATCTGACTCCTGATCGTCTTTACACGACTGGAAAGACAAGCCAATCATTATTAACATCCCGACAAAGAGGGGACTTACCCGATCGAAAACGGCTGTTTCTGTATCGTAGTATTTCTTTTCTGGCATCATCATTTTATAGCATTTCAGATTTATTTTCACTTCAGACTTTCACTGAAAAGTATTTGCTTCCGATATCCGGAATCCTGGCATACCTTCGGATCCATCAAATGATAAACCGAAGAAAGAGTTATGTCCGTTCCTTTGAGTTGAAATTCATAATCGCTGATTCGCTCAATCCATGCATTTTTCGGAATATCAATTTCCGGTGCACCTTCATGACCAAGAACCAATGGACCATAGAACAACCTTTTATCTCCCGATTTTGCGTGTGCCAAATTGGCAACCCCTTCAACACCATAGCTTAAGGCAAAGGAATATTCGAGGGTATCCCCGGCACTAACTGGCGTTGAGAGGAGGGCAAACTTATTTTTTACCTTAAAATTGATGGGCTTATGATTGATGGTAATTTTCGGCTCAAGAACCCAGGCAGGAACAAACAGCTTGAGATTCAATTCCGCTGGTCTTTCAAGACTGTCCACGCTCAAAATCACCTTATTGCCAAACGGATAAGCCGTCTGTTGGCTAATAACAACGGGAGCCCCCCCAATACTAAAACTCACCGAACTGGAATTAAAGGCAGGAACAATCAGGGTATCACCGGCTGTAAAGTAACTGTATTCAATGGCCCGGGCCAATCCTTCCCCCCCTCGCATGGTGCAACACCAAAAAGCTTCATCGGCTTTAACAAACAAGGATTTATCCACCGGGCCGGGACAGTTATCGCAGCCAAAGCCGCCATTGGATCTTTGAGTATGCCCGAGGGCATTGTAATAAATGAGCTGAGCCGCCTCCAAATACTCGGGGGAGTGAGTGTTCTGCCACAATTGAACGGCTAACAGATACGAATCAACAATGGCACAAGGCTCGGTCCACTCAGGGCGTCCGAACCAGTTAAAATTCTCATAATTCTCAGTCACAGCCTGATCCAGATAGAGCTTGTAATTTGTCTCAACTTTCGACAACCACTCTTTTTGCCCTGTAATTTCACCATATCGCAAAGCAGCACGTAGCCCGGTTAATGTGGCATGAGTTTGAGCTTTCAGGCCGATAAGATCCATTTCAAAAAAACGGCTCATCATTTCGTCGATCAAGGCTTTCAGCCTTTCAGAGGGAAACAGACCGTATACCTGAACAACGCCATCCATAAAGATAAAATCGCAACCCACATCAGTTGAAAGTTTCCAACCATTCACCACATTGACTGAAGAACCCGACATGCCCCCCTTATCGAGAACCCGTTCGGCAGGCGTGATCGGATAATTCTGATGGTGCCCTTTTGTTGGCAAAGCCAGATGGTTGATGATCCCCTGGATAATCGTTTTAATCTTTGGATCTTCCTTCCAAAGGTAGTATTCGCACAGAGCCCGCAACAACCAGCCATGCCCCGAGAGCTGCTGCTCGTCAATGGTATCCCCCTGAACAGGGCCCAAATACCCCTCTTCATTCAACTTTTGGGGCAATATTTGAATCATTTTATCCAAATACAAAGGCGTGCGATGAGTTGCCCTGGCTTCGAGAACCAAACCCAGAATTGTTCGACCTTCCTTATCGCCGGGCCATCCAGCTGAGCTGGCATGGTGTTGCCTGGGAAAAACATTCTCAGGATGATAAATATCACTTTCCAGGCGATCGAAATTCTTCATGGCCCGCTGATACAGTTCTCCTCCCATCCTAACCTGGTTAAACCCAACCGGTTTTGGCACTGCTGACCGCTCGTTGGGATTGGCGCAGGATAAAAGGAGGAGCAGCAGGAAAAATATCCCCACTTGAGTCCCCTTTTCACATGTCAATCCGTTTGATAAATTCATTCGTTTCAGTTTTCGATAACTTTCTTGTTGATATATATTTCTTTGCTGATTCTTTTTTATGATTTCTTAATTGCCAGGGCTTAACGTTTTTTTGGATTTAAGTTCTTAAAGGTGAAAAGAAGGCTCCCATCCAACAGCACGCTTCACCGAAGAAGAAGTTATTCAACAGGGCTTCCTGTTTATTCCATTTCCGGAAACGAAAAGGTAAAAAAACAACAGAAAAAAAGGAGGCCCTTTGGCAACGGCTGCATCGATCCATCCATCATATCTACTTTCTCTTTAAGTCAATTGAAGGACTAAAACCAACAGCAGTGTAACCTTAAGAGAACAAACTAACCAATATCCCGGTCCTCTTTACCCGCCCAAATTCCTTCCTGAAGCAGCCATTTTCTTTAACCTTGCCAACCGAAAATAAAAACTCAACAGCCAATTCAACGCCCCGAAAAAAATCTACTTATATTAAATCATTTTAACAAAAGAACACATAAAAAGCACGCTTATCAATACACATTTTGGCAGTTTTGTTTAACTTTTTGGCACAACAAAACGCCTTGTTAGAACGACTTACAAAGCCTAAAAAAGGGGGGTGGGAAAGTTGCCCCCAATTGGGCTGTTTGACCATACATCCCTAAAATTGACCAAACTTTACAATACGAACGGGTTCCCGGGGCAAGCCCTGAATCCGGAACTGCCGAATTCTTTCGAATTTTGAAAATCAGAGAAATAAACCTTACTGAATGAAAAAACGACAAATAAGGATCTTCACCCTTGCGGGTCAGCTCATTCTTGGGAAAACCTTTCGAAGTTTCCTGAAGGTATCTGATCCACTCGATAGTCCCTGCATGAACTGAATGGGTTTCCGATTGCCAGAAAAACCGAGAAGATAAAAGCTGTATTTTTAACATAGCGATACCTACTTATACTGATAGAATTTGGTTTTACCTTATCAAAACTTCTCTTTTTATTTTGGCATCCTTTATCTGAGCGTCTTTCCCCCTAATACCCAGAAAATAGGTGCCGGGTTTTTCAACTGTTATCCTAATGGATGAATCTTTCCATTCATCCGTCATAATTTTCACCTTCTCAATCACCTTGTTGGTGCCGGCATCCTGAATAAAAAGTTTGCCACGACCTTTTGTTTTTGCCGAGAAAGTATGGGTTCCATTTCGAAGCCAGAGACCTTCGAACAGATCACCCCCTTTAACAAAGCCATATCCATCATGGGTTCCTGCATCACCTTCGATTGTCCAGTTGGCATGTCCATGTTCGAAGTGGCCGTTTTGAAATGCTTCGCTACTTAACATTCCGCAATCCGTAATAATATTCGTGGGTTCGATGCAGAGCAGGTTGCATTCGCTCAAATATTTATTATTATAAATCCGGACATCCTTTACCGGAGAGTAATCATTCGTCTCTGTATTGTCGAAAGGCTTCTTCCCGCCATAAGGATTATCAGGCCAGGTTCCTACTGAATAACCGCCATTGAGTACGTTATCGTAAACGTTGATATTGTAGATTTCCTGGTTTTCCAAATGTGGGTCGTCGGTTCCCCAGGGGATAAAGGCAATAGCTTTTCCACCCGTAACAGCTCCTGAATTGATATAGCTGTGGCAAACGGTAATATTATGAATTGAATTATTTTTACCGGGTTGAGCCCACCACCATAAGATACCCCGAGGGTCGTTGTAAGCAGTCCACAAAACCACGCCATCATCATTCGACTCGTCGAATATACGAACCACCTTTACATGGTGCGTGCCCACTCCCAGTCCAATCCCATCACCACTCACACATTTGACTTGGTGCATTTTAACATTGCCAACAAAAACATTTTCGCAACCATAAAAAGCCGTATGGTAGTTGTTGGTGCGAACAATTTCAACATCCGAAACCTCCACATTTTTCACCTTCCAAAAACCAATGGGAATCACATGAATCCGGTCATTACAAAAACGACGGTAATCGGTAAACTGATCGTCAGTGCTTTCCACATCCATCGAACGAATTCGTCCCTGCCCGGTTATTTTTACATTTTCAATTTCTTTCCCCTGAATAAGCGGGAGATTGGCTACATGCATATTGTGAGTCCAGTTGATTCCGGGAATGGTTCCCTCGTGACCATAAGCAGGCTGGTATTTATAGTCGCGTTCATCTTGCGATTGCCAGAGAATTGCCCCTTTTTCAATATGCAGATCAACATTGCTTTTCATCAAAATATTGGTGGCGATATATCGTTTACCATAAAAGGAATTGTCTCCGCTTAAAACCACCTGGCCACCTCCATTTTGAGAAACCTCGTCAATAGCAGCCTGGATAGCATCGGTATCATCCATAAATCCATTCCCTTGTGCCCCGTATTAAGAAACATTCACTTTTAATTTGGGCAGGGTGAATGCGTAGGGATTTTTTTCAAAATCACGCCAATTTTCAATATAAAAACGGGAAGCAATTTTCAGAAAGTTCCCATCGGCATCTTCAACGACAGCAAGAAACTGACTGCTTAACCGGCTTACTTTCACTTGAAATAGAGGAATATGGCGAATAACAAATTCGGAGGCAATCGGAACTTCACACAGTTTGGTCATTTTCGTAACATCGTCTGCTTTTTGCAACATCGAGGTTTCGTAAATGGCAATTCTTTTGAATTTATTCAGATAATCGGAAGCAATATGTCCTTTTACGGCAATGCTTTTATTTGAAGCCCGACAAGAGGAAATTTCACCAGCAAAGGGTTCCAACCTGGGTTCCTGCTCAAATGAAATACGATCGATTATGATCTTTCCGCTGCCCCCCAATGGCTCTAAACGAAGGCCCGTCAAACGGCCTTCCGCTTTTGGATTGTCCGACAAATTGAAATAAAAGGCCCTCTTAGGTGAATGAGGCTGTATGTCAAACACTTTCGACTTTCCCTCATCGTAATTTTTGTCTTCTGAGGTAATAAAACTAAGCCTGAGTTTGTCAGCCCCACTCATGTTCTCCATAACAAAGAACATGGTGTTGCGTATTTCCAGTGTTGGATTGTACATCCCGTTACGACTGTTTTCGAACGATGGAGACGTAAGTGAGGATCCTTTTTGGAAAGTATATTCCAGCGACCCGTTGTTTTGAGTGATGCTACCGTTCGTAGCTATGAAAAGATCTGCCGATCCTTCTGCTTCAAAAGAAAGATCTATCAATGGTTTTACCTGGCCATATAGGGGAATCTCCCTGCCAGGAAAAGAGAAAACAAGGATTATAAATGCCGGAAAAAAAGCAGATAGCTGTTTCATCGTTGGTTACTTATTTGCTTCATCTGCTTTCATAACATAGTTAATTGCTGCCTCCAGGTTAATGCCGCTTTCCCAGGGCCTGTAGCGGCAGCCATTTGCAACATCGTCCAGGTAATATTCGCACCAGGTGCCGGTTTCATCCCGCAGGTTCATCATTTTCTGATAAATCTCGCCGGCCAGCGGATGGTTAAACTCCGATAGGGCATAAAGAAATAACCCGTAATCGTATCCCAACAACCGCTTATCCTGCTGATTCAGTGTAATTCGCCCGGTTTCCTGATATCGCGTTACCAGCTCATTTAGCATATTTTCTTTTTCCTGCCGCGAAAAAAGAGAAGAACCGATATAAATTGGCATCAGATATACGGAAGGAAGAAAAAATTCTTCCGGCACTTCAGGTTCAATTTGGTCATCCGATTTTCCATAACATTCTTTGCAGAAATAAAGAGATCCCTTAAAATGTTTAAGAATTCCACGATAACCACCGTGTCCGGGATACAGGCAAACGCCGTATCGATACTCAGGAAAAGTGCACAATTGGGCGCGCCTCGGATTGTTAACCATCAAACGCCCGTCCTTCACAAAATTATCGCGATAATGTTCTGCAACATTTTCCAGAAGTTCAGAATTTTGTTTCAGCCACTGTTTATTTTTAAATTTTAATTCTTTGGCAAAAGTCAGGAATTTACGGCCACCCTCGATAAACAGCAACGTTGCTTCGGAAGAGCCGTCGTTCAAGACCTTTCTGGAAATC
This sequence comes from Marinilabiliaceae bacterium, assembly GCA_041583495.1. Lineage (GTDB taxonomy): Bacteria > Bacteroidota > Bacteroidia > Bacteroidales > Marinilabiliaceae > JBFHFS01. The sequence goes on along the minus strand of JBFHFS010000006.1, from coordinate 69,375 downwards.
AATCCGCCGGCAATGTATGTTTCATCGCCATTAAAGGGTAACATATTATCCACCAGGTTCTTCTTTTGCATCTCCCAACACCACTCCATAAAAGGCATAATTTGACTGACGAACTCCTTATCGTGGGTTTTTTCCAGATAATCGAAGGCCTGAATAATTAGATAACCGGTTATTTCCACCTCATCGTTTTCGTGCTGATGAAAAATTCCGGGGATTCCCAGGGCCTGAGCATTCCTGATATGCCCAAACTGTTTCCAAACGTTATCATAAAAGGTCAGAATTTGCCGGGCCTGGTCGTAATGACCCAACGATAAAAAAGCCCTTGAAACACCATACTGATCCCGAACATAAGCCAGATGATAATAATGTCCGGCGAGTACTCCACCACCTCTTCCCTGCTGGGTTTTCAGCAAAACAGAAACATCATCAATGGTTTGCAGCAATTGCTTTTTATCGGGATTATGATTACTTATTCTTTGTGCAAAATCCGAGTGGCTGGTAGCGAACAAATGCCAGTCTCTTCGGGTTTGTGAAAGTAAATCTTCAGGAGATTGGCTTAAAACACACTCAATTTGATTGTTTAGCTCGGGAAAAGAAGGCCCACCTATCAAATAAAACAGACCCTGCCCTTTCCCAAATTCCAGAACATAATCGAACCGACTTCCTTCTTTTGACGAAAACTTAACAGACCCTTTACTCAACACCTGATGATTAATCTCGAAGGGACTCGGATAGGTATCATATACAAAGACTCCTGGAAGAGCAGAAACCAGCATACTTTTATTCACGCCATATTCCTCACGATATCGCGGATAATCAGTAACTGAAACCCTCCGATCCAGATCGCTCACTGAAAAAGTGAAGGAAACAGATTCGGTCAAATCGGATAAACGACAAAAGCAGGACCAATGACTGCAAACGAAATCTGTAATCGTTCCAATTGCTTTTCCATTTCTGAATAGCTCATGGACATAAATGTCGGTTCCCGGCTCTCGTTTAGTTTCTACGACAACATTCCCCGAATCAAGTGTTGCGCTAAACATAGAAGGCGAACTGTAGGGAGGACCAAAAACCTGAATCAGGTTTACCCCTTCTTCATACAGACAATAATCGCCATTGCCCAGACAATAAACTGCTTTGTTCGTCTGACCATTTCCAGTCAGAAAAATAATCATCCAAACAAATACCGTAATTGATAATTTCATGAGAATATTGCATATAAGTTTTGTCAACCTAAATTAACCGGGCCTGGTGCTTACCAGCATTCATCTTAATCCCTAAGTTTGGTCCCGGAATACTTTCAACCAACTGCTATGATGATAGGAACGGCCTATTAAAAATGAACCAGGCACCATCTGGTCTTCCAGCGTCCCCAGTCGGGACCATAGGCATACGAGAGATATTGTTGAATACCGGATTTAACATGTCCTAATCCATCGCCACTCCAACCACAGTTATGCAGGTAAGGTTCCAGATTAGTACGTATTTCACCAATCCGGCTAAAAATCAAACCGTCATCCGACTGCCAAACAACAATATAACCCGAAGCCGACATACGGGAAGCGGTATGGATGGCCTGGAATTTCTTCAGGTCCTCCCGGTATTTTACATCGCAATGATCCGAACCGGAAATAGCACTTTTATTGATCGCCGTTCCCCTGAATACCAAAGCACCAGGCCAATTCAGATTGCTGGCGTCGGCAGTGGATACGCGCGTGGTGGTTGAAGTTTCACCACTTCCATCGTTCCATGAATAATAAAAATAAACAACATCATCAACAACCACGATGGAGGGCTCGCCGGCACCAAATGAGGTATGGTTCCCCGTAAACTCAATAACAGGCTGGGGGTTACCTCCCCAGCCGCTCCCATTCCATTTCTCCCAGGGACCATCAGGATTTTTCGATCGACAAACGTAAACATCATTATCAACCATATTAGCATCTTCGGTAGTGGTGTACCCCAAATAGTAAAAACCACCCCAGCAGGCCACCCCGGGGTCACAAACCGAAAATGCATCTCTTCCATTTTCAGTAGGCTTAAGCACCATCTCTTCGTCGGTCCAATTTACCCCCTGGTCGAACGACCGCTGATAAGAAGCCTGATCCCAGAAAAGGGCACCGCTGGTTTCTTCGAGGGTATATTTGGCCTGATAGTTATAATCTACTGGGGCTCCGTTATAATAGCTGGTCACCCCCGAAATGGTTCCTGTATTGGTCCACACTCCCGAAGAGTTGGTCTGCCCATTTTCCAATTGCCATAAATAAGTCCCTTCAGGAAATTTCTCATCGTTTGAAACCCCGATGAAGGAATTATCCACATAATCAACGAAAGTAGCCGTTGCAACAGGATTCGCGGCAACCGTTGTAGCATAGTCACTATTCCACTGATAGAGATTAAATGTGAACCCACAATGTTGCCCGTTCCAGTTGGGGCAGCAAACACTAATTTTCCAGAAGGAAACATCGGAGGTAAATTTCTGAGCTGCCACATTACTCCCCAGGCTCAATGCCACCTTACCGGCATCCCCTGAGAGTGATACATCCTCCCCAAAAGTTCCTCCCGAGGCGGCAAACCATGCATCCACGGAACCATCCTCGTTGGTAATAATCGAAGGCCCGTAGCGATAAGACGCTCCTGAATAAATATCCCAACTATTTGTTATGCCTGGAAGCAACCCTCTGCCCAATTGTTTAATCGTCAATACCCTGGTTTCCCCGCCGGAGGAAATCCGGATCCTCATCTCCCTATCGGTGGTGAGCAGATTTTCGCTTAGGATAAAGGTTAAGTTATATACGCCGGCAATCCCTGTCTGCACAGGTAAAGTACACCAGTTATCGCCCTGAGTATCATACTCCGCTTGTGCGACCCAATCCGTATCCACCGAGACTTTCACACTATCCATTCCTCCTATGGCAGATAGCGTAAACCTGGTTTTGTCGACGACAAAATTATGTTCCACATTATCACTCTTGCATTGTAAGAACATGAAAATCGGCAACATACATCCCAAAACAGCAAGGTGTTTTTTCATTATCTTCAATTTATTGTTTGGGAAAAACCCTTTTCCTTCACTCTATTTTTAGGGAAAGCCATTACTCCGCCATGGGAAGCCAGGTGCAGATGTGTTTCCCGTTCCAATTATTTACCGAGGCATAATCCACCATCCTAATAAAACCCTCTTTTACAGGAACACTGAATTGCATTTTGGCCCCGGAAACAGACGGATCCTCCGCAACAATATCAACATATCCATTTTCGGAAATAACCGAAACCGGTTCGTTGTAATGATTATCCAGATTTTCATCCCTGGCCAAAACGACAGGTCCACGCACCAACGCCTGAAAATTATCACCGGCCCGATTGCTTCCATGGGGTGCATCCAAAATCCGACAACGCATGTCCAGTTGCAATTCTATCCGGTCTCCCGGCATCCATTCCCGGTTTATTTTGGCATAAGTGCCGGGATCAGCAACCAATTTTTCCCCATTAACCTTCAACACAGTTGACTGACTCCAGGCGGGAATACGCAGGCTAACCAAGAATTTTTCAGTCGCTTTCGGGGAGACGATGATAACCACATTTCCCGATAGCGGATAATCTGTATCTATTTCAAGGTTTACAGGGTTTCCTTTGCCAGTATAGGCGGTGGCGACCCCTGCGTTATAAAGGTTAATAACCGGCCCTGCAGCGGAATTCATAACCGCCACGAATGGAAGATAGGCTAAGCCCATGGGACCATTCAGGTTACAACAGGTTACATATACGCTGTCGACCAATCCACCCCAGCCTACCGTATTGGTTTTTATTCCGTTCAATAAATTGACATAACTAAAACCATCGCCCTCAGGTTTCATTGCCCCCAAAAGCCCATTGTAAGTATATTTTTCAATCATATCCATCGCCATCGGATCGCCGGTCAAACGAAGAATCTGACTGCATAATTTCAGCCAGGTCACACCAACACAGGTTTCCATCATCCTTTTAATATCCGGATTGGTTTGTTCGAGTGCCGTGTTGTCCCAACCTTCTCCGTAAACTTCCGGATGATAGGGCTGATCGCCGCCACCATTACCAATGATGGTAATTTCCTTCTCAATAATATTATGATAGAGGTTCATAAAGGACTGCTTCCATTTGTCGTTGCCCGTAACCCGGTAATATTCTACCAATCCTTCGAAGAGCGACATCATCTCATAGGCTTTTGGATAAACACCCCCGATCTGCTCAGGGGCTTTGTTATCGAAAGCCTCTTCGATAATATTGAACCCTTTGGCTCCCCCGTCCACCTCAACAATGTACCTGGCAAAATCGAGGTACCGCTTATAGCCTGTTATAATGTAGAGGCGCATAATGGGTTCGAGAAGAGTACTTGATTCTATGTGATTCGGACTCCAACCCTGATCAACAATCGAAACCTTGGGGGAAGGACCGATCTGCGAAACAATGCAATCGGCCTGATCAATCATGGCTTGCAAAACTGCCGGATCTTGTTCCACCTGACGATAGTATTCGTCTAACCCGAGCAAGACATATTTCCGTTCCCAGAGGTCACCCCCGGGGCCATCGGGCTGTTGGTTAACCGCCGAACAGCTGAAACTTCCATTTTCACGCCGGGTGGAAAGCAAATCTGCAACCGTTAATTTCAGAATATGTTTTAATTCTGGATCTTGAGTATAGCGGTAAAACATACATCCGGAGCGAACGGCTTTGCCCCACATCTCTCCCTGTGCGAAAAACGATCTCCCGGATCTGAATTTTTCCACCAGGGCTGCATAAGGCACAACTCCCTTATTCCAATGGTTGATTGAATTCTGAATATAGACTTCCAAAAAACCTTCCAGTTGAATTGAATTTGCAGGAAGGGGCGTAAACTGATCCTGAATTTTCACCCTTCGTTCCGTATGGCAGGAAAATAACATTAGGCACCCGAGCAATACTACCAATTTCTTTTGATTGCTCATATTCATTGTTTGTCCAAAAAAATTCAGGAATGACACCATAATTTAATCGCTTTTATTGATCGTAATTATTTATCCCACCAGTCAATTCACAATGAACTTATCTCTTTCACTCTTATCTTGATTTACCAATTCGACGATATACATTCCCTTATTTTTGATAAATCCAAGATTAATATAATAAGAGGATACAGATTCGGTAAATCGCTTTTGCCAGACCATCTTTCCCTCAGAATTATAAATAGAGAGCACCGAATTCTTTGACGTCCCCGAAGGAAAAACAACATTCAGAAAATTATTTGCCGGGTTAGGATAAATCCGAAAAGATTGCTCAGTAGTGTTTGGACTTCCATTGGAGGCATCAACAAAATAATGGTAATTGAAACGCCCGGCCGGAGCAACGTCGCCATTGACATAAAAATCCATAACATCCCCATCTTCCTGCATATTATCGCTCCATTTAAATTCAAAATCCAACACCGAGTCTTCTTCTGCACCCAGTATTTCGCGTTTAATCTTGAACACCAAAGTCTCCCCTTCAACAACATAGTGAGCCGCCCCAACTTTGATCCAGTCCCAGCTTTTTGAACTCCTTTCTATCGTTACGGAGTCAGTTGGACTGTTTCTATTGATCAGGTAATCATAACCTTCCCAACCTGTTTCCTTATCCCGGTCTATGTCGACAAACAACCGCATCCACCCTGGATCGGATCGATCAGTCAAAGCATTGGCCGTTTCTACATAAAAAAAGAGAGATTCCTCATCCCTGGCCACCTTGGCCATCACAATATCGTTTCGCCCGGTGTTGTTGGTATAAACGAGCTGAGACCCTTGTCCGGCATGGTTTCGATGAAATACATTTCCCTTTGGTGAAAGGTATTCAGGTTTCACATCATCCCAGGCGTTGGGATCATTCAACACAATGGTTTTTAATGGGGAAGCGGCTTCTTCATCTGCCATTCCTTTAAACTTGCGAATATTACTTATCAACTGCATGTAATACACATCCCCTTTGTCACCCCATGATTTGACAGGTTCAATGTCGCGACTTTTCTCTGCTGAATATTCATCAACAAAGGCAAAGGGCTGTACATCCCAGTCGAACCAACGTCCGGCAACCCATTCATTCCATCCGGTCACAAAAACCAAATCAGGATCAAGGGTAAAAGCCCTGTTCCACTGTTCCTGAAAGTTCAACCCATAGAAATAAGCATCAGGTCGGGGATCCTGCCCATTTGCTTTGGTATAACTTCGTCCATAAGTCAAAGCCGTATTAAAACCACTGGCATGACCGCCACTGGCATCCGAGGCATTTTGAGCCACCCCAACGGGCACCTGCTCGTAGCCGCCATTCTGATAAACATAACCATGCTGCGGATAATTTTCGAGCCACCCCCACTGTTGATTGGTCGACGGCCCATTCACGTAATCCGGCTGACCGGGTCGAAAGGTAAAAAACGATTTTATGGCCTCTATTTTTTGCCCATCAAGCATTTTAAGAATCTGAACAGGCGTATGATTGATTCCGGTTGTTAGTTCCGTGAAATTCAAGGCTGAACTATAAGCTATGTCACTCTCGTAATTTCCGCTCACCTGGGCCCCGTTGAAAAAGCTAACCGAATTTCCATTGGTTTCGTAATATTTCCAAACACCTACCGTTTCAGATCCGTCACAGAGTTCCCAGAGATAAGTTCCCGCCTCCAGTTTATTAAAGGTTAATCTGAGTTTCTCGTTATCGGAGAAATTCTCAAAAGTTTTTTCTGCAAGGGGAATTCCTGCCACACTTTCAGAATAATTATTTTTCCATTTATACAATTTGAAGGTCAGGTTACCAATATTGTTTCCCCAGCTCGGACAAGTGGCACTAATCCCATAAAACGGGGCCGTTGCCGTAAACTTAAGACCGGCACTATTTCTTGCTTCACTCAGGCAATCGGGGTAAGCCATGATTAACGGTTTTCCGTTCCACGAAAACCACAGATCTTTATGCAATTGGGGCTGATAAAGTTCATCGTACAACTCTGTCAGCGAAGCACTTGAACCCTCGGTAGGAGAAAAAGGCAAAAGAAAGGCAATTTGGGGGGTTCTAACACCATCTTCCCGAGCCTGATCCCAGACATCCAGTAGTTTGGTATACGATGTTTTCCAGGTGATATTCCCGTTGGTACAATCAAAAAAAACCACGTCAACACCCGCATCAGCCAGCATTTCGGCGTGTTTTCGCAGCACCCATTCGTCGGTAGTGCGGTAATAACCAAACAAGGGTTCGTCCCACCAGAAAACGCCTCCGCTTAGGCCTTGCCAGGCAATATGGTCTGCATCGGTAGCCGCTTCGGGATATTGCTGCAATATTTCAGTAATATTCATCACGGGCGAGAAACTGGCAATATCATCGGTATGCCAGGTCCAGTAGAACAACCCAACATATTTATCTGTCCGTTGGGCTCCCACCTCCTCACATGAGGGTAGTTTCCGCCCAAGCGCATCGGTGGCCGGCAAACCATTGCCATAGTTTACACCCGGAAATTGCGACCATAAATTCGCTGATAAAACGATGGAAGATAAAATTAAAACTAAATTTTTCATTCCAATAATCACTTCTGTAAGGACTCTCTTATAGCTTCAAGATATCCCATACCATGCACGGTATCGGGTTCCAGATAACTGCCTTCCGACCATTCATTCCAGGCATTGATGGTAATTAATTTTTTTTGATCAGGATGTTCATCGGCATACACCTGAGCCTTTTTAAAATATTTTGCAAATTTTTTAGGGGTTGAATTCGTGATGTATCCCGCCTTAAACAAAAACCGCGGATTAGCATCCCATCCAACTGTTACGTTAGGGAAATAGGGAATAGAAAATTCCTGGTCAAATTCTCTCCACATATTGGTAGAAGCATCCGCCCACGTTTCATAATCACCATCCGGATTTTGGAGATGTGCCCAACAATAATTGGTTAAACTATTGAAACCAAAAAATTTTAAGACATTTTCTTGTGTTTTAACCTCATCGGAAGGAACCCCTGTAAGGGTGGAGGGTAATGCGGACCATAAAATACCCTGCAAATGTAACCCTGGAAAACCGGCCTCTATGGTTTTTTCCCGAAAATAATCCAACGCCATTTTTGCCTCTTCGGGAGATCCGAATCCATCAATGAAGGTATTCAACTCATAGATACAGAATACGGGTTCACCATTTATCTTATAGTAGGACGGCTGTTTAAAATAATTTCCAATTATTCGATCCACAATTTCATCGAAGGTGGGTCTGTCTACGCTCCCCTTAAAATAAACCGAATCTTTTCTTGGATTTTTGGCATCCCAATAGGAGGTGGCATCATGATTGGCCCACATAATGTAAAATTTCATCCGATTGTTATTGGCTTTTAAAAAACCATTGTTAATACAATCCTCCAATAAGGGCTTGCCCTCATACCAATACCAGTCGAAAATGAAAACATTAACCCCGTGAGAGATGGCAGCATCAATTTTCTTATCCATTTCAACCGGATCGGCTTCATCCTGATATCCCCATAACGGAACTTTTGGTTGCTGATGTCCAACCTCCTTAGGTACTGCATTATAAATAATTTCCCATTCTCCCATTTTTTCGGGGAATATACTTTCCAGTCGAGGTTCGTAATGATAGGCCGGCCAATAAAAGGCAGCAACATCATAGGCTTGGGATGAATCCTTTTTCGAGTCAACGCAGCCATTTAATACCATAATGACCAATAGCCCAACCGCTAACATAAAAGTTCTCATAATCTGTTATTTATATGTTAATAAAAAAAGATTACCCTTTGAAAGTTAACATCCTCACATATCTTTCCACCTGTTTTTTTAAACCAATTCGCCATTCGGGGTTTTCAAAAGAACCCTTTTTATTATAAGCGAACCGGCTATTTTCTTAATCCTTTTCTTTGACCAGTCCTACATTAATTCTCTTGATGTGGCCAAGGCAATTACTCGTCCACTGTTACCTACAGCATTATAAAAGTGGTACACAACTCCATTCCACTTTATCACCCATGGTTTGTGAGCATATAGCTTATCAAACGCTTCTGACGGGGCGATTAAGTCTTCTCCGTCCCAATCTGTCCAGTTTATTAAATCGTAAGAACATGCAAATCGTTCAAAAGCACCCGGTTTCCAGAATGCGCCAAAATAGAACATTACGTATACATCCCCGATTTTTGCAATTTGCGCATCTCCACATATGCCTTTCCCTTTAGTCATAACAGGATTATCTCCATATCGTTTCCACACAACCATGTCGTCCGATACTGCCATCCCAATACTTTCGTAGTTGGCACTATCTCCCTTGGCATTATAATACATTACGAAAGGATGCCCGGTGTGCTTTTTTCGGTCACGAATGACCAAACTTTTGTAAATAGTTTTGTTCTCAAACCAACGAGCATCTTCATCTTTGGGAGATAATAGTGGCGAACTATTGGTATTCCACTCTTTAGCTTTTGTTAAAGTGGTGGTATTTGCCAGACCAGTTTTTAAGGTGCCAGATTCGTATCCTTTTGAGTTTCCACCCAAATAGGTCATCCAGTATTGGCCTTGATATTTTTCTACGGAATAATCACCTCCCCAATCGATTCTAATTAGTGATACATATCCGGCTTTTTGATGGGCATCCCATGTATTTTCGGTAAACGACAATATCTTTCCTTTCGATTCCCAATGGAGCAGATCATCACTCTCCGACAACCAGGTCTCATACCCTTGTCCATCAAACACAATGTAAGTCATGTACCAGACACCCGATTGGCGAAAGATTGTTGGGCAGTCCACCATTTTTGAAGTATCAGGATGCTGAACAACAACGCCATATTTAAAGGGAGTTTTAACCTCATTGTAAATTCTCTCCATCTCTGCCTGAGGTACCACCTTTTTTAATGAAGTTTGTGTTCGGTAACAACCTAAAAATGCTATTGCCCCTACAATTAACATTAAAAAATTCTTCATTCTAGATGTGGGTATTCTCCATTTTTTGATTTGTCCCTGTTGTTTATAAACCCACCAGAAGGAGATTCCCTCCCATTGGATCCACATCCGGTAAAAAAAGAAAAGAAACTTTGGGTTTTCAGAAATGTTGTTCCGAAAACCCAAAGTTTTGTTCTGTAATAACCGATCAAACCTAGATGGTATGATCATAAAAAGGGTCCTACCAACCGGGGTTCTGCCAATTAATACCAGAAAGACCAATGATTTTATCCACTTCGTCCTGATCAATTGGATACATTAAGTATTTATCCGAATAACAGTCCCTGTCTATAAAGTTGAATCTGCTATAGGCCAGGCTTGAACCATCCTTGGTAATTCTCATGCCTGTAATGGTTTTATCGGTCTCGTCCAAAATTTTCCATCGACGGACATCAAAAAAGCGATGCTCCTCAAACGCCAGCTCAATACGGCGTTCATTGCGATACCTTTTTTCGAACGCTTCGGAGGACAACCCTGCTGGCAAAGGAGGCATTTCGGCTCTTGCCCGAACCGCATTTACGGCCTCTCTGGCACTCATTGAAAAGCTTCCTGAAGTGATAACGGCATCGGGTCCATCGGACTGATAAGCCGATTCGGCAAAATTCAAATAAAGTTCAGCCAGGCGGAACAACCGGACGGCTCCATCGGCATCGTTACTCTGTCCTGATTTAAAGTTATTGAATTTGCGTAAATAATAGCCGGTACGGGTATGTTTGCGGTTTAGATCCGAAATCTCCTCGTTGCCCCCAACATATGTCTGAACAGCTGAAGGATCGACCTCGCCCGAGGGATTCGACTTCACCTCAATCCGAATATCTTTAATCTGCATGTTAACCCCTGAGTTAACGCCCACGTCGAAGCGAAGGTTATCTCCCACATTGCCCCAACCAAACGAGGCAACCTCAGCTGTCATATCGATTGAGTAAGTGGCCCATTCTGTGGATTTGGCAATTTCCTTGGGGTGAAAAGAACGGGGCTCGGCCAATGCCGGACCAAAATAAATCTGAGGAGCGACCACCGCCGAACTTTTATATTCGAACGCAAAAACCACTGAAGGAGGGTCATTCAACCCTTCGGTTAAGGCTGTAAGCATTACATTGGGATCACCACCGGTAGTGGTCAAATCGTAAACACCGTCGGTTTCGGTAACATCCAATTGATTGACTGAACCGGTAAAGGCTAAATTATAAGTGTCGTCACGGGCATCAACGACCTGTCCCAAATTACGAACTGCCCCATTGTAATAGATGGATGCATAAAATCTGGGGTCACGGTCTTTATAAGGATCTGCCGGATCATACCCTGAGGCTGCATTCACAATCGGGTTCAAATGGTTCGCATCCGAATATCCCGAGATGGGAACTTCTCCATTAGCCATTTCGTAACTATCAATCAATTCCTGTGTAGGACAAGGACCTGCTTTCTCCATTCCCGGGTTAGTGGGCAAACCTGCATATTTCCACACCTGCATCTGGCCACCTCTCTGATAAATCGTCTCTTTATCAACCGATCGCTGATCGTTGGAACTGGTAAAGAAATAGAGGGCATAAGCATTTTGTGCGATGGTGACATCGGGAACTACATCAAACAATTTGTAATCGTTGGCCAGACATTGAGCCAGGGCCTCCCTGTTGATTGCTGTGGCATCGGCCCAGGTGTAGGTCCCATCCGACCAAAGTGGGCTGGCGGCATAGGTCACTGCTTCCGATTTAATGGCATAAGCTACCGCACGACTCATAATCCCGAACTGGTTGTCGTAGATCGCCCAATGAAACCCATCCTCAGTATCGGGAACAGCCAAAGCTGCATCGCAATCGGCCAAAATAAAGGCAACCACTTCAGAGAATTTTGCACGAGAATCTTTTGAGAAGTCGTAACCGATCTCAATTGGTTGATCAAAAATCGGCACCCCTCCATACCTTTTTATCAATTGAAGATAGTAAAGCGCCCTTAAAGTACGGGCTTGTGCAACCCATCCGGCTTTTACCTCATCGGTAGCATAGACTGTAGCCGTCTTCATGTTTTCGATAAAAACGTTACATTTTCGGATTCCTTCATAAAGATCTCCCCAGGGACTTCCATCGGATGAATAGGCTGCGTAAGTGGAGGAAGTAATGCTCCCTGCATACCACAAACTGTATCTCGATCCTGAGGTGATATCATCCGCATCCTGGGCTTCATCGGTAAACGACGAGCGATCCATATAAGGCGCAGGACAATACCCGTAGCAAGAATTTAGATAACCTTTAGTCCGGTTCAGATCGTTAAAAATCTCATCCATGGTTATCCGTCCATCACTGGGCAAATCCAACTGTTCGTTGCATGAATAAAAGAAGCCCGAAAAAACTATGGCAAAGAATATATTAATACATTTTTTCATCTGAATGTTTTTATTTTTAAAATTTTTACAATCCATTTCTTCAGATTAAGTTGTCAACTTATTAAAATTTGACACTTACACCGATGTTGTATACCCTGTAAACAGGAAATGAAGAGTAACTTCCTTCCGGCCCAAAATCATCAGATTTCATCTTATCCCAGGTTATCAGGTTCTGCCCACTAAGAATGAGGCTTGCAGAACTTGCCGAGATCAGGTTGGTCAGGCGGGCGGGCAATTTATAGGTCAGCTCCGCGTTTTTAAGCCTTACAAAAGACCTGTCATAGTTGTAATAATCATTGGATTCATGACTAACTGATTTGGTCAGTGACAGAGCAGGTGAGGTAATTTCTTCCCCATTTTGGTATCGTTCCTCGGTCCAGGCGTTTTGATGCAAAGCACCAAATACCCCGTCGTAACTGGTTTCATATACCCCAATTCCGCTATAAATAGAAGAGTAATCACCTATCCCCTGGAACAGAAGACTGAAGCCAAATGATTTATAATTTAAGCCTGCTGACAGAGCATAATTAATTCGGGGAATAGCCCCTTTCCCAATGGGGGCCATATCGCGTTCGTCGATGATGCCGTCGTCGGTCAGGTCCTGATACATTAAATCACCCACACGTGGGTCTCCAAATTCGTATTGCAGATTGCTGCTATTGATTTCAGATTGGGAATTGAAAAATCCATTACCATTACTGTAATCCACCAAATAGCCAAAACTCTGCCCGTAAGAGTAACCTTCTTCCCTTTTCCGGTAGGCATAATCTTCAGTTTTTTCAGCTTCGTTCCAATTAATGATTGTATTCTTGGCATAGCTAAACAACCCCCCAACAGAAACGCTCAAATCTTTGTTGACAGACTTGAAATAGTTTACCGAGATATCATACCCCTGGTTTTCGAATGTACCGGTATTTGTTTTCGGATAATTATTCAAAGGAACGCCCTGATAAAGGGGAATCGTTGAATAAGCACTTACAACCATGTTCTCCATGCGCTCTTTAAACACATCAACAGAAACGGACAGGGAATTGAACAATCCCAAATCGAGGCCATAGTTTTGTTTTGTGGAAACTTCAGCTTCTATATTCGGGTTGCCTACGGTTCCCTCAATGATATTGTATTGCAGATACCCGATGCTTCCACCTCCTGTAACGGATACATTATCCAAATACGAATATCGGGCAAGTCCGGATTGATCATTGGCCGTTTTACCATAGGAAGCTCTTAATTTAAGGTTACTTAACCAATCCACCTCCTTTAAAAATTCCTCATTTGAAGCGACCCATGCTACCGACACAGCCGGTGTCAGGGTATAACGGCTATCACGTGCATATTGCTCCGAACCGGAATAACCCATGTCAAATTTAGCCAGATATCTGTTGTTGTAACCATAGGTAGCTTCTATTCCTGAGCTTACCCTGTTGTATGGAAGACACCATGGAGATGAGGTATCCGTTTTGGTAAGATTTTGGTAGAACATATAACCCATGCCGGTAATATGATGATTGCCAAAATCCCGCTCATAGTTCATGGCCATATTATAGGTCAGATGATAATAAAAGGAGTGCGATTTGCTGTAGGCAAGCGGACTATCGACTTGCGCACCTTTTTTGATGAATTCAAGAACCGATGGATCATCTGTTCTTATCCAACGTTCATAATCCTGAGTAGTACCCAAACTTCCCACCGAGTTGGTCTGATAAGCCATTACACCATTCAAACTTAACCCTTTAGTCAGGAAGCTCATGTCCAGATCAAGACCAAACTGTGAGGTAATATTGGTTACTGTGTGACGATAATATCCAGAACGATTAAGCATCCCATAAGTCGGAGAAGTAACCCGCTCAGTAGTTATCACCTTTCCTCCGGCATCCAGAATGTTGCCTTCACTATCCAGAACCTGAGGGGTTATGGGCCCATAAACCGTTGAGGGCATCTGGAACAGGCTACTGTAGATCGATGCGTTTGATGATCCCGGAGTTCTCTCCCTTTTTACATTTCCACTTAAACGGACGTAGGCCTTCAGGTATTTATTCAACATCATATCCACATTCGAACGATAATTAATCCATATGTTGTTGGCATTCGGATTATATTCGTCCTGATCGGTCTTAAATTGCCCTCCCTGGTGCATAACATTCAGGTTCGAGAAAAACTGAACCTTGTTGTTTCCACCGCTAACGTCAATGCCCACACGCTGCATACTGGCAAAATCTTTCATAAACTTATCGTACCAGTTATTGTTGGGATAAAGATCCGGGTTTTCGCCCGAACGGTAATTGGCAATTTGGGTCTCACTAAACAGGTAGTTTTGCCCAAGGCCATCGTTGTAAGCAGCCTGATTTCTGAGTTCTGCATAATCGGCCGAATTATAAAAAGTTGGTTTTGTGGTTACCTGTTGAACCGATTGGTCAAAACGGGTCTTTATCTCCAACCCTCCTTTCGAGCCTCTTTTGGTAGTCACCACAATCAACCCATTGGCTCCCTGAATACCATACAGGGCTTGAGTGGACGCATCTTTCAGTACGCTTATGGATTCTATTTCACTGGCTGAGATGTATTCCAGTGTTTGAGAACTGTTGTAGGCACAAATAATCCCATCGATCATCACCAGGGGACTGGCCCCTCTGGCCGCTGAAATACCCCTGACATAGAAGCTTGTATTGGCTCTTGACAGCTCCGAAAAGGTTTCCATCGCCGTCAACCCGGAAAGTCGCCCTGCTAAAGTTTGTCCAAGAAGGGCTACCGGTGATTTTTCGAGTTCAGTACCACTTACTGTAGATACGGCTCCGGAAATATCTTTACGCAATTGGGAAGTATAACCCATATGAACCACTTCTTCCAATTTGTGGACATCCGCTTCGAGTTTTACATCCATGCGCTCCTGGTCCCCGATCTCTATTTTTTGCCGGGTATAACCGATGAGCGAGAAAATCACGAATTTGTCTTTTTCGTTGACCAACAGCAGGTACTCCCCGTTGGTGTTAGTCATTGCAATGGATTGCCCATCTTCTGAGGTTACAACCACCCCTTCGAGAGGAGCTCCATATTGATCTGCCACGAGCCCATTTATAGAAATTGATTGCTGCTGCCCACTAATGGTGGCCCCAAGAGAGCACATTAGCACAAACACAAACAGCATTCTTATTTTTATAGCTAATTTAATGTTTCTCATTTTTATTTTTCATTTAAGTCCATTACTATTACTACTACCAACCCGGGTTTTGCCAATCTTCACCGGTAATCGCTTTTAAACGATTCGCTTCAGCCAAAGGAATAGGTACCCATAAGAATTTATTGGTGTAACATTTCCTCTCGGTCTCGCGAACATTTCGACGTCCGTAGGTATAAGTACCATCCGCATTTCGGATAATTTCTGCTGCGGTAATCCACTTATCCGTTGCGGAAAGGTCGGCTGTAGGTTGACACCATCGACGAACGTCGAAGTAACGGTTTTCCTCCATAGCCAGTTCCACTCTTCGCTCATTGCGAATACGCAGAATCAGTTCTTCCTGTGCCAGGGATGAGGGCAGGGAAGGCATGCCAACCCTATTCCTTATTTCATTTACAGCAGTGATGGCTTCACTTAACTTTCCAGCTTCGGCAGCTGCCTCCGCAAAGTTCAGAACGACTTCACCTAAACGAAAAAGTTTCGAATTTGCCCCTTGTACCGCGTTATCACTTCCGGCGTTGGGGTGTAAGAATTTACGCTCGAAATAACCGGTACGGGTAGCCCGTCTAACATTGGTGCTTATTCCGGTTTGAGGTTCGCCAACATAGGTTGCTATAATCCGGGTGCGGTTTCCCATTTCTGCAGGATAATTCTCATAAGATTCGGGTGCTTCGGAAAAACTCCAGAAACATTTCCGTTTTGAACCATTGTAATAGATGGAAGCATAAAAACGGGGATCTCTGTTTGCATAGGGATCCTGTGGATTATACAACACATTGGCCGGATTATAATTGGGCTGTAAGTGTTTCTCATCAAGATAAGGGTTCTCAAGATCCAGAATCGGCTGACCATCAATGGTTTCATAAGCATCGACCAGGTCCTGTGTGGGACAGGTCCCCGACTTGTATCCCGCCTGACACCCAATTCCATCAATATGCCAGATATTTCCCTGTCCCTCCTTATTTTGGTATATGGTCTCCTTGTCTACAGGAGTGGAAGAATAGGCCATACTCTGGGTGAAATATTCGTTATACAGGGCCGAATATTCATTTTTTTCAGGACCAATGAATGCCACATCCGACATATAGGTTTGGGGGAAATTCACTTTGTTGTATAATGCATACCCATTCGCCTTCAGATTTGCCAGGGAAGCTTTATTGATCTCGTAGGCCTCTTGCCAATAATCATTCCCCCCGTTGTAAAGCGGACTGGCTGCAAAAAGAATCATCTTGGACTTAATGGCTTCGGCCATTGCTTTATTTACACGGCCTACTTCCGAAGTAATGGTGATTCTCCAGGGTAATTCAGCCGTAGCAATAGCAGCGTCACAATCTTCTATGATAAACTTAACCACATCGTAATAACTTTCCTTTTTGAGTACTGAAAAGTCATCGGTCAAACCATAAGAGGTTGCTTCGATAGGCACAGCAGCACCAAACCATTTGAGCAATTCAGAGTAATAATAGGCCCGAAGCAAATGTGCTTCAGCTTCCCAGCGTTTGCGGTCACTCTCGCTGGATACTTTGGCTGTGCCAATACGCTCGAGAAATATCGAGCAATTACGAATAGCACTCCAATACCTGGCCCAGTAATTTCCATTTCCCATATCGGAACTGATATTGACAATAGGGTGACTCCCTGCGGATGCATCTCCATTATACATTCGGCCCGACATAATCCAGGATTCAGCTTCGGCATCGGTATCCCATGCATCATCGCTCCAGACAACCGGTCCCCTGCACCAGAAAAAATATCTGGTTCCTTTGGCCGGAATATTGGTATAACAACTGTTGAGAAACGCTCCAACCTTATCATTATCGCTAAAAATTTCATCCATTGTGAGTTTACCATCAGGGGCCATATCCAGGGCATCGGAACAGGAACCCAAGGTTAACGCCATCAACAGCAATGCGGAGTATATGCTTTTAATCTTCATAATTTCAATAATTTAAGGATTAGAAAGTGAGGTCGAGACCAAAACTTTTCATTTTAGTTACCGGATACCCAAGTGAATCGTCGTTCTCAGGATCGAGGTGTCCCATGCGTAAATGATCCCAGGTAAAGAGGTTTTGTCCACTCACATATACCCTCAGATTCTGTACTCCTAACCTTTTGAGTGCTGTTTTAGGAAGGGTATATCCCAATTCCAGGTTTTTTAAACGGGTAAAAGAACGGTTCATGATAAAATAATCGTTCGCCACATGGTTGGTATTACTGCGGGTACTTAATGCCGGATAGGTGATTTCCTCTCCATTGGTATAGCGTTCTTCAGTCCAGGCACTCTTGTGGTAATCGAAATAAGTTCCTTTTATGATATATTCATATACCCCCTGGGCGCTATAGTTGGTATTGTATTTACCCACCCCCTGGAAAAACACCGTAAAATCAAAGTTTTTGTAGTCCAGATTGATGGTAAGACCATAGGCTATTCTTGGAATACTGGAGTAACCGATCGGGGCTTGATCCTTATCATTGACAGTGCCATCTCCATTCAGGTCTAAATACTTGAAGTCGCCGACACGTGGATCACCAAAACCATAAGTTGTGGTTCCCAGATATTCATCCAGTTCTTCCTGTGAATTAAAGTAACCGTTGCCATTGCTGTAATCAATTTTGTAACCCCAGGCCTGCCCTATTGGATAACCCGTGCTTCTGTACTGATAATAATAGGACTCGTCGCGAATGGGTTCATCCATAAAAATCCTTTTATTATGATTGTAGCTGTAGTTACCCCTTACCGTCATCAAAAGATCTTTGGTCAACGCTTTATTGTAGGTCATCTCAATTTCGTACCCACTGTTATCAACCTCCCCCATATTTACTTTTGGTATATTGCCCAACGGTATTCCCTGTAATTCCGGAACAGTTCCCCGGGATATGAGGATATCGGTCCGATTCTCGATAAAGTAATCAAATGAAAGGTTCAACTCTCTGATCAACTGCAGATCAACACCATAATTTTGTTTTTTTGCAACCTCCCAACTTAAATTTGTATTGCCCAAAAGGCCTTGGCTAACCCCCTGACCCAAACCCAAACTGCTAAGAGGACCACTCCCCATACTGATATTATCCATATACAGGAACCTGGAACTTCCCATTTTGTCGTTTCCAACTTTTCCATAGGAGACTCTCAGCTTCAAATTGGTTACAAGATCATTTTCCTTCAAAAAGCCTTCGTTTGAAACAACCCATCCAACCGATACAGCGGGAAAAAAACCGTAACGATTGCTTGGTGCAAACTGCTCTGACCCATTGTACCCCATGTTAACCTCACCCAGGTACCGGTTATCAAAGTCGTAGGTAAAACGACCAGCAACACCCAACAAATTATAGGGTATTTCACCGGCTGTTGTTTCCCAATAATCTCTTTGGGCTAAAATCATCCCCGTAACGTTGTGCTTCTGCCCAAAAGTCCTTTGGTAATTAATTGAACCCTGAAGGTTGATGTTATACCTTGAATCGGCCCCTTTTGTAATTGAAAGCAAACTTTCACTGTCGCGTTTAATCGAATAGCCCATCGTGTTGGTAACAGGATTAACATCGGCCAGATAAAGCCTTTCTGATTTGGCTCCTTGCATCGCGGTGGTTGACTTGGAGTCATAGGAAATCATTCCTTTGAGGCTAAGGCCCTCCGTGACGGATTCGCTTAAATCCCACTCCATTCCCAAAGAGGCATTGAGGTTGGCCCTTACTTCATTGCGATAACCAAACCGGTTCATAATTTCAAAAGCAGAACGGTCCATGTAGCCGGGGTCAACAATTTGCCCGGGTTCAACACCAAATCCGGCTATGGTTGTTGGACCGGGGGTAATGGGAAGAACTGTTTGTGCCTGATAGATGAGATCACGCATCATCCAGTTCGTGTCATTGCCATACAACCAGGCAGCCGGCATATTTACCTGTTCAATATAACTTCCAATATTCAGAAAGGCTTTTAAAGATTTTGTAACGGTATAGTCAAGATTCGACCTAAAGTTATACCGGTCCATCTTGGAAGATGGATCATATCCCAACACCGATTCGGGTTCGGTATTCAGGTTTCCCCCCTGATGAAGAAACGCAGCATTGATAAAGTAAGAGACTTTTTCAGTTCCCCCGGTTGCACTCATATTGATTCTGGACTGGGGCGCGTAACGGGAAATATATTCACGGTAATAATCATGATCGGGATACATGTATTTTCGGATACGTGCCTGTTCTTCATAATCCGATGCATTCGGGTCAAGGCCTTCCAGCGGGTTGGCATAACGGTCCATGGTAGTCTGATCGAAGGGAGGAGTCGTTATCCCGTCATTCAGCGAAGCCTCATTACGAAGCGCCATATACTCCAAAGAATGAAGGCGTTCCGGCTCCCGTGTAAATGAAGAAAAACTTTGTTCGGCATTAATGGATAGCTCCATTTTTCCTTCGGTACCCCGGCGAGTGGTAATCAAAATTACCCCATTGGCCCCGCGTACCCCAAACAAGGCGGTAGCCGATGCATCTTTTAATATAGAAACCGATGCAACTTCATTGGGATCAATTGTCCGGATATTATCCCGGGGAACACCATCAATAAGGATCAGTGGACTCCGGCCATTTGTTGTGGCAGCTCCACGCAGGTACATGGTCGCATCGTCACGCCCGGGTTGGCCCCCTCCTGACTGGATAGAGGTTAAACCGGAAAGACGCCCGGATAGCGCATTTGCAAGACTGGCAGAGGAACTTTGTGCAATTTCCTTGGTCTGAATCGTTGATACGGCAGCTGTCACCGAAACCTTTTTCTGAACCCCATAGCCAACCACCACCACTTCCTCCAGACCCGTGGTTGTTTCCTCCATAGTAATATTCAGATAGGCTTGTTGGGTATATTCAATCGTCTGGGTCTTCATCCCTACAAAAGAACACATCAAAACCGCCTTGTCGGGAACATTGGAAAGAGAAAAAACCCCATCCATATCCGTGATGGTGCCAATGGTGGTCCCTTGTATAACAATGGAAACCCCGGGAATGGGTTCTCCCTTCACATCTGTTACCTTTCCCGATACGGTATTTTGTCCATTAACCGTAAAGGAAAGTTGCAGCATAGTAAATACGAGCAATAACCAAAGTTTACATTTTCGATAGAGCAAGCATCTTATTCTACTTCTCATTTTAGATGATTTTTTCATAAATACGCTTTCATTTAATTATTAAAATAATTCATACTTAATGAACACTAAAAGACTTTATATGATTGATTAATTCGGTAAATTGTATGATTAGTGACCCCGGATATGCAGGACGGGGTACTTTCCTGTTAAACCACCATACCGTTAAAGCACTACAAGACATGAGAAACCGTCGCTTTTCATGTCTTTACTTATATAAGGTGAGGGATAAGAATCTGGCCAAAACAAATACCTTCATAAACAGAAGTTCCCATATGCACAGAAAAATGGCCGCAGATTTCTTTTTTGATTTTTACATTTAATGTATCCGGTTTTAGTGCCGGCGTAATTTGAGCAGAAAGGATCACTGTTAATAAAAGACCAACAATCAACACAGTTGTTTTCATTTTTTCTGCTTTTTTTGTTTTTTTTATTCAATGTAGTGGTTTTAGATTCCACTCAATTTTTTAACCTTTTAAACACATCGACATAACAAATACTTTAAAAGCTTTTTGGAAATCAAAAAAGTCATAAATATTCTTTACTTCATATACTTATCCTACCACGATGTTTGTTTTTATTAACAAATGAACACAAAAAGAAACGGGCAATCAATACACATTTTGGCAATTTTGTTTACCTTTTTGGCACTATTAGAAAAAATATTTCTTAAAGCCCGCATAGAACTTGGATAATTTAAAAAATAGGACTTGTAACAATTTGGGCTATATTTATAGGCTTGTAATCCATAAATATTTTTAAAGGGCCGACAATCTGAACAGGATTTCACCCGAGAGTATTCGATCGGGGAAGCGCTTGAAATAAACATCGGTTCATCATAACAGCATCTCTTTTTTCGCACAACAGACACAACCCATGGAAGATTTCTTCAAATATTTAATGCCAGGTCCCGAAGACAAACAGTGGGGTCTTTCCTTAAATGTAGTAGGACAAGCCACCATTCAGAAGAATGCGGTCTATCCCTCCCCACAGCATCCAACAGGTTATTATTTCAAATGGCCAACTGGTCGAAGCTTATCCGAATACCAAATAATATACATCACCAAGGGAAGCGGAACCCTTGAAACCATTGACGGAAAATACCCCATAAACGGTGGCACCATTATCCTCATAAAACCGGGGCTGTGGCATCGTTACAAACCCAACCCAAAAACCGGCTGGACAGAACACTATATCGGCTTTGAGGGAGATATCGCCGACCGACTCTTCGCGAACCCCATTCTGAATTCGAAAACCCCCTTTATTCAATGCGGGCTTAAAGAAAACCTGATTGATTGCTATTACCAGATTTTTGAGCTTGCCATTAAAGAGAAGCCAGGGTTTCAGATGATCTCATCCGGCATTGTCATCCGCTTAATGGGATCGCTCGTGTCCTATATTAAAAACAAGGAGTTTAAAAACAAACCACTGGAGAAAGTCATAGATGAGGCCAAATTCATCATCCGCGACAACCTCAATCAGGATCTGAATTTCAAAGAGATAGCTGCCACCCTTAATCTTGGCTACTCCTATTTCCGAAAGATGTTTAAAAAACATACCGGGGTTTCCCCGGGGCATTACCACATGCATCTTCGGCTGATGAAAGCCCGGGAACTGCTTCTGTCCACCGATCTGCCCATCAAACAAGTCGCCTACCAGACCGGCTTTGAATCCATTCATTACTTTAGCCGATTATTTAAAAGCAAGATGGGAATACCTCCCTCAGAGGTTAAAAAAACAACCTAAAAACCCATTGCCCAGTCGCTTAAATTAGGCATATCCGGATCTAAAACACTATCTTTAGGAATAGTTGGATTTTACCTTTACCCGGTGGGGAAACTATTGGGTAAAACCTATTAAAACCTAAGCTGACCGATATGAGAGCAAGACACTTTTTAACGGTTTGTATTGTAATGTTTGGTTTTATTCTTTCAAAAGCCCAGGATACTTTGCCTGTGAGGGGATTTTGCATCTCGGCCCCGCAGGCCCAGAACCTGGAGGCTTTTGTAAAATTCATCGAACAGGAGCTGGCCCCAAGAAACGTCAACACCCTGGTTCTCAGGGTCGATTACAACTACATGTACGAAACTCATCCCGAACTTCGTAACGAAAAGGCGCTTTCGAAGCAGGAGGTAAAGCAACTCGTGGCAGCTTGCCGCAAAAACCATATTCAAATCATTCCCCAGGTGAATCTTTTGGGACACCAGTCCTGGGCCAGCAAACTCAGTAATTTGTTGAAGGTTTATCCTGAATTTGACGAAACACCCGGCATTCAGATACCCGACAAATATGAGTGGCCCAACAAGGATGGCCTCTACTGCAAAAGCTATTGCCCCTTGCATCCACAGGTACATGAGGTAGTCTTTGACCTGGTAGATGAGATCTGTGAAGTCTTTGAAGCCAAAGCCTTCCATGCCGGGATGGACGAGGTTTTTTATATCGGGCACCAACAATGCCCCCGATGCAGCGGACTGGACCCGGCGCAATTATTTGCAGGTGAAGTCAATAAAATTCGAAACCATCTGAACCTAACCAACCGGGAACTATGGATTTGGGGGGACCGGCTCATCGATGGCAAAACCACCGGGCTGGGAATGTGGGAAGCCAGCATGAACAACACCCACCGGGCCATCGACCTAATCCAAAAAGACGTTACCATCTGTGATTGGCACTACGAGCGGCCCGATCAAACGGCTGTCCTGTTTGCGATGAAGGGATTTAAGGTCATTACCTGCCCCTGGCGAAAACCCAGGGTGGCCATCACCCAAACAAAGGATATGTTTCACTTTAGAGAGACCTCAACACCCCACATGAAAGACAGGTTTCAGGGCATCATGCAAACCATATGGGTAGATAACGAGACCTTTTTGAAGGAGTTTTACGCCTCTTCCGATAAGCAGGAGAGTGGCCAGGTTGCCACATTCAAGGCCCTGTTTAAAGAGATTCAAAAACAGTCTCCATCAGGAAGCACAGAGGCCGATTATTGATTTAATCCAACAAAACAGGCACCAAACCCGGAATGATGGTACCCAACAGTTCTCTTCGTTCAATAAACAATACCTTCGGTTTCCGGTTTTAGGGAATACACCTTTTTACTTTTAATCAGAGGCACGCTTTCGCAACCTGTTTATTGTAATTTCACCCGGTTAAAATCGGAAGAAAAGAAACATATTAAAGAATCTGCCTCCACGCATAGCATAATGATTATCCGAAATTCTGTTTTTATTATCGGCTAAAACTAAATGAAAACCCAACCATGCAAGACACATACAAATTCATCCCCCTTGTTGGCTACGAACATTTTGAAGCCACCACACAAATTGTTATTGCCGAAATCATAAGGCGGGGACTGCCTTTCGAGGTTATCGATCCCGACAACAATCTCATCACGCTCACCTACAACAACAAGGAATACATTATTCACGAGGGCACGATATCCGACGCCAACTCCCTGATTGCCTATTGGATATCCAACAACAAATGGATGACCAAAATTTTCTTAAAACGACGGGGGATCCGGCATGCGCATGGGGTCTTAATGACCAGCCCCCATCAGGTTGAAAAGATTATGGAGGTTCGTTTTCCTCTGGTGGTTAAGCCCATGGATACCGACCATGGCATTGGGGTGAGCACCCATATCCAAACCAAACAGGACCTGATCAAAGCCATCGAAAGAGCATTTCAACACTCAAAAAAAGTCATTGTCGAAGAGTACTTCCAGGGAAAGGAATATCGATTTCTGGTTATCGACCAGGTGGTTAGAGCCATCGCCTTCAGAGAACCCGCCAACGTGACCGGAGATGGTAGGCAAACCATCAAAGAGCTGATCGACAAAAAAAATAAAAACCGGGGAATCGATTACACCCATCCCCTCCTAAAGATACGATTAGACGAAGAGGTATTAAGGCATCTTGAAGCACAGGATCTTAAGCCGGAAAGCGTTCCCAAACATGGACAAAAAATCTTTCTGCGCAGAAATTCTAATCTAAGCACCGGAGGCGACAGCATCGACGTCACCGATGAAATGCCCCCCTTTTACAAACAGATTGCTATCGAGTCGGCCCGGGCAGCCGGTTTAAAGATAGCAGGCATCGATATCATTATCGCCGACCTAAACCTGCCCCCCTCACACAACAACTACATTGTGGTGGAGCTGAATGCCCCGGCCATGTTATCGATGCATAATTTCCCATTTAAAGGTAAGAACCGAAATGTGGCCAAATACGTTCTCGACAGTATTCTTAATTCCAAATAAACCGATTTCCGTTTCGATGGTTCTTTCTATTTAAGCCATCGAATACCCGGAGAAACTGTTTAACAGGAAAGAGTACCTTTGTCATTTTATTTACAAAACCTCTTCCCCGTTTTTCCCTTGCGGGGATGAGCATCATTCATTATTCCATCAATAAATATGTCGACAATACATAATAACATAGAAATCCATCATAAAAACCAGCTCATCGGGTATTTCGAAAGGGGAAGCAAGCCCAAAAGCCAGTGGGGTGTGGGAACCGAACATGAAAAATTCCTCTTCGGGTTGCCCAATCTCCAGCGCCTGGACTATAATTCCCATCCCGGGATCCGGGAGATCCTGGAACACGCTCAAAATCTTGGATGGCACCCCATAAAAGAGCAAAACCTGATTGTTGGCCTCACCAAAGAGGGCGCTTCTATCACCATAGAGCCGGGTGGCCAATTTGAGCTTTCGGGACGAAATTTTACGACCGTCCACGAGACCTTTGCTGAAACCAAAAAACATTTTGAGAAACTGGACCTCATCAGTAACAAATTTGGCTTCATCAACCTGGCCATGGGCTTCGACCCATTGTGGAAACGAGAGGACATGCCCTGGATGCCCAAGCAACGTTACCATTTAATGAAAGCGTACATGCCCTCCAAAGGCCACCTGGGCTTAGATATGATGACGCGTACCTCCACCATTCAGGTAAACCTGGATTATTTGAATGAAAGGGATATGGTGAAAAAATTCAGAGTGGCCCAGGCTGTGCAGCCCATTGTCACCGCCCTGTTTGCCAATTCGCCTTTCACCGAAGGTCAACCCAACGGACATTTAAGCTATCGGGCAAAAATATGGGACGATACCGACCCCGACAGATGTGGTTTTTTACCCTTCATCTTCGATCAGGATTTTGGCTTTGAACGGTGGACCGATTACCTATTGGACATCCCGATGTACTTCATCCATCGCGAGGGAGAATACCTGCCGGCCAACAACCTCACCTTCAGAGATTTCATGAAAGGTCGGCATACCCTTAGGCCCACCTTACAGGATTGGGAAACGCACGTATCCACTGCCTTTCCGGACGTGCGCTTAAAACAATTCATAGAGATGCGGGGCGCAGATGCCGGTTCGGTAGAGCACATCTCCGCCTTAGCTGCCTTTTGGGTTGGCCTTCTGTACGACTCCAATGCCTTGGACGAGGCTTATGTTTTAACCAAAACCTGGAATATTAACTCCCTTCGTGAAGTTAGATCACAGGTCCCTAAACGGGCTTTAAAGGCCGGCCATGACCAATTAAATGTGCTGACTGCAGCCCGCCAACTCATAGAAATTTCTTCCCAAGGATTAACCACCCGGTCGGAAGATCTGGGCATCGAAGACGAAAGCCGCTATTTGGACCCAATCATCCAAATAGCCCGAACAGGAGTTACCCAGGCCGAGCAGCACCTGAAATCCTACCATGACCATTGGCAGGGAGATTTTAAGGGCTTTATAAGGAGTATTAGCCGGCCAAACCTGGCCAACCCCTAACACCAAACCACACGGATGGCTTTTCCTGATGGCTTAAAGGGAAAACCCTTTCGTAAAAAAACTGTTCTTTATAAAAGCAGGGAACACAAAGGGCCATTATTTAGCGGAAATTTTTAGGCTGTTGTTTATTATTACGTGGTTAAATGCCACTATCGTATTTAAATACTATTTTGTCTGTCTGAAAGCTGGAAGCTGGAATCCTGAAGTCTGAAGTCTGAAGCAAATTAATTTATGATGAAAATAAACTTCTTCTAACTTCAAGTCACTAAGGGGATGCATGTTACAAAAAAAACACAACAACATGAATAACAAAGCTAATTTAAACTTGAGCCAATTTTTATTCTAACAATCTTTTGCACAAAGACAGACCAAAAAGACCTTACTCGTCTATGTTTTCAAAAATAAAATTTCTTTTAAGATACACTCATAAGTTTCGCTGGTGGTACACCGGAGGAATAATCTTTTTGGGTCTTACCATCTACATCTCCATAACCATCCCCGGATACCTTCAAAAAAGCATCGACTTAATCACCGCCGGGAGCACGGGCAGCAACACCGCGTTCTACAACTATGTTATCATCATGTTGGCACTGGCACTGGTTCTTATTGTTGTTCGTTCTTTTTCAAGGATACTTTTTTTTGTGCCGGGCCGGTTGATCGAGAAACAGCTGAAAGGAGAGATGTTTAATAAGCTTACTTCCTTTGGGAAGGATTATTACGACCTCAACACAACCGGGTCTATTATTTCACGCATCAACAACGACATCAACGGCGTTCGGATGATTACCGGCTTCGGCATGCTGCAGGTAGGCAACATCCTTTTTTCCCTGTCTATCACACCTTACAAAATGTGGCAGTTATCCCCCACCCTGACCCTTTATACCATCATCCCTCTGGTGATTGTCTTTACCGTGGTCCGGTTTGGCATGGTGATCATGGTAAAAAACACCCACTCACAAATGGATGCCCTGCAACAACTCTCGGGGCGCATCATCTCCTATCTCTCGGGAAACGGGGTCATTAAAAGTTACAACATGCACCGGTGGGCCGAAGAAAAAGTACAGGAGAAGAATATTTCGAACTTTAATTACACCTTAAAAATTGCCTGGGTACGCTCCTATATCATGCCTTTACTGAAAAACCTGGAGGAGATACTTAAAATTGTGGTATTACTGGTAGGGGGCCTTTATGTGATTCAAGGTAAATTCACCCTCGGCCAGTTAACCGAATACATCGCTTATGCCACCCTTCTGACCCAGCCCATCATGGGCTTAGGCTGGGTGTTGACGGTCTTCCAACAAGGATTTGTAGGCATCACCAGCCTGCAAACCATCATGAACCGAAAAGGAGCCGATGACCAAAAGAAGCCGCTGCCCCTTAAGGAAAGAGAAACCCTCTATGACCAGGGAATAAGAGCAACCAATCTGACCTACACCTACCACGATGGCCAATCTCCGGTTTTAAAGAACATCTCCTTTTCCATAAAACCGGGCGAAGTGGTCGGCATTACAGGGCCTGTTGGCTCGGGAAAGAGCACCCTCATAAATTGCCTCAATGGTTATTTAAAGGTGGATGCAGGTCAATTGTTTCTGGGCCCGCACGATGCAGCTCAACTCAGAGGAAAGGAGATCAGGCATGTGATTAGAACCGTGAGTCAGGAGGTTTTTCTCTTTTCCGACACCATCGAGAACAATATTTCTTTCGGTTCCGAAAAACATGAAAACAAAAAAACGCTGAAACAGGTCATTTACCAAAGTGCCTTTTCCAGTGAACTGGAGCGCTTCCCTCTGAAGGAGAAAACTATGGTGGGCGAAAAAGGCATAATGCTGTCGGGCGGACAAAAACAGCGCATCAGCCTGGCCCGGGCCCTTTACACCCCCTGTAAACTGCTGATTTTAGACGATGTATTCTCGGCGGTAGATACCGACACTGAGCGTTTTTTAATAAAACAAATTTTTGGGATTGGAACTGCTCAAAGCATGCTTGTTATTTCGAACCGGATTAGCGTTCTGGAGCAAACCGATAAGATAATTGTCCTCAACAAAGGAGAGGTGGTCGCATCGGGCACCCACCACGAGTTGATACAATCCTCTCCCTTTTATCGTGAAACGGCTAAATTACAGGATCACCGGGAAGAAGAGGAGGGTTAATTTCCTGAGATAAAGAAACCATTCTCAAAACCGGAGACCCCGATGCAGAAAATATTCAACCGGGACAACTTGATTTAAGTAAGGCCCACAAAACATAACCAGACGAGATAAGGATGAAACCTAAGTTGCTAAAATATTTTAAATCCAAGGACTGGGGGCTCATAAAAAGATTCTCCTCCTATTTTGTGCCTCATAAAAAATGGGTCTGGCTGAGTATTGTCTCCATACCTATTACCACTGCGGCCGGCATCACCTTTCTTTGGTTGGTCGAAAGAATCGTCGACGATTACATCGTGCCGGGTGACTTTGAAGGACTTAAGTTTTACGCACTCCTGCTGGTGATCGTTTTGGCCATCAACATATTGTTCGACGGTCTTTACAGTTACTCCTTTTCGAAAGCTGGAGGACTGGCCATCGTCGACATGCGGAAAAATCTGTTTGCCAAGGCCTTGCGCTTCCCCATGCGCTACTTCGACAAAAATCCCATCGGGGTCACCTTATCGCGCCTGACCAGCGACATGGAGGCCATCGCCGAATCCTTTGCCTCAGGTTTACTGGGCCTTTTGGCCGAGAGTTTTAAGACTATTGCACTGCTGACCTATCTTTTCCATCTGAACTGGCAGCTTACCCTTGTGGTGCTTTTAGTAGTCCCCCCCATTGTACTGGTGATTAAATATATAAGACAAAAAATACGTCTGGCCTACAATGCCTCACGAACCAGTCTGGCGCGGTCGGCCGCTTATTTGCAGGAAGCCCTCAACGGAGTGAAGACTATTCAGATGTATGCCGCCGAGGAGGAGTCTTTTCGCAAGTACAACCAACTGAATCAACAGTATTGCGATGCACAAAACCGATCCAATGTTTACGACTCTTCGCTCTACTCCATTGTCGATGGGATAACCTCCATCGCCACCGCCCTGGTCATTTGGTACGGGGCTGTTCAGATCTGGGATTTTGACTATACCGTTGGCGTTCTCATTGTATTTATCACTACCCTGAGCCGATTGTTTGTGCCGGTGAAGCAATTTGCCCAACAAATATCGGCCATCCAAAGAGCGCTCTCGGCCCTGGAACACATCAGCGAGATGTTCGGGCAGCGCCAAGAGGATGAAAATCAGCCTCTGTCACCAATAACAGAACCAAACCCTCTTCGGGAGATTGAGTTCAAAGAAGTATCCTTCAGGTATTCGGAAGATAGCCCCGACGTACTGAAGAACATCTCCTTTAAGCTTAAAAAAGGAGACAGAGTGGCCCTGGTGGGCACTACCGGATCCGGCAAATCGACCATTATACGGCTGCTGTCAAAAGCCTATACGGGTTACCGGGGATCCATCACCATTAATGGAGAGGAACTATCAGCATTACCCCTGAATAAAATCAGGAACATGATATCGGTTATGCAACAGGACATCTATATGTTTAACGACACGATTGCTTTTAACATCTCACTCGGTCGAAGTACTGTCACCCCCGAACAAATAAGGGAATCCGCTTCATTTGTTTATGCCGACCGTTTTATCGACAGCTTGCCCGACAATTACGACTTTGTGCTCCACGACAATGGGGCCAATCTCTCCAAAGGTCAGGCCCAGCTGATTTCCTTTGCACGGGCCATTAGCGGCCAAAGCGAGCTCATCATTCTCGATGAAGCCACCAGTGCAGTGGATTCTCTGACCGAAAAATATATCCAAAAAGCCATCGAAAATATTTTCGCCTCCAAAACGGTGATTGCCGTAGCCCACCGCCTCAGCACCATCAAAAATTCCGACCTTATTCTGGTTCTCGAAAATGGGCAAATCGTTGAGAGGGGTAATCACAATCAGCTAATGAGCGAGGGGGGAAAATATGCCCAACTAATCCATGACGTAAAAAAAGAACTCACCTAATCCAAACCCTCCCCAGACACAAAGCGGATAAATAGGTACCCGCCAACGTTATTCAGGAGCCTCCTAAACACCTTTGACCTGGCCCTTCCTGCAACCGGCAACTCACACCTGGCGGCCTCAGTAGATGAGTCGGAAAAAAACCTTTTGTGGAAATACGAGAGTCGCCACCCCCCCTAAACCAACCAGAATAAAACACGAAAAAAACCCCTTCTGCCATCCCCCGGGTGATTTTTATTTTGGATCTTAAACCTACGTATGAACGACTTTTGTTTAAAACAAAACTATTTGCCTTTGAACTATTTTTGTTTTGGTTTTTTTTTTTGAATAATTCCACTATATTGTAAACTGAATTAACAAAAATCTTATTGCAGATGTCAGAAAACAAAGAGAAAATTGAGCTCGAATATTTGCTCAATATTTCCCCGGCCATCCTATTTATCAGGCTGGCCACCGCCAGCGGCTTATCCGAGTGGTTTGCGGACAATGTAAACGTGCAAGGAAAAGTTTACACCTTTATCTGGGATGGTGCCGAACAAAAAGCCGAGCAAACCTTACGCAAGGAAAATAAACTGGTTCGCTACCAATGGCTTGATGAAGATATGGAAGAAGCCTGGTTTGAATTCCAAATTAACATCGAAGAACTTACCGGCGATGTTGCTTTAGTGGTTATCGACCATGTCGACCCCGATGAAAAGGAGGACACCATTGAGTTGTGGAACCAACAGATAGAAGCACTCAAGCATGGCCTGGGTTCATCCTAAGGTAGGCGGTTTTTTGCCAGCGATTCATTAACTTTGCATTCAAAATGTGGTCTCTGTTTTGAATGCTTTTTTTTGTCCTAAACTCTAATTGATTTACTGCCACAAGCCAACGAATCGTTCCTTTTGCCCATAATTGCACCTCATGAAGAAGCTTCATTTATTCATACTTAAGAGTTATCTGGGTCCTTTATTGATGACTTTCTTCATCTCCCTGTTTATTTTGGTAATGCAATTCCTGTGGCGCTATGTAGACGACCTGGTAGGCAAAGGGTTAGAATGGTCGGTACTGGGCGAATTGCTTTTCTACGCTTCCCTGCAGGTAGTACCCATGGCCTTGCCTCTGGCCATATTACTGGCTTCACTCATGACCTTTGGCAACCTGGGGGAGAATTATGAGCTGACGGCACTGAAATCTGCCGGCATCTCGCTTCCACGCATTATGGCCCCCCTGATAATTCTTACCGTCCTGATTTGCATCGGCGCCTACAAATTCTCCAACAATGTGTTGCCCGTGGCCAACCTCAAGCTGGTATCCATCCTGCATGGCGTTAAAGAAACACGCCTGGAACTCGACATCAAAGAAAATATCTTTTACCAGGGAGTGGATGATTTCAGCATTAAGGTTAGAAAGAAAAACCGCGAAAAAAACTTACTCTACGATGTGATGATTTATGATCATCGCGACCGGTATGCACGCAACAGCAACGTGACCCTGGCCGATTCCGGGAGATTATCCATGTCGAACGACAAAAAATTCCTTCAACTGGTGCTCTTTGATGGCGTACGCTACGATGAACGGGTGGGCCTCGCCAGCAATAAACGCCGCAATAAAGATCAGGAAAACCTCTTTCGAATCGATAACTTTCGGATGCAAACAGCCGTAATCCCATTGAGAGGCTTTGATTTTTCCAAAACCGACGAAAGCCTTTTTAAAAGCAGCGACCGGATGAAAAACCTGAACCAGCTCAGGCATGACCTGGATTCTTTAAAAGACGGTCGAAAGAAATACGTGGACAACCTGGAGCAACGGTCCAAATCCTTTTATTTCTCCAAGATCAGTTATCAATTCCAGCCAAGCGATAACAAAAGCAAACAAAACATAGCTGCCATAGACTCAGCAAAAGCCATCAATAACGACAGCCTTTTTGCTGCCTCTCCCTACGCCCAAAAGCAAATGATGAACGAAATGGCACTTCGGCAGGCCCGGGATGCCAAACAAATTATCGATGACCAGGTGAAAAGTTTCGAAAAACAGGATTTTACCATCCGACGCCATTACATGGAATTGCATCGCAAATTCACCCTCCCTTTTGCCTGCCTCATCTTCTTTTTTATTGGAGCCCCCCTGGGGGCCATCATCCGAAAAGGGGGACTGGGCATGCCGGTGGTCATCTCAATTCTATTTTTTATTATTTATTATATCATTGACACCCTGGGTGTTAAGTTTGCTCGCGAAGGAGTATGGGCCGTCTATCAGGGAATGTGGCTCTCCTCAGCCATCCTCTTGCCTCTGGGGATTTTCCTAACCTACAAATCGGCCACCGACTCGGCCCTGCTAAACCGCGATGCCTACATCATACATTTTCAGCGCATTTTTTCCTATTTCAAGAAATAAGCCTTTACCCGGATTACCTGTCAGCACAGAGATCCAGGGGAGCGACGGGGCCTCAAACAACATTACCCTACATTTGTCATTGCCCCAACCTATTATTTATGTAATTTTGCAGTTTTAATGTTAATTGAATCAATCATGTCCAGTAATTCCGATATTACTCTTAATACTATAGACGAAGCCATTGAAGCAATCCGCAACGGCGAACTGATTATTGTTGTTGATGATGAAGACCGCGAAAATGAAGGAGACTTCATCACTTCCGCGGAGCTTATCACTACCGAAAAGGTTAACTTCATGGCACGGCACGGACGAGGGCTCATTTGTGCCCCCATCACCGAAGAACGTTGCGAAGAGCTGGAACTGGAACTCATGGTGGGTAAAAACACCTCTCTGCACGCCACCCCTTTTACGGTATCGGTCGATTTACTGACTCAGGGTTGTACAACGGGCATTTCTGCCTCCGACAGAGCCAAAACCCTAAAAGCCCTGAGTGACCCCACCACCAAGCCCGATGACCTGGGTCGCCCCGGACACATCTTCCCCCTGAAAGCCAAAGAAAGGGGCGTTTTACGCCGCAGCGGACACACCGAAGCTGCCGTTGATCTGACCCGCCTGGCCGGGCTCTTTCCTGCCGGTGTCCTGGTGGAGATTATGAACGATGATGGTTCAATGGCCCGCCTGCCCCAACTGATAAAGATCGCCGAAAAATTTGACCTTAAAATCGTCTCTATAAAGGATTTGATTGCTTACCGTATCAACCAGGAAAGCCTCATCGTTAAAGGCGTTGAAGTACACCTCCCTACAAAATTTGGCGATTTCAGATTCGTTCCTTTCAAACAAAAATCGAATGGCCTCGAGCACATGGCTATTATTAAAGGAACCTGGGACATCGACGAAGCAATCACTGTGAGAGTGCACTCTTCGTGTGCCACCGGCGATATCTTTGGATCCCTGCGCTGCGAATGTGGCGAACAGCTGCATAAAGCCATGAAAACCATCGAAAAAGAGGGCAAAGGCGTTATTGTTTATATGAGTCAGGAAGGTCGTGGCATTGGGTTGATGAACAAAATCAAAGCCTACAAACTTCAGGAGGAGGGCCTCGACACCGTGGATGCCAACACCGAATTGGGATTCGATGCCGATGAAAGAGACTACGGCGTTGGCGCACAGATACTCAGAGAACTGGGCGTCTCCAAGATGCGCCTCATGACCAACAATCCCATCAAGCGCATTGGTCTCGAAGGCTATGGACTTACCATCGTTGAAAATATCCCTTTGGAAATAGAGCCCAATCCATACAATGAATTCTACATGCTTACCAAGCAACAACGAATGGGACATAAACTTGAATTTTTCAAGTACACACCAAAAAAATAATCATCCTGACTGATTAATGAACCATTAATTAATCAGTCATATTTTAGGATCCCTGAAAAGAATCCATCACAAATACCCCCCGGGCCCCTCAGTAAAACTGAAAGTGCCCGGGTTTTTTTATCATTAGCCCCAAAGGTTCCAAAAGACTCCAACGGCCGTATAATGAAAAGGTCACCCTGAAAAGGAGAAAAAAGAGATCACTGCGGTCACACTATTTTTCTCATCTCCGGGGCCTCCGCAATTGTTTTTTCTCAAGGGTCATCTCCGGGTTACCGTTCCACCTAATTTTTTTCGATTCTTTCATTCCCCCAAAATATTCACTAAATTTAGTAGCAAACATATTACTAACCTTGTAACAACTTTGCTATGCCCGACTTATCAACAACCTATATGGGACTAAAACTCTCAAGCCCCATCATTGCCGGCTGCAGCGGCTTTACCAGTAATGTTAAGGATATTAAAACATTGGAGAAAAATGGTGCCGGAGCGGTGGTTCTCAAATCCATCTTCGAGGAGGAAATCATCCTTCAGATGGATCAGGAAATGAATCAGATGCACTCAGAGAACTATCTCTACCCTGAAACCCTTGGGTTCTACGAGGAATTCGACATGGAGGATACCCTCACCTCATTTCTGCAACTGGTAAACGACGCCAAAAAGGCGGTCAACATACCGGTAATTGCCAGTATCAACTGCGTGACGCCCTACAACTGGCCTCATTTTGCAAAAACAATACAGGATGCCGGCGCCGATGCACTGGAATTAAACATCTTTATTCTGCCTTCCGATCCTACCAAGAATTCGGGAGACAACGAAAAGGTCTATTTCGACATCATCAAGGCAGTCTTGAAAGAGGTTACCATCCCGGTGAGTATCAAGATAAGCCACTATTTTTCAAGCCTCAGCTCCACCATTATTTCGTTGGGCCGATCGGGAATCAAGGGAATCGTGATGTTCAATCGGTTTTACAATCCCGACTACGATATCGAAAGCATGGAGACGGTTTCCACCCATATCTTCAGCGAACCTACCGACTACCTCCTTCCCCTTCGCTGGATTGCAGTCACTTCCGGTAAAACCCAATGCGACTTATTGGCAACCACCGGTGTTCAGGACGGGAAAACGGCACTGAAGATGATTTTGGCCGGTGCAAAAGGCGTTCAAATAGCCACCTCATTGTACAAAGATGGCCCCGAATGCATCTCCTCCATGAACAAGGAGATCGACAAATGGATGACCCGAAAAGGGTTCAACACCATCGAAGAGTTCAGAGGCAGACTTAGCCTGGCCAACACCCCCAACCCAGCCGGACTGCTTCGGGCACAGTTTATGGAACATTTTAGCCACCGGGGCCCCTCCACCATTGGTTAAGATGCGCCGGTCACTCAACTGACCGGCCTTTTTTTTATCTTTGCCCCCAGAACTGACATTTTTATGGATAATGAGTATTACAACGAACATCCGCTGGAAGAAGGAACCGACTTTTATCTCTCCCCCGAAGGCTATCGCGTGATGACCGAAAAATATCACAAAGAAAGAGGGTATTGTTGTGGCAATGGCTGCAAACATTGTCCCTATTTCCCAAAACATTTCAAAGGAACCCGAACACTGGCCCAGTAAACCAATAAACAACCACAATGAAGCACCTGAGAATCGTATTCATGGGCACCCCAGAATTTGCCACAGAGAGTTTAAAAGCCCTGATATCGGCAGGAGCCAATATCGTGGGGGTGATTACCGCTCCCGACAAACCCTCCGGACGCGGACAAAAACTCAAGGAATCGCCGGTTAAAACGTTTGCCCTTGAACATGGGTTAACCATCCTTCAGCCCGAGAAACTAAAGGACCCCACTTTTCTGCAGCGGCTTAAAGACCTTAAAGCGGACCTTCAGGTAGTTGTTGCCTTTCGCATGCTCCCCGAGGCCGTTTGGAATATGCCCCCCATGGGCACCATCAATCTTCATGGTTCGCTCTTACCCAACTACCGGGGTGCCGCACCTATCAATTGGGCGGTCATCAACGGCGAACAGAAAACAGGAGTAACCACCTTTTTTATCAAACACGAAATTGATACAGGCAACCTCATCTTTCAGGAGGAAGTCGCCATTCAACCCGAAGACACAGCAGGAACTCTTCACGATAAACTGATGGAAATAGGAGCACGGTTGATCGTAAGCACGGTGGAAGCCATCGGTGCCGGAAAAGTTGAGTCACACCCTCAACCCATCCAAGCCTCCAAACCGGCTCCCAAAATCTTCAAGGTGGATTGTCGCATCAACTGGAAGGAGCCTCAAAACAAGGTAAACAACCTGATCAGAGGGCTCAGCCCCTATCCCTCTGCCTGGACTGAGCTTTCTTCTCCTGGTGAAAAGCCCGTTTCAATAAAGATTTTTCGGGCTAAACCATGCGATGCGCATCACCTGCAACCCGGAGAGATAAAAAGCGACGGAAAGAAAGATCTATTAGTCGGAACCGGCACCGGCGATCTGACAATCACCGAATTACAGCTGGCTGGCAAAAAACGAATGAGCACCGAAGATTTCCTGAAAGGATTCAGATTCCACGAACAGGCAACCTTTTTATAGCCTTAAAAGATAAAGAACTGATAGGCCCTGATTCTATTTTTTTACCCGCTTGCGCAAATGTAACTTATCGCCCGAGGCGGCTTCGACCCCAAAGGTCATCCGGTTGAGACGGTACAGCTTCTTGAGCTTGACACCATACATCTGGGAGATCTCTTGCATCTTTTCCCCCTCTTTTACCACATGAAACTCATGATCGCGGTAAGCCCTATTTCGCTTGGCTTCGATGTACAGAAAGACCTGCTCCTTTACATTTGCGTTGTCCGGCAAATCGTTAAAGAAGGGCAACTCCCAATCACGAAGATTAAACTCCCTTGAAATAGATTCAAAAGAATCCCCCTCTTTAAGGCGCACATACTTAACGCCATTGTTATAATCCACCTCATGTTTGCGGAATGGATCCACCACAAAACCATCGGACGAACGGGATGAATGACGATTCCCCTGGGCGCGCCATTTTAAATCCCCACCCTCCGCATCGAAAAGATAGAGGCGATTGTCTTCAATAATTTTAATGAGCCTTTGCGGATAATTGGGATCGGTGGCATAACCGGCCTTTTTCAGCCCTTTGGCCCAACCTTTATAATCATCAAATTTTAAGTCGAACAAAAAAGCATACCGTGATCGGGTGGATAGAAATTCAGAATGATCGGCATAGGAGTCATAAACCGATTGATACTTCCTGAAACACTCATTGCGCTTGTCATCATGATGATAAACCCGTTTACCGGTCCAATCGTCGTGGCATTTTATCCCAAAATGATTGTTGCCCTCCCTGGCCAACGTGCTGTTTCCATTGGCCGACTCTAACATACCCTGAGCAAGCGTAATACTGGCCGGGATCCCGGTGCGCTTCATATTGGTAACCGCCCACTCATGATAAGCGGAAATATAATCCTCACTGGTCATCTTCGCCGATGGAGCCTGACCTTTTATTAAAACAGTCGCAGACAGTAAGAAAAGAGAAATTAAAACAATGTTTTTCAGCATATTGATAACAGTTTTACAACAGGAAGATCCCATTTTCCTTAAGACCATCCCAGAATCGGGTTGTTGAACCACAAATATATAAATAAACGACATATTGCCTCTACTATTGTTGTACCGGGAATTTATGTTGAGGCAGGTATTATTATGGGTCAAATTTGGCTATATTTGTTCTACAACCCTAAAATCAAACCTTTCACCAAGGAGGCGAGATGTCGCAGGGGATATGATAATTTTTAAAACCTTCCAGATGAAGAACCCAGAGCTGAAAAAAATTGAAATTTCTTTCAGTGTTTTTGAATCGGCCTTGGAATTGCCCCGGGAAGAGCAGGAACTGGTTAATGCCGCCAAAGAAGCTGCCCAAAAAGCGTATGCCCCCTACTCCGGTTTTGGCGTGGGAGCTGCAGTAAGGTTAAACAATGGATTGGTAATCACCGGCAACAACCAGGAGAATGCGGCTTACCCTTCAGGATTATGTGCCGAAAGGGTGGCCCTCTTTTCCGCTTCATCTCAATATCCCGGAGTGGGCATAAAAGCCATTGCGGTGACTGCCATAAAGGACAATGAATGGTTGGCGGCTCCGGTGCCCCCTTGCGGGAGTTGCCGGCAAGTATTTGTGGAGTGTGAAAACAGGTTCAAACAACCCTTTGTTGTGATAATGGCGGGAGCCCGAAAAATCATTCGCATTCCGCAATCGGGTGCCCTCCTGCCCTTTACATTCGATGGTGGCTACCTGTAATAGGGCTGACTTAAATTTGTCACCAGGTTATTCGTCCATCTCGCCAAGGATTTTCTCCACCTCCTCCTCCGTTTTGCGAAGCTTACTTCTGCACAAACGAATCAGTTCGGAGACGCGCTTTACCTGCTCCGACAAATCATCCACGTCCAACTCCTCCTTGTCCATTCGGTCGAGTATTACCTCGATCTCCTTAATCGCATCATTATAGGATAGCTTCTTTTTTGTCATAAATCGATTGGTTTATCAAGCCTGGGAACTGAATCCAGGAACCGAAAACTTAACCTGAGTGCCTTTTCCTGGAAGGCTATTTACTTGAATGTTGCCTTTATTTATCTCTGAGAACTCTTTACACAACAGCAATCCCAACCCGGTACCCCGTTCATTAAGGGTGCCCGGGGTTGAGTGGGGCTTATCCAGCTGAAAAAGATCAGCCATTTGCTCCCGTCCCATGCCAACGCCTGTATCCGAGACAACGATTTCAATCATGGTGTTCACCCGTTTTCCCGTCACATAAACCACACTTCCTACGGGTGAGAACTTAATCCCATTGCTCAACAAATTGCGCACCACCGTTCTATAAAGATCGGCATCGGCCCAGGCCACCAAATCCGGCTCCAGTTTTAACGAAATCACGATATCCTTTTCCTGGGCATTTAAACGCAGAAGATTCACCACATTACCCGTAACCGCATTCAGATCAAGTTTCTCCGGCTCATACCGGGTGGTTCCGGTTTGAGAACGTGACCATTGCAACAGATTCTCTACCAGCATAAAAAGCCTTCGTGTGGTTTGATGAATGATTTGGCTGTAATTTAACACCTGGCTTGAATCCATACTCTCGGCATGTAGCGACAACATTTCCGAGAAACCCATCAACGAATTAAAGGGGCTTTTTAAATCGTGCCCCAGAATGGAAAAAAAACGGTCCTTGGTGGCATTCATCTTGCGAAGTTTCTTAACCTCCACCCCCAGCCTTTTAAGCTTTATTTGCTGAAGAACCAAAAGAGCCAAAACAACCAGAATCAATATCCATGGCAAAAATTTCATTATGGACGAAACAGGCAATTGAGTCTTTTGCAGAAAAATACTCATTCCGGTTAATCCGGTCTGCAGAACTACCATATTTTATTGATTAGGGTATTATCTTGGGTCATTATTTAAGCGCAATGATCAAATTACACCGATGTCTTTCCATTTCAACCTATCCGCAATCACACGTCCTTAATTTTAGCCAATGAAAATAGTAAACTTTAAAACAATACACAAAACATTTTTAGTTGTAGCCCCCTCCTGCATTCTTTGGGCCCGGCCTTTTTTTCACCAAACTGGTTACCTCTCCCCTCTTGAGCCTGGTTATCAACTCATCACCTGGTTTCAGTCCTTCTGCATCCTTTATCAACCGACCATTACTATAGGTTAGAGAATAACCGCGTTCCAGCAGCCTTTCGGGGTCATTCATCCGAACCGATTGCTGCAGGAACTTAAGTCGATTCAGTTGATTATCAAACATATGACCCGAAGCCGATTTTAACTGCTCATAAAACAGAGCCAACCCGCGGTTTTTATCCCTTACCAGGAGTCTGGTCTTATCCAGCAACAAATCGTTAAAGTGCCTCAAATCATGCTTCGAATGACTCACTCGCTGCATCGACAACATAGGCAGCCTGGCAACCTGTCGCTCCAGTTGTTGCCGATTACGGAACATGTGCTTATTAACCCTGGGTGCAAAGGCAGTCGTTAAACGATCGGCCTTTAGCCCCTCGCGCCTCAGAATGCCTGAAGACAGGTCCTTCATCCGATCGCTTCGGTCTTCCAACAAACCCAAAAATCCGGCCGCGGCGTCAATCAACCAGGCCGCCACCGCGGTAGGTGTTTTCAACCGTAAATGGGCTACCATATCAGCCACGGTCTCGTCCCGCTCATGTCCAATACCTGTAATCACTGGCAGTGGAAACTGCGCCAAATTATAAGCCACCCAGTAACTATCAAAACACAAAAGATCGATGGATGCCCCTCCTCCTCTTATCAATACCACCACATCAAAAAACCAGGCATACTCAAACACCCGTTCAAGGGCACTCACAATGGACGCTTCGGCCTGTTGCCCCTGCATAATAGCAGGAAACAGATGATGATAAAATTTGGCCCCATAAGGATTATTGTCCAGCTGATCGATAAAATCACCATAGCCGGCGGCTGAAGCAGAGGATATGATGGCAATTTTTTGTGGGACCAACGGCATCTCCAACTCTTTATTCATGCTCAGAACACCTTCTTCTTCCAACTGCTTAATTACCTCAAGCCTTCTGCGTGCCATGTCGCCCATCGTGTAGGCAGGATCAATATCCTTGATGATAAGACTTAACCCGAAGAGTTCCTGAAATTCAACCGATACCTTCACCAGCACCTTAAGGCCGGCAGACAATTCCTGACCTGTGGTCGATTCGAAGAAGGCTTTTAACATCCGGAAGGTGTAACCCCAGATAATGGCGCGGGAACGAGCCACCAGTTGATCCGATCCTTCGTCCTTCTCAATCAGATCGATATAACAATGGCCGTTGCGGTTCACCTTCAGCTCCCCAATCTCGGCTTTCACCCAAATTGTCGACAAAAATGAATCTTCAATAACGCCTTTGATGCGTTGATTTAACTGAAATAATGAAATAGCGTCTTGCCCCATAACAGATTATCCTTAAAAGCCCTGAATGAATTCCGAGGGATTGGCCTGATAATTTTCCGGATCTTTGAAACGCCCCTTATTTTGCTCAAATTGTTTGAATCGTTCTCGTTGAAGACTATCCAGGACTTCCTCATTCAGCAACTTTCCCCCTTCAAACTGAAGCACGTAATCCAACGCTCCCTGGTCCTTGAAAAAATGCCACAATCCATCTTTTTTCCCTTGCAGATATTGACCTTCTATTTCTTTGATGCCCGCTGCTGAAAACAATGTATATTGCCCATGCATCAAGTCATTTTGCCAGTTCATACACATGCGCAACGCACCTCCCGGAGCAAAATGCTTCTCCAGGCCCTCTTTCTTCCCCTTATCATAATTCGTTTCCACAGCTACAGTCCCATCCTTGAAAAAGGTTTGAACCACCCCCTGGCGAAGACCCTTACAAAACACCTCCTTCGAAACTAGCTCCCCCTGAAGATTATAGAAACACCACAGGCCCTCTTTTTCAGTTCCTGAATATTGCCCGCGGGCCATCACCTCTCCCCCTTCACTAAAGAAACAGCCCGATCCAATCACACTTCCCTTTTGGAACACAACCCGGGCCATCTCCTTTCCATTGGGATAAAATCGTGTAAGCGTATCCACCGGCAGGTCGTCAACAAACCTGGCCTTATATGCCGGCATCCCATTAGGGTAATACTTCTGCCAGTCACCCTGCTTGCGACCCTGGGCGTCTACCCTATTTTCGGAAGAGGGCTTCACCCGACTCTTTTTTACCGGTATTTTATTGCCAAACACATCCGTTTGGCTCAACAAAGGAAAGGATAAACAGAAGATAAATATAAAGCTGATCAGCGACCATTTCATACGGGAAGGATTAATTTCTTAATTTTCGATCATGTCAAATATAACAATATGACACCAAACAAAAAAAGTCCCCGGCTTGGGGACTTTTCTCAATCTAAGATTTAAAAATCTATTTATTTCACTTCTTCAAAGTCAACATCGGTCACTTCA
Organism: Marinilabiliaceae bacterium; assembly: GCA_041583495.1. Classification (GTDB taxonomy): domain Bacteria; phylum Bacteroidota; class Bacteroidia; order Bacteroidales; family Marinilabiliaceae; genus JBFHFS01. The sequence continues at coordinate 27,166 of JBFHFS010000006.1, read as the reverse complement.
TCATCACCGCCTTTGCCTGCTTCCTGCTCGGGTTGCCCGGCGCCGGGTTGTGCCTGGCCACCTGTTTCCTGGGCCTGACTGGCGTTGTACATCTCCTGCGATGCTGCCTGAAATACGGTATTCAATTCAGTGGTTGCCTTATCTATGGCCTCCAGATCCTCACTCTTGTGAGCTTCTTTGAGCTTTCCAAGGGCCTCTTCAATCGGCTTCTTCTTATCGGCAGGAATCTTATCTCCAAACTCCTTAAGCTGTTTCTCGGTTTGGAAAATAAGGCTGTCGGCCATGTTGATTTTCTCAATACGCTCCTTCGCTTTTTTATCGGTATCAGCGTTGGCTTCAGCCTCCTCCTTCATACGCTTGATTTCCTCATCCGACAAGCCCGAAGAGGCTTCGATACGAATGCTTTGCTCTTTTCCGGTAGCCTTATCCTTGGCCTTAACATGTAAGATCCCATTTGCATCGATATCGAAAGTCACCTCAACCTGAGGCACCCCACGAGGGGCTGGTGGTATCCCGTCGAGGTGGAAACGACCAATGGTTTTATTGTCTCTGGCCATAGGTCTTTCACCCTGCAAAACATGGATCTCTACAGAGGGCTGGCTATCAGATGCGGTTGTAAAGGTCTCCGACTTCTTGGTAGGAATAGTGGTATTCGATTCGATGAGACGGGTCATAACCCCACCCATGGTCTCGATTCCGAGCGACAAAGGTGTAACATCCAACAGCAAAACGTCTTTTACCTCTCCGGTAAGTACGCCTCCCTGAATGGCGGCACCGATAGCCACTACTTCATCCGGATTAACGCCTTTAGATGCCTTACGTCCGAAATAATCTTCCACAACCTTTTGAACTGCGGGGATACGTGTAGATCCACCCACCAGAATAACCTCATCAATATCGGAGTTTGTCAGGCCGGCATCTGCCATAGCTTTCTTACAGGGTTCCAGTGTTTTTTGAACCAGGTCGTAGGTTAACTTATCAAAGTCAGCACGAGACAAAGTCTTTACAAGGTGTTTGGGCACCCCGTCTACTGGCATAATATAAGGCAGGTTGATTTCGGTACTGGCACCACTTGACAGTTCAATCTTGGCTTTTTCGGCAGCATCTTTCAAACGCTGAAGGGCCATTGGATCTTTCCGTAAATCAACACCTTCGTTCTTTTTGAAATCATCCGCCAACCAGTTCATGATAATCTCGTCAAAGTCATCTCCACCAAGATGAGTATCCCCATTGGTAGATTTTACTTCAAACACGCCATCACCTAACTCCAGGATACTGATGTCAAAAGTACCACCACCCAGGTCAAAGACGGCCACTTTCATGTCTTTACCTTTTTTATCCAGACCATAAGTGAGGGCTGCGGCTGTAGGCTCATTAATGATGCGGCGAACTTTAAGTCCGGCAATCTCACCGGCCTCTTTGGTGGCCTGACGTTGCGAGTCGTTAAAATAAGCAGGTACGGTAATAACCGCTTCTGTTACTTCTTGTCCCAGATAATCCTCGGCAGTCTTCTTCATTTTTTGAAGAATCATTGCCGAAATCTCCTGAGGTGAATATTGACGGTCCTCGATCTTGATTCGGGGGGTATTATTCTCACCCTGTACCACTTTATAAGGCACACGCTTAACCTCGTTGGGGATATCATTAAACATAGATCCCATGAATCGTTTAATGGAATATATGGTCTTTTCAGGGTTTGTGATCGCTTGTCGTTTTGCAGGATCTCCCACCTTACGCTCGCCATTTTCAACAAATGCCACAATTGAAGGTGTGGTGCGTTTTCCTTCGCTATTAGGAATAACAACCGGCTCATTACCTTCCATTACCGAAACACAAGAGTTGGTTGTTCCTAAATCGATTCCAATTATTTTTGCCATTGTAATTTATTATTTGATTCTCAATTTTCTAATTTCGCTTTCCATTAATTCAAAGGTTATGCCATTCTCCCCCAACCGAAAAATCATGCGAAAATGACACAACTATTGACAGAAACAGAGCCGTCTGTCAGCACTCAGGTGACATTTCGGCAGAAACGCCAGGGGTTATCAAAAAGGAAGCCGAACCTTATGGCCCGGCTTCATCTTAGCTGCTGAATTAATGAGAAGGAAGAGTATTTAAACTTATCCCAATCTATTTCGAAATCTTCAGGTGCTCCAGAATCATCTTTTCGAGTTCCTCTTTAGGAACGAAACCAAGAACTGCTCTCGGTTCACCATTCAGGGGAACAAAAACGATGGTCGGAAGACTGCGAATGCCAAAGGCAGCTGCCAGTTCCTTCGAGCGGTCGGTATCAACTTTATAAACCTGTAGTTTGCCATTGTACTCCACCTGTAACTCACCCAATACGGGAGACAACATCCGGCAGGGGCCGCACCAGTCGGCATAAAAATCAATAATGGCGGGCTTCTGGCCTTTATAGGCCCATTGAGCATTGTTCTCGAAATCGAAAACCTGATCAATAAAGGCTGCCTTGTCCAAAAGAATCACCCCCTTCTCTTCTTTTTCGGCTGGTTCAAGAGAGGTCGAAACACGGTCTTCCTGCCTGTCCGGGGCATCGTTTGCAAAAACAGCCGATGAGCCCAACAAACCTAAAGTCAAAAAACCAATGAATAGTCGCTTCATAATAATCTTTCTTATTTTTCAACCTTCAGCACATCCTTAATGGCTCGCTCAAAAGTATCCTTGGGTAATGCACCCTGTGCCATCTGGGGCTGACCATCTTTGGGTACAAATAATAATGAGGGGATACTCTGGATCCCAAATACGGATGCCAGTTCACGTTCGGCCTCGGTGTCAATCTTAAAGATGTCAACTTTTCCATTGTATTCGGTTGCCAACTCTTCCAGGATAGGGGCCACCATCTTACAGGGTCCACACCAGTCGGCATAAAAATCGATCATACAAGGTTTGTCACCTTCAAATTTCCACTCTTTATTGGCTTCGTAGTTAAAAACTTTTTCTTTAAAAGTTTCTGCTGTTAAATGTTCAACCATGATAATGCTGCTTTAAAACTATTAATAAACAAAAATACTAATTCAAATTTAAAATTCAAATATCTAAATTTGTATCTACATTCATACAACCACCGTGCCAAAAACAATCTGAACCACAAAGGTGTTCAAAAAGCGGGATATTAATTGTAATTTTGTCCCTGCACTCAATACACAATAACGCATTAGGCTGGACATTGTTTCCACGCTTACGAGCAGAAGATTCCAAAACATGCAGAAATACCTCAATAAGCCCATATTTAATGAAATTTCTTCCATTGCCGACGAACACGACAAAGAGGCATACGTGATCGGCGGATATGTCAGGGACTCCCTGCTAAACCGCCCCACCAATGATGTAGATATATTGGTCATTGGCAGTGGCATCGAGTTAGCCAAAGCCGTAGCTAAAAAGCTGGGAGGCCTGAAAGTGAGCGTATTCAAGAATTTTGGAACCGCCATGTTTCGACACCAGGGGCTGGACATCGAATTTGTGGGGGCCCGAAAGGAGTCCTATCATAGTGACAGCCGCAAGCCCATAGTGGAAGACGGAACCCTCGAAGACGACCAGAACAGACGCGACTTCACCATCAACGCCATGGCTTTCTCGCTTAACAAAGCCAATTATGGCCAATTAATAGATCCTTTTGAGGGTGAAGCCGACCTTAAGGCACGCATCATCCGCACCCCACTTGAGCCCTTAATCACTTTTTCGGATGACCCCCTGCGTATTTTACGGGCCATCCGGTTTGCTACCCAGCTCAATTTCCAAATCGAAGAGAGCACCTACCAGGGGATTATTGCCAACAAGGAGCGACTCTCCATCATCTCCATGGAACGGGTAACCGAAGAGTTAAACAAGATGATTCTTTCGAACCGACCTTCGGTGGGTTTTAAACTGCTCGAAAAGACCGGAATCCTTCCCCTGATACTTCCCGAACTACAAGCTATGAAGGGGATTGAGACCGTTAAAGGCAGAGCTCATAAAGACAATTTCTATCACACCCTGCAGGTTCTCGACCGGATAACCCCTTACAGCGATGATCTCTGGCTAAGATGGTCAGCCCTCCTGCACGACATAGCCAAGCCTAAAACCAAGCGCTTCGACCCACAGCAAGGATGGACCTTTCATGCCCATAACTACGTGGGCAGCAAAATGATCCCCCATATATTCAAGAAACTACGGCTCCCTTTGAATGAGAAGATGAAATTCGTTCAGAAGATGGTAGCCCTCCATATGCGACCTATCGTGCTCAGCGAAGAGGATGTCACCGACTCCGCCGTACGACGGTTGCTTTTCGAAGCCGGCGACGACATCGACAGTTTGATGACTCTGTGCGAGGCCGACATCACCTCAAAAAATGAAGTGAAGGTGCGTAAGTATCTTCGCAATTTTAAGATAGTACGGCAAAAGCTAAAGGAAATTGAAGAAAAGGACCGCCTGCGTAACTTCCAACCACCGGTGTCAGGCGAAGAGATTATGCAAACTTTTGGACTGCCAGCCTGTCGCACTGTAGGTGAAATAAAAAACGCCATCAAAGACGCCATCCTCGATGGTTTAATCCACAACGAATACGAAGAGGCCCATCGGTATATGCTGAAGTTAGGAAAAGAGATGGGACTCACCCAAGTCTAAAATCAAAATAACCCCCAGGAGATAATGTCTGCCTCACCAAAAAATACGCGAGCCATCCCGTTTTTCGAACAAACCTCCTATGCTCCTGTTTCAAAAGACACGGCCCCCATTATTGTTGCGGTAAACCTAAAGACACCTGAAAACATTGGGCATCTGATGCGACTGGCCGCCAACACAGGGTGTAAAAAGTTATGGATTATTCAGGAGGATACAACCATCCGCAACACCAAATTAAAAAGGGTTGCGGGGCTTGCTTACGAGAAAGTAGACTGGGCATTTTGCACAGCCGGTGAGTTAGAACAACTCCTGCCACCCAACTACATCCAAACAGCCCTTGAAACCGTCCCCGGCTCCGAGAACCTTTTCACGTGCCAGCTCCCGGGTGCCATGGCCCTGATGGTAGGCAACGAACAGGAAGGCCTCCCCGCATGGGCCCTCAAAAAATGTACGAGGGCCGTTCACATCCCTATGACCGGCCCGGTAAAATCAATGAATGTATCACACGCTGCGGCGGTTTGTTTGTTCGAGTGGATGCGACAAATTACCTTTTCACCACATTCACAAACTCCCTCCACAGGGCATCCTCCATCGGAGGGTTTGCTATAATCACCACCGGTTCCTTCTTCACCGGATGAATAAACTCCATCTTACGGGCATGCAGCGAGATACCCCCCCCCTCATTGGAACGTGGAAAACCATATTTCAGGTCCCCGCGAATGGGACACCCTATTTTAGCCAACTGACAACGAATCTGGTGATGTCGCCCGGTCTGAAGATCTACTTCCAACAGATGGTAATTGGCCGAACTGGAAATTAGCTTATACTTAAGAATGGCTTCTTTGGCCCCCGAGCGTTTTGCCGGCACCACATACGACTTGTTCTTCTTGCTGTCTTTCAGCAGGAAATGGTGCAACTCCTGCTCCTCTTGGGGGGGCAACTCTTTTACCACGGCCCAATAGGTTTTGTGCACTTCTTTATCCTGAAACATTTTATTCATCCGGGTGAGAGCCTTACTGGTACGGGCAAACAACACCACACCGCTCACAGGACGATCCAGACGATGTACAACACCCAAAAACACATCCCCCGGCTTTTTATAATAGTTCTTAATGTATTCCTTCACCTTTTCACTTAAAGGCTCATCCCCGGTTTGGTCTCCTTGCACCAGATCAGAACCCGTTTTATTTACGGCAATTAGGTGATTGTCTTCATAAAGTATATCTAAATCCATATTGTTTTTCATTTCATTGAGAATTTCCACCTACCCGTGTAGCCAAAACCTTTGCTGCACGATAGGGCTCTATTAATACTGCTCCCGCTCATTAGGGAAATCCTGTGACTTTACATCTTCTATATAATTCCCAACAGCCCCGGTGATCTCGGCAAACAGATTATGGTAACGACGCAAGAATCGTGGGGAGAACTCCTGGTTAATGCCCAACATATCGTGCAGTACCAGCACCTGTCCATCCACCCCGCCACCAGCTCCGATCCCAATCACCGGGATGGACAGTTCTGAGGCTACCTGCTCTGCCAGTTTGGCGGGAATTTTCTCCAGCACCAGGGCAAAACAACCTGCCTCTTCCAGCAAGTGGGCATCTTCTATCAACTTTTTAGCTTCGGCCTCCAGCTTGGCTCTCACCGTATAAGTTCCAAATTTATGAATCGACTGAGGCGTTAAACCTAAATGGCCCATCACTGGAATTCCGGCAGAGAGGATTCTTTTTATCGACTCGAGCACCTCTTCGCCGCCCTCCAGCTTCACTGCATCGGCGGCTGTCTCCTTCATTATTCGGATAGCCGACGAAACGGCTTCCTTGCTGTTGCCCTGATAAGAACCAAAGGGCATATCTACCAACACCAGCGCCCGGGCCACTCCACGGACCACGGAAGCTCCATGATAGATCATCTGGTCGAGAGTGATGGGCAGAGTCGTTTCCCAACCCGCCATTACATTGGAGGCCGAATCGCCCACCAAAATCACATCTATCCCGGCCATATCAACAAGGCGAGCCAGAGAATAGTCATAGGCGGTGAGCATAGCTATTTTTTCCCCTTTCATCTTCATCTCACTCAACACATGAGTGGTCACTTTTCTGGGGCGTTCTTTTGCAACCGACATAGGGTATCCTTTTTTGCTTTATATTAAGGTACAAAGGTACCACTTTTATTGATTGTAGAACAATCCGTTTATTTTGTTGTATTTATTATTGGCGGGAACCAAAACGCGAAAAGTCCAACATAAAATCTACCTTTGCACCAGATGCACCGGAAGTAATAAGCCTTCCTGTCGTTCACACAAATTGCACTTTATGATTCAGATAGGACAAACCTGCCAATTATCCGTGGTGGAACTGAGCCAGTTTGGCGCATTCCTGGACGGGGACAAACTGGGAAACATACTTTTGCCAAACAGATATGTTCCTGAGGGACTCAAACCCGGCGACCAGCTGGAGGTATTCATCTACCTCGACTCCGAAGACCGTTTGGTGGCCACCACCGAAAAACCACTGGCCAAAGTGGGCCAATTCGCCTTTCTGAAGGTCGTTGCCGAAACCAATGTGGGGGCATTTCTTGACTGGGGCCTCCCCAAAAACCTGTTGGTCCCTTTCAGGGAACAAAAGATGAAAATGAAGGAGGGTGAAAGCTATCTGGTTTTTGTCTACCTGGATGATGCCACCAAACGAGTCGTGGCTTCTTCAAAAATTGACAGATTCACCGATAATGTATCGCCGGCCTATGAACCAGGCCAGAAAGTCGACCTGATCATTGGCGCCAGAACCGACCTGGGTTACAAGGCCATCATCGACCATAAGCATATGGGAATGCTCTACAACAATGAGATATTCAGCCCCATTCAAACCGGCCAGCAAACCACCGGTTACATCAAACAGGTGCGCCCCGACGACAAAATTGATCTTAGTCTTCAGCCATTAGGATATGCTGCCATTGATGAAGTGGCTCAAAAAATTCTCAACAAACTGAATTCGAACAACGGCTTTTTAACGCTCACCGATCACTCTTCACCGGAAGAAATCTCCGCACACCTGGGAATTAGCAAAAAGGCGTTCAAGAAAGCCGTCGGGGCTCTATACCGCCAGCGATTGATCACCATTGAAGAGGAGGGTCTCCGTCTGAATCCGGTAAAAGGATAACCCCCAGGGGCAACTCTCCCAACTGGTTTTCAGGGACCCCTAAGGTGAATCATAACCGGCAAATGGTCACTGTACCCCCCCACATATTTATATCCACGATAGGTCCGCCATGGCCTTACTCCGGGATAGTCAGGATCCTTTTCCAACAGGAAATCGGGTGCCACAATCTGCATTCGGTTGGGGTAAAGGTGCCAACCCCTAGTGTCGGTAAGAAGGGACTCCGAGACGATTATCTGATCGAACAAAGACCAGTTGTTCCGGAATTTTATAGTTCCCGGGACAGGGCCTTCGGCCCGGAGCGCAAGATTGACCAGTGGAGCTGCCTCAACCGACCGGTTGTAAGTGAGGGCTAGCAAACTTCTGTCGCCGGGTTCGTCATTAAAATCACCCATGGCTACAATTTTGGCTTGGGAATGCAAACTCTGAACCGAATCGCACAAACCTCGCAGAACCGTTGAGGCAGCCATCCGCTTTTGAATGGAGGCCACTTCACCTCCATACCGCGAGGGCCAATGGTTAACCATCACATAGAGGGTATCCTTTTGGTCCAGCACCCCACAAACAAAAAGAATATCCCGGGTAGGCCTCGCTCCCTCCCCCATAAACACCTGAACGGGATGGGACTCCAATACATTAAACCGATTGTTCCGATAAAGAAGAGCCACATCCACACCCCGCTCATCAGGCGAAGGATAATGAAGAATGTGGTAATCGAGATGATTAAGCCCTGTATTCCAGATCAAATCCTGGAGAACGTCCAGATTCTCCACTTCACCCAGACCCACCAACACCGGTGGATTCCAGCGCCCGGCAAATAAAAGAACCCGGCATATTTGATTTAATTTCTCCTCTTTCCGCCGGTAGGTCCAGCGTCGGTCGCTCCCGGGCATAAACTCTTCGTCCATTTTCCCGGGATCATCGGCCGGATCAAAAAGGTTCTCTACATTATAAAATAGAATACCAGCCGACAAAGATTCAGACTGCCCCAGGATGGCAAAGGGAGAAAGCCAAAACAGCACAAGCCAAAGAACACCTTTTTTTAACATAGGACGTTCTTCAAAAATTAAATTCAGAAAAAAATTTATCAATCAAACCAGGGAAAGTGCACCTCCGGATTACTACTGCTTTTCAATACGCTCATAAGCCCCTTGATCGGGCCCTTTATCCCTGATCCGACTATTGCCCAGAATATCAACAGGGAAATCTTTTGCATAAATCATAGTACCGGCATCTTTGGCTGCCGCCAGGGTATCGAGCTGATAATTGAACTTGCTTACATCTGTAAAACCGGGCATTTCATCCACCGTAACGTTATTGCTAAAGGCTTTGGGATAAGCGTCAATACGTTCCTGACCGGCTTTTACCAGCGAATGGGAAAAATCCACATTAACCCACTCGGTCAACTCCTTATCATCGACTTTGAAATCCAGACCTACTTCATTCTCGTTTCTTCCATAAATGATGCAATTGGCAAAAAGAGCCGATTCCATATTGTAGAGGCGGGTATTCCCGTTGGAATCGGTAAAGTAGTTTGACAACAAAAGGGCCGGAATAGACCTGAAAGCCCAACTATAATAATTGGCAATGGTACAGTGATAAAACTTGTAATTACCTCCAACCGTTAAGGCCACCGATGCACTCCCACAGTCGCCGAACACACAGTTGGATGCCTCGATTGATGAATTTTGAGCAATGAGACCCTGGGAGGCCACATGTTCAATCCGGCTATTTTTGAGAAGAAGCGGAGGGGTCTCCCCCAATCCCACTGAATCAACAATAATCCCCTTGGTGCTGTTGCGTATAAGGGCATAATTGATTTCATGATCGCTGCTGCCCGGCATTAAATGAATGTATCCCCACTGGCCGGGTTTGTCTTTATACCACTCCTCCAACCGATCACTGGCAAAAAGAACAGGTTCATCGGCCTCCCCTTCCACCTTTAAGGATCCAAATACGATAAGGCTGGCATCCTTATGAAAATAAAGGCGGGCCCCGGCTTCAATGGTCAGGGTATGCAAAGTGTCGACCACCACCCAATCGTAAATAAGATAGGGCTTATCGCTGGTAAGAGTTTCTGTTTGCAGCCATTCTTTACGCAATGGAACCACATCCTGACCATAGGCAAGAAGTTTAACCGTCTGGATCCGTTCGCGGGTATAAAAAATGATGGAATCTGAAACCACAAATGGGGCATTGGAATTGGAGGGATTCACATTCACCTCCACAAAAACAAACAGACTATCGCCTCCTCGCAGGTGAACATCCTGAAGAAAAGTACCGGCAGAACCATCAATATTAAGACTAAAGTTGGATTGATCACCCCCTGCCAACTCAATGGCTTCGATCACCATATCTTCGGCGTAAGGATTGATGACACGCAAATGCTGAGTAATGGAGCCCACACTGGTAAAAACCGTATCGAAAGCCACCGTATCGGTTGAAAAAAACAGCCCTTCGGTTCCCCCACGGAACATATACTCCCTTTCGCAACCCATAAAAAGCAAGGAAAGCACAACAACAAAGAAAGTATTAATCCGTATCCACATCCTTCAATTACCTAATATTCAAACAAATAAATCTCTTTTATGCACATAACGTTAGGGTCCTCCTAATAAGTTGCAAAATACGCAATGATCTCAGAAAAATCAAACATTTTTTTACATAATTTCGCCTTTTTTTGACAAATCTTAACAGCCAAACAAAACTAATGTTCTATCTTTAAGATTCAAACCAAAACCTCATATGCAACAATCCCATATACCCGAGAAAAGAACTTACAGTGATCTTTTTTCCAGCAAGCCTTACACTTTCGACAGGGTAATCCGAATGGTCCTGTCGGTCCTCGTATTCACCGGCATCATATTAATCATAAGGTATTTAAGTAACGTATTGGTTCTCTTTTTTATTGCTGTACTTCTGGCCTATCTGATTGACCCAGCGGTTCAATTTGTTCAAAATCGCCTACGGGTGCGCCATCGGGGATTATCCGTTTTTATTACCCTTTTCACTCTGGCATTAATCATATCCGCTATCCTGTGGTGGCTAATTCCCCAGTTCATGGGAGAAATGAGCCGAATGGCAGGGTTGGTAAAGGTTTACCTTCAAAACGCCTCGTACCATGGAATGTTGCCAGAACCATTGGATAATTGGCTCCGGGAATTTCTTGAAGGCAAAAACCTTCAGGCAATTCTAAACTCAACCGATGTGGCCGATGCATTCAAACAACTCACCCAGCCTATAATTCAGGTCTTCTCGGGTTCTATGAATATTATTTTCGGAACTTTTGGGCTGTTTATTGTTCTCCTTTATCTCATCTTTATTCTTGTTGATTATCCCAAACTGGAGTCGTCCTGGCCCCACCTCATTCCGGGCAAATACCGCCAGTTATTCGAAGACATTGCCAACGATCTTAAACTTTCGATGCGGGTCTATTTTCGGAATCAAAGTTTAATCGCTCTCACCGTTGGCGTTTTAATGGCCATCGGATTTAAGATTATTGGACTACCCATGGCAATCACCCTGGGGCTGTTCATCGGATTGCTCAATCTGGTCCCTTATCTTCAAATCGTAGGATTTATTCCTGCCTTCCTGCTCGCGCTTCTGAAATCCATGGAAACCGATCAAACCTTTTGGCAAGTAAGTGCGCTGGTTTTATTGGTCATTGCCATTGTTCAAATCTTTCAGGACAGCTTTCTGGTGCCTAAAATTATGGGCAAAGCATACGGAATGAATCCCGCCCTGATTCTGTTATCTCTTTCCGTATGGGGCACCATCATGGGCATTTTGGGAATGCTCCTGGCCCTGCCTTTCACAACGCTGATAATTTCGTATTACAAACGGCTGATAATTAAAGACGAAATACCCAAACCCCCATTGGTGGAGGAAAAAAAAAGCCCGGACTTATAAAGCCCGGAAATGAAGCTGGCGCCTGAAATAGCTCCCGGCTGCTTATTCTACTTTTTTTACCCGTCCAATCCCGGATATATTGGAGAACACCCGGTCGGGGCTCCCTTTATAACTTACCATCCCGGCCCCGGCCAGGTTTACTCTCAACAACTGGGTTGCAAACACTTGTGCCTTACCTGCCCCCGCCATATCCAGACTAACCTTTTGGGCCGTTAAATCAAAGGCCGAAATCTTAGCTGCCCCGGGCACTTCGAGTCTGAGCTCTTCCACCTCCCCCTTTAAATCAAGGGTAGAGGCGCCCGAAAGTTGACCTTCAAAAAGAGACCCTTTCAGATTAAGATTCATTTTCAGCACTCCTGCACTCTCTACCCTCAGGGTATCAAAACCCAATATACCATCCGACAATAACTCTACAGACCCTGAGCATTCAATATGTTTCAACCCTGGAGCGCTCACAATCAATTCAACCAACGGCTTATCCGAAAATCGTTGTTCCCCGATATAACTCACCACCAATACACCCTCTTCGACCTCTAATAACAATAGGTTCATAACCTCTTTATCGGCACTTATTGAAAGAGAATAAGTGGACGACTCCCTTAGCATTGCACTAAAGTTCCCACTCAATTCCAGATGGTCGAAAGCCTCCAAAACCTGTTGGCGGGTGGCAACATTTTCCGATTTCCGGGAAAATGCAGATGGCCCATTGCTGGTGCACCCACTATTGACAAATGGGATAACCACTAAAGCTACAAAAACACAAATCCGATACATCAACTTATTTCTTAACATCATTTTCACTTAATGTGTGGCTACATTCTTAACAACGAACCTCTCTGTGGGACCCTAATCATGCTGGTAAATCGAGGCAATAGGCTACTGCCATTTTTCACCATTATTTTCGGAAGCACTGCTACTAAAGGGAACCAACCATTCCTCAACATTAACCATCCAGGCTTTCACTTCCACCACGGGCTCATCAAAGAACTCTGCATTAGCAATATCCGCGTCAACAAGGGGTTTGAAAAACCAGTCTTCATCGCTCAACATCCATGGCTCCAGGATAACCCACTCCTCACTTGCACTATCCACTGAAAAACCCGGGATCCCTGCATTGGTCCATAAGGATAAATCCAGCATCCAATCCTCCAGCACCGCAAATTCTTCTATCACGGTAGTAAAATCATTTTCCCAGGCCTCCAGGTTAGTCATCCAGGGTTCAAGAGCTATCATCTCTTCCAAATACCCGGGATTAAGCCACTCTTCCGGTTGCATCATCCAGGGTTGAACAGCCACAAATGGGTCGTGCACAAAAAAACTTTCATCTACAAGATCTTCACTGCCTGTCCAGCCATCGAGATTCAACATCCACTCCTTCACTTCTATAATATTCTCAACAAAATTGTAACTCCCGGTCAGGTAAGCGGGCGTTTTATTTATCTCCATTGGATTAACGCTCCCAATGGGCATGGATGACAAATGGGTTAGCCCGGGCCTTTGGGGGAATGTAAGAAAAGGTCTGGTCTTTATCACTGCAAAAAAAAGAATTCCCAATGCAATAGCGACCAGAAAATAGATTACTCTATCATGACTGTTGTGATGTTCTAAGTGCGCTTTCATAATTCCATCCTCCATCCTTTTGTTCTCAACCTCCTAATACAGACATCGTACCAAAACACACATCGCTCTCATTATCTTTGCATTAACTTTAAAGAAGCACTAAGCAAATGATTCAAAGATGTGCGATACCGGAACCCGGAATGTTCGCTTTCGAACAACAAAAAAAGCCGGCCCGAACATGAAGTCCGAACCGGCATTATTTTTAAACTTTATTCTAAAGGCACCTTAATTTCTAGAGACGTTCCAGAACAGACATAACCTCCATCACATGCTTGCGACTGGTTTCGAGAAGTTCTTTCTCTTCCTCGTTCAGGTCTAATTCAATAACCCGCTCCACACCATTCTTACCCAAAATAACAGGTACACCCAGATAACAATCTTTGATACCATACTCACCGTCCAACTTCATACAAACGGGGAAAACACGTTTCTGGTCACGAACAATAGCCTCAACCATCTGAGCAGCAGCAGCTCCAGGAGCATACCAGGCAGAAGTACCCATAAGCTTAACCAACTCTCCACCACCAAATTTAGTACGTTCAATGATGGCATCCAGTTTTTCGCTATCAATAAGCTCGGTAACAGGTATTCCACCAACAGTGGTATAACGGGGAAGTGGCACCATAGTATCGCCATGTCCGCCCATCAAAACCGCTTGAATATCTTTAGGAGACACGTTCAACTCCTCAGCCAGAAAAGCACGATAACGGGCAGTATCCAGAATCCCTGCCATCCCGATCACCTTGGTACGAGGAAAGTTGGAAGAGAGATGAGCCTGATAGGTCATCACATCCAGGGGATTAGACACCACAATAATGATGGCTTCGGGTGAATATTTAACCACTTGCTCGGTTACCGACTTAACGATACCCGCATTGGTTTGAATCAAATCATCACGGGTCATCCCGGGTTTCCTGGGCAATCCTGAAGTGATTACAACCACCTGAGAACCGGCGGTTTTCGAATAGTCGTTGGTCACCCCAACAGTACGGGTATCATAAAGATTAATAGGGGCCTTTTGCCAGATATCCAGCGCCTTTCCTTCGGCAACACCTTCTTTGATATCCAGTACAACCACTTCGTTGGCAATTTCACGGTATGCCAACACATCAGCGCAAGTAGCGCCTACATTTCCTGCTCCAACAACGGTAACTTTCATGAGTAATAAATTTGTTTATTGATATTTAGTTCGATTTTTATGCTTCCCAAAATCCCCGCAAATATAATCAAGTGCATTTAATTACAGAAAAATTTCTTCATTTTTCCAAAAAAGAATTATCGGGCACTTAACCCTAGTCACAAGAATTAGGTTTTCATAGAAAGAGAACAGAAAAAGAGCAGGGTTGTTTAATCCAGGAAGCAATTAGCACAACCCTATTATTCAGGAGGATGCATTAAAACCTTGTCCCCCTCTTCCAGACCATGAGTTATTCGCACAAAATTTTCATTTTCCCCGCCGGTGGTCACCGGTTGGCGAACCACCCGCATTCCCTCTTTTTTATATACAAAGCTGGTGCTGTCGCTTAAAAAAAGGGCAGGCCGGGGAATCATCAATTGATCCTCCATTGAGCTTACCACAAAACGGTTCATGGCCGTCATTCCCGGGAGAAGATCGAATTTCCCCGGATCGACTTCAATGTCCACTTTGAAGCCATTCAAAAACTGATCGGGAATATCCTGGCCAATATTGGCCACTTTGATCACCTTCCCATCAAAAACATGACCCGGGAAAGCATCGATATTGATCTTCACAGGCATCCCAACGGCAATCTTATTCACATCAATCTCCTTGACATAAGTTACCGACAGGATAGTAGACAGATTGGGCAGAATGGCAATTTTGGGACTCCACCGCCCCACACTGGAGCCCACCTTAACTTTGTTGCCACGTTCATCGCGGGCATAGACCACCACTCCAGAGGAAGGGGCTTTCACAACCAAATCGGTTTTTAGTTGCTCCAGAACGGCCATCTGTTTCTCCTCTTCCTTTATTTTATCCTGATAGCGGTTAATCCAGGTTTTATGCTTACGTTCCTGCTGAAGATAATTTCTCTTTTTATGGTCGAACGACCTTTGAGCCATTTCCAGTTCAATCTTTGCCTGACGCTGTATCGCCTTGCTTTCATAAATGGATTGCTCCACTTTTATCTCCTTATCTAAAACATTATCCTGACTCTGACGAATCTCATCCCTGGCCGAGGCCAAATTAATAGAACTATCAATGCGGGCATTCTCCAATTGTACCATTAACATGTCCAGGTCTTCCTGAACATTTTTGATGTTTTCCTCCACTTCTGATGGATCGAGGGTTGCTACGTATCCTCCCTTTTCGACCAG
Organism: Marinilabiliaceae bacterium; assembly: GCA_041583495.1. Lineage (GTDB taxonomy): Bacteria > Bacteroidota > Bacteroidia > Bacteroidales > Marinilabiliaceae > JBFHFS01. The sequence continues at coordinate 11,522 of JBFHFS010000006.1, read as the reverse complement.
GGTGCCCTCACGCACCATATCGGTAATAGAGATATGACGAATATGAATGGTTCGATCAAGCAGAACCGCCGGGATGAGGATATTACTCGATTCAAAGGCCTCCAACTCACCCATGGAGACCACCGATACCTCAAACTTACTCTTCACAACCCGTACAGAATCAGGCTCTTTATCTTTTTGGTTTGAAAAAAAGCGATAGCCTGCAAAGGCTACAATCACAAGGACCAGGGGAATTAATATGACTATTTTTTGCTTCATGTAGTTAGAATCACAAACGGGTTATTGCTGTAATAATTTCTCCAGATCTTCGACCAAAGGACGGTCTTCCACAAAATTGTACAACGTGAGTTGTCTCACCTCAAAATAACTGTTCCAATATTGCTTTAACGAGGAGATATAATTTCTTCGGGCGGCATCTAAGGAGGTTCGGGCAGAGTTAAGACGAATCACATCTACCTTATCAATTAAAAACCGCTGTTTGGTTACATCATAACCCATCTGAGCAATGGTATCGGCTTTTGCCGAAATCTCTACCTGTTTCTCCTGCATATTGAACTCCATAATGCTAATAAACAGATCCTGTTCAAAATCGATGCGTTCCTGCTTCACGGTAGCTTCCACCACTTGCTGATTCGACCGGGCCATCTGAATCTGTCCTTTACGAAGGCCCCAGTCGACAATGGGAATATTTAGCGAAACCCTCACCTGCTGTTGCTGTAAAAAGGGGTCCTGATAGACCGCATCCAGTTGATCTGCATTTTTGTTAATTCCCATATTGGCTCTCACACTGGCACTTAATCCACTCTCGGATCGGGTCCTGGCAATATTTTGACCAGCCTCCAGGGTTCGCTGTTGAAAATCGAGCATGCTTGGATTATTTTCCAAAGCATACAACATGGCCGTTTCGTAGTCAATCTTTAACTTAGGGATTTCGGCGGGTACTACGCAGGTAACCTGAACGTTATCATCCAAAACCAGGAAGGAATTAAGCGAAGCGCGTGCCTGCCTCAGGTCAACATTGGCCTGCGTCACAGCCATCTGGGCATTTAACAGACCCAGTTCCAGATCGAGCAATTCGTCCTGGGTAACGGTTCCAATTTCAAAACGTCCTTTCCCGATACGAAAAAGCGTATCGGCATTGGAGTAGTTGGTTTGGGCAATCTTCACATTTATCTCGGCCGTAATCTGGCCAAAAAAGTAGCCGGTAGCACGCATTGCCAACGACTCCAGCGATTGAAGATACTCTTTTTTTGCCTTCTCGAACTTCAATGGTTCTATACGCGACTCCCATTTAAACCTATTGTATCCGTTAAGTGGCTGCGAAAAACCAACGCTTACCGGCACCGATGCATACTCCACATCCTGGCTCTCCAGATTTTGGAGACGCGACAAGGAAGAGGTTACATCAAACACCCCTCCGGAGAAGGGCAAATTTTGCCGAATCGAAAGCTCTGCATCGGACGACAGGTAAGAACGCGGAACAAATTTATCCTCATCGGTCTCGGAATCGTATCGGCTTACCACAGATCGATCGAAATTAACCGGGGTGGTTGTCAGGCTCAAAATGGGCAATCGATCGGCCTGATAGCTCCTAAAATCCCAGTATTGAGCCAGATACATGTTTTCCGCCCGAAAGCTATATAACGACTGTTCCCTGGCCAGGTCAATAACCTCCTGCAAGGTCATTTTAAATTCCAAAGGCTCATTCTTTTCCTCAATGGCCTCCTCTTGCGAGACGGAGGGAAGTACCACCCCAAACAGAATCAAAAAGGGCAACAACAATCGTGGATGGATAACAAACAAATTATTCTTAATCATTTTGAATAGCACTAATATTTTTTGTAGAATTATGTGGCCTGTTGCTTGGCCTCTCATGTTAAAACCGATGACCGTTTAATGTCGCAGCGACTCAACCGGATCCTGGCTTGCCGCCCGCTTGGCCGGCAAATAACCAAACACAATGCCCACCGTTGCAGACACCCCAAAAGCCACCACTACTGAAAAAAGGGTGACGATAGTTTTGATGTCGGCCATCACATGAATAATATGTGCCAGCACAACCCCCAAAACAATGCCGATCATTCCTCCGGTAACACTGATGAGTGTAGACTCCGACAAAAATTGCACAACAATATCTTTTCGTGAGGCTCCGATGGCCTGACGGGTGCCGATCTCACGGATTCGTTCCCAAACGGAGGCCAGCATAATATTCATAATTCCAATCCCCCCTACTATCAGGGAAATACTCGCGATGGCCCCCAGAACAATATTGAAAATATCATTGGTTTTCTGTTGTTGCTTCAATAATAATTCGGGAACGGTCACCTCAAAATCGTATATTTCGGAGTGCCGTCGCAACAACATGCGCTTAATCACGTCGGCCGAGGCACTCAGCATCTCGGTTTCGTCAACCTGTACGATGATTTTATCCAGCTGGTTTTCCATCCCTCCGGAGGATTCTGTCGCATCGGTTTGGGCTTGCGTTCCGCTGCCGGTACCTCCTCGCACCACCCCTTCGAGCATTTCAGGATTAACACGGGCACGGTCGCGAAATCGGCGCAACATGGTCTTAACCGGGACAAAGATCTTGTTGTCGGTACTGCTGATGCCGAGTTCATCGGAAGCAGAAGCCGTGAAATCGCGCCGTTCAATGACCCCAATCACCTGAACCCAGGTTTCGCCGCATTTGATGTAACGACCAATAGGGTCCTGAGTATTGAAGAAGCGATTGCGTATGTTGTCTCCAATCACGCAAACAGGAAAACCACCTTCGGATTGTTCCTCGTTAAAGATGAGGCCTCTGGCGAGATTCACATTCAGCAACTCAAAATAGGAAGAAGAAACCCCTTCGAGAACCACCGGGTAACTTTTCCCCTGGAGCACAGCAGAATAATTTATTGAGATTACGGGGCTAACCTTCGATACCGTAGGAAGGGTTTCTTTTATCGAATAAGCATCGAGCAGAGTTAGACCGGGCGAAAACCGTTTGGTGCCAGCGCCGGGTCCGGAAGTACTCTCCCCTCCGGAACTTCCCCCGGCATCTACGGCCAGGTCACTGGGGGTGACAATGATGTTATTGACCCCTACCAGTTTAATTTGCTCGAGCACCTCCTCCTGGGCTCCACGACCGATGGCCAGCATGCTTATCACTGCCGCCACCCCAAACATAATCCCCATAGCCGTGAGAAACGATTTCATTTTATTACCTGTAATGGCTTCAACGGCAATAAGCACATCGTGGGCATATCGCGAAAATAGGTATCTGACTCTCTTCATCGCTATCTCCTCCCTCCTTCTGGTTGATTTCCCCGGTTTCGTCTGCCCTCAGCCCCTCTTTCCTGAGGCTTTTTGGGTTCGTTTATCTGTTCTTTCTGGGGTTCCTCTGCCTTGGATTCACTTTCCAAACGAGCTTTTTCGGCTTCCTCCTGAAGTTCCCGATAAATATCCAGCCCCTCGAACGATAGATCGGCTGCATTGTCGGGCAACGTGAGGGCTACCTCCTGCCCCGGCTCGAGTCCTTTCCTTACCACAACATAATTTGAGTTTTCTGCTCCAAGACTCACGATTTGTTTAACCCATTTTCCATTCCGGGTATAAACAAATTTGGCCGTATCGTTTTTAAAAACCGCTTCCAGGGGGATAAAAACCACATCCTCAAAAGAGTCGGTGGTGATTTCATTACTGGTAGTCATCGCAGGCCTTAATTCCTCGTCGGTGCCAAACACCTTGATTACCACTTCAAAAACTTTAGTATCCCCATTTGGCAGCACCTGACCGATGTTGGCCACCGAAAGGACTCTTCCGGTTAACGACTTTTCGGGAAAGGCGTCCACCCCTATCAATACCGACTGCCCGGGCTTAACACGGGATATATCAATTTCGTTGATATAGGTTTTTGAAATCATGGTGGTTAAGTCGGGAAGCTCTGCAATCCGCGGCGACCAACGACTCACCGTAGAGCCGGCGCTAATTTTATTTCCAAAGCGGTCGTAGCTGTAGATGACCATTCCCGGCTTAGGTGCTTTTACTTCGAGAGTACCAAAAAGCACATCGATGTCATTCAAACGCCCCTGCTGTTTAGCCACCTCTTCCCAGGCACGGCTCACATCGTATCTGGCCTGTTGCTGTTTGAGATCGTAGTTTCGTAACGCCTGCTCTAAATCCCTTTCACCCCTTTCCAGATCCAGTTGGGCCTGCCTTTTAACGGCCGGGGATTCGTATATAGACTGCTCGAGAACCAGTTTTTTCTCCTCAACGGTAACCCGGGCATTCAACAATCCATCGCGCAGGTTACTCATATTAATGTTGGTATCAATTTTGGCATCCTCAAAATTCTCAAGTGCTTTTTCCAGGTCTTCACGAGCCTGGGTCATCAGCTCCTCAACGGCACTGTGATCGAGCGATGCCACAAAGTCGCCCGAATCGACCACTGTACCTTCATCAATGATGTCGGTGACAGTTATCTCGTAAATGCCCAGACTTCGACTCGACAAGGCCATTGGAACATCAATGGAGGTCGCATTTTCGGCCTGTAACTGTCCGGTGGAATATACCTTTGCCTCAAAGGGCCCCTTTTGAACCGGCACCATTAACATCACACCATCAGACACAACGGTACGCCCCAACGACCAAACTATCAGCAAAATAACGAGAATAATAGCCGGGATATAATAGACCGGCTTAAGAATTTTCTTCATGTTAGTCAATAAATATAAAAAAATATGGGATTCATTCTGAAAAACCATTCCCAAACCAATGGGAAAAAGAAATTTTCATTACTCTATCTAAGACAAAAGAAGATGGATTTAGTTTAAGAGGCAAGACAAGAAAAAAAGAGATTAGAGGTAAACCCCTCGTGAAGAGGCATTGCTTATTATAAGATGGATCCAATATTGAACTATCTTATAAACACTTCTAACACCCTTGCACAGGTTGCCTTCGGGGAAAGTAATCCGGAGAAGGTGCCTGAAGGCAAGTTCTCCGGATTTGAGAATAACTTCGCTTAGTAGGCCATCAATAACATGGTTCTACAGCGTGCTAAGGGTTTCGATCATTGAATGAGCTAACGTTTGAGCCTGTTCTGCGGTTTGAGCTTCAGAATAGATTCGCACAATGGGTTCCGTATTCGATTTACGCAAATGCACCCAGGAATCGGCAAAATCAATTTTCACCCCATCCACATCGGTTATTTTAAAAGCTTTATAATGTGCCTTAACTTTTTCGAAAAGGGCTTCCACATCGGTTCCCGGCTTAAGTTCCAGCTTGTTTTTCGACATAAAATAAGCCGGGTATTCCCGCCTCAGTTCAGAGGGTTTCTTTTTCTTCCTGGCCAGATGAGTTAAGAAGAGAGCGATCCCGACCAGGGCATCCCGTCCATAATGACTGGCCGGATAGATGACTCCGCCATTTCCTTCCCCTCCAATTACTGCCTGGGTCTGCTTCATAGCCGCCACCACATTTACTTCCCCCACAGCGGAGGCGCTGTAAGTAGCACCGTAACTCCTGGTCACATCACCTAAGGCCCTGGTTGAGCTCAGATTAGAAACCGTATTGCCGGATGTTTGAGACAACACATAATCGGCCACTGCCACTAAGGTATACTCCTCCCCAAACATGGTTCCGTCCTCATTTATAATGGCCAGGCGGTCTACATCGGGGTCTACAACGAAGCCGACATCGGCTTTGCCGCTGCGCATCAGATCCGAAATTTCGGTAAGATGTTCTGGTAGAGGTTCGGGATTATGAGGGAACTCTCCGGAAGGATCGCAATAGAGCTTAATCACTTCGGAAACGCCCAGAGCCTCAAGCAATGGAGGCAGAGCCAGTCCACCCACAGAGTTTACACAGTCGATGGCCACCCTAAAACCAGCCTTCCGGATGGCATCAACATCAACCAGATCGAGCGCCAAAACCTCCTGGATATGCCGTTGAGTATAATCGTTCTTTTCGGTTACAACGCCAAGGTCATCCACTTCGGCATAGATAAACGACTCATTCTCGGCTATTTCCAAAATGGTTGCCCCCTCAGCCGCCGTTAAGAACTCCCCCTCTGCATTCAATAATTTCAAGGCATTCCATTGTTTGGGATTATGACTGGCAGTAAGAATAATCCCCCCATCGGCGTTTTCCCCCACCACGGCAATTTCCGTGGTCGGAGTAGTGGCCAATCCCAGATGGATCACATCTATCCCAAGCCCCTGAAGGGTTCCAACCACCAGATTGGTAACCATAGGGCCGGAAATCCGGGCATCACGCCCAACCACCACGACCGGTTTTGAACGCGAAGTTTGGCTGCGCAGCCACATACCATAAGCCGAAGTAAAACGGACAACGTCGATAGGACTTAAGCCTTCAGCCGGCTTACCCCCAATGGTTCCCCGAATGCCGGAGATGGATTTTATCAGTGTCATAATTTTTATCTTTTTATTTTAATCACTATTTAAATCGTATCCTTTGAAATATTTTACCTGCTAAATTCTGAATAGAGTTAACAAAAGTGCCCAATAATATAGTTTTTTGCAACAAAAACACTTTGGATATATGAATTACGATGTATCGTGTAACGCTCTTCATAAAATAAATAACAATTGAGTTTTAATTATTCGATTAAACCAATGCTTCGCAAGGACCCGGCCCGACCTCTTATCCTGAAAAGTCACAATGGAGATATCTTTTTATTCGGGGTGCCATATAAATCAAAAGAGCCTCCGCACACGTATCTTTTCTTCCTTTTAATAAAAACCAGGGGCCAAACCATGAGTATATTTAATACAGAAACATAAAAGATGAACAATGACCATTAATAATCCTTTCTTTTTTATCAACTTTGCAACAATCGGTATAAATCCAATTCGGTGAAGACTTTAAATAAAACAAAGAGCGATAAACCGGTCCCAAAAACATAATCAATTAGAGATGGCAAAAAAGGAGAAAATCCCCAGACAATTCAAAACGACCGCCCGAAGAAGCAAGAATGAACAATTTAGGGAAGATGAATCCCGCCAGGGGAAAAAAAGAGCCTATCGGAAACCCGACGCAGCGCAACCCTCAGCCCCCACCACACTGCGGCTAAATAAATACATTGCTAATTCAGGAGTTTGCAGCCGCCGCGAGGCAGATGAGTTGATAAAAAAGGGTCTCATAAAAATAAACGGTAAAGTGGTTACCGAACTGGGAACCATTGTAAAACTGGAAGATCGCGTTGAATACAACAATACACGCCTGGCCCCTGAGAAAAAGGTATACCTGTTGCTTAACAAGCCCAAGGATGCGGTAACCACCGCCAAAGATCCCGAAGGCAGAACCACCGTGATGGACATCATAAAAAATGCCTGTCCCCAGCGGGTTTACCCTGTGGGCCGCCTGGACAGAAACACCACCGGCGTGTTACTCTTCACCAACGACGGTGATTTGTCAAAAAAATTAACCCATCCCAGTTTCAAGGTTAAAAAAATATATCATGTTTTTTTGGATAAACCGTTGACTCCCGAGCATTATGAAACATTAAAATCAGGTATTGATTTGGAAGATGGGTTTATTAAACCCGATGCCCTCAATTTTGTTGAAATGAGCGATGCCAGCCAAATTGGGATAGAGATTCATTCCGGCCGCAATCGGGTGGTCAGACGTATGTTCGAGCACCTTGGGTATCAGGTGGAAAAATTGGATCGGGTATATTTTTCAGGCCTCACAAAAAAAAGACTGCCCCGGGGCAAATGGCGCTTCCTGGAAGAATCAGAAGTGACCCGGTTAAAGGCTGGTTTACTTAAATAAAAGAATGGGGGACCAAACAAAGCAACGAAATCTGTTTATGAGGAGGTTAAGCAGGCTAAAGTTCCCGGGAAGCGCCGGAAATTCAGGGCATAATCCCGTCTCTTTTCCTGCCAAGCTGTTCCTTGTTTTTTGTTTGGCCCTGCTTTCGACCCAGGGAAACAGCCAGATTACCGGAGCTCTTATCGATAAGGAAACAGGGGGCCCCATCGCTTTTGCCACCCTTCGGCTGGGAAACACCCAAACCGGAATCATCTCCAATATCGATGGGACCTTTATCCTTCCTGCTCAGCCCAACCAGGATTCCCTAACCATAAGCTGTCTTGGATATTTCCCTACCAAAGTATCCATAGCCAGCCTCCACCAGGACCCTTTTATTAAACTCACCAGGAGAACCATCGCATTACAGCAGGTCGATGTATACCCCGGTGAAAATCCGGCCCTAACCCTCATGCAAAGGGTTGTGGATGCCGCCCCCCGAAACAACCCTCAAAAATCGGCCAATTACACCTGCATGGTGTACCATAAAATGGTGTTTCGGTTAGACACCGATCATCCCTTAACAGAAAGATCAGATTCACTCAGTCAAAAACTCAATCAATTCTCAAACGAGAGAGATTTAATGCTGATCGAATCGGTTTCGGAAAAGCGCCACATGGCCCCCGACAAAGACTATGAACGAATCATATCGGGACGGGTAAGCGGATTTCAGAACACCGGACTTTCCATCCTGCCATCGCAGATACAACCCTTTACCTTTTATAGCGAAAAAATCAACCTTTTAAATGAATCCTACCTCAACCCGGTCTCTGCCACCGCCCTGGAGAAATATATTTTCCTGCTCCAGGACACCATCATCGACCGGCAAGATACAGTTTACCACCTGACCTTCACCCCCCGTAAAGATTCGAAGGTAAAAGGACTCTCAGGATTTTTGCATATCGATGCGGCTTCCCTGGCTCTAAAAAACATAAGTGCTACCACTCCTTCGGGCAATACCCCCATGGAGGTGCAAATCAATCAAAACTATGCAAAACTGGAGGGGCAACAATGGTTTCCCTCCCAGTTGGAAAGCACCCTTTCATTCAACGCACTGAGCGCCAATCAATCGCTCCCTTTCCCACTAATTGCCACCGCCAAAAGTATGGTTTCGGCCGTCAACCTTAACCCTGATCTGGATCCAAAAGACTTCACGGCCATCACATTTGAAGACCAATCGGGGCAAGATCAAACGCCTCTTCGAGAATTCCGGTATCAACCTTTATCAGCCAAGGATTCGGCCACTTATCAGTTCATCGACAGTATTGGGCAACAGCACCGATTGGACAAACTCATGAATCTGCAAAAGTATTTATTGAAGGGTTATGCACCTGCAGGCCCATTTTTAGTGGAACTAAAACGCCTGATAGGTTACACCAATTTCGAGGGGGTTAAACTAGGCATGGGACTCTATACCAACGAGCAAGTATTCAAAGATCTCTCCATTGGTGGTTTCTTGACCCATTCGCTAAAACAATACTCCAACAACTACGGCGGAGGGCTTAAATGGACTCTGAACGAGAATCAGGAAACCCGCCTGTCGCTTAGTTATAAGAAGGACCTTTCGACCACAGGAAAATTCACCTTTCTGGAAGGTCCCAAAAAGGACATTTCTAACCTATTCAAGACGCTTACGGCTTCCACAATGGATAGGATTGAAGTTTGGGACGCAGACTTTCATGCGCGCCTGTTTAAATACTTAAGGGCCCGTGTTTTTTTCAACACCACTCAAAGAACCCCGGTTGTCAGCTACCCGTTCTTCATAGAAGGTGGAGCCATTGATTTACCTTATTCTTTGGATCAGGGTGGCATAAATTTACGCTGGAATCATAATGAAAACCTCAAAAAAACTGTTTTTGGATGGATGACAGAAGAAACCAATACTCCCACGGTTTGGTTTAACTTCGCCCTTGGTCACCACGACCATACCACCGGAAATAATAATTTTCAAAAATATGAAGGCCAGGTAGAACAAATCATAAGCCTCACCCCCTCCAGCAAAACCACCCTCAGGCTCACTGCCGGAACGATCAAGGGCAGCGTCCCCAACGACCAGTTATACAGCTATTTCGGAACCTTCCTCCCCTTCTCCATTGAGGTCCCATTTATGTTTGCCACCATGGCCCCCAACGAATTTGCCGCCGACGCCTTTTCCCTGGCTTTTTTCCGACACCAAATACCCCTGCGCCTAAATAAACCAGGCAGCTTCAAACCTAATGTCATCCTTACAACCAATGCCGGATGGGGGAACCTGTCTGATGCCTCAAAAAAAGCATCCATAAAAACCTTCAATAAGGGATTTTACGAATCAGGCGTTTATTTTTCAAATCTTCTAAGTTCTTTGTTTATCAAATACGGATTCGCCGTTCATTACAGATATGGGCCTTATCAAAAGGATAAAACAATAGATAACTTTAGCTTCAGGCTGGGGTTAGAGTTTTCTCTTTGAGAGAATTAGAAAAACACAAAGAAACATGTCTTCAATTCGACTCCTGGCATCCACCAGTCTGTTTCTGCTCCTAATCCTTTCGGATTGCAGACAGCCGCCTCTTAAAGGGAAAAAAATTCTATTCACCACCCCCAATGGGTATGCCCTGCGGTTGCAGCAAGCCCTTAAAGAAACCGGTGCAACCCCCTTTTCCCTTCCAATGGTAGAGACCACCATCCCCGAAGAGAATGTCCCACTTGAAACCCTTCTTAAAAACCCTGAGCAATACAACTGGATCGCCTTTTCGAGCAGAAAAGCCATTCAGGCTTTTGCCCAGTGCAAAGAAAGACTTAACATTCAGGAGCAGACCCTAAAAAACATTCACTTTTGCGCCATAGGTTCAGATGCAGAATACCTGGAAAACCGCCTCGGCATCTGCCCTTCAATTACACCCGCCGAACCAAGCCCGTCAGGCATTGTTGAGACCCTCCAACTTCTCGAAGGCATCTCCGGACAAAAAATTGCCGTATTGGCCCCGAAGGTTGAAGGCCTTTCGGAACCCAATATTGTTCCCGATTTCATCACTCAGCTGAGGATAATTGGAATGATTGTTCAACGAATTCATGCATACACCACCCAACCGGCAGGTATCGACCACGCCAATGAATGGCTGAGGTCTATTTGCTCGGGAGAATATGATGTCATTGCCTTTACCAGTTCGGCCGAGGTAGAAGCCTTCCTTCACTTCACGCAGGACAAACCCCTCCCTCCTTCCCAGATCTTTGCCTGCTTTGGTCCTTACACCTCTGCCAATGCACAAAAAATGGGCTTAAAGATTGAAATTGTGGCATCCGACTTCAATTCTTTTCAGGGCTTCGCTAAAGAAATTGAGTCCTTCTTTCATAACAAGTAGCAACTCCAATCCCAAATCCGATAAAAAGAGGAAAAAGAGAATCAAAGTTAAAGGAGACAAGGCTAAAGAAAAAAGGAAAGAAGAGGGAAAAACGAAAAGGGGAGAAAGGGTGAAAAAGAGAAGACTGAAGAGAGAAGAGAAGAGAAGAGAGGATTTGCGACATCAGATTTGCAATATGCAAGTTGCGATTTGGCTAAACTTTCATTCAAATTTATGAGGGGACCCGCCTCTGGGAAAGGGCGTTAAGAATTGTGAGGGGTGGTGCGTAAAGAAAACAAAGCTGTCTGAGGACGGCAGGACGAGTTCTTTGTTTTTAGCAACAGGCCTCAAAATTTAGCCATTTCACAGCAGCGGTGATTTTTTGCTTACTTT
>JBFHFS010000005.1:0-145298 GCA_041583495.1 Marinilabiliaceae bacterium | reverse complement strand
TTGGTCGGATTCTCCGCTGAGCAATGGCCGCATGGACTCACCCTGCATATCCTCAGGAATCTCCACCCCGGCATAATCCAAAAAGGTAGGCGCAAAGTCGAGGTTCTGCACCAGAGCATCGCTTCGGGTGCCGGGCTCGATCTCACCCGGATAACGAATCAACAAAGGGGTTCGGAACGACTCCTCATACATGAATCGTTTATCGAACCAGCCATGGTCGCCCAGATAAAAACCCTGGTCGGAGGTGTAAACCACAATGGTATTGTCGGCCAGCCCATTTTCTTCCAGATAATCGAGCACGCGGCCCACGCCTTCATCCACGCTGGCAATACAGCCCAGATAATCCTGCATATATCGCTGATAGCGCCACTTCATAAGAGCGGTCTCATCCATTCCAGGATAAGCTTCTTTAAAAGCCTCATTCATGGGGCCGTAAACCGAATCCCATTGGGCTTTTTGCACCTCATCCATCCGGCCGGTATTGCCGCGATAAGCATTCTTATCCCAATTAAGCGTTTCCTTAAGTCCCAATTCATCCATCATTTCCGGAGTAATCTTGGAGTCGCCGGCCCAGTTCATATCTTTCAGCACATTCATCTCAGCGGTTTTGGCGGCGGTGCCCCGGCCCTCATAGTCATCAAACAAGTTTTCGGGTTCGGGGAAGGTCTTATGAATATACTCCTTATAGTGACGAGGGGCGGGTAGCCATTCCCGGTGGGGCGCCTTTTGATGGTAGAGCAGGCAGAACGGATTGTCCGTCCCCTTTTGTTGCTCCATCCAGTCGATGGCCATATCGGTGGTCAGATCGGTGACATATCCCGGGATCTTCTTTTTTTCACCATTGATGATGAATTCGGGATTGTAATATTGTCCTTGTCCGGGCAAAACCGCCGAATAATCGAACCCTGAGGGCAAGCCATCGAGGTGAATCTTACCGATGAGGGCCGTCTTGTAACCAGCCTCCTGCAACAGTTTGGGGAAATTATTTTGTCCCCAATCAAAAGCCTGCACATTATCCACCTTCCCATTCATAAAGCTGTGCTTGCCGGTCAGCATCACCGCCCGGCTGGGGGCACAGATGGAGTTGGTGACAGTGGCCCTGTTAAAAAGAACGCCTTCCGTGGCCAATCGATCGATGTTGGGCGTTTGGTTCAACCCATACCCATAAGCACTGATGGCCTGATAGCCATGGTCGTCGCTCATGATGTAAATAATGTTGGGCCGCTTACTTTCTTTGGGTTGGGGAGAACAGGCGGCAAAAAAGACCAACAGGCCTAGAACTAAACCTGGGAAAAGAGATGATTTCATGGGAACACCTTTTGATACAATAAAATTAATCCGAAAATATTAAGTGGAATATCGTCCGTATGACAAAAAACTATGACCCAACAAACCTTAGGATTGATATTCACAAGGTAATCAAAAATATAAAAATGGGCGTCAGAAATCCGGAAAACTGACAAAATCAAAAAGGCCAACCTTCTCCCGGGAAACAATCCCTATTAAATGGCATTTCATCCCCACTTGTTGACCTAATCCGACAATTACCTGCTGTTGCTGGATAGTTTTTATTTGAATAGGCCTCAAAAACCCGATAACAGACACCTGGTTGTCCAGAAGATAATTTTAGGCTCAGGAGATTCAGTCAAATATATACTTTATCCATAGGTCTGCTATAAAAACCAATCAACGACGAACGTGGCAGATCTCGTAAATACACAAGACTGGCCATTTTAATATAAATAGACAAGGATTACTTTCGTTTCATATACAACCTCATAACTGCTATTTAAAATCAGGATTTTGTTCGGGTCTGAAATCACTTTTATTCACCCAACCTGAATTCATTTTTTCTCCGCTCATATATTTTTCATAAAACCCCTGTTGAGAGGGCATAATCATATATTTATCAAAAACATCCCCTTCCCCCAACACCCGGGGATCATTTTGTTTTTTTAATTGTTCGGTCATTAATTTTGACCATCGCTCCTGCTCAGTCAAATAATCTTCCTTTCCGGCAAGGTTATCCATACAATCAGGATCTTTATTCAGATCATAAAACTCAGCCTCCACTCGTTTCCCGAATGAGAGTTCCCAGAGATGATGCTCTTTTGTTTTATAGGCATCTAACAACATTGTTTTAGTGGGGCCTCCATCACAGTCCAGATAACCCGTCTCGGGTCGACCTGTTGGCCATCGGTCTGTTTTAAAATTTTTCAGGTATATGAATCTATCAGAAATAATCCCCCGGATTGGATACCCTATATCCGCTGGTCTTCCTGTATCATGACGTTCTTTCCCAACCAGCACATAATTGCGGTCTTCTATCACGCGTCCTTCTTTCCCGGACTCAAATATGGGGACTAAACTAGAGCCGGTTATGGGGTGCATTCCACTGGATTTTTCATCAATTCCGGCAACTTCCAAAAAGGTGGCCGCAAAATCAATATGGCTCACAAAGTCGGTGATGTTTCTTCCTGGTTTCTTAATCCCCTCGAGCCACATAATGGCCAGAGGCATATGGCACGAAAACGGATATTCTTGTGCCTTACAACGCGGGAAGGGCATCCCGTTATCTGAGGTCACCACAATCAGAGTATTATCAAGCATCCCCCTTTTTTCCAAAGCATCCAACATTCTTTGGAGATGTATATCGAAATATTCTATCTCAAAGGCATAATCCAGCATATCCGTTCGAACCGTGTCGTTATCCAACCAATACTCAGGCAATCTATCAATATCTGAAATCTGTTTGCCTCCTTTAAGCATTCCTGATCCATATTCATAACTCCTGTGGGGTTCTATACCTCCATACCAAAAGGCAAAGGGCTCATCATCCTTTTGGTCATCCAGAAAAGCCTCAAAATTAGCCGCATAATCTATGTCACTCATCCCATCTGCTGGTGGCATGCTTTTTTTATCCGAATAATTGTTCCCTATCAGGGCTCTGGGTTTTCCATTGATTGGACGCACAATACCCGGGGCCCAGCCTTTTGCCGTTCTTCCGGTGGTATACCCGGCATCCCTGAGCGATTCGAACACGGTTTTAAATTTGGTAGGAAAATAGCCCACATGGTTGGCGGCTTCTTCCAATTGCCATGAGTTACGCCCCGTAAGCACAGCTGCCCTTGAAGGCGCACACTTGGCATTACAGGTATAGGCATTGGAAAACAAGAGACCATTGGCAGCGATTTTATCAAAGGCAGGCGTTTTAACCCAATCACAACCGTACGCGCCGGCATGAGGAAAAGACTGGTCATCAGAGATACAAAATAGGATATTAGGCCTCTTCTGCTCCTTTTGGCAAGAAGCCAACACCATGAAGGCCAATGCAGCTATGATTATGTTTTGTTTGCTCATTTTATCCTAATAATTTACATTTCCCAATTATTGCTGATGCGTTTGATTTCAACATTAATCTTGCCACGGAGTGGCACAATATGAATAACCGTGGGGTGCACCCACGGTAGACTATAACCTGTATGCCCCAGCCCTGAAGGGGCTGAATATTAAACTTGTATGTAGAGTTAATTATTCAACCCCTAGGGGTAAATGAATTAATTCAAATCAAAAAATCAACAACCACTTATATGATGCTTATTATCAACAAGATAAAAGCACATTTTTCAAATCAATGCATCATCAGTATTTTCCAATTATCGATAACCAGACCTCCGCTCGGGGTCTGTCCTGGCTTTACCATTCAATACGACATAAACAGCCACAGGTTTTAATTTCGATTAAAATGGGAACAGAGAACATCTCTCCGGGAGTTCCTCTTTTCCCAATTAAACAGGATCCTATTCCCGGGTACTACTCGAAAGGACCGGAATGGTTATTTCTTACCGCCTTGTTCTTGGCTCCTCTCATCTCTCCCCGCCCCCATCACCCGTTTCGGCCGGAAACGATTGCAATTCATCGAAAGCCCGTTTGGCATACTCGTCCAAATGGAACTTTCCGGATTGAACGGTCTAATAGCCATTCTTACGCATTAATTCCGGGTACGGCATCAGGCTGTTGGAGGTTGGGTGTGCTACCTCCTTATTTCCGTAGCACCCAAAATTATTCCAGCTGACATCGTCAGCAATAAAAATAATAAAATTTGGTTCTTTAACGGCCAGAGCTGTAGTGATTCCAACCAACAAAAGAATCGCTGTAGTCCACAGGAACCTTTTCATCTGTTATTTATTAAAATTTCTTAAAGTTAACAATGCCATCATCTGCAAAGAACACCTTGTCATTGATTTACTGAAAGCCCTTATCTCGTTTTCCGAAATCAGAGATTCACCGATCCGCCTTTCCATAAGTTGCCGAGATAGTGTAGTTACATTGCCTTAAGAAATTTATGGATTTTCATCAGTTGGCCATCCCCATTTGCCTGTTCTGAAAGTGGAGAATGGGGATCCTCCGCGGTGTAATCCCTTCATTGTTTTTTTTAATATGGCCTTCTTCAAGATTCAATCCCCTTATTTATTTTATACGATGCCCCTCTGCTCCGAGGAACAAATAAAATGGGATATGGAGAATAATTAGGATCGCCCTTTGGCACCGATTGGCATTTTCATTCATGATTTTCCACTATTTAGTTTCTTTCTAACTCACCATTAAACCTCAAGACCTCGCCCGTTTCGGTATCCAAGTTTTTTACTATCCCGCCATACCGCAATTGCAGGGCATTCCCCAATTTAGAATGAACTACCAGCGACTGAAGCTTACCTTCATCCCACTCCATATCCACTTCAAAACCTTTACGAGCAACAATTCCTTTGATTGAACCCTTCGCCCATTCACCGGGCAGGGCGGGCAAGAGGCTTATCTCTCCTTCATGACTTTGCATTAACATCTCGGTGATACCCGAAACCACACCAAAGTTACCATCAATTTGGAAAGGAGGATGCACATCCAGTAGATTGGGCAAGGTCGATTTTTGTTGCAAGGCTACAATGTTTTCATACGCTTTCCCGGGCTCAAGCAAGCGAGCCCAAAAGTTAATGATCCAGGCCCGGCTCCAGCCCGTATGGCCCCCTCCATGGGACAATCGGTGTTCGATGGTCTTCTTGGCTGCCTCAAACAACTCAGGTGTTTTTGTTTTCGATATCTGATTGGAAGGATGCAAACCATACAAATGAGAGATGTGACGGTGTCCTTCTTCTACTTCCTTAAATTCCTCAACCCATTCCATCAAACGTCCATCGCTCCCAATCTGCAGAGGAGGCATTTGTTGGATTTTACTTTGCAGGGTATCCCTGAAAGCAGCGTCGACACCCAAAATATCAGCTGCTGAAATGCAATTCCGGAACAATTCAAAAATAATCTCCCTATCCATCGTGGGACCCATGCTTATGGTTGCCATCTCCCCATTTTTATCCTGAAAACTATTCTCGGGAGAGACAGAAGGCCCTGAAACCAATAAACCGGTTTTGGGATCGGGCACCATAAAATCGACAAAGAACTGTGCCGCTTCTTTCATTACCGGATACGCATAATCTTTTAGGTAGTCTTTGTCTTCTGTAAACTCATAGTGGGTATAAAGGTGCTGGCAACACCAGGCTGCACCCATCGGCCACATGCCATACCTGGCTCTTCCAAAGCCAAAGGTATTGTGCCAGGCGTCGGAGGTGTGGTGCGCGACAAACCCTCTACAGCCATAGGTCTCTTTGGCCGATATCCGACCCATTTCACGAAGGTCACCAATAAATCTCAGGAAGGGTTCATGGCACTCCGATAGGTTGGTCATCTCGGCCAGCCAATAGTTCATCTGAATATTGATGTTGATGTGGTAATCGGAGTTCCAGGGTGGATTAAATCCATTGACCCATATTCCCTGTAAGTTAGCCGGCAGTGTTCCGGGTCGCGAACTACTGATGAGCAAATACCTTCCGAACTGATATTCCAGTTGTGTAAGATAATTATCGGGTTGCCCATCTTTCACCTGTTGCAAACGCTTGTCAGTTGGCAAATCCTGGCCATCATTTTCTGAAAGCTTAAGTTCCACCCGCTTAAATAACGAGCGATAATCGGCCATATGTTTCTCGCGTAAATTGTCGTAATTGCTCGCCAGAACCTTCGTTAAGGTCTCCGCGCAAATGGCTTGTGGGTCACCGCCCCAATAATCGCTGGAAGCAACAATTCGGATGATTACTTCGTTGGCTTCTGCCACAACAATTTTCCCGTCCCGGACATGAGATTCTCCACCTTTGGTTTCAAAATGAATGGTGGAATGAAATTTTACACCAACACCATTCCCCACATGTTCCGAGAATTGAATGGTCTGATCGGCCAGGTCTATTTTGGTGTTTTCGGTGCGTTCCACACGGGCAGAGAAATTAAGGGACTTGTCCTTATCCGCCGAATATTTTATGACCATCACCTTATCGGGGAAACTTGAAAAACACTCTTGTCGATACTTCACCCCGTCTTTTTCAAACTGTGTAGTAACCAGGGCCTTATTCAGATCCAGTTCCCGGCGGTAATTTTCCACACTATCAACGCCTGAGGTTTCGATAATTAAATTGGCCAGCATTTGATTCGTTATGGTTCCCGAGGGTAAACGCTCTGCCAACAACTTTTCGGCAACTACGCTTTCGGCTTTCACATATTCTCCATCAAACAACAACTGTCTTATCTCTCCCAGAGCTTTGTGCCCGTCCTTTTTATCCTGATTATATTGTTTCCCCCCCGTCCAAATGGTTTCTTCATTCAGGCAGATTACTTCCTTTGCCGGTGTGCCATAAAGCATCCCGCCCAAACTTCCGTTGCCTACAGGAAGACCTTCGTTCCATTTTGTGGTAGGTTGGTTGAACCATATTTTTAGGGGTGTTGAATCCTTAATTTCAGTGGTATGGGAACAAGCAAAAAGTAAGGAAATAAAGAGTATCGAAAACAGATTCTTCATAATTATAATATTAATTTGGTACGAGTGTAATATTCCTTAGTGTCATCAAACCCTGATTGAGTCTTTTGGCTTCATTCCTATCTTCTCAACGGCCTATTCAAATCACTGTCATTCATCGGGTTGCTTCCGGATGGAGAAGTCTCCTCCTCGTCTGCCGTTTTTTCCTGCGGGACCACGCAAGCAACAGCCAATAACTGCAGGATGAATGGGGACAGGGGCTGGCTGTTTTTATTTCTTTTCGACTGTGAAAATAATTGTTTCATCGTGCCCAAATGTTTTGCCTTCTCCAAATGTATTTTCCCCGAATCCTATAAGGGTAAACGACCTGAGTGTTATTGAACCATTAAATTATCTTGCTCTATAAATGTATTTACATTCTTTTGCACCTTTTTGTACCATCAAAACCAATAATGTTCTGAATGGTCCCGGCCAATGAAAATTTTCATGTTCAGGATTCTTCCGTTTTGCCATCACTCGAAACTAATCTTAAACACATGCGAGCTGCTACCAAAACCCTCCTTTACATTTAAACCTACTGCGAAATAGGCATACTCCGGCTTACCATCAATAGATAGTATTTGAACACGCTCTAAATGACCATGCTTCTTACCCCTATACACGTGAGCATGTTCCAACGCCGCCTCACCTAAGTAATGAGCCAAATCCTCATAGGCTCGAGTGATCCTTTCGGTAGGAAAGTGGATTCCATCAGCTGATTTCCATAACAACCCACCGCCCTGATTTCCTTTTCTGGCACCAAAGTCACGGCTGAAGAAAAACACAGAATCATTCATCGTAAAGGCATAAGCATCTTCCAAAGGCATCGTTGGAGAAGTGATACGCTTTTTATTGTGAATATAAGGTCCTTCTAATTTATCGGCAATGGCTACTCCATAGGTATAGACATATCCCTGGGGCTCTTTTCTAACCACCGATTTGTTGTAAAGATGATACTTGTCTTCAAATTTTATTAAGGTCGGGTTTGAACACCCAAGTTTTGCAGTATAGCTCCACACAGTAGAATCTGCAGATTTACGTAGGATCGTGCCATCCGCCTCGGCCCCTGAGGCAGGTCGCCAATGGTCACTTAGGTCATCTGCCACATACATCACAATGCGCTGTGTTGCTAAATTGCTGTTTTCATTAACAATGAAACACAGCACATAGCGCCCATCGATATAATTAATGGTTGGATTGTGCGGGGAGTTAAACAGACCGTCCTGGTCCTCTACCGCTACACCAAGGTATTCAAAAGGCCCCTCAGGACTATCGCTCACATAATGACCAATCTCACAATCCTTAAACCATCCACTAAAGTCTATTTGTGTATCCATGGGCCATTGAGCCGCGTAAAGGTGTACTCTACCATCAGGTCCAATCACCGGAGATGAACCCCAAACATGCATGCCCTCTTTTTCGGCAGCAATGCCCACATATTTTAGTTTCACCTCCTGAGCCCAGGTAATAGAGCTGATAAATAGAAGAACGATGGTACTTAGTAAAGAAATTTGCCCTGGTTTCATTGTAAATGGTTTTTAGATCTATCAATTATTGGCCTGTGAATCTGAAATTGGTTAGGCTTAACACCTAAGATTACAGCTACACAAAAATAACCTTATTGGTTCATTTCCATTATAAGGAATCCTTCATTTTAGGTAATAAATCAATCATATTCCACGATAACACGCCTAAACGAAGCTCTTTTGTCCAATCAAATTTGGGACACGCAAAATAATATTTGCTTTTAGGCATCCAAGGGTTTACCCTCTTCATTGCTGTCTGGGAAACCGGAATTAATTTAATTTAAACTTCGTAACTGCTTGATATTTAAATCTTGCATCTCCATTTTTCAAAAGTCCGTCAAGCAATAATGTAATCCATTGTTTTTTAACAATTAAACGCCCCAGATAGTTGTTCAAATACCTGATAATCGGCAACTTTACCGATTTTTCCAATCTATGAAAAAGCTATGACTCCCAGGAATTGACAACCCCGCAAGAACCTCACCAGAAGTCAATTAGAAAGAATGGTGAATATTAACCAATTGAGGAAAGTGTTGCTAATTGAGACACTAACCCTGTCGGTCTATCCGGGGACGAGTCAATTTTGCTCAACTCGAAAAAATGCGTTGCGTTTCCTTATTCTATTATGATTGTTTTTTAGAAATTCGAACACCCTCATTTCTATTTGTTCCCCTATTAAGCCATAAACGCCAATTGCTCCACCTTTTTGGGCTTCTCAATTAAGCAGAGAATGTCCAGGAGAACAACCTATTATTCTGCAAACACCTCTATTTCAGACAACTCAAACTTCTGTCTTGGAGAGGGTTTAGCAAAGTCGACTCTTAAAAAACGGCCTTTTAGACCTTGCTCCAACCTAAATTTTTTAACTTTGTATTCCAAATGGTTATTCAGTTGGTTAGCAATCATTTTCCACCCATTTGCATCTTCTGAGACAGATACAGAATACCGGTAATTTCCTGCTGTTGGAAAATAAAGGTCGACTTTGTCTATCGATTGAATTGCCTCCAGATCAACCTGCCACCAACCTTCGTCCTTTTCATGATTTGCTGCCCAAAAAGTTGTAATATCATTATCATTACCTAACCTTGCTGCATGACCTGTCAACTCGCTGCTAGTCCTTGTAGGTTTCATGGATGCCAGGTTTAATCCATTTTCCTTTTTATTAATCACTTGGGGAGATCGATAAGCCCTATAATAAAGATCTTTGGGTTCAATTGATTTGTTTTCGACATATTCTGGTTTTCCCTTCGTTGTGATGTTAACAATTCCATCTTTTAAATTTTCCGAATGGGCTTTGATGACCGTTTTTCCTCCATAATATGAACGAAACTCAATGGCCGCTTTCCCATCCCGAATAACCACTTCAGAGTCTGCACTGAAAGTAATTTGTTTCCCGGTGGGAAATCTCCCAGGACCTGACTCAACTATGAGTGTAACATTGGGGCAATTATTTATTGGCTTACCGTCTTTGTCTATTACAGTAACTGTTAAATGCACGTCGTCAGTCCCATCTGTACTATTTATCACCGTTTTATCTGCTGAGATTTGTAATGCTGCAGGGACCCCGCTTTCGGGCCATTCGGGAGGAGGGATCTGAAGGTATTCGTTGCGATACCAATACCACATTCGTTTAGGAATTCGGTAATAGTCGATCATTCCCATATGCCCGAATTTACCATCTCCAATATGCGTCCCGTAATCGAATGCGCACCAGATTGCCTGGCCACTCCGCCAGCTATATTGTTCTTTCTGAAGGTCACCCCACCCGGGAGCATAAGTGCCGGGGCGGTCTTCAATGGTCGAGCCATACTCTGTCACTATATTCGGAACTCCAGGGTTTATGAACAAACGTGCCCCGTCTCCATTGTATCCGGCAATATCACCGGTTTTATCCAGATCGCCTCGTTGGACACCACCCACAACTACTTTCCGGCTGGGGTCCAACTGATGGGATAAATCAACCAGTTCTTTCATAAATTCTCTAACCGTGGGCAAAGTACTTTTTTGAGTAAAAAAAGGTTCGTTGCTCATACTCCAGGCAATAATTGAAGGATGATTGCGATGAATACGGATCATTTCTTCCAGACTGGTTTTTACACTGGCTTCGAATGGAAGACGGTCTTCCTCTCCCGGGGGATATGCTCCATCACCAGTATACCAGCAGCCGTCACCCCGGATTCCGCAGGACCAGAAATTATTTTCCTGCAGGAATAATATTCCCAAACTATCACAAGCATCTGAAAAGGATGGATCATGAGGATAATGTGAGGCACGGATAAAATCCATTCCGGCATCTTTTATCATCCGAACATCCCTCAGGAAACCAGCATTGGTAACAGCATTAGCCCAACCAGCATGGTCCTGATGAACATTCGCACCTTTAAAATAATAATGCTCCCCATTCAAGAAAAAACCTTTGTCTGCATACCACTCCATCCAACGGAGGCCAAATGTTGTTTTGTAACGATCGATCAGGTGTTGAGCATCGTATAACTCACTCACAGCTTTATACAAATATGGGTGTTTGGGATGCCAAAGTTGCGGATTATCCATCGGGTGTCCCGTCTGGTCGAAAGCACAAGTTTGTCCTGCATCAATTTCCAATGAACTGGAAAATGAATCAACCTCTTTGTTGTCAGGGTCAAATATAGTTGTCTTAAGTTCGTATGTTTTTCCAATCTTAGAATCGTTCTTAACCTCTGTTTTGATATTCACTACCGCTTGTTCTTTTGAGACTTGCGGGGTTGTTACAAAAGTGCCATACCAGGTAATATGGGCAGGGTTAGTCACAACCAGGTAAACATCCCTGTAAATTCCCCCTGGGAAGATATGGTCACCACCACGTGGAGCCAATTGTGAATTCCATAGGTTATTAAGTCTAACCGCCAATACATTCGTTCCACCATGGATGAAATCTGTTATATCCACCGAAAAGCCGGTATAACCACTTTGATGGGTGCCAGCCAATTGACCGTTTACAAAAACTTCAGCATCCCTAAAAGCGCCTTCAAATTCAATGAATAGCTTTTTCCCTAGCCAGTTTTCAGAAACCTCAAAACTCTTACGGTACCAGCCATACCCGCTATACCAAAACCCGGTTTGAAAATACGGAGTACTAAAACTGTGGGGTATATTTATTTTGTCCCAGACCCCATCATCGTATGCAAAGAGTTCGGCACCATCATGATCACCCTGAAAATATTTCCAGTCCCGATTAAAATTTATCCGTTCACGAACCATATCTTCCTTCTGTATACAGGAGTATTGAATCATAAAAACAATGAATACCAGGAATAAATAATTTCGTTCTTTCTTCATATCTAATCCTTTAGTCTTGCATTATTAATCTTTACCTTTTTCCTAATCTACTTGATATGTTCCTTCGGGAGGCACTGTTCAATTTCCTGGATTATTTCATCAGCCATCAATTGGTACGCACCGGCTTTCCAATGAATGCCGTCAGATGAAGCTTCATCAAGGTTTCTCTCACAAACGTTATAGAGATCGACCTCGGAAAAACCATGCTTCTGCATGATTTCATCAGTCATCTGGTTAAATTTCACTATCCGGGCTGATTTCACTTCATTAATAATGGTTGGTTTCCCTTTTTCTGAAATCGTTAAAGGGGTAGTTTTAACCCAAATGAATTGGGTTTTCGGGGCTATTTCTTTTAAATATCTTACAGCCTCTGTCATTTGAGGCACAAGCTTATCCTCTGCTAAGCGTTCAGGGTATTGCCAATAATGTAAGGCCATTGAGTTCCAGGTCACCACATCATATGGTCCATTGGCAAGAACCCCTTGCCAGGCAATCTTTCCCTCCGAATTTTCGCCCTCTATCTGATCAGTGCTCCCCCCAACCCAGTAATCAACATAGGCTCTGCCCTCAAAATATTTAGAGATGTATTGACGGTACCCCATCGAAATTGAATTCCCCACGACCAATATCCTGGGACGTTTTTCATCTTTGATTGTTGCACGTTCAATGAAGTAATTCGCACCACTGCAGAAATACATCCTATCGTCACTTTCGCTAAACCCGGGAGGAAAAACCGCATCATCATATATTTTAATATTGCGCACTTCGAGGGGTTTGCTCAATGTCTGTTTCGCTTCCCCAAAAACCAAAGGAGAAGCACTTCGTTTAATGGCCGAAGTTGTTGCCATTAATACACCATCTTTAAAAACCATCAACTCTTGATCCTTAACAATGAGGGTAACCTTCAAAAAGTCATTTCCCAGAAAATGTCTTTTTTCAACCGTACGGTACCCGTTGGTCATCACCCAAACGGCATTGTAATCCGGGGGGAAATATCTCAAGCCAAAGCCAACCTTGCTTTCTTCTTCAGCATTAGAAACCAGACAAATCTGATCCTGGGATGAGATGTCGTCAGCTTTTTTCACTTCGAACTCAATGGTAAAATCCCTCTGTTCCCCAAGTATTGTCAATGGAAAAACCAATGAATTGGTCCCGTCAAATTTGATTATTCCATCTGCCAATTCCATTTCACCACGTTTCATTGATGGCGTTAATGGATTTCTGCCTAGTTGCCAAACGGGGCTTATTATTTCTTGTTGAGTGGTGGCGGAAACAACCGATCGGTCCTTTAGTCCTGTCAAATCCGATTCTACAACAATCTTCCCTCCCCCGGGAATAACCGTTGCCGAAAAGCTGTCGTTTACCTCAATATTGGAAGATGTTTTCAGAAAAATTTCCTTGCCTTCCACACTATTGGTAACAAGCTGCAGCTCGCCATCCTTTTTGAATGTGCATCCGTAAATATTAATCCTGGTTTTTAAGTAATCAGGCATAGCTTTATTACCCCCAAAATTAATTTTATTGTCCTTAATGCTGGAGTTGCTGATCGTGAATACGTCAACCGGGGTATTTACCGATATAAGGTTTATTGTTTGATCATGCAACACCCGGATATTATCAAATGTAAGCTGCTCTTGCATGGGTATTTCTGCCCCGGGATAGTAAGAGCGGCTATACCTATCGTTGTCAAAATGGATAGAAAACCCTGTACGTGGCTTCTCCAGAAAGATATTGCGGAAAGAAACGTTTCGGACACCTGCAGAATGAACCGGGTCATCCTGAACCATCACCCACGTAATTCCATCCAGCACCTGGCTGCCTATTTCATGTTCTGGCCGGGTTACTGATTTATATATCGTATTATCGGGATTGCCCTTTATCCGGTAAATTCTTCCATTAGAAACGACTGCATCGGAATTCTGAACTTCCATACCCGGATTCCAGTCAATCCAGCCCCCAGCCAAAATTCGGCAAAAATAGCCAGTAGTCTTCTCTTCATTCAGATCGTAACAATTTTCAACAATCCCATTCTCGATCCATCCGAGCTCAGGATTTGAGGTGGCGTAATCATGGGCATTTAAAGCAATCGCATCATCAAAACACTTAAACACGGCATTTTTTATAGTGAAACGGTTTCCTTTTCCTAGATGGACACCATCTTTCTTCCCATGGATAATAACATCATTTATGAGGAGGTCTTCGAAAGTACAAACATGTATACAAAACTGGACGTTGGCCAGGTCAAGACAGCGAAAATGTTCAATCCTCAAATCCTTAACATAGAAAAACGCTATTTGCCCCCGAAGGCCAAAGACTTCGGTCATTCCTTTGTCAACCCCATTGACAATTATATTTAAACCTTCAACGGAGATATGTTCATCATACGTTTTTGTCAAGGCTCCTTTGTTTAAAAGAACATGTGTAAACCCCCCTTCCTCACTAACCTTTTTCAAAAAAACATTATTCCCGAACTCTAATGACGTGTTACTGCCAATGTAAACAGTACCCGCCATTTCATAAGTTCCTGGCATACTTACAACAATTGTCCCTCCTTTGTCGACTGCTTTTTGCAATGCAACTACATTCTCTTTACCGCTGGCTTCCGGAGAAAAGCCGTAATCAGCTGCATTGACAAAACCGTTCCGAACCAACATGTGATTTTTGAGTTTCACACTGTTCCCACCAATACAAACAGGTGCAAAAAAATAAAATAAGAGAAGAGGTATTATAATTAATTTAGTACGGCCGATCTCCATTACTTGCTTTTTAATGATGATTAAAATTCGATCTTCTTTAATTCAATAATCCCGACAGAACGACCAGGCCTGGTCTTCACTTTCGTTTTAAAGAAAATCGACACTTTATCGCCTTTGGTTATATGCTGTGAATGATTGATTAGATATGTATTATTGCCCTTTTCGGAAACAGCTCCTGGCACAATTTCCCCATTAATCTCAAAATAACTGTCTTTCAACTCAAGGCCATATCCTCCTGTATCACGTTTCTCAAAGGCCCGGTCATGATCAGCAACATGGAATTTCAGTTCAACCTGCCCAACATACTCTATCAGGTAGGGCGTCAGGTCAACGGAATAATCTTGCCATTCTAAATTGAAATTACTGCTGGCCCAGTCTCCAATTGTAATAGGGATATCAGATTGAGAAGATTGACTAACATAAGCATGCATCTTTTTGCTGTGGTACAAACTAAACGTACTGATAATTGGCGTCGCTACCGCTTCCATGATTCTTAGCCTGACCTTTGAAACTTCAATTGTTGGGAACTCCTCAATCCTTTTGTTCCCAATTGATGAACCATCTTTAATCCTCACCCACTGACCTCCACTGTAACCTTCCAATTCATACTTCCGAACACGCTGCCCCTTGGCGATATCCTCTCCTAAAACCATATAGTTAACCGCCTTGGGCTTACCCAAATCCATCTCCAAAACATATCCGAAACCACTTGTTGTGGCGATCGGGTTTTTAAACCTATTGTTCAGTTCTTTACCAAAAGCTTTGTATCTTTTTACATGTGATTTTGGAATTAGCCCCGTAGTATCAGGAGTCGAATTCAGCAATAAAACGCTCCCTCTCCCAACCGATTTCTGGTGAATATCCATCAATGCGGGAACACTTAAGAGCATGCTGTCAGTATTCGGCGCCCAAAACCATCGGTACGATTTATTGTTCATCAAAAAAGGGACATCAACCTCTACCGGGGCATAATCCTCGCCATCCGGATCGGAAGTCAAAGCAGTAGACCGTCCGGTGTTAAGAACTGATTTCTTCACTGTGTACCAGTTGGGATAAGGAGCAATCCCTCTTTCGTTGCCAACCCAACGAATAGTGGCCTGTGGTCCCTGAAAGATGACCGCATCACCAGCATATTTTTCAAGTATATCTGAAATATCGATGACGCAACTTCCATCAAACCACACCTCCTTCATCGGTTTGTACTTCGATAACACCTCGGTTAACTGCTGACGAAAGACTTTGTTATATGCTTCCTGCTTTGACGGGTCTTTTGTCTTACCCCCACTTCCAAGGCCTGCTCCCCAGGTTTTATCACCAGGGTATATATAAACACCTAAGTCCAACCCGTATTTATCACACGATTTGGATATATCCGCCAGTAAATCCCCTTTACCATCCCTCCATGGAATATTCCTAGCACCGTAATCGGTTGTATTGGTTTGCCACCAACAAAAACCTCCGGAATGTTTCGCCACAAAAACAATCATTTTAGCACCCCACGATTTAGCGACCTCACACCATTGGTCGGTATTAAGTTTCTCTGGATTGATTCTGTTTAATGGGAGGGAGTTATCGTCCTGGCTCAAACCAGTCCACGTATTTGGGGCAAAATGGATAAACATCAACCGCTCCTGTTGTTGCCATCTTAATTGAGGTGTTGATGGAGTGGGAATCATCTCTTGTATAGCCAGGTAATCTGTCGCCATCAATACAAAATCAATAATGGGCTGAGGGTTTTGCAGACTATGGGGATGATGTCCAATGCCCGGTTTGTAAATTACTTTAATGGCCCCACCCTCTTTTTTAACCCTCTGCTCAAAAGGTCCTGTATTTTCTGAAACAGGCACCACATCATCAGCATCACCAACCACGTGCAACATGGGGAACCCTATTTTAGCTATTTTTTCTGCCAGGTCGACCGGATTCCCTTTAAAAGCCAGGGCATCTTCTTCCGATTTAAAATCAAAATCCTTTAAAAAAGTGCTCCATGTCGAAGGGCTTCCATTTCCAATCCCTTTACCTCCCGGCCAGCTTTTCAGATCGAGCACAGGGGCATCGGCATAGATGCCGGCCACCCGCTCCGGGAAGGTGACTGCCCACCGGTAAATATAAACACCACCCCGGCTCATCCCTTCCATAATTGATTTTTTTGCCAAACCGGCGTTTGTTAGCATTTGATAGAATCCATCCCAAACAGATAGGGCCTCATCATTTCCAAACAACTCTGCAACATCACAGTAAGCAATATGAAACCCTCTTTCCAAAAGTGCAATATCAGTCTGAGGCTCATGCCCCCAAAAACGGGCACGCCACACCCATGGATGACCAGGAGCCGTTTTTTTAGGGACAACAACCTTTGCATTTTTACCTTTGAATGTAAAATCGTATCCTGAAAATCCAAAAAAATTAAACAAATGGGCATCTTTTGGCAATGAGTCAGAAATCCTAAAAGAAGCTTCTGTTTTCATCTTAACAAATTCACCAATTCTTCTGGCAATTATGCCAGCACCTTCAGCATTGGGGTGTACGTTATCAGGAATTAGCTCAGAAGAGTCTATCAACAGGTTATATAAATTCACGACTTCACAACCGGTTTCATAGGCAACTTGCCGAACCATTGGAATTATCTTTTGGGTCAGCGCGACAGAATTGATCCCATTGGTATCATTTGAAAATACAGGAACAGGCACCAGAAGGACTACCCGTGGGGCTGATGGCAGGCTTTTAAACGAGGCTATCAGGTCTTTGTAATCCTGTATATAATCCGAATCCAAAAATCCCCGGTTTACAGGCTTGGTATCGTTTGTGCCCAATTTGATGAAAACTAGGTCGGGTTGAAAATCAAGAGCCTGCCTATATTCCCTGCAGTCCCGGTAAGGCAAATTCCCTTTGCGTAACAAAGTCGTTCCACTTTTGCCAAAATTACGAACCTCATAGCCCTCGCCCAACATAGAAGCTAATTGCGCAGGAAAGCTGTTAACCTCCCTGTTTTCTATCCTTGCACCATAGGTAATGCTATTCCCCACACAGGCAATACGAACCTCGGATTGACCAAAAGCATGATGTGTCAGAAAAAGGAGCATTAAAAAAGCT
Organism: Marinilabiliaceae bacterium; assembly: GCA_041583495.1. Classification (GTDB taxonomy): domain Bacteria; phylum Bacteroidota; class Bacteroidia; order Bacteroidales; family Marinilabiliaceae; genus JBFHFS01. Next base: position 127,713 of record JBFHFS010000005.1, on the reverse strand, counting down.
ATCGCTATCGGACTAATAGTACTTTTCAGCTTTCTTATAAAACCACCAAATTTTGATTTCCTATTTCCTGAAAGGAAATGGTTGTTTTGCCATACCTTTAAAGACAGATGGCTTTTAAGAACTGAAATCTTATGACTCCACATCATGTTTTCTCGTTTTAATAATTCTTGGTTCGTTTTTAATTCCAAATTAAACAAAGGAACAGATTATGATAACGAATTTTCGTTTCAACAAACCCTTTGCTTATCATCTATTCCTCTGGATAAATGCCGCCAACGACACGCCCATATTTGGATAATTTGGGAATGGATGAGGAGACGCTGTTTGAACGGAAATCTTGTCCATTCCTGTATATTCAGAATATGGCCTGGTATAATTTGGGTCGTTTGTAAAACGAAAACCGTCCAAATTATCAATGGCAATTCCGGCATCTATGATGTAAATACTTTCGGCTTCTCTATCGTCAAAATTTTCAATTATATTCCTTCGAAGCTCCCACATGCAAGCGTTTTGCTTTGTTGTAAAAAAGCCGGCATCGTTATCCAAACTACCACATGTTGAAGCAGGTATCATTAATACGAATTTACCCGAGGGCACAGCCTCCAGGTAGGATGCCGCCATGATTTCGATTTGTGCATTCCATTTTGAGAAATCAATAAGGGAAGGATCTGCCGCACCTCTAAAATCATTTAACCCCAGGAATTCGGACAATATCAAAGGATCCTCCAACTCCCACATTGAAAGGTATTTCCCGTAATCAAAGGACCATAAAAAATCTTTGTAATTTACTTCAATCCACTTTTTACCATTGTACCTGACATATTGCTCTAATGAATTGTTATACATAACATCATCCTTCTGAGGATTTCTCTTAAGCCCTGATTTTTCATCGAACCAGACAGATCTCGTTTCATACCGACTTGCGTTGTACTTTTCTCCAAAAGACCATCCTTTATCAGGATTTAAACGAATGGCATTTGCCAGTTTCCAAAAATCAGTAGCTCCCCAGTATTTATAGTTTTCCCCAGGCTGCCAAAATCCATTATAGGCCTGTGTTCGGCCATTTGTTACTGAAAAATATTGTCCCAATGTCCAACCACCACGACCTTCATCAAATTGCCCTGAATAACCTAAGACATCGCGCAGCCCTACCATTTTAAGGTTTGGCACATATCCCTTTTCGAATAAAGCATCTTTAAAGAAAGCTCCATTTGTGAAGCTGTCTCCAATTATAGAAACCGCAATAGATTCAGAGCCTACTCCTTGTTTTCCTACCATAATGGTAGACGAAATTGTTTTAACAGTGTCAAAATTATCCTGATTAATCAGACTGAGGGATACGGTTGACGAATCTATTGGTGAGTGAATACTGGCCACTCGTTGCAGTCTTCTTTGAAACTGTGCGGTGCCTGCAAATCGCACTACATCATTATATGGCCTCCACCTCTTTATTAAAGGTTCAACAAAAATATCATTTTGAATCTCTGACAACATATATAATTTAGAAGGCAGACAAATATCATTTTTGTAAGCCTGAATTTGAATTTTAGTCTGTGTTTTATTGTTTAGACTATTAGCCATCAAAATAAAATCGACGATTGGTTGTGGGTTGGACAGGCTGTGAGGATGATGATTTACCCCGGGCTTATGTATTACCCGAATGGAGCCTCCCGCATTCTTGATTTTTTGTTCGAACAATGCAGTATGATCCGAAACAGGGACCACTTCATCTGCATCACCTACCACATGCAACATCGGGAACCCCCCTTTGGCAATTTTTTCTGTTAAGTCAAGCGGATTTCCTTTAAACGCAAGTGCTTCTTCTGTATTGAAGTTGAATGCCGTTTTAAAAGAATCCCACTTAGAAGGGAAATTATGTTCTTTGCCTTTCGAATACAATTTGATGTCCAACATAGGTGCATCAGCATAAACAGCAGAAACCCGATCGGGGTGAAAGGCAGCCCAACGATAAATATAAATACCTCCCCTGCTCATGCCTTCCATAACCGATTTATATGACAGACCTGCCTTGGTAAGGAATTGATAAAAATCATCCCAAACCGAAAGGCCTTCTTTATTTAAAAACGACTCATACACATCACAATAAACCACATGAAAGCCCCTTTCCAATAACGCTATTTCAACCTGCGGCTCATGTCCCCAGTAACGGGTACGCCAAATCCAAGGATGACCCGGAGCTGCTTTTTTAGGGACTACCACTTTAGCCTCTTTCCCTTCGAAAGTAAAGTCATAGCCCTGGAAACCATGGTAATTAAATGGGGTATAATCCGTTGGTAGCTCTCGGGAAAGATCAAACTCAGGCTCTGTATTCAATTTAATAAACTCACACAATCTACCGGCAATCACCTTTGCACCTTCAACATTTGGGTGCACTTTATCAGGAAACAACTCAGGAGATTCTATCAACAGGTTATATAAATTCACGACCTCACAACCGGTCTCGTAAGCAACCTGCCGTACCATTGGAATTATCTTTTCCGTAAGAACAATGTTGGTAATCCCGGTGGTATCAGCCGAGAATACAGGAACCGGCACCAAAAGGACAACTTGTGGTTCTGAAGGCAAGCTTTTAAATGAGGCTATCAGGGCTTTATAATCCTTGATATAATCAGAGTCCAGGAATATGCGATTTTGAGGCTTGGTGTCATTGGTGCCCAATTTGATAAACACCAAATTCGGGTTAAATGCAAGTGCTTTTTCATACTCACTTGCTTTCAAATAAGGCAAATCTCCTTTTTTTAGTAATGTCGCACCATTTCTTCCAAAGTTTTGTACATCATATCCTTCTCCCAACATGGAGGACAACTGGGCCGGATAACTGTTTACCTCCCTATTTTCAATCCTTGCCCCATAGGTAATACTATTACCCACGCAGGCAATGCGTATTTCATCTTGAGAAAAGCCATTAAAAACGATAAAAAACAGCAGGAATAAAGAATAAAAACTAACAGAATTCAATTTTGAAAAATTAAAATGATTTAATGAGCTCATGCCAATATTGTTTTTTTTTAGAAATTCATTGGTTAATAATACTAGGAATCTATTTTCTCGGCTATGGCTTGAAGGAATTTTGCCGATTCTTCGGTTATCCCATCTGGAATAAAAGTTACTTCTTTGGGAGATCGCCCAAATAATTTCCCGAACCAAACACACCCGGCAAGGTAACAGCCGTTAAAACTGGCATGAAACCGATCCTTCTCATTCCAAAGATCGATACCTTTATTTTTCTTGAAAGAACGGTAAAAAGCATCGCCAGAAGGCAAAATGGGAGAGTTATAACGTTTTGAAAGAACTTTGTAATTTTTCTTCAACCCTTTATACATTTGATCAGAGGTGATCCCAAACCCTTCCAACCGAGGACAATCCGGGGCATAGGGCCAGGTTTCATGGATATAAACTTTGGCGTGGGGTGCATACTTTTTCACAAAAGCACTAATCTCATCGGCATAGGGCTGATAAGTTTCAGCCTTAAAGCTTAAATGACTTACCTGCTGAATCGTTACAACATCCCAATCATCTTGTTGTAATAATTCTTTCAACGACTTGCCCCCATAAGGTTTAAAGGTTGGATCCTGCTCACTCTTTTTTATCAGATCGGCATGTCTCTCAAGGGAGCAGCCTCCCAGGTTCGCTTTCCCAATTACAATATCGCATCCCTCGACTGATTCGGTAATCTGCTTTAAATACTGACAAACGTTATTGGCAAAACTATTGCCAATAGTCAAAACTTTAATGGTTTGGGGTTGGGGATCTTTATTCCCATTCCCTGCAAAAGAAAGACCTGTTGAAAAAAGAAATAAAATTGCTACTAACAGCTTTAAGAAATCTAAACGTCTCATCATTTTTTGTGTTTTTTATCTATTCTTATTTTGTCTATTTGCTTCAATAAGTTATTGTTTAGTTTGTTTGATTGGTTTTCCTGTCTCGTTTAAATTTCATCCGGATATGGAACAGGTTTACCCGATGACTTATAAACAGGACGTGTTGCATCAACTTCTCTCAGGAAACTTCCCAGCTTTGCAGCCAGGTCTTTTACTTTTTCAGGGTATTGATCAGCCATATTGTTCTTTTCTCCAATATCTGTAGGAATATTAAACAATTCAAAATGCAGGTCCTTATACCAATAAACCAGTTTCCAGTCTCCACTTCTAATCGTACTCGTTGTGCCAATTCCAGGGCCACTCCCGCCCCATTTATTTGGGAAATGCCAGAACAAGTCGCGTCCCTCGGCAGTGGTCCCTTCCATTTTTAACATTGGCACAAAGCTTTTTCCATCAACGACCTGTTTTGTTTGGTATTCTTCGATCCCGGCAATCTCCAAGATAGAAGGGAAATAATCTTCTATATCCAAATATTCATTGCATACCGAGGCTTTTTCAACTACTCCCGGCCACTTCACAATCATGGGTTCACGTATACCTCCTTCATAGGCTGAGCCTTTTCCGCTATTTAGCGGGAAACAGGATCCTCCCACCCCACCATTGTCCGACATAAAAAGAATTACGGTATTATCATTTATGCCTTTTTCTTCCAGAAAAGTCATTAAATCACCCAGGCTTTTATCCATGCCTTCCACCATTGAGGCATACAATGCCGCACCTTCATCCAATCCCATATCAATATATTTCTGATAAAACGGTTTATGAGGAGCCCAGGGTTGATGTACTGCATAATGAGACATATAGAGGTAAAATGGTTTCCCTTTGTCCAACGCCTTACCCATAGCCTTTTTTGCCTCAATAGTAAGCGCATCGGTTAGGTGAATATCCTTTCCATGGTAGTCACCCATCCCAGGAACATCCCAAATTAAATCCCCATTCCGCCATGCAGCGCTAAAGTCCTGAATTCCTTCAAAGGAACCCACCCCTCCGGCACAATGTCCTGCTATATTAATATCGAATCCTAAATTTAAAGGATTGGCTCCGGGGGTTCCTTCTGCCCCCCAATGAGCTTTACCACAATGAATGGTAAAATAACCGTTCTTATGCAATATTTCAGGCAAAGGATTCGCCGAAACGGTCCTTGAAATGGTGTCTACGTTTGCCGGTTGTAACCCATTTAAGTTCCAATCAGGAAATTCTAATAAACTATCTTTAGCATCAACGGTCTGATCCTTCCGCAATGTCCAATTGGTTACTTTGTGGCGTGCAGCATTCATCCCTGTCATTAAACTGGTGCGTGAAGGGGAACAAATACTATTGGCATACGCTTGGGTAAACATCATTCCTTGCGATGCCAACTTTTCCATGTTAGGGGTATGAAACTTTTGGTTCAAAGGCGTTTTTTCTTTCCAGAACGGCAAGGATGTGTCCTGCCAGCCCATATCATCAACTAAGAAAAAGATGATGTTGGGGCTACTTTGGGTTGCTTCTTCATTTTTCCCCATACAGCTTGAGAAAAGAATGCTTACGCTAAACACTACCAAAAAAAATAATCGATCCATCTTACTTTACCTTTTTATCTAAATATAAATACAATCTGATAAAACCCCCAATTGGTTTTCGGGGTTGCCCGGTTCTGCTTAATGCGTTAAAATACAACCGGCATATTCCCGGAGCTGGACAATTTTCCCTTTCAATAATTTCTAACGGTTCAAAATTATCGCCAGAGAAAGTTTGGCTCATCGAACTTTAAGATCCCGGATTTTGCTCCAAAACAACTTCCTTGTTTATTTTTCAACATCGGAATTATGTAGAGGGTACAGATTAAACTGATCGTCCAGAAATCACCCAAAATTGAATACAACATAATTATAATTCAAAAGCGATTCACTTTATTATCCCATTCTCATTAGGGTTATAAAACTGTTTTCTTACACAAAACATATCGTAATCAAATTCAACATTGCAGACAGCCTCATGGATTCCTCCCAACCAGTCCATATTGTTCCCATATACAAGTAATAGCATTTTGAACACAAAATCTAATTAAAAACGAACTCATTCTTGCTTTTTGAATTAGACTTTCGACCAAGAATTGATGTTAGACTTAAATGTCGATCTGTTACCATTAAATATTTATCCGGCTTAAGCCATCAGTGTTATATCCAGCTTTCGTTAATAGAGAAACCCAGAGGTTCCAGTATTTCAGATTTTGTTCAGAGCGCAGACAGGCATTCCCTTCTCCGGGATTCGCAGTAAGGGGTAGTGCAAGTTTTTCCCCGTTTGCCCCGCAAAAAGTCTTACCATCATCGTCTGAATAAGCATAGAGCTGCATATTTGTATCCCTATAATTTTCATCCAACGCAAAATGTGGAACTTGTATATGCATGCGATTGTTTAGGTCCCATCTAATCCCCCATCCGCGAATGAAGTTATAAAAATGTGGTTGTCGAGACCAAATCAGAACCTTACTTTTCGAATGGGTATTTTTCCACCGGATGGAGGCCAATGCCACCCAATCAGCAGCCATGGTTATGAACCGATCGGACCAGACCGGGAACTCACTTTTAACATCAGGAGCAAAACCACCAAGTCCTGTCCAGCTTTTTGTATCCGCATCATAACGATACAATCCCCAGCTCTGCAAACCTTGAACATAGATTCGGCCATAGATATAAAGCTCCTGATTACGATCCTGAACAAAATTAAGGTAGTTGAGCCCAAGTGCCAGAGGGATATTGCGCTTATTGTCACGATGGCCGACAAATTCCATGCTCGTCAGATCACCGGGCTTTTTCGAAACCCAGTATGGGATAGTAGGGTATTTATCATCTTTAAGTTCTCTGGACATACCCCAGCTTTCCCAACTACCTGGCATAAAATTTTCTTCCACAGGAGCATTGTGCATCCCCCCCGCTAAATGTATATACCCCTCACGATCAATGGCTATTGACCAGCCTCTCATTTTCTGATCCTCCTGATTAAAGATAAACTTCCTGCCTAATGGATAAAACTTTTCAATTCTGCCGTTGTTTCCCGTTTTAGTGGCATAGACCCGTGCCAAATCCTTTCCTTCAGCCCATCTCCTCACCCCCGGGTATTGACCTTCAATTGCCTTAGCAATTTGTTCAAACTCTTTAGCAGAAACAGGTTCTACTCCTTCCCATGCGACTCCCGTTCCAACGCTATAGATTACTCCCTGATACTTTACACTGGAGGTGTAGGCTCTATTATTAGAAATATCCTGACGACTATCCCGCATTTCATCGCCCTGCGAAAATAATGAGGCTTCATTTCCCTCAAAGATACTGGTCAGAATTTTATTCCGGGGATCAAGTTCGAATACTGCATTGATTAAGGCATTACGGTAATATTCTTCGATTTTAGGAATTTGTGGCTGCATTGTTTTTAATTCTGCCGTTATGATATCCAGTGCAGCATCTGTTGCAAGTGCCTTGCATTCGGCCAAAGCCAGCAACGCGTCGGCGCGTTTTTCTTCACTCAGTTTTTTGTCTTGAAAAACTTTAACATAAGCCGGAATAAAGCCTTTAACCGTTTCAACTTCACCCACTTTGAGTAGCAGTTTAACTGCCTCGGCATTCTTTTGGGTCTTTAGCCAGGGAGTATATTTCTTAAGAGATTTGACATCCAGTTTTTCTAGTTGAAGGAGGACTTCCCAAACACTCTCCTGTGGAAGATTGAACAATTCTTTTACTTCAACGGCTTCCTCATTAACAAAAATGGCATCTATCGGGAAAACCTGCGGTTCACCTTTCGGAAGGGTCTCCTTAAACAATTGAGAAACTTCTTCAGGGCTTATAGCTCTGTCAAAAATAACCAAGTCTCTTACCGAACCGTCGAGGGACCCGGAAGTAACAGCTTGCAACCACCACCATGCGTCACTCCCAATTAAAAAGGGCACCAAACGGGGTTTAAATTCAACCCGATCTGTACTTTTGACCAACTCCCCGTTCACATAAAGTTTTCCTGTACCTGCATTGTGAAATCTATCTGCATCTTGCAGGCTAACCCACTCTTTCCCACCCTCAATCTGCGCCGGGGTTTCATAGGTATAAAATATATGCTGCCATTTGCCCATCGCTACCAGTCCGGATTTACTCTCCGTATCCATAGCATCATCTTTTCCACCACTTAAAACATCCACCCTTTCTTCTCGCCGGATGCGTATACTTGCTCCTTCCGGAGAACCGCCATATACGCTCCATTTGCTCTTCATAAATAGCACTTCGTCTTTATCAAGTGTTTCAAGACTGTACGATGATGTATGATAACCGTTGCCCATAAAAGTCATTCCAAGGCCTTTTTTGGCTGCAGAATTCCAACCACCAAGTACTTTGTTGCGCAGGAAAACCCATCCGCCAAAGCTTACTGTCCTTGTGTTATACTTCTCGCTTGCTGGTATTTCTGCCCATTGAAACAAGCCTCTGAAATTAAGCAGGGTTCCTTCCCATTGTAGATTATGCAGAACAGCATGGTTTTTATTTGGTGACAAGTCCCGCAGCACTTCACCTTGGCCGTCATCGGCCGGCCAGTACCCAACGGGATTCATTTTTAATACATCATTATAGTTTTGTGCAAAAGTACTTGTACTTAAAAATACCACGGCGATAATTACTTTCAGTTTTAGCAAGGCTCTCATCTTTTGGTTGGTCTTAAATATTTAATTTGAAAAAAGTATACCAAAAATAGTTAGGTTATAGTGCTCGTTACAACGGACAAGCCTGCTGTAAAAAAAAGACAATTCCGGCCAAAAGCCTTAAAAAATTCAATCTTTCCAAAGTTTTTTTTCTTATTTATCCAATTCATTTACAAATGGTTTTATTGCATCCGCCCAAATTTGGTACCCTTTTTCAGTTGGATGGCAGAAGTCAAAGGCTATTTCATTGGAAAGGGAACCATTGGGTGCAAGCATTTTAGGCCCAAGATCAACAAGGGTGATATTTTGTTTCTCCGCATAAATTCTAAGCAGTCGGTTTATCTCATTTATTAATTGACGACGGGGATGGTCAGGCAATTGTTCCCTGGGCATAATCGCCATCAACACAATTTTTGCTTCAGGAACTTTAACCCGGACTTTTTTGCAAATTTCGTTTATCCCTTCAATGATCTCGGGGGCACTGTTTTTCCGGGCATTTTTTGTTTCACTGGTATTATTGGTGCCAATATGTATAATCACCAAATGTGGTTGAATCCCGTCCAACTCTCCGTGATCTATCCGCCAAAGCACATTTTGGGTACGGTCCCAGCCAAACCCCATGTTAAGAACCCTGTGCTGGCCAAAAGCCGAATTCCATGCTTGTGGACCGTTGGGTTTTCGTGGTTTCCCATCGGCATATTTCAATTTGGGCTCCCCTCCCCAAAAATGTGTGATAGAATTTCCTATCAAAACGATTTCGGGATTAATCGAATCCTTAATCCGCAAAACCTCGGCATGCCGCTCCCACCAATCGTAGCTGTCATTTTCGAGCTTTGAGACAGGAATGATAGCTGTATTCTCTTTTTGGGAATTGACCGTGTCATTACTTTTGATAGCAATGAGGTTTTCTTCCTTGGAATAAGCTAAGATTGCTGTTGTAAAAAAACACAACAGCATAAAAAGCTTGATACCCTTAACTAATTTGACATTTACATTTTTGAAATTCATCTTTCCAGAAATAGTTTTAACATTTATTTTTCATTCAAATACAGAAGCCAATTATTATTTGGCCAGAAGTTTTAGAATCTCTCCACTGATGCGATCGGCAAGCCTTTCATAGCCATCTTTGTTATAATGAACATTACCTTTCGAGGCACTGTACTTTTCTATTTCCGGCTCCATCAATCCATACAAATCAATCACGGGAATACTGTTTTCTGCCATTACTTTGCGGGCAATTCGATTCCTCTCTAGTACAACCTGATTTCTTTCCGGGTCCAATTTCACACCTACCTCCCCTGAAGGCACCGGAGTTGTCAATGAATAAATTAACGTACAATCCTTGGATTTGTGGGATTTCAAGAACTTCACATATTTTCTGAGTCCTTCCTCGTATTGTTCACCATCAAGATGCCAGCCATGCAACCCGTTATTAAAGTGAATAATGACGTGGTTGTATTTACCCATCGCTACTTTGGTTTCTTTTATCAATGCCGGGTCTGCAATACTCCTGGAGGTAGCATACCGGTCGGAGTTGGCTTTTCCCGACAACTTGTCCGAAACGGCTTTGTAATACCCCCTCGAAATTGAATTCCCAATAAACAATACACGAGGCTTAGTAATGTCTGGTTCGTTCGCCCACCAGAAGTCGCTCCATTCGATTGTTTCACGTACTACTTTTTGAGTCACACAACTTTCGGAAATGACTGTTAAAAAGATTAAGCTACATATAATTCCATATTTCATTTTATGTGTTTTTATGTATTTTTAATTATTATCTGGTTACCTTAAGTCATAATACTAAAGTCTAGTCTGTCAGGAGACTTCAGTTAAAAGCAAGATTCTGTATAATAGATTTATTTCCATCCAAGCCTCGCAATATTTATCCCCCTTTTAGGATATTGAGCACTGGAGATATACCATCTTCCACCATCTTCACCCTGTACAATTTCAGGTGCATGGGCTGCAAGCTCTGTCACAAAAGGCTTTCCGTGAAAATCTAATGGATTATCAGAACAATAAACAAACGTTCGCTCACCATATCCGTTACTGGCAATGGAAGTATCCCACAAACACCAGAAAAGGTAAAATTTGTCATTGTGGCGAATGATTGTTGGAGACTCACATTGATAAGATGCTAATTCCCCCTTGTATATTTCCACTGGGTCTGTCCAGTTTTCCAAGTCCTTCGAGGTAGTAACTTTAACCACATTTCCAGAGCAGTATGAAAGATAATAGAGGTTATCCCAGAGCATTAAGCTTGGGTCTCGGCCATTGGATTCTTCTATTTTAAGAGGTCCTTTAGGCTCCCAGGTATATAAATCTTTTGAAACGGCCATTCTAAAAGGAATAGGTCCATATATCATTTTATAGATGCTGTCCTGCTCTAAAATAGTAGGCGCATGGTTATTTACGCTTTCCCCCGGACGTTGTGTGGGAGGCAACACTTTGGGCTTTTCAGCCAAAGAATGCTCACGGAAAGAATATTCAAAAAGCACCCCGGGCGATACTGCATGAAAAGACAAATACTCACCATCATGGCTTACCCTTTCTCCTGGTTCAACAGCAGGATGGGTAATTCCAAAAGCATGCCAACAGCTGTCGGGCCCCTTCACAAAGCAATGATCATTGGGCTGCCAGTTTTGATAATACTCACCTGCTTTGAGCCTTTTTGTATCGGGACCCGGGAATAAATCTCCCTGCGGATTATAAGCATGAACATATTCGCCAGATATATAAGGCGTTAGAACTGGTTGACCAGGCGCCTCTTCCTTCAAAGATTGGCTGGAACAATTAAAAAGCAGGAATGGTAAGCAAATCATCACCCATAAATATTTTCTCATAAGTTTCTTTTTTTTAGATTGTTATACCTTTAATGGCCATTAATAAAACTCCTGATCGGTGAAAATTGTCACCACCTGCTCCTGACTAATTTTTAATAATACACCTATTTGTAGCACCTAATTATCTAATAAATGGGAGCCGCTTACTAACCGCCCGAATCCATTCACGCGCTAACAACTCGTGCCCTGCCACGGTTGGGTGAACCCCATCCCAAATCCAATAATCGGGTAAAGCCCTGAGACAAGCTTTATCCAGGACCTTCTGAAATTCAACATATACAGCATTATGGGTTTTCGCCAATTTTCTCACAATCGCCTGCTCTTTGACCATTTCATCATTCCACACTTCCCAATTATCTTTAACATGTCCTACAGGTAGGATGAAAGGCTGACAAAGAACAAGCAAAACTTCAGGGTTTTGGGTCCTGATCCGCTCCAGAATTAACTGGTAGGTTTCTTCATATTGTTCAATAGTCGGGATCCCATTCTTTATTCTTCTACCTGCATCATTGACTCCAACCAGAATGCTCAAAACATCAGGGTTTAAATCCAGTGTGTCTGTTTGCCACCGTGGAGCCAAATCAGTTACCTTGTCCCCGCTAATTCCCCGGTTATAAAACTCCAATTGTTTTTCAGGAAAATCGGCGCCTAAACGACTGGCAATACTAAACGCATAACCGTGGCCCATGATGTGGTTTGGATCAGTATTGCGTCCCCTGTTTCCGTCAGTAATTGAATCACCCTGAAACAGAAAAACCATCCCATTCCCTGTTTCCTCTTTTTTATCAGATTCGAAATCCTTACCCTGAGCCATCAATCCAGGGAAGGTGGACATCGCCAAGCTGGTGATTCCTATTTCTTTTATAAATTTTCTTCTGCTGTACATACCTTGATTAATAAGGTCAAAAACTTAAAATTTTGTTGTTTGCCTAAATTCTTTCCCAATATCTAACAACACCCTTTCCTCGAGTCAATCAATACCCGGACTTAATGTGCATCAAATAGTTCAAAGCTATTTATCCTGCATGTTTTACTTGAATCAAATTCCGTTACATCGAACCAAACCCTGGTTGAAGTTACAGGGGGAAAGGTTTTTATATATTCACCACGAGGAAGGTCTGAATCACTAAAAATAGTCTTCCAACCATCTTCTGACCAATACTTTACCGAAAACTCTGTAATCTTTCCTGTACTCAGTCCAATCCGGACAGTATTGAATGTTGTTTCTTTCTCCAGATCAACAAATAACCATGCCGGCGATGGTTTAATAACATCCCAATAGGTATATGGGTCAGAATCCACCGCAAATTTACTTTTGCTTTCATCCAGCGAAGCAAAGGAAGGTTTATTACAAGCAAGAGATTGAACCGGTTGAATCGCTCCCTCAACCTTTAAAACGATAACGCTTGCTATGGAATCCGGAGAATCATTTGGAAGCTGAAGCGTAAGTTCACCATTTGAGGTTTTATATTTTAAAAATTCAGGGGAATTTTCATCCAACAGCTGAGCCGAAAGGACTTTATTAGGCATGGGCACAACAATTTCACCATTCACCGGCCAATCGAGAACATGGAGATAAAGATTGTCCCCCTTTCGGGTGCAACGTCCCCAGGGTAAATAATCGAAAGGGCCGCTCTCAGTGCCATAAATGGCCTCCCCGTTAACTTTTAACCATTTCCCTATCCCTTTTAGCCTATCCATCGTCTCTGTTGGAAATGTCCCATCGGCTTTTGGCCCAACATTCAAAAGCATATTTCCCCCTTTACTAACCACGTCAATCAATTCGTGTATCAGATCAGATAATGGCCGCACGTCACTGGGTTCATATTTTATATAACCCCATGATTTTTCAATTATTAAATCACATGCTTCCCAATCTCCCAAAATGGATTGCGCAGGGATATGCCTTTCTGCATTTTTAAAATCTCCCGGCACAACCCGGCTGTTAATAATCATATTTGGCTGGAGTTGAATCAGGCTGTCAATCCTTGAGGCTTGGGCAGGATTGGGTTTTAGTGGTCCGTCGGTGTCAAACCAGAGTTCAGCAATCGGCCCATAGTTGGTCAACAATTCCTGAACTTGCGGATAAGCAACCGTATTAAAGTATGTATCCAGATCCCCCTCCTGAGCTGGGTCCCAGGGATCGCAACCCATTGCCCCTCCGGCATGTCCCCAGTCGGTCATCAAAGAGTAATAAGTTCCAAAACGAACATCGTTTTTTGGACAGGCTTGGGCAAGCTCTTTAATGATGTCTCTTTTAAAAGGAGTGGCATCCACCATGTTGTATGGGCTTGCTTCCGATTTGAACAATGCAAATCCGTCATGGTGCTTGGTGGTTATCACCATGTATTTCATCCCTGCCTCTTTTGCGATCCTCGCCCACTCGTCTGCATCAAATTTTTCCGGGTTAAACTGTTTTGCATATTGAGAATATTCTGCAATACTTTTTTTAAGATTACGCATGTGCCATTCACTCGAGTTTGCCGGCACAGCATAAAGCCCCCAATGGATAAACATTCCAAACTTGGCATCACGCCACCACCCCATTTTATCAATGGGGTTCTCGACATTTCCATTATCGGCACCAGTCTTTGCTTTCCCACTCTTACGACAAGATACAGGAAGAATCAATATTGACAACATTAATACAATTAAACATCTGTTGAATTGACTATTAGGCTTCATCTTTTCTTTTTTTATAGTTAAAATACCCCAACGGGTCACTCTTCTAATCTTGTAACTGTGGCAAGTGATTCTGCTTTTTTTCTCTTGTTGGGTCCTGAAAAAATTTCCGGATTTATAATTCTTTTACTATCATGTTGGCCCTTTCGGGGACCCTACAACTTTTAACGCTTTTACCTTTTCTTTCCTTACTCCCAGAATCCAATCCGGTAACCCTCTTTTTACCTTTTTCACTATTTTACTTTTCCACCTTTTCCACCTTTCCCCCCTTTGGAAAAACATCCTGCTCAAAAACAGGCTACCTATTCCGGCAAGCATTTCCCCAAAGACTACTCAGTCAGTTCGAATTTCAATTTTTGACCATTTACATGGACATAAAAATCGCCAGATTCTAAAACCCTATTTCCATCGGAATCGGTATAACTGAGATCTCTTTCCGGATCAATTTCAAAAGAAAAAACGACCTGTTCTCCGGGTTTAATTTCCTTCTTGTTAAAGAATTTCAATTCTTTAATTGGACGGGAGATAGAACAAGCCGGATCTGAAATGTACCACAACACCGATTCCTTTCCCTTGACCGAGCCCATATTTTGGACCCTTACCTCCGCTTTCAACTTCTGGCTTTTTTTAATCTTTTGTGCGGATAATATGGCTTCACCATATTCAAACCTGGTGTAACTTAAACCGTATCCGAACCAATACAATGGCTCTGTTGGAATATCCTGATATTTGCCTGAGGTTGGTCTGGCGCTTTGCCGCATGTTATAATAAGTAGGTATCTGCCCGGTTGTGAGTGGAAATGTTATGGAGAGTTTTCCTGATGGGTTTAAACTTCCGGATAAAATACGCGATGCAACTGTACCTCCGGCAATTCCAGGTTGCCATATTTCAAGGATGGCATCTGCCAGGGGTTCCAACCGAACCAATTCAATAGGACGACCATTGGAAAGGACTAAAACAATCGGTTTCCCAGTCTTTTTAAGCGTCTGAACCAATTTCTCCTGAATGCCGGGTAATGCGATGGTTGATCTGGAAGCATTCTCCCCGCTCCATTTCTTTTGTTCTCCCAAACAAACAAGGATTAGATCTGAGTTTTCCGCCACTGAAACAGCTTCGTCAAAACCGGATTCATCCGCACCCTCGAAATCACAGCCCCGGGCATATTTCAATTGAATCTTGTCTTTAAACTCCCGCTCTAATCCCTCAAAAAGAGAAACAACATCAGCCGATTTTCCATTTGCTGCCCACGACCCTAAAAGGTTATCTTTATCCTTGGCCATGGGCCCGATTACTGCAAGATTTTTAACTCTTGATGAGAGGGGCAATAATCCATTGGAATTTTTAAGAAGCACCATAGATTCTTCCGCCAATGTTTCGGCTATTTCAATGTTTTCAGGTTCAAGATACCTATCCTTTTCCTTAACAATAGGGGTATAGGGCTCATCGAATAAGCCTAACCTGAATTTAACACGAAGCACGCGAGCCACTGCATCATCAATTTGTTCCATCGATATTTTTTTCTCCTCGACCAGTTCCTGAAAATTTTCCCGATATATATTGTCCTTCATATCCATTTCAACGCCTGCAAGAAAAGCCTTTAAACCAGCTTCTTTTCTGTCTTTTGCAACACCTTGTGCAATCAGTTGTGAAACAGCATCCCAGTCCGAAACCACAAAACCATCATGCCCCCAGCGCTCCTTAAGCACCTCTGTAAGCGTATAATGATTGGCGGAAGCCGGAACTCCGCTGATATCGTTAAAAGCACTCATTAATGTAGCGGCACCTGATTTTACACATGCCTCATAAGGAGGCAGATAAGTTTCCCAAAGCGACTGTCTGGAAATATCAGAAAAATGGTAATCGCGGCCACCTTCTGATTCCCCGTATCCCACATAATGCTTAAGACAAGCTGCGATGGAATATGGATCAGACAATTTATTACCCTGGTAACCCTTTACGGTTGCTACGCCAAACACTGCATTGGCATAAGGGTCTTCTCCATAGCCTTCGGAAACCCTTCCCCAACGGGGGTCACGTGCTACGTCAATCATGGGGGAAAAAGTCCAATCAATGCCAGATAAACAGGCTTCTTTGGCAGCGATCCTGCAAGCCTGAGTTACAAGGTCGGGATTCCAGGAACAAGCCTGTGCCAAAGAGATTGGAAAAACCGTTCGAAAACCATGAATGACGTCAAACCCAAAGAGAATTGGAATCCCCAGCCTGGACTCCTCCATGGCTTTCTTTTGGATATGGTTGCGCCAAACAGGATCATCGCTGAAAAAAATCAACGAACCAATACCTGCCGGTATATCCTTCATCGCTTCACCGATGTTGTTCTCATTGGTATTCTTACCTACCAGGTACTGGTTTAATTGAAGGACTTTCTCTTCGAATGTCATCTTTGAAACCAGATCTGTTATCCTGGCTTCAATTGGAGCCCCTTTTTGCTTGTAAAAGGCCTCAGTATTCTGAGCACTTAGTGAGAACAGAGAAATAAAAATAAAAGTGAGAAGTAACAAGAACTGCTTCATAATTGTAATGTATTTTTGTCAGGTTTATCTTCTTATTATTGTGAGACATTAATGATTCTTCAAATGAAAAAATTAACCAGGGCAATGAGCTTTATATCAGCACAGGTCCAAGAGGGTAAATACAATGATGAACAGCTATACAGACTGGTGAATTCAGATGACAAATTTGGCCATCATCAAACCAGCGGTCTTTAATAGCATTCCATCATCCTAATATCGGGCTTTCCTTCGGATTTAATGATTTCAAGTTTAATGGCTGAATATTTCACGCCCCGAAGCGTTTCAATCCGCTTATGTCCAATACAACTGCCCTGGCTTACCATTTGCCATTGGCCGTTATCCTTTCCATAAAGATTGTATTCCCGGACCCGTTCACCGTTGGAAATATCTTCCTGCAATACCACATAATTAACCAACAGTGGGGAATCAAAATCAACAACCAACTCAGTTCCTCTCCCTTTAGTTTCCCCCAAAGGTTTGGAAAACTGTTTTTTTACTTCATTGCCAAACTCCTCAAGACGTTTCATGTCAGCATCCGGAACCAAGCCCCGGTCATCAACAACAATTCCCAATAACATATTGGTATTGCGGCCTACCGTTGTGACATACCTTTCCATTAAATCGTCTAAGGTACGTATGCAGTCTTCCTCTCCTTCATGCCAAAACCAACCACTTAAAATGGGGGGATGTTCTTTAGTCCATTTACGAAGGGGAAAATCGGCTTCACCCGGGCACCAGAATGCCCCTTCCGGGTTCCCGTTCAACCCTTTGATCTGGATTACCCCAGTGGAAGAAGTCGTTGAATCGGCCCTTGCCCAGCAAGGATAAGGAGCCACGCCATTTTCATTTCCAATGAAGCGGATATTGCTCTTATATCCATACGGACCTTGAAAAGCGATGGAGTGGGGTTGGTATTTTTCCAGTAAGGAAAACATGTCAATCCCTCCTTTTTCGGGTGGTAAAACCCCACCATCAAACCATATTTCAAATAAATCACCGTATTGTGTCCACAATTCGGTAAGTTGGGTCTTCACAATTTCATTATACTTCTTCTGCTCTTCTGGATCACCGGATAAAACAAGCCCCGGATTGTCAACATGACAGTACGCATTGGCTGAAGCGCTGGCGTATAACCCTGGTTTTACGCCATACTTTTTGCATGAGGCAATAAAATCTTTTACAATATCACCTTGCCCGTTTTTCCAGGGGGAATTTTTCACACTGTAATCGTGGGCCTTGGTTGGCCACAGACTGAAACCACTGCAGTGCTTAGCAACCAATACGGCATAGGTTGCCCCGGCAGATTTGGCTGCTTTTATCCATTGGTCGGTATCCAGTTCTTTTGGATTAAAGACAGATGCATTTGGTTGATAATCGCGAGTTTCCCGCCATTTATATGCAGGTTCGAATACCTGCACATCCAGGTGAAACATGGCCCCAATCTCCGCATCGGACCATTCCTGGTGGGCTTTGGTTGGTAAAACCTTTGCATTAGGGTTGCAGGAAAATACTGTAAAACTAAAAATCAACAAATAAAATATTCTATTTCCCATAATTTAAAGTTTTTAAATTCATTTTTTGTCAACTAACTTTTCAAATTTCTGAGCCAATTCACTTTCTTCCATAAATAATCCCTATTTTGAATTTTTTATTCTTTTCATCCTGACGTTCCCAATTGAATCAACCAGAGCAAAATTGCCACAACCCGCCTTTAAATGTTACGATCATTTATTTAGGACTATCTTCCAATCTCCACACACGCACATAGTCAGTGTAGAAGGTATTGGGAAGATCGGCCAAATCAGGCACACCCCACAACGTTTCACAGTCGAACACGACATGAAGTGCTGTTTTGAAATAATCATTATCACGTGAAAAAACCTCCATCCCATCAACAAACCACTTCATCTCGTTCTGAGTCCAGAGGAAACCATAAACATGGAAATCGGTTGAAAATTCAAACGGCATCTGTTGTTTTGCTCCCTGGTTAGGCAGTGCGGGCCGATTTAGGTTGACAACTCCCTCAAGATATGGCGTAACAAAACGATGAACAGTTGTACGGTATAAACGCTCACTGTCCTTAAGCAACTCCGGAGTTGGTTTACCAACTATTTCAAAAATATCAATCTCTTCCGAAAAGTTGCCCTCTTTGTATTTGGCAGGCGGATCGAGGGGGTCGTACAACCAAAAAGCATTGCACACATTGGCGCTCATTGATTTACACCGCGCTTCAAAATATCCATATTTAATTCGTTCTCTGCTTTTAACGATGGCTATATTGAACTTATCAAATCCCCGAACTTTATTCTCATAGGTTACCTCCTCAGGTTTTTGTTCACTACAAGTTAGTTGAAGCGTGCCCTCTTTCACTGCCACATTTTTAGGAGAAAAAAGGGCATGGGTATGCGCCCGACCATACCAGGCAGGAACTAAGTCCATCCACTTATTTTTGTCGAGTCCTGTCCCGTTAAATTCGTCACTGAATTCTGGCAAAAACACCCAAACACCATCCATGGGGCAAGCAGGAGGTTTCTCTCGTTGGGCATTTATCCCTATGGAAAATACTGTTAAAAAGAGAAATACAACGAGGGAAATGGCATTAATTTTTTGAGTATTAATTTTTGTGATTCCCATAACATTCATAAAATATAATATTTATCATTAAGTATTTATTGGATTATTTCACGGATAGAGTTCTCATCCACCGAATACTCAGGGTTAAACCGATCTGATTTCATGTATTTTAAAATACTTTGATAAAGCTGTAAGCCTTCCGGCTTATCCAATTGTTTATTCAAATCAGACATACAAATAAGCAGCCTGCCTTCCCCCACTTTAAATTCAAAAATAAGTCCCAGTTTATTATTCCTTTCCAGGTTATCAATCACCTGCACAATAGGTCGGAAATCGCTTTTTGTTATATTTAAAATTACCGGATTGCTATTTTTTAGAATAGACCACCATTGCCAGTTGGTGTAAAAATCAGTAGGAAAATCATTAAATATAGGATGGTCAGGATTAGTTAAAATACCTAATGTTCCGGGAGATACAACCCTATTAAACCTCTCACTAAGACCTTTAAACATATTATAGTTCCAAAAATCATTAATGAATAGGCCTCCAACACTATTATTGCTTACCGATGTGGCATTGGGAAAACACAGAACTTTTTTACCTTGTTTAAGGCGACTGAACAAACTCTTACTAAGACCGGCTGTAATTAGAATATCACTGTCTTTTTCTAAATCTTGCGGTTCAGGATAAACCCATATAGGATAGGAGTTCTTATACGATGTTTGGTCGAGGAATAATACGATATTAAGTTTATCCGGCACTTTTACGGAGTTTAAAGGGATTTCGATGTGCCCTATACTCTGCAAACCTCCCGTGGAAATGGGATTATTAGCAAATACCCCTTTGTTGATAACATCCCCATTTGAGCTTAAAACTTTCCAATTAAGATTCTGAGAGATATCCTTATCGGAATAATTTGCCACCTGAACAGTTGCCGAAAAGATCTCATTATTTGTCCAGCAATATTTTTCGAATGATAAAAGAGGAACAACCGCATTGCAGAATTGCACCCATTCTTCGCGGCTTATTACATTTTTACTCTCCATGAATGCATCCAGAATTCCAACAAGGGCCGTTCCCTGGCCAGGAAAATCCTGCAAATCCAACAACTGAAAACCACCAAATCCTTTGGTACGTATGGCTGCTTCAATTTCAGCCCTGTAACACATGGCAGCTAAAGCTCCTGATGCTTTAGTAAAAGCCTCATTTTGGTCAAGCATCCCTGCTTTTTCCAATTGGTCCCGAAAAAACTCCAGGTTACGGGGTTTAAGTATTCCTGTATATTTAGCAATTTCATTATAGTCAGGATAAATCTGGTATTGTCCAACCTCATGACCAACAATGGGGACATTTGTTTGAGAAACAGCAAAATCATAATTAAAATTTGTCGATGGAGGACATCCATTGATTATACCTCCGTCTTTTGAATCCAGGAAAGCATGGCTAAGCCTCACATGTGTAAGAATGGTATCGTAAGGATTAGCAACGCCTATTGCTGGATTTTCCACATTGCTTTCCATTAGCAAAGTATCGTAGATATAGGGCATACGGGCAGTCACATGAAAATCAGCACTGGCAATAGGGAAAGAGTAGCCAATATTATTATTCGATCCCTGGGTGTATAAGGGACGCGAATCAACCTGCTTTAAACGAGCTATTAAGGCTTCAATTTTTTTCTGGTTTCCACTGATCTCATTTCCTACCGAAAACATCACAAAAGAAGGATGGTTCGCGTAACTATTCAACAATGCTGTTCCCTCTTTTAAAAACATATTCATGAGGGTATCAGATTTAATATTCCAAAAAGGTAATTCAGGTTGAAGGTAAATACCAACCTTATCAGCAGCCTCAAATGCGGCTTCCGGAGGACACCAGGTATGAAACCGATAATGGTTTATCCCATACGACTTGGCGATCCTAAACACCCGCAACCAACCCTCAGTATCCATTGGAGGGCATCCTGTTAACGGAAAAACGCAGGCATCATGTTTCCCCCTTAAAAAAGTTGCCCGGTTATTAATTGTAAAGCTAGTACCCTTAGTCGCAAATTTTCTCATCCCAAATGGGACCTCCTGGCTGTCCAAAATTTGCTTATTAGATCTAATTATTGCATTAAGTTTATAAATGGGTTGGCTAAACTCATCCCATAATTCAGCCTTTTCACCCAAATCATATTCCAATTCGATAATGGAGTCGCATGCAACACGGTATTTTTTAGATTTAAGCCTGGTCCTCTTTTCCCCAACTTCCCGGAATACTTGCAATTCAATATCCACATCATCTATATTTAGCTGATTATCTACCGATAATTTCGCCCGTACTTTTTTTGCTTCTATATCCGGAAAAACCTGCAACCCGGATATGTAGGTTTTCGAGGAAGCTTCGAGCAAAAGTTTACCAATAATCCCATTCCAATTGGTTTGCGTGTGATCAGAATTTAAATGAGTATAACCATAAGGGGTCAACCTGGAACTGTTGTCAATTCTAACTGCAATGGTATGTTCGCCTGGGGAAAGGAAACGAGACACGTCATATTTTTGGGGAGACTCCAACAAACGAGACTCACCAACATATTTGCCATCAATCCAAATTTTGGATGACTTGGTTCGTTCCAATAACAGTTGTATGTGTAAATCTTGCCAGTCCGATGGTATAAAAACAGCCTTTTTATACCAGGCCGGTCCGGTATATAGAAACAGCCTGTTTAAATGCTTGGTAGTTGTGGCATTATTCTCATAGCCCTTATGGTTCAAATCCATGGTTCCGGGGAGCACGACTGAATCAGATAGTTCTTTTTTAAACCATTGTTGTTCTATTCCTGAATCAGCAGAATCAATATCAAACTGCCACCTCCCTGATAAATCTATCAGAAACTTTGATTCATGGGAATCTTCTACACAAGAAAAACACGAAAAAGTGAGTATTACTAAATAAAAAATCAGGTTGTAACGCATGAACAGATCTTTATTAATCATCATTTATATTTTGACCTAGGCTTAATAGTATTCTTTTAGAATTTATAATATCTGCCGGAACCTAAGTAATCCGGCACGTGGATCTTACAATTTTGAATCTCTACTTTGAGCTTTATCTTACTAAAGAACCATTCATTTTTGACTTCCCCATTGGTTGATATCATTCGAATCCGCAGGCAATGGCTTAACAATAAATTCATGGGGCTTAGAACCGGAATATAATATGGCCTCTTCCCCTTTCTTCAGACTAAGCTCTATTCTATCTTTATTTATCTTCATGGTGACCGTTTTGGGTGCTATCATCTTAAGCTCTGAGTTAATATCACATTTTAAGATACAGGGTTCACCGGCAAGGCTTTTAACACGGATGAATTTAGTTTTACCTCCCTCCCTGGTTGCACTGACCAGGAATGCCCCTTCTGTCCTCAGATCATGAAAACTCACATCTTTCCAGGATGAAGGACAAGCCGGAAATATGCGGATGGTTCCACCCCAACTTTGGATAAGCATGTCGAGAACATTTCGTGCTGCGGAGATCGGCGACTCAAAAGTCGGGTTACCGCCCTCACTATAGAGCGTATTTTCCTTGACCGTGGGTCCTTGCGGTAATATGGTCAGAGCATTCTGAAGGCATCTCAATGCGTCCTCTCCGTTGCCAGTAGCGGCAAAGAGAGAAGATGCTCCGGTGTATCGGTACATAACACTGTGATGGGCATTAATGTCGTCGAAGTGACGTACCGATTTTTCTATGAGCGTCCGGCGCTCAGGCTGATCATCGATATTTAAAACATAAAGCGGAAAAATGGCCAGGAGGTGACTGTAATGCCGATGCGTCTTTGCAAACGGGACGTCTTTACCAATCATCAGCCCGGTTTTTTCGTCGATTTGATAGTCCACCAATTTCGACAATGTCTCTTTCCACTCCGGCAGCATTGGATCGTTGATGTTGAGGCGTTCATTAATGGCAATGAGGGTCTGCAAACCCCAACGCAGGAGCCCAAGATTCAGGTTGGTGTCTTCCGCATAGCCATACTCATCGGAGAAAGCCAATGGAATATGATAACATCCATCATCCCCCAGTTTAAGGTAATGAAGATAAAGGTTAAAAGTGCGGCTCATTAGGGGATATATCTTATCACGCAGTCGCTGATCATCCATCGAGTAGCGGTATTGAAGGTAGAGATGCTGCACCAGCCATGGCAACCCGATAAAACTTAAGTTGCTTCTTCCTGGAGCAGAGGCAATAAGTCGCAGATTGGTAGGATTGCCCAGTGAAGCTGAGTTATATCGGTATTCAGGCGGTGCATTGTTAATCAGATCTTCCCGACTGTTCTCGAGCCATTGGCTCATTGGTTCCCCCAATTCCAAATGATTCCCCATATGAACAGTATAGAGAGAAAGCTGCTCATTTAGGTTCATCCAGTAGCAACCCCATGAACTCATCCTGAACCATGGACCCATAAGGTCGACCGAAGGAAGTCCTTCGCGCATTGCGCTGGCAAGCTTGTACCACTGAATCCAGTAAAAGCTTTCTATCCGTTCATCCGGTATGGTAACGAAGCTGGCAGGATAAAAGGCATGCCACCAGGCACGATGAGCCTTTTCCATATCTCTGACACCCCGGGCGATGGCATGGTTTACCGCCTTCACCGCCTCCCGACCCGCGCCACCACCATGAATGCCGTTGGCTACATTAACGTATAACACGCGTTTGTTTGTTCCGGTGCCCACCTCCTTCCAGGCAGTCGCATAATTGCCACCCGCCAAAAGAGGTTGTACACATACATCCATCCCCTCCTCCTGCCCAAGCTGGAAAGGCGGATTGGGTATATATTCAGGATCCTTCAACGACATGAGCCGTGCACTATTCCCCTGCTGCGGACGGAAAGTGAAACGGCAATTCTTTTCAAGACCTGTAGTGTTAAGCTCCACTAATACGATCATCTCATCGCTGGGAACAAAGCAACGAAACTTAATGGTGCCGGCATCCGTCGTAATTTCTGCACGTGCCTCGGCATTCCAGAGATCAACACGCATTTTCATCCCGCTAATTCTGCCTGCCGGAGTCAACAAAACCTGACCAATCGGCAACCTGCAGTTTGCATGGGGATTGACGTTTTTTCGATCATCGTAAATATCAGTACGGCCAATTTCGAAACGTAGACTATTTAAATCCTGATCATCCATAAAAATGATCGTCCCCATTACCCCATTCCCAACAAAGGCGCCTTCGTAATAATCTTTCGGCACCTGGTCCCAGACCATATCATGCCGTGCCATGAATTGGGGCCAGGGAACTTCCAATTTCACCGAAGATGCAGTGGCTTTTTCACCATTTTGAGCCTTCGAAACTGTTGCCAGTAATACAAGCAGACATAAAAAATATATCTTATTCATTCTGAAAAACACCATATCTATAAATTTTTAAATTGACCCAATATTGAAATCATAACCTATCTGCCTTGTTGTACTGAAATGGGGAATATGATAATGCTCATTTTTTATTCAGTTGTCCCCCATTTTTCTGATCACCCCTGCCTTCCAATCCGGTTTTTGTGAAAGATAAGCTCCAACTTTTCGCGGGATGGCAGGGCTGTTCGATTGCAAACAGTAATTTTCTTTTTTAAGATTAATAAACTTTGGGTCTGCAATAAAATCGGATGGATCCATCTCCACACCAATCAAATCAACGACTGCTGTGTCCGGGCTAAAATATAGGTTGTTATTTCGCGATTGGCTTTTGATCCCCCAGTCTTGAAATGGCGTGTCGTAATATCGCACCCTTTTATTTGTATAAAACAAATTATTTTCAATATTAAATCTGCTATCTTTATTTTTACCCAAGTCCCAAAATACAATCTGATCGAACCTTGGGCTTCTAACTCTGGTGACGGTATTATTTAAAACCTGCAAATTATCAACTCCAACCACCCCAATAAACTTATCAATGTCATCGCTTACATTAAAAGCTACCTTTATGTTTTTCGTTCTTCCTGTAATTTCCATAAAACCACCTTTGGTGTTGATTGACACGTTATGGTGGATATTGATGTCGTGTGCATCAAAAAACCGGTCTTCGCCATCCATCTCAATGGCCGCACCGTCCATCCCGAACTTGCCCCCGTAATAACCGTAATTTTTTATCTGGTTGTATGCAATCTCGTTAAAGGCACCAACAACCACAATGGCAATAGATCCCCAGAAATAGGTGATGCTGTCTGCATCGTGCAGGTAATTGTTTCTTATCAGGTTGTGCTCTCCTCTTACCCGGATACCAATTGGGGAGTGACTAAATTCACAGTTCTGCACAACATTGTTATCTGAACCTATGTGGATAAACACAGCCCCCATTTGCGTAACACAGTAATGCCTCCGCTTTGGTTCAATATCTTCTGAAGGAATCGTATTATCACAAAACGACAAACCATCAATGACCACATGACACCCCTCTATTTCGATAACCCGTCCCATGGTTTCTTCAGAAAAAACGGGATTACTGAAACGGGGCGATTCTCCTTTCCCATAAGCCGTCAGCACAATCGGATTATCAGTTGTGCCGGATGAATTCAGAAATAGGTTACCGGCAACAAAACTACCCCGCTTAAAAAAGATGGTATCCCCGGGACTAAAAGATTTCCCGTTGATCCCTCCAAATGATTTCCAGGGACGATCCATCCTGCCTTCAAAAAGATCATTACCCTTTTTACTATCCACAAAAAAGTTCTCACTATAACCGGGTATTTGTGAAAAATAAAAACCAACAAAAAACAGCAGAATCAAAGAGTTTCTCATTTTATGGCAATTGTTGTGACCAAGTCTTTTTATTCATTCATGGCTCTTGTTCGTCTACAAAAAGGACTTCCCACAGCATCCCACAAATGTTTTTACTTCAATAGCAAAATTTAACTCATCAGGGATTTTTTAATCCCCGATTAACTGACAATAAATAACAGCCCATAATTTCTCCGTCGAGAGATTTCATTCTTACTTCCAGGTCATGATTTCTAATTAAAAGCAACATATATCCCCCCTCACCACAAATCATTTTGGATGATTTATCCGGATACAGATCTCCTGCTTTAAGGGAGGAATTAAAATAATGGACTCCCTTTTCTTCCGCATATTCAGAGTAATAACCATAGCCTGACAATACAATTGTCCCCTCTCTATAACCCGATGCCCATGAGCCATGGTCTAATTCCCGAATGGTTTGGGCCTTTTCATTTTGCAAAGTAATTACGATATCTTTTTCACTCTTTTCCATTAGATTATGGTACCACTCCCTCTGGGTTGAGCCCTTTTGAAAATCATGACAGGTTTGCCAGGTTGTGCCGAAATCAGAAATATGATTGAGATCAAGAGCAATAAAACAAACATTAAAGTCGGGAATGCGAAAATGCCACTTCCATTCATCATCAGGCAACTTAAAAAAGCGACGATACGCCTTAGCATCAATATCGTAAACTGCCTGAGATGGGTATTTCTTCCCCCGTTCCCTGATTTGTTTGTCGTGATTACCTAATATTGGCATAAAAGGCGTGGTTTGAAATAGACTGGGAGCAGAGTCTATTAGTCTTAAAAAGGGTTCTGTACAATCTTTAACTCCCTCCCCACAGGCCTCATAAAGATTTGGAACGTTATCTCCCAGGGTTAATAAAAGATGTGGATTATCTTTCACTAATTGGGACAAATCCGGATTATCAGCATACCCCCAATTTCCTACCAAAGCTATACGCAATTCGTTAGGGTTAGATGGATAACCTTTGAAGCTATGGGTATTCGATTTCTCGTCACCTGTTGCGACTCGATAATCGTAATTGAGATCCTTTTTTTTAATTGGAATACTCACATGGTGCAGGGTCACTTCTTCCTGTATGATAATATGGTATTCCTTGCTGTTTCCAATACGATACCAAACTTCGGAGTTTCCAGGATGGTTACTTTTCCAGTTTATCACAATATGCGAGGGATTATTTGTGCTATGGGTCAACCAGATTTGACTGATTTGTCCCGCTCCATAATTTTCAATAAAAATGATAAACGATAAACAAAGAATAATGATAGAAACTTTCATAGTACGATATAAATGATGCCCGGAAATAAGGAAATATTCGTTTTGAATTTCTTAATCTTATGGATTACCATTCCTGATTAAAATAAAGGGATCCGTTTTATCTCATTAAAAGAATTTTAACCATTTGTATTCTACAGAACGCTCCATGATTTTTAATTTTCGAATCACGTTCGGAGCAGGCTATTTCTGTTTGTGGTGTTAGTTAATGATACATATGTTCATTTAACGTATTAAAATATTGCAAATCCACCTACATAGGCTTCGTCCAGGGGAGTGAACTTAAAATACACACTGTCTGCCGGACGAAAATCTACAGGTATCAAGAAATCAAAAACTTCATTTTTTGCCTCATCGGGTTTAATTTCCTCCCAATGCGTTAAATCAAGGGACATAAAGTATTGTCCTTCCTGAAAACGATTTTCCGATTTTTTGTAATTGCAAAGCATCGCAAGTCTTGTGCAATGATTATCGGCTTGTTTCAACGGAATACGATAGATAAGTTCTTTAACATAGGCCCAGTAATTCAAACAGTTCTCGGCCTCACCAGAGACAAAAAACGCCCGATCTCCTTCTCCTACCAATATTTTCCAGCCAATGTTCTTAAGATGATCAAAGGGCATAGGAACTTTTTCGATAGTGGTTAAATCAGGACAATCTGCCACACGATATCCCTTATACATTTGCCTGAAAATTCTTCCTGCTACTTTCCCCTCTTCAAGACAATAAATCCAATAACCCGGTTTTTCCGGTCCGCCCCAAATATTAGTTCCACCGCATGTTATATGATGTTCAACTAATTCGGAGTTTTCCAACTGAAATACTCTTTCACTGTTCGAATGTTCATGGCCCCCGATCAGCCATATTGGTCCTTGATGCTCTTTAAATGCCGCCGAAATAGCTGCAGGGATACCACGTTCCCTTACACGATGAGACATCGATGGTTGATGAACAAAGGCAATAATTGTTTGATCTTTAGAAACGGAATCCATATCGTTTAACAACCATTCCATTTGCTCCGGGTCGATATACCCAGTGGAATGTCCATTGAGAACAATGATATGTACCCCTGACAGATTAAATGACTGATAGGCTAGATGTTGTGGGAAGACCTCCCAAAACATCTCAGGATCTATCTCCAGCGGATGGGTATCGTGATTTCCCAACCCCAGGATTAAAGGAATTCCGGGATCAAGCATTTTGCTATCCCGCTTCAATGCATTAAACTCATCAATAGCAAGTTGCCTTTCTGTCTCATCCGGAACTCTCCCAAAATGAGCTGACCCATGTACAATCAAATCGCCATTAATGCATAAAAAATCCGGAGGGGGTTGCATCTGGTTAACTTCTTCAATGATTGGGAGAACCCCACCCCCCCCATCAATGCCGTAATGTACATCAGCAGTTACCACAAAATAGGACCTCTCTTTCCTCTCCGGATCAAAATTAATAGTTCGGAAGGCTTGTTCTAAGGATTGGAATGGGTATTCAATTATTCCCTCATCAATCAACCACAATGCCTTCCTGAAAAAAGGGAAACTTACGCCAGATAAAACTAATTTATTAAATTCTCTTCTTTTCATCCGAAAATAATTAGTTTTTTTTGGCCGGATGGAACTCGCATTTGAGATTTTCATCCGTGTTTGTGTTCAACGAACATGCTCGTTTCATAGCAAAAAAAACCTTATGTCAATAAAAGCAATGAAAATTTAACTACCTTCTATATTGAAGACCGACTTTTACCGGCCCTCAATATAGAAAGGCAGCTTATTGATTATGAATTATCTCCACAAATCATGCTGCACCATGTTTGGGTTGGCATCCAATTCTCTATTAGGAATTGGTAATACCCCCAATTTTTCATCCCAAGAAACAGAACCAGGATAAGTCCCAACATAAGGGGGCTTAAACATATCAAGTCTTTTTAAATCAGGCGTCCTTAGACTTTCATTCATCAGTTCAACCCTACGTTGCTGAAGGATCTCATCAAGCAATGCATCCCCGGAAAATGAATCAAGGTAGTCAGCAGCAAAACCAGCCCTGTCGGTTACTTGTTTTAGATAATCCCGGGCAAGCCCTTCACTGCCCAGATGATACTCAGCTTCTGCACGCATAAGTAAAATATCAGAATAACGTATTATTGGGAATACCATAGAATGATTAAAACCGCCATCCCAAATATTCTCACCTACAAATTCACGAATCTGAAACTTTTTAAAATGCAGATATTCTCCTTCTACACCATCTGTCTCAATAAACTTTTTGTATAAAGAATCGGCATTAACGGTTTTC
The DNA here is from genome assembly GCA_041583495.1 of Marinilabiliaceae bacterium. GTDB lineage: Bacteria > Bacteroidota > Bacteroidia > Bacteroidales > Marinilabiliaceae > JBFHFS01. Next base: position 98,186 of record JBFHFS010000005.1, on the reverse strand, counting down.
TTTAAATAAATAGATCCTCCATCATCAAGTCCATAATCATTATAAGCAGGGTATAAAAGAAATTCGGACGTCCTTTTGTCCCCTTTCTGATAATAGTCAATCATTACATCAGAAAGGCTGGTACTTGCAGCCCAATAGGCCCTTCCAGCTCTTCCGTTTCCAATCAAAAATTGGGACCCTTTATCATTTGTAACGATCGTTGTACTAGTACCCACAGGCATTGACATATAGGCAAAAGCCGCATAATTATTCCCATCATAAAGGAAAGGCAGTCCCCCATAAGTCATTGCATAACTATACCCATGAACCCAGATCATCTCTTTATTTTCAACCCAAGTGTCTTCTGACGTGTAATTAAAAAACTTTGAAAAATCATCGATGGGTTCCAATGCATATGTATTCAGGTTTTCTACCGCCTCAGTATGCTGCTTAACCTTATCCCAGTATTCGGTACTCCCGGGACGGGTACGGTACAAATAAGCCCGTGCCATTATCGCATTTACAACTCCAGTGTTAATTTTCCCATCCACAAAATTTTCAGTAGGGGCAGGAAGTCCACCCAAATCCAACGCTTTTTGAAAATCGCTGAAAACCTGACTCCAGCACTCTTCATTGGTCGATTTCTCAGGATAATAATCGGCTGCAGTGGTTTGTTTCAACATCAATGGGACTTCTTCAAAAAGCCGGGTAAGGTTGAAATAACAGAATCCACGGAAGAAATAAGCCTGTGCCAAGGTTTCCTTTTTTACCTCATCAGAAATATTTTCGTTATCGGTTACATTGTCAATTAACCAATTAGCACGGTAAATAGTGGTATAGGAGGTACTCCATGCATTTTGCACCGAACCTGATTCTTCGTTATAATTTAAAGTCAGGTAAGGAACAATTGCGTTATTATAATTGACCTTGGGTAGAGTCACATTGTCTCCTGTAAGCTCATCGAAATTGGAAGCGAAATGTTCAACCATATGCCTCCCATAATAGAGATTACGCGTGTATTCATACAAGCCTAAAGCTGCTTGTTCTGCCTCAGCATCTGTAGCAAAAAAACTACCTCCCGTACTTTGCACCGGGTGCACCTCCGTCAAAAAATCAGAATCGCAACCCCAAAAAGACAGGGATACAGCAAGAATTAGAATATATTTTTGTATTTTCATTTTTATTCTTATTAAAAAATTCATACCAATTAGATCAACTATTAAAATCCAATATTCAAACCAAGTGAAAAAGTTCTGGTTTTTGGATAGGTTGTTGTATCAATCCCTCTGGGAACAAGTACATCACCGCCACTGATTTCAGGATCTAATCCCGAATATCCGGTAATAACAAACGCATTGTTAATACTGCCATAAACACGTAAGGATTTAATCCCAATATGATCAATAATATGCCGTGGAAGGGTATAACCTAAATTAACATTTGACAATCTCAAATACGATCCGTCTTCAACAAAAATGTCAAGGGGAGCGGTTCCTGTTGGATTCGAACGATTACTATTAGCAGCCTGAATTGTTTGACTATGGTTGTCCGGAGTCCATCGATTCACGGCCTCTTTTAATGAGTTGTATTTTCCATCACCAGCCAACATGGTGCGTCTCGCCTGGTTATATACTTTATTTCCCAGAGAGCTTCTGAAGAACAATCCTAAATCAAAATTTCTAAATGATAGCGTATTTTGAAAGCCAAGGCCAATAACAGGCACGGAACTTCCCAGGTCGGTTCTGTCAGCAGCGGTAATATTTCCATCAGGCACCATAACATAGTTGCCATTCTCATCGGTACTCCCAATATCCATGTAACGGTAGTCTCCCAATTGGGCATTGGAATATGGATTATCCGGTGAATCAAGCTCTGCCTGGGTATTGTAGATGCCATCTACTTTATACCCATAAATTTTTCCAATTGGCTCATTCAAATAACTACGGATATTTCCACCTACATATTCAACATTTGGAGGCAATTCTGTAACCTTACCCTGGAGGTGGTCCATATTTAACGATCCAAACCAATTAAAGCCCTCTTTTGATTTGGCTTTGATGATATCGCCTGAGATAGATAATTCAATTCCAAATTGGTTTATCGTTCCTAAGTTGGTCATCGCAATACTAGAAAAACCTGTTGATTGTGGAAGTGTTAACGGGTAGAGCAAGTCGTACGTCTTTTTAAAATAAACATCAGAGGTAATGCTCCAACGCTTAAATATACTGGCATCAAAACCAAAATCTACTTGTCTTGTTGATTCCCAGGACAGTCCCGGATCAACCAATCCTTGTTCATATGTAGCAGTACCATCAACTACAGCACCCACCAGAAAAGAAGGTCTCTTAACCAATAAGGACTGGGACAAATACGATTGGATGTTACCATTTCCCACAATACCCCAACTTCCCCTGATCTTTAGCATATCCACAAAAGAGACATTGAAAAAATCTTCTTTATGCATATTCCACGCCAATGATACGCCAGGAAAGGTTCCCCACTTGCTGTCTTCTCCAAATTTCGAAGAACCGTCTTTCCTTACGGTAGCAGTCATTAAGTATTTTCCATCATAGGAATAATTAAACCGCCCAAAATAAGACTCAACAGTATAGTCACTGGTTGTAGCATATTTGTGGTTAGAGGTCATATGATCTTCTACCCCTGTATCAAAAAACCAACCATCCACAAAAAATGGGTTATTTGCCACGAGAACTTCCCCGGCAACTTGTTCCTGAACCCACCATCCTAGACCTTCCTGTAAATATTTTTGGGCTGATTGCCCTAACAGGGCAGTAAAAGAATGTTTCCCAATTTCTCCCGAATAGGTTAAAGTATTTTCAGTCAGCCAGGAATAAGATTGGGATTGGTCGTGTTGAAGGTCCCCATTGGCAATTCGGAACGGACCTTCACTTTGATTTAAAAACTTGGATTTAGAATAATTCAAGTCGGCACCGCCAGATGCTTTAAGGATCAACCCCTTCACCGGTTCAAAGCTAACATAGGTGTTTGCCAACATGCGAGCCTGATTAGATGGCGTCTTGGCATGGTCAATATATTCAAAAGGGGACTGTAAGTTAAGGGAAGTAGAAGAATTCACCCCATAACCGTTTCCCCATAAAACATCCCATTCGGAAGCGACATCACTATGTGAATAATATCCGGCATATTGGGTTCCTTCCGGGAAACGAACCGGAATATTGGGCGCTTTTTGCAGGGCCCGATTATAGGCGCTACTTGTAACTCCCCAATGCGAATTCTGATCCACATAAGAAAGATTCGTATTTAACCCAACCGTTATCCGATTCTCCCATGCTTTAAAATCCCCATTAAAGCGTGCTGAAAAGCGTTCGTAATAATTAGCCTTAACAATACCTTCATTATTTAAGTAACCTACAGAACCACTATATTTAGACGTTTCATTGGCCCCACTGAAAGACACATTATAATCCTGAACTTTAGCGACCTGTAATACCTCGCTTACCCAATCCGTATCATAATCAACCGGGATGGCCAGTTTTTTACTGGGATCATAGCCCAAATTCGCCATGTCTACTCCGCCACGGTTATAAGCATCATAAAGATATTCTGAAAATTCCGTGGCATTCATCAAATCAAATAGCTTCGCATGGGTTTGAATACCAAAGTTCGCGGTCACATTCAATTCGCTTTTCCCGATACGCCCCGTTTTTGTAGTGATAAGAATAACCCCATTGGCACCCCTCGCTCCATAGATAGAAGTAGCGGCAGCATCTTTCAATATCTCTATCGTTTCAATATCATTAGGATTGATCATCGCCAAGGGATCTGTGCGTGTAGCTATCTTATTAGAAGAAAAAGCATCACCGGCACTCAGCGACTCTTCAATCACGGGGAAGCCATCAATAACGTATAATGGACTGGCATCCGAGTTTACTGAATTTGCACCCCGGATTCGAATGGTATTTCCTGCTCCAGGAGCATCAGAGGTAGAAATGACATCGACCCCGGCAGCCCGTCCTCCCATCAATTGCATAAACGAGCTGGAAGGGATTGATTCCAGATCTTTTCCCTTAACTTGGGAAACAGAAACCGTTAGTTCCCCTTTGCGCTGTGTACCATAACCCACCACGACCACTTCATCAAGCCCCAATGCCATTTCTTCCATGGTCACATTAATACTGCTTTGGTCACCAACCACTACCTCCCGCGTTTTCATTCCCACGAATGAAAAGACCAGCACATCGTTCAAAGAAACATTGGAAAGGCTATACTCACCCCGCATGTTGGTGATGGTACCTTTAACCGTACCTTTAATCACCACCGTCACTCCCGGCACCGGTGCCCCTGAACCGTCGGTAACAAGTCCGGAAACGGTCTTCTCTTGTTGCGAAAAATTTTCATTTATCGATCTTATGGCAATGTACTTGTCGAAAACTTCATAATTCAATTTCAGGGGAGGAAGCACATCGGCTAAGACCTCAAAAACAGTTTTCTGTTCCACATCTATATCAATGAGTTTTTTCCCCGATAAGTCTTCACTCTGATAAAAAAAGTGGTAGTCAGAATTTTCTTCGATTTTCTGAAGAACCTCTTTTAAGGTGGAGTTCTTCATCTTCAGGTTAAGGCCTACACCCTGCCCCGCAGAAGGAAGAGCATAAACCTGAAGAACACTAACAAAGCATAGAAAAACAGTAATTCTCATAGTTCTAAGAACTTTTCGCACCCAGCATCGGGAGCCGTAATAATTTTTTTTCATAAATTTGAAACGTTTACGATTAATACTAATCTTCTGGAGGAAGACATAATTGTAAATAAATACGGGCCGGAAAATATTGGAAGTATTTTCCGGCCTTCATTTTATCTGTTCATAGGCTTATTTTTCAAATAAATTATACTTGATTGATTATTAATTATTTCAATAGAATATTCAATGTCAGAGGTATATTTTAGAATGTCAATAACCTGGTCGATGGGTTTACTTTTTAATATAGTCCCGGTAAATTGAATCTGTTTTATTGCTTCGTCCTCAAAAACCACCTTCACATTATACCAACGCTCAAACTTTCTGGCGATCTGTTCCAACGTCTCGTCTTTAAACAAAAGGGAACCATCTTTCCACGAAGTGAAAAAATCCGTATCTACATTCGAAATATTTATTCTCTTTTGGGCTACATCATACCGGGCATTTTCTCCGGGTAATAGCCCAGTTAAAAATCTCCCCGCTACATCCCTGAGGTTTACTTTTCCTTCCACCAGTGTAACATTAACTTCACCGGTTTTATCAAATGCTTCCACATTAAAACTGGTTCCCATCACTTCTACCTTTAACCGGGCAGTTTTTACTTGAAAAGGGATCTCTGGATCGTGGGTTACTTCAAAATAGGCCTCCCCGGTCAATTCTACATCCCTGGTCTGGCCATCAAATTTTGCCGGATAAACCAAGCGGGTTCCTGAATTTAACCAAACATGTGTTTTGTCAGAAAGAAATACCTCGGCGCTCTCACCATCAGGAACAATAATTTCGTTAAATGCCAACTCTGCCGTATCTGCATTTCCCCAAAAGAATATGGATAACCCCCCGATGAAAAATGCCACTACAAAAACGGCAGCATATTTTAACAAGATCCTCGGGCTTATCCTCTCGCGGTGAGGAGCTACTTTTTTTTCTTGTTGTGACCCAACATAGGCTTCATAATTAGCAAAATCCTTTATGGCCCAAAGGTTTTTTAAGGTTTCAAATTCTTCTTTGTGTGCTTTTGATGCTTCAATCCAGCATACAACCTCCTCTATATCAGTCTTATCTGTAAGCTGGTTTAAAACAAATCTATGTAGCTTTTTGTTATGCATGCAGTTGCTTTTACTATATAAGTACTTTGAACATCAAAATACCCTATGAATTTTTTAACTTTTTTTTCTAAAAAAACACAAAACAACAATATAAAGGAATTCCATTCGGTTACCGACATCGCAAGCGCTGTAAACCGGAAAAACAGGTGGCTAGAAATAAAGCTAATGAATTTCCTCACTATAGATATGTTATACAATGAATTTAGCACTTGAAATAGTGCCCTAAAATTATTGAAAGCGTTAAATCCATTTCGTATTTTAACACGTCCATCATTAACAAATCGGTATTATATGAACACAATTGGCAAATACTCTTGTAATGCTGTCCGGAGGAGTTTGAGCGATTTTGTGATGTTGGCTTCTACCGTTTTTAATGAAATTTGCAGTTCATCTGCTATTTCGCAGTTCTTTTTGTTCTCGAAACGGCTCAAATTGAATATTCTCTGCGTCTGGGGAGAGAGTTTCTCCAGGGTTTGATCGATAATGGTGTTGATTTCATCGAAAATAAGTGGCGAGGTATCCAACTGGTTTAAAGAACACTGAGCCAATTTCAATTGACGATGCAATAAGGAATTGGAGTGATTTTGCCTTACTTTGAGATATTCAATCTTTTTAAGGCATTGATTCTTTGTGACTGAAAACATCCATGAAGAAAGATTTTTCACTTCTAAAAACTTCTGATGGTTTTCCCATACAATTGTAAAAACATCCTGAACAACGTCTCTGGCGGATTCCCGGTCATTAATATAATGCATGGAAAAATGCAACAACCTCTGGTGATAAACCCTTACCACATGACTAAAGGCCAACGAGTCGCCTTTGGCCAGGTTTTGCAATAATTCCATTTCATTAAGTTTTGACAAGATGAAATCTGAATTTAAACTTAAAGATAGACGTATTTTTCAAAGATAGCATTTTTTCTATATCCTTTACAAAATTTAACCTTGGAGTTACCTCAATGATCTGCTCACTAAAAGCGCCTGACGCCATATTTTCCTGTTTTCAGAGTTGGGACACCCTAAAAATGTTTGTTAATAATTTCGAATAATTCAGATTGCTCCTCATCCATTTGTAGCCATCTGGATTTCGTATGTTTGGACCCCGGCAGGATGTATGTTATTTGATACATATTATGCGTCACTTAAGCTGCTTGTTTTAAGGATAGTGTTGATTTTTACTGCTTTAAGACCCTTTCCAACTCCTTATAAATGCAATATGCCGTAAATGCAATGCAAATATGAGCTTCGATTCCATGTCTTAATCGATGCTAAACTGGTCTTATACTCAGGTCTGTTTTTGACATACGAAAAGCCCGTTCAATGTGCCATAGATTGCCATAATTTTCAATAACCCGAACATCGGTAAGTTTAGTATTACTGACTTAAGCTTGCTGGTGAGTTTATCAAGAAACCGATAAACAGCATCAATCTCAAAACTTTTGCCTTGATAGCGATATAAATAGTCAACAGTTTTAAGTTTACTCAAGGGAAAAGCTATCCGCGAAATTACCAGGTGACGAAACACCGGTTCTTTAATGGCACCAAACCCAATGTACTCATAGATCCTCCCAAATATGATTTCAGGCCCAACCGTACCTATATTGGTATTTTGCAACGAGGCAAAAACTTTATCAACTGTTAAAGCTGTTTCACTTTCAAATAACTCCTGCTGTTGAGATAGTTTTTTTATTTCCTGTTTTGCCAAGTTGACCAGTTCTTCAATTTTGCGCTGTGTTGTGGCGCACCCTATGGTTTTTACCACTTTGTACTTGCCGCGAACCTTCTGTATCCACTGTACAGAAAGGCTTCCGGATGCATTTACTTTCTTTCGAACAAACATAGTAATAAATTTGGGACACCAAAATTTAAAAAAATGTTTGATTTTCGGCAAGTTACGTGGGCGTCCCGAAAAAGTGCGGAAAACAGGAAATAGCTTATGATATCGTTGAACACCATAAGGAGATAGGCCTTAATTTTGACTTCGTGGGTGGTGACAGATTAGCGGGCACCAATGATTTCGAATTTATTAATCGTGAATTAATTGAAAGATTTTATCATCCCTTATTTCCTTGGGGGAAATTAATTTTAATTCCCATCGTTCGGTAAACTCAATCGAATCACCAGGTGCGAAGGTATAAGTTGGACCACAAGGTTCTATTTCACAAAACCGTCCGTTGCTGTAAAAAATACCGGTCATGTGGTCGCTACCAGAATAATCCTGATCGGTTGAAACTTCAAAACGCTTTAAAAATACCATGCCATCTAAAGCATAAACCATCCAGCCGTTAGTTGCATCGGTTCCCCCTTTTATTGTTGTTCCAACTGCATGAAAACGGAAAATTAAACGCTGAATTTTTATTCGGTCATCAATTGCGGAAGACGATTCAATCCGGTTGGGATCCCATAAAAACCTGCCCCACCCGTGTTCAAAACGACTATGTGGATTAACCGGCATAAACAAAGTGCCTCTGGGTTTTACCAATGTTCGTCCCCAAAAATGGCGAGTCAAAGGTTTATTGGTTATATTAATTGCTGTTTGCAAAACAGCTAAAGCTGCAGAATCTTTGTGAAGCTTGAATTCCCTAATATTTTTCAAGCCAAAAAGAGTGTCGTTTACTGAAGTTAACCGTAGTGTCTGCTCGTCTATAATTTCAGCATCCCATTTGCCCATCCAGGTTAGATCATGTATTGGATGAGTCGCTCGTTCAGGTCCCAAATCGAACCTTCCTGCATCAGGGTCAAATCGTTCTTGTTCCCAATTCTTCAATGACTTTCCATCCTGCTCCTGGTTTTCGTAAATGATATTTTTTCCGTTCAAACTGAACAACAACACCCGTCCTCCGCATGAAGCACCAATAATTACTTCACACTGTTTATTTGAAAGACGGTAACAATCGCTCCACCCACGATAGCTTGTTTTTTCAACCTGAGCAGCGATTGGGCTGATTTCAAACAATAAAAAGATTACTCCCCAAAAAAAATTTAGAAGAAATATTTTCATCGTATAATAAATTGCGTTTTATTCATAAAAAAGTCATTTTTGGGTTATTCATTTTATCAACTCCAATTTCACTACCGTATTTCGCGAATCAGGCAATGGATAAGTTAACTGTATTGGTTTTCCAAAATTCATAAAGAGGTCGTCTTTTGCGACAAAAGATTTGTTTTCTCCATTCCAGAATTTGGACAACAACACCTCAGAGCCATCAAAAAGCAAACTTCCTTTTTCTACTTTGCCCATCATGTGTTTCAGGTAGAATTGTCCGATGTTAGGTTCAAGAATATGCGCATAAAGGTTGTTTCCCTTTTGGGTATACCATCCCCATTCGGGTTTCGGGAACTGGGATGGCCCACATCCATAAATGCTTTCACTGTTATACTTCATCCATTCGCCGACTTCATGAAGGATTTCAATAGATTTTACCGGAATATTTCCTCGGGCATCCGGGCCAACATTCAGCAGGAGATTCCCGTTTTTGCTTACACAATTTACCAGGGTACGAATGATATCAGTGGCTGATTTGTAATTGTTATCTTTTTTATAACCCCAGGCAGTATTTAGTGTAATACAAGACTCCCACGGTATAGACCGTCCCAATTCGTCCAGTATGGTTTCTGAAGGGATGATTTGTTCGGGACCTTCAAAATCACCTGCCCAGATTTCGGGATGCTCAGTTTCCATATTGCCACCCAACCGGTTGTCGATTATAATCTGGGGCTGATATTTTTTCACCATGTTGATTAGTTTGGTTGCTCCCCACTTTTCACCTTTGTAGTCTCCAAACGAATAATCAAACCAAAGAATATCAATTTTACCGTAATTGGTCACCAGTTCTTCAACCTGGTTGTACATATAATCGGTATAATTCTTCCAGTTGTAGTTTTTCTTTTGCTCTTCAAATTCTTTGTTCCCAACCATCGGATGGTTTCCTACTACAGGATAATCTTTATGATGCCAGTCAATGAGGGAATAATAAAATCCAATTTTTAACCCTTCTTCCCGTAATGCATCTACATATTCCCTTATCAAATCCCGTTTGGCAGGTGTATTGGTGGCTTTATAATCGGTGTATTTACTGTCGAAAAGACAAAAACCATCATGGTGTTTTGCAGTAAGCACTACATATTTCATTCCTGCCTGCCTGGCAATTTTTGCCCATTCTTTGGGATTGTAATCTATCGGATCAAAGCTGTCGAAATAAGCTTGATAATCTTCCAGTGTCATTTTCTCCTGGTTACGAACCCACTCGCCACGTGCAGGAATAGAATAAATTCCCCAGTGAATAAACATGCCGAAGCGAGCTTCACGAAACCACTCGGTGCGGTTTTGACGATCATCATACCTGTTCTGTGAACATACGTTAAAATTAAAAATTACGATGATGAATGGTAACAGCAATAATTTCTTCATTCTAATAATTTAAATTAATGGCAAAAATATTCACTTTCACCTTGGTGCTTTCCAACGGTTTCCCAAACTGCCGTTTTTGAAGTAATTTTGGCTTAGTGTTTTAAAACCTCAATAGCTAATAACAAATGCCGCTCGTTTTCCAGGTGGTATTGGTTTGTCTTCACCCATTATTGCTTTCCACAATATTCTATTATATTCATCATCGGGGGCACTATCAGCCTGGTCTAATGTCAATTCTAAGGACTTTTGTGCACCATACGCCGTTTCTGAATTTAATTCATCAAGAGGTACACGATTCGTTAATGCATTGTATGACGTAAAATCAGGATCTGATTTGAATGCGTTCCACATGGGAGTTGCGGATGCATCGTACTGGGTGAGAGGAGGCAATCCTAATATTTCTTCCATGGTCCTTAACATACTCGATGATGAATACATAGTGTTGTCTACAATCCCTTGTTGAGTATACGGACTAATTACCAAAGCTACTGTGCGATGGCAATCCACATGATCAGGGCCATTCTGAGGATCATCTTCTATTACGAAGATGGCCGTTTGATCCCAAAAAGGGCTATGACTAATCTCTTCTATCATTTTCCCTAATACTAAATCATTTTCTGCCATCATCGCGTTGGGTGTTTGAACCCCGGGCCGTGTACCGAGTAGATGATCACCCGGCAGGGAGAGTACCGTAAACTTAGGCATGTCACCTTCTTTAATAAACTGGTGAAACTCTTTTACCCAAATTTTAAACCGGGTACGATCAGACATACCTTGAATATAATCAGACCCGGCATATTCAGTATTATAATGTCCTTCTAAGCTGCGGGTAGCAGGTCGAATCTTCATCCCTCTCTTATAATCTTCTTCTGACCATGAGAACTGTTGTGTTTCTAGAGTTTCCAGGGAGGGATATTTTTCATTCCCTGTGGGAATCCATATCCGGGCAAATTCGCCATAACTGCGATAGGTAATTCCCTTCTCAGCGCATAGATCCCATAAAAATCCACTGCTTGGGTATGCAATTGAATCCTCATGGACTGGAATTCTAGGGTTTCCCTGCCCACTATAGCTACTTGGCCAAAACTTTTCGACATAATCTGTGGCATATGCAGCGGTACTCCAAAAATGACCATCCATACTTACTTCGGCATCATGATAAAAATTATCAAATAAAACGAAATTCCTGGCCAATGCATGATGATTCGGTGTTACCTCTTCCGGGAAGTAGCAATATGCCGGATCACCATTACCAATTTCCATATCCCCAAAGATTTGGTCATACGTCCGGTTCTCTTTAATAATATAAAAAACATATTTAATGGGACTGTTGTCTCCCAACGCAAAAGGAAGTGAAGGAAGGGACTTATTTTTGTTCCGATATGGCGTGTTACTATAAACTTGCTTAGAAAATAAATCTAACTGCCGCTTGTCTGGCATGTCAATGAATGAAAGAGTCCCTTCTAATAATTCATGAATTCTTTCACCTGCAAGTCCTTTGCTAGTATCACCACTTGGATAAGACATGCTTCCTTTGCCGTTGGCAACGATAATTTTCTCTCCTGTATCTGAGACAGCAACCGCAGTTGGATACCAGCCTGTTGGAATAAAACCAAGTGGATTGCTTTTAACTGGATTTGAGATATCTATTACTGCAAGACAATTGTTATCAGCATTTGCAACAAACAATTTATGACCATCAGGGCTTAAGGCAAGAGCATTAGGCGTGCTTCCCGGAGGGGATCCTGGGTATAGTGCTATTTCAATTTCTTCAATCACTTTATTGTTTTTCAAATCAATAACACTAACAATATTCCAGTTTGCACAAGCCACATACAAATAATTCCCGGCACTATTGATAACTATATCATTGGGATGATTCTTAACAATAATCTTTTCAGCTTCCTTTTCTTTGGTCAAATCCACAACAGACACAGAATTTTCTCCCCAGTTGCTGACAAATGCAGTATTTGAATCTGATGATATTACACAACTATAAGGGGTTGTTCCTACTTCCCAGGATGACATAATCTGATCTGATGCTAAGTTTATCCGAAAAAGCATATTACTATGATTACCAACCACATATAAATATCCATTATCAGAACCAAGACTTAATCCAGCCGGAAACGTGCCAATTGGAAGAGAGATTTTCCTTACCTGTTTCAACTTTTCTTTTTCTATATTAAAAATCAGAATCTGATCGTTACCGCCTGAAGATGCATATACATGCTTCCCATCATTACTAGCAGCCAGCCCCATCCAACCTTGCTCTATTAAATGTCGGTCAACCATCTGTTCAGTATTCAAATCTATTAAAGCAATGAAATGTTCTGTATATCCATTACTTGTCACAACAGCATAATGAGTATTTGGTACAAGTACTATATTTAATGGTAATCCACCTAAACTAATCTCTTTTCCAGCTGGTGAAAGCTTCCATCCGTTAGGTAATAAATAACTCCCATTGGAAATAACTTGTGGCCCTTGATATTTTGGCCCTACACTACAGGATAATATTATGCTTGAAAGCAAAATAGGCCAAAGAACCCTATAAAATCTCATTTTTTTTAAAAAGAAAGGCAGCCCCCATTGAGAAATTTTACCATATAATGAGGTATTATTAATATCCCCGATTGAGGTTGATCTGTTTAAGGTTTTTTTAAACTGCTTAATTCTGTTCATATCTTAAATCATAAAATATTCAAATTGAGTTTTTCAATCCAAATTTTATTCGGTTTGTGAACAAAAGCTATTCATCTGTGACTAATGTTGGTTCTCATTTTTATTTCCTCTCTTTGTTTTTATCCCAACTTGATAAGCCCATCAAGGTTCTTTCCAATCGGGTTAGTACCTGACAAAAAACAGTTCTCTTTATGAACGAATAATATTTGTACCCTGCGTCCTGCGCCCCCGGAAATCCTTACTGCGGTTTACAGATCACAATGTCATGGCGACGTGATTCCGGGATCACATGGTCGAGAGTAACTTCGCCGTTGGTCACATGGCCTTGCACTATGGTGTTGCTAGGGCCCTGGAATTTAAATTTGCAGTCCCATTCTATAGGCCAGGCGGGGCAAATAAATATTTTGTTTCCTTTCCAGTTCCAGAGCATGTATTGTAGCGTGGATTGTACTATGCCACCCGACTCCATGTTCGGAACATAATCCGTGTACGGACTGTATTGAAACGGCGGGAAGTTGTAATATACAGAAGCCTTGTCATCACGGCCTCTGTACACACGGGTAAGCACCCCTTTTTTAGCCCGGTCAGCAAGACCAAGAATCGCAGCGCAGTAGTCAGCATAGTGCCAGCATTCGCTGCCGTTGTCGTCGAGCTGCAAGGTATTTACGGCAAGGTTATAGTCTTTTTCTGAAGTACCCGCCGCTTGAAACATGTATGCGCGATAGGGCCAAATGGCGTAAAGAGTTGCCCGATCAGCTCCCTGAGTTTTTTTTGACTCGTCGTCATAGTGATCCGTATAGGGAATCAGGCCCGGCTTGCCGTTTCGACGAACCCCCGTCGGCATGGGTGGCGTGTCTTTGAGAACGCGCTTCCACAACGCAAGGGCCTCTGGCTTAACACCCGGGTGCCAGGCCAACGCCATCAATCGCGGCAATTGTGTCCGCATCAGCGCAACACCCGCAATCGGGTTGATAGGCACGTAACCGTCATTCGGATATCGTACGTATACCTCGGACTGAATACACGGCCAGAGAACCAGTTTCCCTTCATTGTCGCGGGGATAAAACTTGTCGAAGAACCGAAACAACCCTTCAGCATAGGGAAGCAGCGAATGTGTCAGAAAATACTCGTCACGTGTCAGCTCGTAATAGTTTATCATGGCTGGAAGGAATTCATCGGCCACGTCCGTGGTGTACCCATAGGCAGCTCCATTTTTGAGCCCAACAGCTTCCGGGACAATACGTTTTTGCCATTCATCACCCCTCCTGATATAGTTAGCCTTCTTGATACTTGACCAGGCCGAGATCCCCGAGATGATAAAGCAATCGTCGAAACCAGTATATTCTTTCGCTTTTTGCTCCCAGCTTTGGGAAACGATCGAAGGCCATTGGTACCAGGCACGCCCAAGGTCGTAATCGCCCGTCAACAGCATAGGATTATAGGTATGACGGGTATTCTGCGACCTATCCGATGCGCCCCAATACCGGAAATCCGCCGTCATCCTCAGGGAAGGATCTTTGGGATATACCCCAACGCCAACCGGATGGTAGGTTCCAGGCAGTATCTTATTCTGAAAATCAACGTTGAAGATCCCTCCGTTGAAGGGAATTCGCCAGGTCTCCTTCAGTCCCCCGGTCTGACAGGCATAGATAAACCGCTGATGAAGGTAAAAGCTGGTAACTCTCCATGCATCCTCATCTCCCGTAATGACGAGCCGGCTCCGGTCCCAGAAGTCGCGCCACCAGCTGAGATGTTCCTCCCAGGCGGTATTGAGATCTACAGCCTTACTTTTCTCCGCCTGCGCCTTGATGAGGGGGAGCCATTTCTTCGGCGTAGCCTCATTTTCCCTGGAGTATCTCAACACGTTGATATCTGCCCTGCAGTAGCTCCCTCTTTTCGAACGCAACGTCATTGAATCAACGGAGGTCAGTCCTTCACCTTCGATCAGGGCACCGAAGGTAACCGTTGTGTAACGCGGCAAGTATTCTGCGCCCGGAAGGTTTTGCTTGATGATTTCTCCTTCGGATTTTCCACGGTATGAAGTTGTTGTTCGCGGTTCGTGATAGCACCAGATTAGCTGATTCGGCTGATCGGGAAAAACGATATCTGCCTCGTGCTCACCCTTTACAACTTGTGTTCTCCAGGAGTCATTTTTGACTGTCATGGACACTTCCTGGTTGGCAGACAATTCGGTATGAATAACCGATCGATTCTTATCTACCCACACTTTGAGCTCGCTGTCCCCATCCCCAATATGGATGGCAGCCTCGCTCATAACAAGGGTTTGCTTATATCTCCCGGCGTCGAAGGCCTCCTTTAAAATTGACGGCTCCAAACTAATCCGCACCTGTCCGATTTTTCTCAAACTGAAACAACTGTTTGGACCGATCCCATCGCCGGTTTGTGCAAAAGCGTCCAACTTGCCAATCAAGAGACCTACATCGCCGTTGGGATATGTCCATACGTTGAGTGAAATGTCGCCGTTGCCCAATGGCATGGAATCGAAGGCATCTTTGCCTAGTGTGTCAAAGGTGAAATTGTATTTATCGACCTCGTTTGCCAGATCAACCGGCGGAGTTGGATCGTTTATTGTCACCTGAACCTTTTGACTAGGCGTCTCCACTCCGTTTGCATCCACCACCACAGCTCGGAGGGTGTGCATACCCCGTGTTGTGGTAGTCCAGGTGAAGTGGTAAGGTGCTCCGACATTTCCGATGAGTGATGGTCCGTCATAATAACGTACGGTAGTAGCTGGCGCATCGGTTGATGGTTTAATTTCAACCTGCAAAGGGATGCAGGCACCGATGTCATAAGTGGCGCCGGAGGCGGGGCTCACGAAAGAAATCGTAACGGCGGGGGCTGCCCGATTCGGCGGCGGAATCTCGGCCACAGCAAAGACGTGGAACAAGAACAGAATCGCTAAGATGAGGGTTTTATATATTTGCATGTGTGAAACAGTTTTTACAGTTTTATGAAAAAAATTTATTTATCTACTGACTTCCAAAGAAGTTAATTAAAAAGGCTATGTCAAAGTTGCAAGTTCGGCTATATATGTAGTTTTTGATTGTGCATGCAATCGCCTTTATTATTAAGTACTTTGAACATCAAAATACCCTGCATTTTTTTTGTTTTTTTAATAAAAAAAAACGTTGCTGTCCTAATTAATGTTTTTTTACCTTTTCCAAGGTTAAGTTCGGTCGGCTGATTTGATAAAACGAGCCCCCTAAAAATCGAGACAAGTTATCCCGCTATGGCGGGACAGGAAATTGACTATTGAAAAATAGATTTTAGAAACATAAATAATAACCGCCACAACCGCTCATGGTAAACCCTTAACCTTCCCCGGGTTTACCTACATAGAATACGAATGAGAAAATTCTAACTGAAAGTAAATTCTGAACCCATAGATGCTGGGTTCAATTTGAGAGTCGTGTTGTCCTTCCAATATCGAAATCGTAACCTGGGATGTTTTGAAAACCATCTAATTCTCAATATTTTCAAAAAAAGCCTGGCTTATTCATTTTTACCACCCCTGTTTTACCTTAAAATGTTTCCAGTCAATAATTTTGATTGCCTGTTGCTTTTTGTCCCTGCCTTCATTCCAAATCAACATAAAATTCCATATATAACTCAATTCTCTGCAATTTAAGTCATACACCATTTACTACAATCTTAAATTAGTTTCATCAATATGGTTTCAGTTGGGCAAATAGCGGCACAAGCACCACAACCGTTACACTTTTGATTATTTACAATGGGCAGTGATTTAAACACCCCAACTTCTTCTATCGTAATTGCATCATAAGGACAAACTGATTTACACCGGTCACACTCTTTATTTTTGATTAAAAGACAATTCTGAGGTATAACCTCTGCAGCTCCTATTTTTAGTGGAGATTTTGCTTCCTTTTCGAATAAGATTATTGCTCCACTTGGACATACCTGGCTGCATAAATTACAATTTTCAATACAGTATCCGTTTTTAAAATTTATTTCCGGGACCATCCAATTCATTACGTCGTGAATATCCGCACGATGCTCCAAAATACCTGAAGGACAAGCCTTAATACAATTGCCACAACGAACACAAAGAAATCCATAAACCCCATCCTTCACCGCCGAAGGAGGTTTAAAAAACTTTTTCGTTTGACCTTTCAACAGGTGCGGGACTAATAAACCGGAGGTAATTCCAAGCCCTGAAGCCAGGAACAATCGTCTATCGAATTTTAAGCCGGAAAAAGGTTTCCTCTCTCTTCGAAAACGTTTTATTACATTCTTTTTAATCTTGAAAATTCCATCCAGAAATCCGCCCAGGGGACATACCTTTGCACACCAGATATTTGGCAGCAAAAAATGAACTAAAAGAAGTAACGGGAAACCAATCAAGGACAAAATTACGTAAATAGTTATATGCTTGGCGAAAACATCAAAAAATCCATTGAAAACGGACAATGGATCCATAAAAATAAACAACGGAATCCCAAAAACCGCCCCAAACAATGAGGCAACAGCAAGCCACATTCCCACAGGAGGAATTTTCTTCAAAGAAAAATTAGGTTTTCTACTGTACGATGAAACCAAATCGCATCCCCAGCCGACAGGGCATAGCTTTTTGCAAAACCAACGTTTTTTATGGATGGAAAGCAGTAGTATTACAAAGCCAATTAAATTGAGCCATACCAAGGACTTCAAAGCGAAAACGGAATTCAACATGATAAAGGGACTAAACCAGACATACAAGCCAGTTAACCCTTTCCACCCAAATGGCAAGGCCAAAAGGATTGAGGCCAAAACAGAAATTTCCCTCAAGCCGGCATGTTGAATTGTTTTTATTAACCGAGCCATGCGCCTTGTTCAACAAGTAAACCTTTCAACTTAGTGGTATCAATATTTCTAACAAGTTGTTTTTCTTTAATCGCTAGTCCAGCTGCTGCCCCAGCCCCATGCCCGGTTATCAGACAGGTTCCAATAATACGTGTATCTTCCACCAACTCCCGCTCAAAACAGAAGCATCGGCCCGCAACCAACAGATTCTCCGTCTTTTTTGGAACAAGAGAGCGATAGGGGATTTGCCAGAGTGGGCGTTCATAACTTAATACTTTTTTACCTTTAAAAAGCATACTTGTCCAGGCACCGCTAACACCAATTACATCATCAAAAGTTTTATAAGTCATGGTATCTTCCAGTGTCAACTTATATTCTCCATCTACAATCCTGCTCATTCTAACACCAATTTGAGAAGCAGTATCTAAAAGAAACACCTGTTCATACCCGGGCGTTTTTCTAATTTTCTGGACATTTTCCCAGATTTCGCGTCGATAATCCATTTGTAGTCTGGAGAGAGTTAACATGTCTACGCCATTCTGATTATTCTCCCCGTGCATGTTAACCCAATTCACACTTGGGAGAGGAGTTTCGTTTCCAATACTTAGTTTTACATATCCCTCTTTGGAAGTATCAATCCGATCGATATTGCCCAGGCGATGGTTCAGTCCAATATGATATTTCATTTCATCATAGTGTTCACCTGCCAAATGAAAGACATCTCCATCTCCGGTACAATCAATAACAACTTTTGCCAAAACGGCCATCCTTCCGGATTTACTCTCAATAAATACTCCTTTTAATTCAGTTCCTTCCATAATCACATTGGCACACCAGGTATGGTAAAGCATCTTAACCCCGGCTTCCCTAATCATCTCATCTAAAACATATTTCGCTGCTTCAGGATCAACTACAGGATTGATTTCATGAACTGACATCCCCAATTCTACGAGTCTTTGTGAAATTTCATCGCCAATGCCATACATAACCTTTCGCCTTCTTTTTTGTCTGTCAACCGCATGTGTGGACAATAATGGAAGCACCAGACCACCAGTCCACAACCCTCCTAAATGATTATACCTTTCAACCATATAGGTTTCTGCACCTGTTCGGCTGGCAGCTATGGCCGCAGCAACACCGGCAGGTCCACCTCCAATGACCAGAACATCCGTTTTTGCAAGAATGGGAATCTGTCTGGATGGTTCCGAAATAGTATTTCCCGTGCCCTGAATTAAGGAGTTATTATTTGTATTGTCTTCGGTTGATGTATTTGACTCAATTTTACGAGCACAACTTACCCCTAAGCCAAGAGCACCTCCGGTTAACAAAAGATTGCCAAGAAAATCCCGTCTTTTCATATTAATGTAGATATGGATTCTAAAAAATAGTATTCTTCGCATTTGAAAAAAGAAGAAGAACCCGTTTACCCCTTTTTACAAAAACATGAGTTATATGGCCTAAATCATTATGCCAATTCGTTTAAATTATTCAAATTTAGCTGTTGGAAATTCTGTAATTCTTAACAAAGTTGATCCCATCGGTTCTAGCATCAAGGTTGTTTCGGGAGCCTCTTTCAACTCCACAATACTTGGAATTTCTGAAACAGAGACATTGTTTTTAAGGTTCCAATCGGAAACAGCACGTGCTTTAACTTCTAGTTTAATAGGAGAATTCCCCACCTCCCATGGGTAACCTTCGTAATCTTTAAAAATAACTTTAATGTCGTCACTTGAAATGTTAGCTGAGAGTGCAAAAGCCCAGTCAAGATGTTTTTTAGGGAATAGTTGATATGCCGGAAATTCTGGGCTGCATTTGTGCCCTGCATCTTTTGTGGTTACTCTTTCTCTAGCCTCTATTGGGTATGAAAAAACAAGTGGCCCATAATTTATTGCTATCCCTTCCCGCTGTATGATTTTAGGTTTTGTGCTAAACACGATTTCTATTATATCCCCATTTTTAAATTTCGTAGATATAGTTTCAAAAAAACAATTTTCATTGCCATATTTAATCAATTTGCCGTTTATCGTTATGGCATAATTATCCGACCAACCTGGCACTCTAAGGGCAAGATTTATTTTCCCTTTTGGGGCTTTGTTAATTTTCAGGGAAACAGAATGTTCGAATGGATAGTTTGTAATTTGGGTAATAGATAACGAATCTTTACCCATTGGAATGGTAAAAGTTCCAGGCAAATAAAAAACCACCCTCGCTTCCTTTTCGTTCGAAATACAAGCTCTGTTTAGAAACGTTGGAAACATGCGATGAACATTTCCTGAACAGCATTCAGTGTCATGACCCGGCCGATAACAAAGACGTCCTTTCCCATTGAATCCCCAATTTGTATCGTCATTATAAAAACTAGACATATCAGAAGAAATGGGCATATTAGGAGCTCCATAGTATTGATGGGCTGTAAAATCGCTGGTGATACTGCCAAAACCTGCGTTATATAAAACCTTTTCCATTTTATCGGCAAAGTAAGCATCGCCGGTTGCCAATAATGCCCAACCACTTGTCCAGTTAAAATCAATAACATCACAGAGCTCGTGTGCCATATCGGTACTTTTCCCATTTAACTCTTCAATCCCACTCGATAATCCATCAGCCAATTCATGTATATCTTCAAGTTGATGGTAGGCTTTGTACAAGGCATCAATATAGCGGTCATTATTTGTGAGGTAATATAAAATAGCTGGTAGCTTTAATAATTCATGATAAGTAACTGCATGACCTGTTGGTTCTAATCCATCTGCCATTCCCGCTGCAGTTAACATACCTGCTTTTGAAGAAGTTTCAAATTCATCATACAATCTCGTTGCCGTCTGCACATACCAATTATTTCCAGTGATAACATATAGATTTGCCAAACTTTCAATATGCAAAAGTGAACGAACGCCAAAACCTCCATCCCGAACGGCCTTAAAACTATTTTCCTTACTGTAGACCGCCTGATAATGCTTTTCTATTGCCCTTAACAATGCTACATCCTTTGTATTTTCATATTGCTCAAACATCATTCGCATAAAAACCACCAAGGGCCACCAGTCGTCCTCAACAGTACCAGCGTGAAAAACCCCCTCTTTATCCGAATGATCCAATACATAATCTATATTTTTCACCACCCTTTGCTTAAGGTTGTCCGACTTATTCAAATATCCACAGCGCAAAGCTCCGTCAAGATAATATCCGGTTTGTTCAAACGGCCACCATCCGCTACCTCCTTCAAACTCTCTGTCCTTATAATTCATATTCTCAGTCCACATCCCTGTATTAAACGGAAATCCGCTTTGCTCGGGATGTCCTGTTAACCCACTTTCTTGTCGGTTAAGAAATTCTTTTGCCCACCCAGATGGTTCAATACAATTACTCGGCAAATCATTAAACCTTGATAGTTGTGAATAACCGTTTGTGTTACTTATTAAAGACACAAAGCATAACAACAGAATCAATTTTTTCATAAATATTATCTTTTGTTTATTGTAGATTTATCGTGGTTGTATTTCCCCATCGCTATTATATTTTGTTGTAGTGCATCATTAAAGGGAAAAGGCTTCCAAAAAGAACTGAATTTTATTTTTTTTCATGTCGCTATATTTTGATTTATAATCGCCACAAAACCAGTCCCAAACATAATACGGGGGAACTCCCAAAAGAGAATCCTCCTCACATGGAAAAATCATTTATCAGGGACATTTCATGGTTTTATTTTGAATAATTAAAAGAACATTTTAATGGTTCTATTGTAAAGGAGAAGTTTATGGGTTCTGCTTTTAATGAGTATTTATCCAATGTGCCCGGACCGCAACTCCCATTCCCCAAACCCTGATGGTTATAGTCGATGTTTAGTACTGTTTCTTTGACTCTCTCAACCTCATAAGGGTGTTTTGCCGAATTAAGGCCGGTTGCAGTGCAGTGAAGTGCCGTAAAATTAAAAGGATTGTCGGCGGTTACTTTTATTCCGTTGCCTTTCCTGTTGGTCATTGTAAACCATCGGGTATCGGTATGGTTTGCCATATCTTGTGGCCGGGTATATTTGGGGTCGAACATATTGGTAACCGTATTTTTAAATAAACCCACAAAAGCTGAATATTTCCTGTCTCGGTAACTTTCATGAGGGCCGCGTCCATACCATTCAACATTTTCCAGTTCGGGAGATAAGAACATTCGCAATCCCAACCGGGCAAGAGGAAAGCCAGAATCGTCAGGGTTAAAACTGGTGGCAACATCAATGGATCCATTGCCATAAACGGTATAGGCGGTAACCGATCTTACATTATACCCGGTCTCCGAAGTGCAATCCATTGAAAAAGAAACCTTAATGGCTTTTTTTTCATTTGCATTTAAATCAACACCCAGGATTTTATAGTTGAGTGCATATAATTTGTTTTCTACCCATTTTGGCCCTGGCCCAAAACCAAAACTATGGTCATTATCTATTGGGGCACGAAATATATCGGTTAATGGACCATGGGCAACCAATTGATATTCAGCCCTAATCAAGTTTTGCCTTCTCTTATTACTTATCTGGGGATTTAATAAATTTTCGGGTGTAGAAATTATTTCCACATTGCGATATCGCAACGATGAAATAGTGCCAAACTTCTTACTAAAAACCAAATAAATGTTCTGATTGGAAAGAGTGATGCTTGTGCTGTCATCCTTTACATTCAGGTCGGAGGAATCGAAATTGGCTGCCATTGATTTCTCAATTGCTGTTGATGGAATTTTAATTTGTTCTCTTGCAACCACATGCCCCCGTTTTGCCCAAAGTTCATCGACCTTTAGCTTTAAAAAAATATTCAGGAAATATTCCTTCCCTGCCTTTTGGTTAAGACTATAGGGGAGATTGATTTTTCCCACCCCCCCGGGGGCAATATCAAGATTACTTAAGACCCCGGCATCAATAATTTTCCCCGACTCCAGAATCTCCCAATCCAGGAAATACTTCCTTAAATTATTGAAATTGTAGTTGTTCCGTATTTCAACTTCACCAGTTAATATATTTACCGGTAAAATTTTAATATACTGGTAAACTTTTTTCATCTCTTCCATTTTGGCTGTAACCTGCCGATCAGAAGTTGTTAATCCGTTATGGCAAAAATTAAAATCATTGGGATGGTCTCCAAAATCACCTCCATAGGCAAAAAATTGATTCCCCGGTTCCCCTGGAATATCCTTTGCAATCCCCTGATCCGCCCAGTCCCAAATGCACCCTCCGATTAACCTTTTATATTTCTCAATTACTTCCCAGTATTCCTTGAAATTTCCCAATGCATTCCCCATAGCGTGGGCATATTCACTCAGGAAGAATGGATTGGGGTTTGTTTCTTCACCTTCTTTCACCAGGTTTTCGAGGCTCATATACATACTTGCTTCAATATCAGCGACCGAATTATCTTGTTCATAATGGACAGGTCGACTGGAATCAATTTTTTTTATTGCTGAACGGCACGCCTCAAAATTAGGTCCCGGTCCGGCTTCATTTCCCAATGACCAGATAATAACAGATGGGTGATTTTTATCCCGTTCGGCCATTGAAACCACCCGGGAAACCTGCGCCTTTTCCCAATTTTCATGACGCCCCAATGATTCCTCCCCATACCCCATCCCATGCGATTCTATATTGGCCTCGTCAATTACATAAATCCCATAAAGATCACATAACTTATACCAGTCGGGATGGTTGGGATAATGGCTGGTCCGTACGGCATTAATATTAAATTGTTTGAAGAGCTTTATGTCCTCTTCCATCGATTTTAAGCTTATGGTCTGCCCATCAAACGGGTCCATTTCATGACGATTAACGCCTTTCAATAGTACACTTTTACCATTTATCCAGAGTTGTTGATCCTTGAGTTCAATCTGCCTAAAGCCATAAAGACATGGGATCGTTTCTGTTATTTCCCCATATTCATTTTTTAACACAATAACCACATTATACAAATTTGGGGTTTCGGCTGACCAAAGCAATGGTTCTTCGACAGTATTCCCTAAATTTATTTCGAACTCCTTGTTTCGGGCGATGCTGGCAGGAATAGATTTAATTACAATTGGTGGCTGATTTTGGAATTCCTCTCCATTCTCAAGAAGGTAAAGTTCTACTGTTAGTTTTCCTTTATAGCCCGTATTCTGCATTTGCAAATTGACATCCAATTGTGCCGAAGAAAGATCATTATTTAGATCCGATGTGACTTTAAAGTCACGGACATGTGCTTTGGGCACGGCATACAAGAATACATCACGATAAATTCCACTAAGCCTCCAAAAATCCTGATCTTCCAAATAGGATCCATCACTCCAACGGTACACCTCAACAGACAAATCATTTTCCCCATTTTTTACATATTTGGTAATATTATATTCAGCCGGAGTCATGCTCCCCTGACTATAACCCACCTTTCTGCCATTTATCCAAAGATACATGGCACTTTTCACTCCGGCAAAATGGACTAATATTTCTTTCCCTTCCCAGCTTTCAGGGACATTAAATCTTCTTTTATAGGATCCGACCGGATTGGGCAATTCGTTTTTCGTGAACCCCTCCGGGGCGGCCCCCATTATGTAGGGAGGATTCTTGGCAAAAGGGTAGCTAACATTGGTATAAATAGGCTTTCCATACCCCCGCATTTGCCAATTTGATGGGACATCGATGCTGTCCCAGGCTCTTGTATCAAATTCTTTTTTAAAAAAATCGACAGGCCGCAAATTAGGGTGTTTCACCCAATTAAACTTCCAATAGCCATTTAACGATTGGTAAAGTGATGATTCATCAGCACTACCTTTCAATGCTGTCCCTATATTGGGGAAAACAGAGTAGGTACAATGTGCCGGCTCTTTGTTAATTCCGATGACCTGCTCATTTTCCCAATCCTGTTGGATACTCTGAGACAAACCCGGGAAAAGCACAAAAATAAAAGCCAGTAGAATAAAACCATTTCTCATTTTTAAAAAATTAATCTTACATGAATAATCCATTTCTTCCTACTCTCATTCCCATCTTAAACTTGCAACGATAATACCTGCTATTTGTATTGGAACCTCAAAATAGACCCTTGCCAATGTCCTCCTTTATGGGTTACCCGTTCTCCTGATTTTGCTGCCGGTCGGGTAATTCCTAAAGAAGGCCACAGTTCAATTGTAACCCGGCGCAAAAAAAGGTATCTCTGATATTTTTTTTAATCCCTTTTGGAAATCATAAACTCCATTAGGCTCAACTGAAAAAGAAAACGAAACGCCATCAACCTGAACAATCCCATTTTTGTTCCCGGGCTCAATTCCAACTACTTGTAACAAATCCCCGTTTACATCTGAAATAACTCTAACCCCTTTTGAAAAAGAAAAAACATTTTTTCCGTTAACAGAACAAAAAACTCTATTGTCCCGAGTCTCCATTTTGAAGAGCCGGTCTCCCCATTTTTGGGAATACTCATAGTCATTTAAATTATCCAGGCATGACCAATTAACTTTATTTTGAGAAAAATGAATTCCATAAAACCTGGAAATGAATTCCAAAGATGCCAATACAGTTGGACCATATCCACTCCTTACTAAAGGTTCATCACATTGACCGGTAAAAGGGTCAAACTGCTGAACAAAAAACAAGGAATCAGCTATAACTTTCAGAAGCTTTTTCCCGATTAAAGTTAACTCTGCATAGTGTCCATAATTCTCCAGGGCTCTGATTGACCTCTGAAAAGTAAGTCCCTCGGGTTTACCACTCCAATTATTGCCTGCCATATTTCTGAAAGCAGGATCATTTACTGCTACTGAAGGCAGGGGCATCCGGGTCCAAAACTCATCCGGATTCATTAAATGATGTTTTATAAATTCATCTGCCATTTGTTGACTGAAACTTCCAAAATACATACAGCGAAGATTGTTATGAATTAAAATATCTATCACTTTGTTATCCCTGTCCCTGTCGTAACAAGCATGTTTTTCTGGAATCCATAAATAATCTTTCATTTTTTCCTGTACATCCACTGCTTTCTTTTTCCAGAAGTCAGCCTCTCCATTTTGAAGTATCCGGGAAATGCGTAAAAGGACATATCGGTTGCCATAGGAATACGACATAACATCCATTGATTCCATGGGCAATGGAGAATCAAATTTTAGGCATCCTTTACAATGATTATAAATATCACTGCAAAGTTGTAGTGAATCCTTTTCCGATAAATTGTTTAAGTTTTCAAGTGTAGGGGCAAAATCAAAGGGCCAGGAGTGATATGAATCACCAAAACGAGAGCTGTGATCTTCTCCCGTATCATGGATACACCATGTCTCAAGGCAACCATCATGATCTGAATCACGGGTTCTCCACAGATAATTGTCATACTTTTCCAATGTTTCATATAACTTTCTCAGGTACTTTTCCTCCTGTCCTAACCAGAAATAAACCTCGAAAGCTTCAATTGGCAAATAATTTCCTTGTAATTCGTGATACCGGGAAACCAGCCCGCCATCCTTAACACGAACAGAACCCGGCAACCGCCCATCCTCCCGCTGACAAACCATAAAAACCAATTGGTTGTTTTTTGCAATACTTACATCTCTTTTGGCATACATTGCACCACCCATTGGCTGGGTTTCAAGATAAACGGCACTATATCCACCACCTTCAACCATTACCTGATAGTTGCTAAAAGTTTTTTCGTTGGATTTAGCAATGCGCTCTGCCTTATCAAATACTTTTTGCAGGTTTATATCCGATGTTTTAAAACTAACTCCGGTTTCAGGCATCAGGGGTTGTGCGGACAGCATAGCAGAATGCAATGCACTCACTATCATCCAGCTAAAAAACAACCTAATTCGTTCTTTAAGTTTCCACTCCATGAGCATTATTGGTATAAATCCATTACTGTTCAAACATTTTTTTAATTATTGCTTTTGGTGATAATATCAAATTCAGCCATTCCGATGTTACCCTCTTCCGACACTGAATTTAGAGCACTGAATTTAATATACCGGCCTCGTCTGGCTTTGAATTTTTTGATCTGCAAGACCGGGCTGTTTTTTATATTAGAAAATTCGCCTACTGAAACCGGGTTGCCCCAATTCTTCCCATCCATGCTCACATAAAAACGGTAGTCTGAAATAATCCCCGGATCACGTCTGCCTTGTTCAGGCAGGTATTTAAATCCTTCCAGATCAACCACAGTTCCCAGGTCAATAATCAAATCAGACTGTTTGTCCAGTGATGAACGCCAGGAAGTAGTCTGGTCATCATCAAAAATATTATTGATATTTTCGGGCTGGACCGTTTTACCAACGACTTTCCAATTGGCTTTGACTCTATCGAATTCCCTGGTTGATGGTTCGCTTTCTTTTCCCTCTCCACGGTCGTAAGCCATTGCTGTAACAATAGCTTTTTTATTCAACTCAAAGGGACCGGAATATTTAGGTGAGTTTAATCCAGGCTTGGCCCCATCCAGGGTATAATAAATTTCCAAGCCGGTATCAAACGATTGAATGGTTACAATACCGTTTTTGTTCCTCCTGATATCCGGTTCAATCAAAACTTTAGGCGCTTTATAAACTTCAATATTGGAGATTACAGGGCAGGCTTTGGAGTCAACCACTGTAAATCTCAAACCATGGGTTTTTATATTTGGGAACCGTAAAATCCGTTTTCTGCCAATAGTGGTTTCATTGACAACAGGAATCCACTCGCCATCCACAGAAGCTTCCAGCTTAAATTCCCGGACCCGCTGCCCATAGCGGATATCTTCCTGCACAAGGAACCGGTTTAGTTCGGTGAGATCGTCAAAGAAGATTTCCAGCGATCCTGTTACCACATCATCATCGGTACACCAGTATGAATCCGAATCCCCGTCGGTTACATTGGATGCCTGGTACCTTGAACCTTTCCCCCTTGTATTTGAGGCAACCACTTTTGCTCCCTTTGCGAGATCTTCCGCGAAATCAGCATCCACAGCCTGACGTAATTTATGCAATTGTTCAACATCTTTTTCGTGAACCAACCCTCTTCTGTCTACCGGCAGGTTTAGCAGGAAAGAAGCATTTCTTCCAATAGAATTGTAATAGATATCCAGCAAATCAGGCAACGTTTTAACTCTATGATCTTCCGATTCATGGTAATACCACCCGGGGCGGATGGAAACATCCACCTCGGCGGGCAACCAGTGCGTTCCGTCTTCCTGTCCCTGCCTCAGAAATTCGATATCCGGCACAACCCCTGGCGCAAAGTCATCGCGATTCAGCGTACTCCAGTTGGTAGGTCTTGCCCAGCCTGACTCGTTCCCAACCCAACGAACATCAGGTCCCCCATCGCTGAACATAACGGCATTGGGCTGAAGTTCCCGTACAATCTTCCATGTATTGGACCAATCGTAATAAATTTTATTGTCAATTTTACGCTCTTCATTGGCACCTCCGTAGTAGCCTGTTCCTCCATTGGCACCATCAAACCACACTTCAAAAATTTCCCCGTAGTTCGTTAACAGTTCACGCAATTGGTTCCTGAAATAAGTAATGTATTCAGGTTTTCCGTAATCAGCATGATTTCGGTCCCATGGTGAAAGGTAAATTCCCATTTTAAGTCCGTACTCCTGGCAAGCATCGGACAATTCTCTTACCACATCTCCATTTCCGTTTTTCCAGGGAGCGTTTTTAACTGAATGTTCAGTAAATTCTGATGGCCATAAGCAAAAACCATCATGATGTTTGGCTGTGAGGATAATGCCCTTCATTCCTGCCTCTTTACAAACCTTTGCCCATTGTCGGCAGTTAAGTTCGGTCGGATTAAACAGCGAAGGATTTTCATCACCAAATCCCCACTCCTTGTTTGAGAAAGTATTCATATTAAAATGCACAAAAGCATAAAACTCCATTTCATGCCATGCCAATTGCCGTTCAGAGGGTACTGGCAAAAAGGGCTCGGGAGGAGGCACTGAATTGCATGCGGCAAAGATGATTGCCAAAATAAATAAAGAGCATATTTCAACTCTTGTAAAAAAATTTTTCATGTTCAAATGTTTTATCTTTTTAAATACCCTTTTATCCGATGCGGATTAAACATCTCCTTACTGCTCAGCATAACTTCCTGAGCAAAATCCCATTCAATTGATGTGTTCAGCGCATAGCATATTTATTTAATTACTAGATCCTCATTTTTCCACAATAACACTACTTACCAGAGCTTAAGTCCTTTCCAATTCCCTGAATAGTAGGCTTTGGTCAATGCTTTTACCTGCCTGGTATTTCCTTCCCGTTTGGCAGTATCCACCATATCCCTGTACAGATAGAATTGCAACCAATAACCATTGTGGTATTTCTGCCTGGTTGATTTTGGAGACATCAGCATAGCATACCAATTTGTGTCTATTCCTGCTTCTTTGGCGACAGCCACAGCATCCATAGCCTTTTGCCACATCTCTTTTGCAACCCCTGTTTTCAGTGCAGTCAAGTCGTCATATTCCATCTTGCTGAATTCATGGACCGCGCACTGGTCATCAATTCCCAAATCTTTGAGTGAAACCACCTCCTCGAAAATAGTGTCCCCATCGAGGTCGTATTCGAAAGTGTCAAAAAAGCCATTGTTGTTGGTGTCGGTATATTTAACCAGAGGAAAAGGGGATTCCACATCTCTGGAAAGCCGCTCCGGTCCGTAACCATCATAAAGGCCACCCATTCCGTGAAAATAGTAGGCATTCTGGTCGATTCGCCAAAATCCCAATTCAGCACCCAGTAAGTGAATCCTGCCATCAAACTTGGCTACATACAGCTTGCCCCTGCCCGAATTGTCCAGGTCCCATTCGGCGCGGTTGCCAACGGCGTCAGCTTGCGCGTTATTGTCGAGGCCCCCATTCCGTTTCCCTGTTTTATAGGGATTCAGCGGGTCATATAATTCTACCCGCTCCCAGCGCTTACAATCATCATCCTCATCATAAGCAAAATAGACTTCATCCCATTGGCCTCGGTTAAAGATCAGGTCATGGATGGATCCGTGGTCAGGGTAAATCAACTCTTTCAACTGACGAACCCGCGGATCCATAAAATATTGGTCACTTTGTGGCAGCCCCCTCATTTTGGGGAAAGAATGTACCTGGTCCATATAGTTAAAGCCTTCACCACGAAAACTTACAGTCATGTCGAAGTCGAACTCACTTCCCGGCCCGTTGTCATTATCAAGGTCATAAGCCATAGATATCCAACTAACCTTACCGGTAAGCAGGGTCAGGTACTCATCGCCCGGCTCGCCTCGAACAGGGTTGTCAATTACGCGAATGGCATATTCGGTCAAACCATCATTATCGGGGTCATAAAAAAGGAACGGGTTTTCCCAGTTCAAACGAGGGTCATTCATCTTTTCAGGTGAGGTATGGATTTTCAGGAACAGGCTTTTCCCCTGATAATCTTCATAGAAATCGGCCTGTCCGTCGTGAATCCAGCCACGCAGATGAAAGGTATTCCAGTCGATGTAATTCATGATATGATCATGGTCTGTGTCTATATTGATCATCAGGTGACCGGGCCCCCATGAAGCCTCTTTCTGATCCTCGCGGGCATAGTCGCCATAAATTTGCATATCGGCCGCGCCATCCCCATCGTTGTCCACCCAGTCGACCACAACATCGCCATAACTTGCATACTCACCATCATGGTTTCGGTCTACCATCAGGCAATCGCTGTCAATATCGCCTTGTAAATCCCCTTTTTTCATGTCGTCATCATCATCAATCCATTGGATGGGGAAGCCGTTTGGGGTCATTGTTTTCAACACGTCAGGGTCTCCATCGCCATCCAGATCGATGTAATCGATGTGTGCATTGGGATCAACCGGAAGCCAATAAGTATTGAACATACTGGTTGAGTTCCAATAAGTATCATTTTTTATTTCGGTTTTTTGGGCTCCGCTATAATACGTAAGAATGAGAAAACACATCAATAAAGGACACACTCGTTTCATAATATCTTCATTTAAATTTTTCTGGTTGCACATTAAAAAATAACATCACATACAGCGGGCACCTGTTTTCCCCCTTGGCCCAACTTCTG
Source organism: Marinilabiliaceae bacterium (assembly GCA_041583495.1). Taxonomy (GTDB): domain Bacteria; phylum Bacteroidota; class Bacteroidia; order Bacteroidales; family Marinilabiliaceae; genus JBFHFS01. Next base: position 67,445 of record JBFHFS010000005.1, on the reverse strand, counting down.
ACAGGTCAATAGGACTGAAGCCCAAGCCAAATGCAGGGGAATCCGGGTGCAACCTAAAGTCGAAGTTTTCGGCATCGACAAATTTCGGGTCGGCAAAAACAGCATGGAGGTCTTTGCCCATGTTGTTCCATTCATCCCAGTTTTTTCCATTAAAATCAATTTCATCCAAGGATTTTTCAGGATTAAAATAAAGATTGAAATCCGCATCGAATGTTTCACTCACTTCCCTGACCCCACCTTCATTTTTTGGATGAAAATAAAACGGATGGAGGTAGTCGTCCCATTTGCCATCGAACAATTTTCCTTCTTTCCAGTAGATAATATTCTGCTCGAAGAAAACACTTTTGTGTGGTTCAGATCTGCCACGGCTGATTTGTTGGAGCTTCCCCAAGGCAAAGATGTTGTTCCTAACAGTCACTTCTTTACAGAAATGAATATTCAAAGGAGCAAATTTAGTATTGTAAACGATGTTGTTTTCCACCAGGATGTGCGATGACCCTTCGTCGTGGTAAATTCCCCATCCACCGTAATGGTTGGCATCCACATCATGGATCAAGTTATTGCGAATAACGGTACCAGGAGACAAACCCAAGGTATATATGGCGCCCATATCGGAAAGCAAACCTTGCCCGATATTGTAAATATAGTTGAATTCCAATATGTTATCTCGACTAATGCTTCGTTGGTAACCCCACTGCCACCCAACGGAAATACCCGTGTAATATCCATCATGAATTAAGTTGTGCCCCACCAGGTTTCCTTCGGTATTTTGCAACAAAACCCCAACGGCAGAGGGGTAGACTTCCCCATAATGGTGAATATGGTTATCAGTCATTTTATTATTTTTTGTCCTCAGGAATGGATGATCGGTATAGGTGCCGCCATTTACCCGAAAACCACCTGCGGCAATATGACCGATCTCATTGTGAGAAAAGGTATTGTTCGCGCAGCCTTCATTCAACTCGAAACCCCATGTTCCCAGGTTGGTAAAGGTGCACTGTGAGAAGCCACAATCTTGTACCCCAGTCAGGGAAACGGCCGCTGGCACACTTGCTGAGCCTTGCCTGTCGTTGGAATTTCCTTCGGGCAATTCCCAATTGGTATAGCTAAACTCCAGGTTTTCAAAGCGAATATTTCTAACCCATTGCGCATCTTCAGGATTTCCTTTAATAGAGACTAGTTGAGGGGCAACTGGTGCATAAAAACTAGTTGTTCCAATTTCTTCTTCAGGAAACGGGAAATAGTAACATCTTCCCTTTTTGACATCCAGATACCATTCACCGGGAACATCCAGCTCCTCAAAAACATTTTCGACAATATATCGGGCACCATTTTCAGAAAAATCATCGGTGAAAACTTTGCCTGCCTTGTGTTTAAAAGTTACAATATTGGTTTTCTCATCAATAGATTGGATCGGCAAATGTGAATCGGTCCAAAAGTGATAAACAACGACTTCCACATCGTCCCTATTTAACCATTTGGGATCAATGTCGCCCTTCGAAAATTCAAACCTTTGGCAATCGGTGTGGTAACCAACCGTTCCTGGGGTTCCATCGGGCATTCCTTTTACAATTAAAAAACCATTGTTTGGCTTCCGTGCTCTGGTTCCCAATTTATCGTTTACGAAAAGCTGTCGAAATCTCCATTGCCCCGCAGCAACTTCCGGGATATCAACCGCCCACAGGCCATTTCTTTGTTTTTTCCAACCTCCCAGCTTCCTACCACCGCTTATAAGCACTTTGGCACCCGGTTGAGGAGAAATAATGAGAGGCGATCTTGGGCTTCCCGAATGCTCAGGCCGGAGTCTCAACGGGGAGATCAAAGAATAATCCCCTTCCAACAATCGGATTTGAATAGAATCTATTCCGGCTTTTTTTAAATCCGGGATTTTATCCAGTGCAAACTGGATATCCTTTAAGGGTTGTTCAATATTGTTCCCAGGATTCTGGTTATCGCCACGAGGCGAAACATATAAGGTCCATTCTCCTGCAAAAGCAGTACCTGCAGAAGGAAGGAAAAGAAGCAGTTTAAATAATAGGATGTAATAGGTTGGCTTCATCGTTTATGAATTATTAACAACATTGGTGACAACTATTCTATGGTTCATTTTTATTTCAATTCTTCTGGATCATCAAAGTCAAATTTTCACTTTTTTCAAGCCGGGTTCATCATAACGAGATTACATGCAATTCATTAGCCTGAATCACAATGCCTGAACCCTCCAATATCAGGGCCTAAAACAGTTGCCCCAGGTTAGCTTTCTGTATTCCCACATTGTTTGTTTCATTTTGTTTGTGCTTTCTGGTAAAAAACTGACAATAAATAAGATGTTTATAGATCCGTGCCATTCTTTGATTTACTTTTTAATATTTCTGCAAATAATTACCTGATAAGGCTTTTCCGGCAAATTTATCCTGCACTTTCCTGAAATTTTTTCATCGTATTTTCGAACCACCATGTCCCAGGCGTCAATAATTTCAACATCATATAGACAATTATCAGAAAGTTCTACTTCAATATATTTTGATTGTGTATTGCCGGTGTAATACAAATAGAAATCATCACCGGCACAACAACCCCCTCTTTTCCTCCAATACCCTTTAGAAACCGGGTTGAGCTTTGCTAAAGGGAAAGATTCTGATATCTTTTTGATAAACCTAATTCTCTCAACGCTTTCCCCTTTTAAAACACCGCCCTTCGACCACCACAAGACGTCATTGTCATCCAAAAAAGTTTCGCCGTGAGCAGCCACATAACAGCCCCGGCTAATTCCCACCCAGAAACGATGGACCAACTCTTTGGCGGTTAGATTGCCCCATTCCCAGGGGAGATTCCCTTCATATCCACACTCATCAACTAATACTGGTTTTTGGTATTTGTCCCTGACTTCCACCAAACTTTCAAGCTCTTTGGTTTGCAAGCTCAAATGGGTAATCCATGGTTTGGAATGATTATACCAGCGGGGGCCATTATGGACGGAAAGCAAGTGCCCATAAGGATCATTAGCCTTTATAAACTTAAAGTAACTGTCCCATCGATCATCATTTTTCGATTTGATCAGGTCATATTCGTTGCCCATTGACCACCAAACATTTCGGAAAGAAGCCAACCGGGCAATAATATAGTCAAGATATCGAATATCTGTTATGGAATCCATTTCATCAAAGCCCCATGAGTAATCGTAGGGGTGAAAAAGAATCAAATCAACTTCAATACCCATTTCTGCAAGCGCGTCAATATTCTTATCAAGCTCTTGGAAATATGTCGGATTGAAACGTTCAAAATCCCATTCCCCATTGGATTTCTTTTCGAAAGGAAAAATGGCAGGGTCGTTCATTATCCACCGATACTTCTTAGGAAAAACACACATCCGAATCTTATTAAAGGGAGATTCTTTCAGGCTTTGTAAGGTTTGTTTACACAGAGAGTCCTCCTGCAAATGCCAGGCATATGCTGTAGTACCTAAAGGGAGATAGGGGGTCCCATCCTTATAGGCAAAATGAAAGGTATCCCTTACACAAACATATCCATGGTTTATGGATGAAGGTTCAACACATTTAAACTTCCCTTTCCGATCATCCAGGCTGGCCACATTACTCTTTGTAACATAGCTCCATTCACCAGCTTGGGGAGGCATAAAGCGAATTCTGAAAATATTATCACCATCGTAAAATCCGTTTACTTTTATTTTCAATGAATCATGCACAAAAATTGAGCTAAGTTGTACTTCGGTAAATGGGTTTATACGACTCTCCACATTAAAACTAACCTCAAAAACGCTCCATTGCTCCACATCTTTGGCAGACGCCTGGAGGGAAGCCCTTACAAAAATCAGGAACATTAAAATTCGTACTAAACTCATTGTTAATCCTTTTTATTTTCTTTCCTACTCAAGTTCTATTCTGCAGTAACTGAATAAAGAGCCTCAACATCGACAAATATCGGGTCGGCAAAAACAGATATCTGGCATGAGCGCCTGTCCTTCCGATAATTTGCCCCCGGACCATAATCAAAAACGGATTTAAATCGAAAAAGAATAAAATGTTTCATCGTCTTAACATTTCTTAGCCAGAACAGACCGCATATTATCCCCTAAAATTGGCATAAGGGTTTCATCAGACACATCGAGTGAAAGCAGACGACCCATTTCCCAGACGGGATTGTGTCCCCATTGTTTCTCCCAGGATATGCCATCACTGCCGTAAACAAGGCGACGATTACCGAGGCGTTCCAATGTTTCACCCCAATCAGTTGGATTTACAAAGCTCCCGCACCATTCCAGATAGACATTCGGGTTTTCCTGCACCAACTTCTCTGCATCGGGTCGATCATTGCTCCCTGAGTGACCAAGTATAAAGGTGGCATTGGGATATCTAGGAGCGATGTCCCTCAACATTCCAGGGGCGTCGTATTTGCCTTCCCAGGTGTGAAGGAGAATGGGCAGCCTGTGGGAGTTAGCGTATTCCCACATGGGGATGAAACAGGGATCGGTGACCGGGATTTTCCAGTAGTCATTAAGAGTCTTAAATCCAACGTAATATGAGCGTGAAAAGAACTCGTCCAGCCTGGGAATAATCTTTCCGGCATACTCCGAAGTGAATGCGATGGCGGGGAAGTACCCGTGGAAACGGTTTCCATGAGGGCTCAAATGTTTTTCCATATAGGTCATCCCCCCCTCTAAGTCCGGAAGATAAACTTCTGTTTCAGCAACGATCATGGTTTTTACACCTATTTGGTCCATGCTTTTTAAGGAATGTCTAACGAATCCATCCATGTCAGTAGGTTCAGGGTCATCCCAACCTAAAGTACCATGCGTGTGATGAGTATGTGCGTCTATAACCTCCAGTCCTAAATGCTCTCGTCGTAGGAAACGATGCCAAAACTTGTCCCCTGCAACAAGTTTGGTCCCGGAAAGAGGTGATTCGATTTTTAATAAGGCTTCCAGATTATTATGTGCAATCAGTTGTGCATCCCGGGAGCTAATTTCTGCGTGCGCCAGAGCGGCAATGGAGGCTCCGTTGTTTGACTTGTACCCGGCACCAAAAATGAGACGCTCGGCTCCGAATCGCTCTATTACTTGCTCAGTGGTGCGATAGGTGTGAATTAAAGAAGTGTCCATACAGATATTTGGACGTGCCTCCATTAATTCGAATATACTCTTATAGTGAGGCCACATCGCATTCGTGAAAATGATATTTACCTGCGGAAACTCCAAGGAGAAGTTCAGCAGAATATCCATGTTATTGCCAAGGTTTTCAAAAGAGTCAAGAAACAACACGGGATTATATGGCAGAATTGCCCTTATCACAGGGGCAATATCCAGGAGCGACCATTTGAATTTTTTGGGAAAGAAGTGAAAGGAATGGATGTTATTGGTCTTAACAAAATCCAGGAACTGGGCCATGACACCTGGATCATTAATCAAGGTGGGTGTGATAATGAAGGAAGGGATAATCCGTCCCTGAGCACCAGCACCATTAATTTCCCGAATCAACTCTACATTACCCACCATCGGGTTAATCTCCCGTGCAGAGGTGTGCCACGCTACAGCGCGGTCAACGCCCAGCCGATCGAGATGACCCACCAGATCATTAGCATGCATAAAATCCGGTCGAGTGGGAAAACCCGGTCCGATGTACTTGTTACAATCAAATAATTTTGGGAGGTAAGTCTCAGGAAGTTGGTTCATTTCACCAAAACTATTTTGTCTGTTCTCCAATGCCCATGCCGGAACCAGACTTACTGTAAGGGCTCCTGCTGTAAGGCCCTTCATGAAATTACGTCTTGAAATGTTTCTTTTTTTCATACCCTATCTAAATCTTTATTCTTACTCGTCAGGAATAATGAAATATATATTTTGCGATATCCTTTGATTCTAAAAAAACCAACAACCATGCCTTTCAATACAGATGAAAATCTGACAGTTATAACAAAAATAGCTTTTGCATAGGTTACAAGATTTTCCAAATCCCATCCCTGTTTTTTTAAAAAGAGAGGCCTGCCGGTTCTTAAAATTGGAATTATTTTTAATCATTTTAAATCGTAACAAATTACCACTTAAATTATATCATTCTTAATTCGTGGGGACCCTGCCTCCATACATCCGTGCAAGTGTCTCCAGAGACTTTTTCTGCTTACGATCCCCGGTTACGACGCCAAAGGGTCCGTAATTAGCATGTATTATGCCGTAAAATTCATAACTGGTTTGCATGGCAAAATGCAATTCATGAAAATAATCAGCCCAGGTCCAAAGAATTCCACCAGAAATTGAAGGATTCTCTTCCAAAGCTTTCCAGTTATTCTCAAGATAAGCTGCCTGAAATTCTTCTGTATAAAAAACATCTCCATGGATACCCTTTATGCCTTGTCGTCCAAATTCTGTCATTAAGATCGGTTTATCCGGAAAATTACTGCGATACAAAGCCAGTTCCATGGAAAGCCGCTTATAAACTGCGGAATCAAGCTGACTAATGTGGTCACAAATGAAATATTCATTAAAACACACAATGTCCGCTTCATCGAATCCCAGATGATCCGTGGGATCGCCGCCTGCCACAAATGTTACAAGCCGAGTGGGATCGAGGTTTTTTGCCAGTTTCAATAACTCACGCATTACCGTTATCCCAACTTCATTTTTTGTAGCACACTCATTGGCCATGCTCCATATTATAATGCAGGGATGATTCTTATCCCTTGCGACCATATCAGCCAGAGCTGACTTGGCCTGATCAAGAATATCCAGGTTTTGCTCCGCTTCACCGCCTATCGATGGGATGCCACCCCATTTGAGACCCCACCAGTTTAATGGAATTTCTTCAAAGAGCAATATTCCATATTCATCCAAAAGGCTCAAAACCTGGGGTGATGCAGGAAAATGTACGCGAAGAGTATTTATCCCTACACTTTTCATCAACGCAAGCTCCTCTCTTAAAAGTATTTCAGGCGGATTCGGCCCAAACCGATCGTAGGCATCATATCGGTTTGTTCCCTTTATAATCAATGAATCCCCGTTCAATAGAATAGTGGTACCTTCCACCCTTACATCCCTTATCCCAAATCGCTCGGACAGATCATCAATTTTACTGCCGCTTTTTAAAAGACCGATATTGGCTGTATATAATACCGGTGTGTCAGGGGACCATAATTTGGCTTGTTCAAGGGTAAAGTCAACATTAACTTTCGTTTTTGCATTGGGCTTACAAAGTACTTTTACCCTTTTATTCTCAATTTCGGAATGGAGCGAAATCCCTACATTCAGGTCCAGCTCAGTTTCTTCCATTGTTTCATTCGCAATACTGATCATACAACTGATACCAGCGGCTCCCTTGTTATCTTGTTTTGTCCTTACTATTAAATTATCAATATATGTATGTGGTGTATTGACCAGCTTTACCGGTTCGAGGATACCCCCATACTGAATCCATTCCATTTGCTCTGATGCTGGCAACCACTTGATATTTGCCCTGTTATCAACCCTAATCATAAGCCTATTCTCCTGCCCGGGTTTAAGATGCTTGGTAATATCAAAACCGAAAGGTAAATACCCCCCTATGTTCTCTCCGATAAATTCTCCGTTTAGCCATACTTTGCTATAGTACATCACCCGCCCAAAACTAATTTGAGTTTTCCCACCGGGAGAAAAATCTTCCGGATTTATGGTGGTGGCATACCATCCAATTCCCTCATATTGCCACAAAGCTTCTTCATAACAATTCCATGCCTGGGGAACGGTAACAGTTGCCCAGGCATTAAAATCTTTTCTATACCATTGCTCTTTCTCTCCGATATCTCTTACATCAAGCTGAAACCTCCAGTTGTCAGACAAAACTTGTGTCTTCCTGACCATTGACAGATCATTTGTTACAGAATGGCCGATATTTTGATTACCAGATTGACATCCCCACAAACTAATACATATGAAAGTTACAATAAGCGTATTAGGGTTGAAGAAGCTTTTTCTTTTCACCATAATAAATTAAAAATTAATTTCCCTTCTTTTTCAATTCTCGTTAAACCTTTCATCCTCCTTTGAAGGCCAAAATTTGAACCTGATGGCCCCATCATGATCCACCTATAAAAAAATAAGACCAACCAGCCTTCCAGGTTAAACCCTGAGTAGGGGCCCAACTTGATTCCATTGAGTTCATTTTCATTGGCCTTTGCTCAAGCCATCCCCGTCCTTTTTCAAATAAAATTCTACCATCTGTTCTTCTCCCACACTGTTCTTCCAGCAAACACGGTAGCGGCCCTTAAACCCACGGAAACGTGCCGTCCCGTCCTTGTCAGTAACAATCGTTGTGTTGGTTTTCCATTCATGGTTAATTAATTCATCCAGTGCGAAGAATGCTGGTTTGGGTTCCATATTTCGTGTGAATATTCCAGATATGCTTGGTTCCCCCGGAGCACCACAATCATCAACAACATTCCACCAGGTGATCCCCATCATGGGTTTAATACTGAACCACAATCGGTACAAATTACGGGCTATGACAGCCTGTATTTCTCTTCCGCGATGGTCATCCCCTGGTGAGGTGATGGTTATCTCGCTCAGGTGAATTGGTAATTTGGCTTTTGAAATAGTTGCCATCTTATCCCACACCTGTTTCGGAGATTCTATCATTTTTCCGTCTGCAATATCCAAACATTGCTGAGGATCAAACAAATGCATTTGTGATCCCATAACATCAATACGGCAACCGTTTGCTATCAGATCTTTGGTTTGATTGGCATAATTGTCGTTATTGGCATAGTCGTTGATATTTAAAACCACATTTTTAGGAAAAACACGGTTGGCGGTTCTAAAGGCATGGTAAGTATAATCTCCTGGCATTAATCCATACCGGCTCTTACAAACGACATCTCCCGTAATACAATTTCCATGATAATCGGTGGCGCTTTCATTTACCACATCCCAACTGTCAAGACGGTCTCCGTAATAATTTGCCAATTCGACTATTCTCTTTTCGAAAAGCCGGGTCATCTCTTTAAAAAAAACTGGAGCCAGCTCTTCTATTTGCGAAGCAGACAAATTGTACAACTTATCTTTTGAAAAGCGTTGAAGCTTCTCCTTTTCATCTTGAGGGCAAAACGATTCAAACAGCCATTCGGGGTGGTGCCAATTACGGTTTCCCCAAATCATGGTGTGCCCATGTAGGCGGATACCTTTTTCCTCACAAAACCTGACAATCTGGTCGGAGGAAGGACGACGCCAATGAAGCTCCTCTTTTGGTTTAGCTACACTATTCCAGTATTCTTCAGTATCCCAATACTCCTCGTGGAAACGGGGTCGGTTCGGTTGCATTTCAAACTTTTTCCAATAAAAGGGTATCGTTGCAGAGTTAAACAATTCACCAAACAACACTTTATATTTTCGATTCCTTTCAGCAGTCCCTAGCTGGTTAAAATTAAAAATACTCGCTCCAAATATGAAGTCATGGGATATTTGTTCCACTGTTACCGCTGTACCCGGGGGAAGACCATCAAATCTTAATATCCCATCTGCTTTTCTGTATTTCTCGATATCTTCATTGATTTTTTCTTGAACCTCCGAATTCCATAAGGCCCAATAGGCATCCGACATGACTTCTGAAGCATAATTTGATTGTGGCAGTGGTTTTTTATTTCCCCCAATTGTTTTTTGAGAAAAATAAAACACGATGAAGACGGCTAAAAAAATATAGATATTACTATGTTTCATATTCTTTTTCTAGATTCTAAGCATCCAATTGGTACTTAGTCAGCTCGAATTTCAATTTCTGACCATTTACATGGGCATAGAAATCGCCACGTTCTAAAATCCTATCCCTACGAGGATCGGCATAGCAGAGATCTCTTCCAGGATCAATTTCTAAGGTTAAAAGGACCTTTACTACCGATTTAATCTCCTTCTTGCAAAAGAATTTCAGTTCTTTCATTGGACGGGATATAGAGCAAGCCGGATCTGTCTCTTTTAACATAAAAATGTTAATCATCTGGAAATAAGACATTAACTTTGTTGAAAATATTTCATTCTTCGCTAAGTTTTAAGATTCATCCTGTCCCAAGAAGGCATACAGTTGGGCCATCATCCCCATTCCCATTTGCGCAATTACCCTATATTCGCCCTCCTGAAGGGAGATTCCACCCCGGTTATCCTGCGCCACCCCCTTTAAAAATCCATCAGGAGTCAGGTAATTTTGTAAAGCGACCCAACATTTATCGACCTGCTTTCTGTACGATTCGGGAAGGATTCCCTGTTCAATTCCGGTGAGAATAGCTGCTGATATTCCGGCAGAGCCGGAGGTGTCGGGTGATACATCTTTGTGCATAAAACAACTCCACAAACCATCTTGGCGTTGCATCGACAAGGCCATATCCACCCCTTCCCTAAACTTTGCGACTATCTCCTCATCGATGATTTCATCTTTTAGTTCATATATAGTCCTGGAGAATCCCAGCAAGAACCAAGCTGCACCCCTTGCCCAGTTCTTATAGGTTCGTTCGCTTCCGGTGGCACGCAAATAGAAATCACCCTCATGAATAAGCACAAAACGATGTTTGAGTTGTTCCAATGCTTTATTCATTAAGTCTTTGCTGTGCCTGCTTTTCCCAATTACCGCCATTGGATAGGCCACGGTATAACATCCTTCGGCTGATAGTTGCATGCCATCAGTAACCATTCCATTTTCCTTTGTCAAGGAGCCCCAACCATCTAAAACGGTACCTATAATTGGATGATTGGGGTATAACCTTGTGAGCGTTGCAAAGGGGATGGTTGATTCAATTCCATCAACTCTATTGTCTCTTGGTACACTTTGTGAGGTTTCATATACCAGATTTTTGTTAACATCGAAAAACAGGTTTAAATGTTGCTGGATGGCTTTAAGAGCCTTTTCTTCTCCTTTCCGGTCATAAATTTGCCAAAGGCCATCAAGCACAGTGCCTTCACGCCACCCAAATGCCTGGATGGAATTAACGGACATAAAACAATCCAGAAAATCACTGGTCTTCCCTGATTCCTCTTTAGAGACCAACAGGTGGGGCAAAAATGCCAGATTATTGGTATTCCCATCCGGGTTATCAAAAATCCATAAAGAGGAAGAAGATTCCAATTTAAGTTGTAACCCGTATTTATTAATTAATGGAATATATTTACTCTCTATCTTCAACTCATAAGGGACCAATACGGAGGAGAAACGAATGTCGATAGCCCCTAAATAAATATCTGCCTCAGGGATATTAATATGAAGAAGTTTTTTATCCCATATTTCCTGGGCAACAGAAACTCTTAACAATAGATTTCCCTTGGGCACCGTTTCTTCTGGCTTTAACAAAAATGACTCCTCTGGAGAAATGCCCATTGCGGACCAACCAAAAGGAACACGCTTCCCATGCGGTAAATCCATCTTACTATTTTTCTCTGATTTCAGGTAGATCTGTTTTGGCCCATTAGATCGCGATTTCGACATCATGGAACATCCTATTGAGGGGACCATAAGCATTCCCAAAGTACCTACTGAAATAAGCTCTGCAAAATCTCGTCGTTTCATATATAATTTATTCAAAACCTTCAATATTGGGCCTGCGGGATAGGCTTTTGCGACAAGCTGACCTCCCCTTATATCCCTTTTTTTAATAATTCCTCCATTTCTGGCCAAAAGCCCGGATATATGTCTCTTGGGAAAGATTGGTTCTCTATACAAATAGAAGCGGCCATTCCAACCACTTCACCCATCATCCCAGTGGTATTCTGACAACGAAACATTCCGTGCGCAATATGGGTCATGCTGACACATCGTCCAGCCATAAATAAATTGGATATGTTGCGCGAATAAAAGCACCGGTATGGCAAACTACGAGCCGGGTGTTTTTGGCTTAATGGATGGTATGATGAAGATCGGAATTCAATCCCCGGAAAGTACTTTGTATTTTCAGGATCAGGATAATGAAGGTCGATTCCCCACTTGGTTGAAACACAGGCATCAGGATATGAAATGCTGTCAACAATATCGTTTTGGCTATATACAATCTCCCCCAACAGTCTTCTCGATTCACGTTTCCCTAAAATATATCCAACTCTGTCGAGCGAATACGCCATATATTTTTCACTAAATTGGGAATGATTCTTTTGAAAGCTCCAGTTACCATAGATCGCACGAAACATATTGTCGCGAATAAACTCTGTTTGGTTTACCATATCGTATTGAAATCCTGTCTCCCAATTCCAAATACCTTTAAAGGCGTTCTGGCAACTTTCCTCACTAAATGTCATAGCCCAAGGGCATTCCGGGAATAAAACCTCCTTACCCCTATCGCTCGTGTGCCAGCCCAAAGAGGCTCCCAGCACCAAAGAGTCGGCCTTTTCCGGAGCAATTGGTTCATTGGTCTCGTTTTTTGACTCCCTGCCATAATTAAAATCTGCACCCGCAGCAAAGCCTAAGTTTCCATCGCCGGTACAATCGGCAAAAAGCCTACCGGAGACTAAGACTTCTCTATTAGTTATTATATGTTGGGCAACCACCGAATTAATTATACTATTGGCTACATTTGCTTTGGTAACGTGCATATTTAAAAAGAGTGTTATATTGGGTTCACGGGCAACAAGATTCATTGTTGGTTTGTCGTCAAACCGCCCAAACATTCCCTTGTCTGCATTTGTTTCTCCAATTTGCTTGGTTAGGTTCCCTAAATTAGGGTATGGAGCCATATTAAGGTCGCTCACCATAACAATACCAACTTCCGAACTGTTATTCCCGCCCAATACAGGCCGATTATGAATAAGTGCCACCTTAAGGCCTAACCTTGAGGCTGTGATTGATGTTGTCACTCCTGCCACACCACCACCTACAACCACTAAATCAAAATTTCCCTGGCTGGCTGGATTTTCGGGGAACTTTTGTGCTCTTTTTCTTAATTCAATTAATGGGTCTTCCGATTGATGAGTAATTAGGTCCTTCTCCCTGGAAAAAATAAGAGCATCACAGCGCCCTTCAAATCCGGTTAAATCATGCAACCGGATTTCGGCCACTTTATTGGAAATATCAACTTCCCCTCCATACTGCCAATTCCATTTTGTTTGATCCTGACCGAAAATGGTATCAAGAGATTGATTATTTATTTTGACCATAAATCGGCCGGCGCTTAGAGTTTTTTTAGGCGCAGGGGCCCAATTACGGGTTCGCACCCATACATGATATTTCCCCCGACTTTCAAAATTAATTTTTGTGACGGCATCCTCACAAGGAGTCCCTAATCCATGAGCAAGCAAATAGGAGGACCCAATCTGGTCGATACTTTGTTGATCAACAACCCAACCTCCGGTTGTATCAAAATTTTCGGCTTCAACTATTATTGTTTTTGATTGGTCCTGGCAGGAAGAAATAATGGTGATCAATAAACTCAAAGAAAACACTAGGAACAGCTTTCCCCTTAAAACAATTGCCCTTTTCTTAGTATCCTTGTCCATGATAGAATCTTTTGGTTGCTTTTGAGCCAGGTTAAATCAGCCATATTCTTGGGTAATAGGTCTGCTCAGCTAAAACCATACCCGTTAATTGGGAATACACCCTTAATCCCGATTTGGGAACCTCTTCTTCCTTTACATAACAAAAAAGCTTCCCCTCACAACCGGGGGACCCAACACCTCTTCAGGAAACAAGCCTGTTATTATGAAGAAAGTGATTTTCGGCATCTTAAGCTGTTTGTAAGATTACCAAAAGTTATTCTAAAGTCTCCAATCCTTCTTTGTGTGCTTTGGTGCTTCCATCATGGTTAGCCCCCCTCTCAATGTCCGTCTCGTTTCCAAACTTGTCCAAAGCAACTTAACTTTGTTTATTGTTAGGCATGCAGTTGCGTCTATTATTATAGTACTCTGAAAATCAAAATACCCTACGTTTTTTTTTGTTTCTTGAAAAAAATACCAAATAAGATTTCAATAGCGTTTATGGACTATCAGGCAAAAAATGATCTTCGTAACTATCTGAAAATGAGTTCTCAAAGAAGAAAAATTCGAAAAAATCTCCTTTTTACGTCTAAATATTTCATTTAAAATAGGTCGTTTCATTATCGGGTCTGATATCGGTCAGTGTTCCATTATAGTGGCGCAATTCTTTGGGCTCAAAGGGATGCTTCTTGATTTCATCTTCGTCGATATCCACACCTAACCCGGGTTTATCAGGGATTCTCATGGAACCGTTCTCAAATTGTATTTCTTCAGTACTAATGTCTTTTCTCCAGGCCACATCTCCGCTCATGGTTTCCAGAAGAAAAAAGTTGGGAACGCAGGCTGCCAACTGAAGACTGGCCGCATTGGCAACTGGCCCGCTAGGATTGTGAGGACAGAATGGTATGTGATAGGCTTCTGCCATGGCGGCTATCTTTTTTAGCTCCATAATACCGCCGGCATGGCTCACATCCGGCTGAATATAATCCACTGCTTTAAGCTCAAAAAGGCTTCTGAAATCCCATCTATTGTATAGACGTTCCCCTCCGGAAACCGGTACTTTTATTCGTCGTTTAACCTCAGCCAGGCCTTCCAGATTCTGAGGGGGTATAGGTTCTTCAAACCACAAAATGTCAAAGTCCGAGAGTGCATTTCCAATCCGAACTGCTGTAGGGATATCAAATCGCCCATGACCTTCGATAATGATATCAGCCTCCTTTTTCACAGCATCATAAACTGCACCAACACACTCCATGGCCATGTTCAATTGCCTACGATCGATTTCCAAATAAGAAGAGCCAAAAGGATCCCATTTTAATGCCTTAAACCCTTTGGCAATAGCCTTCCTTGCCTTTTCGGCGAATTCGTCCGGTGTCTTTGCCGGTGCAAACCATCCATTGGCATAACAAGGAATTGACTCTCGTACCTTGCCACCCAGAAGTTGGTATACCGGTACTCCCAAATCCTTTCCTTTGATATCCCAAAGTGCCATCTCAATGGCAGAGAGAGCAGTCATGAGCACCGGGCCTCCTCTCCAGTATGCATCGCGGTAAACCAAATGCCATATTTCTTCAATTCTGTGTGGATCTTTGCCAATCACGATCCGTTCTAACTCTTTGCAGGCCTGTACAACCGTCTGTTCCTTGTATTCAAGTGTAGCTTCACCTACCCCATAAAGACCATCATTATCCGTTAAAACCTTTACAAAAACCCAATTGGTTCGGTAAGCATGACAAATGAAGGTTTTAATTTCTGTTATTTTCATCTCATTAAAATTGTAAGTTTTGAATTGAATTCGATGTAACGCCCATTTTACTTATGCTTGTTTGTGAAGTATTTCTACTTGGTCGTTTCATCTCTATCCATTAAAAGTATGTGGTCATACCAGGAACCAGTTCCGGCGACTTAATTCCTGCCTTGTGGCATTCATGAATAAAGTATTCCGGATTTTCCGTATTTTCGGCAAACATTCCGTAGTGCATCGGGATGGCGAAATCTGGTTTCAGAATTTGGGCAAATCTGGCTGCATCCTGCCACGTCATATTGCCCAACTTCCCATTAATACAGGTAATGAAAATCTGGATCCCATCCGGAGATAACTCATTTATCGCTCGGATCAAGTCATCATTAAGTATCGTATCCGAGGTAAGGTATATGGTCAAGTCTTCCACCTTTAACAAACATCCAACGCCATAACGATCTGAATGGTAAGCAGGAGTTACAGTAATCCAAAAATCACCCGCTTCTATTGTCTGAGATACCTCAACCTGAGATAATACTGATTCCCTAAGATTAAGCTCCCTGGCTTTCTCTACCACACTTTGGGGACCCAAAATTGGGACCTTGGGATAAGCATTATGTATTTGCGGCATCGCAATAGGATCGAAATGATCCAGGTGATTATGTGTGATAAAAATGAAATCCGGCTGCAATTCTTCTATCAACACAGGAGGATCGATCAACCGCTTTAAGCCCTGTACTCTTTCCACAATATCACTCAAAAATGGATCGATAACCAGTTTTGTATTGTCTGTCTCAAACGCAAAGCCGCCTTGACCAAGCCATGTAATGCCGATTGTACCCGTATCATTCTTCATATCAGAAATCTATATCTACCGGCAAATGTTGTGCAGAGATTCCACCATCTACAACCAATCTGGCACCACTTATTGCAGAGGCACGATCAGAAGCCAGAAAGGCGACTGCTTCAGCGATATCTTCTCCAGTGGCTTCTTTTCCTATTGGGATATTTTGTCTTCGCCTGATTTTTACCTCTTCAGAGAGTAGATCCCACCGGTTAGTGTAAATATAGCCCGGCGCCACCATGTTAACCCGAATACCACGAGGACCAAGATCTGTTGCCATAGATTTTGTAAGCGCATCGATTGCCCCTTTGCTGGTAATATAGGCTGTTCTATTGTGAATAGCCCGGGTAGAGACATTAGAGCCGAGGTTTACAATAACTCCCTTTGATTCTTGAGCCATCATTAGTTTCACCGCGTGTTGAGACACCATGAAGGTGCCCAGCACATTCACATTAACAACCTGCTGAAAAAAGGAAAAATCCATCTTTTCAAATGATTCTCCTATTCCTTGATTACAGGCATTGTTCACCAGAATATCTAATCGTCCAAATTCCTCCTTGATTAGCAAGAACATACTTCTCACCTGCTCAACATCTGAGATATCTGCTGAAACTGTTCTAAAATTCTCTATTCCAATTGATTTCAGTTTTTCAACACCTTCCTGAACCGTTTCATTAGTAGATCCGTGAACGATTACTCGTGCCCCTTCTTTTATAAAAAGAGTGGCAATCGCCAATCCGGTATTTTGATTGGAGCCTGTGACTAATACTACTTTGTCTTTAAATCGCATAATCATTTTTTATTAATTCCAATAACTAGGGCTTTTGCATGGTCTTTATTGAATGTATATTTGTATGCATAAATCATTAGCAAGCCACATACTACCCAAATAATGGCTAAACTTGATATCCCCAAAGAAAGGCCAACCAAAGGTTTAATAATTCCAAGAATGACAGGTGCCAACGAACCGACGCCAAAACCGATTGTTAACATAACTCCTGAAGCGGATGAATGATATTTCTCGGGGATTACATCGTACAATACCGTATAGGTATTTGCATCGAAAAAAGCGCGGGCAAAGCCAAAACCGGCAAACCCGATATAAACGGTAAGAAGGATGTTGGAATACCCCATCATTACAATAAACGGGACGGCTGCCAATAAGCCAAACCCTTGCAACAACAACCGTGCTCCGGGGTTCTTTTTTCCAATGACATCGGAGTATCTTCCTGCAATGATTATCCCGATAAAAGCAAACAAATGGGTATAAAACATGGAATGAAAGCCTGCCTGGGATAAACTCATACTAAAATTTTCATAGAGGTAGGTAGGCATCCAGGTAAGATACCCCGTTAAAACAAAAATCAACCCGCTAAAACCAATGGTAAGAATTAAGGCAGTTGGCGTTCTAAACAGGACTTTAAATCCTTCCGAAATCTTCACTTTATCTGTTTGAGTATCTTGTTGCGGTTCTGTTTTGTCTTTCAATCTGAATATCAAAACAATTCCGTGAACTAAACCAATGGCCCCAAATACATAAAAAGCACTTCGCCACCCCCAGTGTTCGCCTATATAACCGGCAACAAAGCCACTTAAAATAATGCCTATATAATAGGATGTTTGATGAATGGACATAGCAAAGGCCCGTGTATTTTTGTGGTAACTTGCCAACAAAGCATAATTCGGGGGGCCAAAAAAGGCCTCCCCGCCCCCGGTCGCTATACTGCGGATAAATATCAGCATCAACATACTGTTGCTGAAACCCGTGAACATTGTTGCGACACTAAAAACCAATACACTCAACACAACAAGCCATTTGCGGCTGAACAAATCGCCAATAACACCTGCGAAGGGAACCAAAAGGGCGTAAAAAAGATTAAAAACGGTAGCAATGGACCCTATCTGGGCATCAGAAAGTTGCAAATCGTCCCTGATTAATGGAAGAACCACATTAAAAGCTTGTCTATCGGCCTGGTTTAAAAGGAAAGCAAACCAAAGTAATGCGAGAACTTCCCATTTATATTTTTTATGCTCTTTCATTCCAAATATTATCAGGTTAGAGATTCGAATAACTACATTCTGAGGCTTACTTCACAAAAAATCACTGTGGTGTAGTGTGGTGTAAATATATTTTTTATTTATAAGATTTGCAACTAAAACAGTCTTTATCTGAAAGTGAAAATAAAACACGAAATAACCCAATGATTCTCAGCCCCTACCATTTTACTCCCATAAACCGGCAGTGAGAAATAAATTATCAGGATTTTCCGGGTGATAAATTTGAGTATTACACTCACTATCTAACCAATTTTACTTCCCGTGCTTTTGAATAGATGCCAACAAAGAGACACCCCTATTAGGCTAATTGATAAGGATTTCCCTTTTGTAGACGCATATCCTTTCTCCATGACAATAGGAAAAAGGCTTCTTTTTAACTCAAATCCCTTGGAAAAGAAAATCCGACAAACTTGTCAGCCGCAATCTTAAAACACTAATAAACTTCTACATTTGAAATTACCGGGCAGGCCCTTGAATCAGTAATGTTAACCCGGATTTGTTCGGCTTTTACACGATCAATTCCCAAAATGCGCTTAAATCCAATGGTTGTTCCCTGAGCAACCTGTTTCCATTCTCCATCGGTGAACGCTTCAACGGAAAAGGATTTTACCCGCTGCCCCAATTTTAAATTTTCCTGAATCAAAACATAGTTCAATGGCGTTGGCTCTTTAAATTTTAAAGAAATCGATCCTGTTTTTACCTCATCATCTGTTGCCCAGTATGTTTCTTTATTCCCATCGGTTAATTTTGAAGCATCAAACTTTTCCGAATTTCCCCGATGCGAGTCTACCTCCACTTTTGCGTCAGCCGCTAAATTTGCTGCAAAGGTTAAATCTATTTTCTTCTTCCATCCCTGCAGTGAAGCAATATCCTGCTCAGGAATCAACCCCCGCCTGTTGGGCGTCACATTTAACAAGAGCGGCGCGCCTCTTCCAACGGACTTAAGATAAATATCAAATAACTGATCCGGGGTTTTTACCAAAGTATCTTCCGACTCATGGTAAAACCACCCGGGACGAATTGAAACATCCACCTCAGCGGGCATCCAAACATTTCCATTTACATCGCCTGTATTTAATCCTTTGATACGGTTGCTCCCCATTGCCAACAAAGTGTCCGGGTTAATCATGTTCCAATTGGTTTCACCCACATATCCCCTCTCATTTCCGCACCACCGGCTCTCGCACAAAGGATTTCTGGCATCGCCACGAATAAGAGTGTTGGCATTATAATCCTTTATAATTTTAAAGGATTCAGGCCAGTTATAATAAACCTGATCATCAATTTTTCGTGTTTCTCTTGCACCGCCATAATAACCATCTCCTCCATTTGCACCATCAAACCAAATTTCAAATATTGGCCCGTAATTATCGAACAATTCATTCAACTGCTTTTGGTAATAATCAACATACTCAGGCCTGCCATATTCTGCATGATTTCTGTCCCATGGGGAAAGGTAAATGCCAAACTCCAGACCATTCTCGTCGCAAGCTTTTTTCAACCCGCCCACAATGTCGCCTTTCCCATTTTGCCAATGGCTGTTTTTTACGGAGTGATTGGTAAACTCACTTGGCCACAAACAAAACCCATCATGATGCTTTGCCGTGAGGATGGCTCCTTTAAATCCGGCTTCCTTCAACACTTTTGCCCACTGATTTGGGTCAAAATCAATCGGATTGAAAACATCCGGATTTTCGTCGCCATATCCCCACTCTTTGTCTGTAAAGGTATTTACTGTAAAATGAATAAATGCGAACAACTCTTTCCCCTGCCAATCGAGTTGCACCTGCGTCGGCAATGGCATTATAGCCTCAGGAGGCGCTACTTCTTTACTTATACAGGAGGATAAAACGACCAGGAATAACAAATACAAATTTCTCATAACCCACTTTCTTATTTAATTTCATCAAATACACGGACATAATCTACTACAAAATAGTCAGGCAATTTTACTTCTTTCAGAATCGGAGAAGCAGCACCGTTGCGATATCCATTACATTCGGCAGAAACCAGAATAAACTGCTCGCGGTGGGAAACGGGCCCGGCCGCTCTCCAGGTCTCTTTTCCATCCACATAAAAGATATAACCGGTGGAACTCCAGTCCACACCATAGGTATGGAATTTGCCATCATTGAGGTTCATGCTCAAATTACCCGAGCCGGCATGTTTATGATCTTTTCCATAACCGTCCCAATGGATATTATGACTTACTGTTCCATCTCGTTTGAAATTTTCCATGATATCGATTTCAACGCCGGAGTCAAGTGGATCAAGAGTTGCACCAATGGTTGGAGACTGAAGCCAGAAAGCCACCCACCAACCTTCCTTGGTTGGCATTTTACACCGTATTTCATAATAACCGTATTTGTGCAGATACTTGGCTGTTTGCAACCTGGCAATGGGCCAGGTTAATTTTGATCCGGCGTACTGATTTCCCGGGCGATCCATAAAATTACTTCCTGTTTGAAGTTGAGAAGTAAAGTATTCACCATCTTTTTCATAAACTTTTAATAACAGATTACCTTCCCCGTCAAACTCATACGCGTCATCGGTGTAGGTGGTATGCCGGGTTTGCATAATATGCAGCCGAAACCCCCATTTGGTGGTATCCAAAGTATTTCCGTTGAATTCATCGTTCCAAACCAACTTCCACTTTTTATCGGTTGGCAGGTCACTGTCAACTTTTTGTGCATTTAAAAATAAAGCTGACATACACAAAGCAAACAAGAAAACGGTTCTTTTTTCAGTCATAATAATGGTTATTAAATTGGTAAAAATCCATCTATTTTTTAATCTGCTAAAAAAATAAAGCCAAATGAGCCCATCTATTTAACCTTAGTAATTTCCCATAAAACCAATCCATTCTTTTCGAGTAACAAGTGCCTTAATTCCATTTTCCCTTTCTTCGGTCTTATTCTCAAATCTTCTATTTGTTCAATACCTCCAGGATAATTTGGAGTAGTTAAACAATTACTATGAGCTGAATCGATAAGATATTTTTTTATTTGCAACGTTTCCCCTTGAAAGTTTGGGAATATCTTTTGAAGATTACCTATCGACAGATTTACATTTCTAACGGTATCGTAATTAATTGCTTCAACCACTAGTTTATTCTTATTAAAAGCTGCCAGCACCAAATCGTTCCCATCTATCGAATTATTTATCTCAATTTCTACACCCTCCAACATGCTTAAAAATTTCACAGAACAGCCCAGAGGTAACATCTTTATCTCACTTTCTTTTGTTTCAACCTCGTTAGGGCCAGAGAAATACATAAACTTAGTTTGTATTTCCTGGTTATGATACAAAACCCACGGAAATACATTAACCTGAGGACTATATAAACTTGTATAATAAAGCGATTTGGGTAAATGCGATGCATTCAGCATATGATGGTCTAACTGATTGTCCTTATAACTTCCATGATATGGTTGATGTTCTGAGATAAAGAATGGAATATTTTCAGGAAGACTATTCTCCTTAAGTAAGGATTTTATTTCTTTTTCACGATTGGCTGTTGAAGGTATTGGAATCCCGTATTCATGCCAGGAAATGAAATCCAGCCTTTTCGTTTTTGAAGCATCATTTTTATACAAATTGAAAAGACGGCCCAGTCTCTCTTCTGTTCTTCCAGCCGGAGGTGACATTCCTATTAATATCCGGTCATTACCCTTAAGTCCCAAATCATCATTTACCTCATTTACAGCCTCATATCCGATTCTGTAAAATGGGTAATATTCATTTTCGGTGGCTTTCATAAAACTTTCCCCATTGTATTCATTCCCAATTTGAACGTATTTAATATTGGGACATAATTTTTTGTAATGCTTTAATCCTTCTTTGATAATCATCTTATAATCATGAACTGAGACCGGGATCTTTTTGTCCAGGATATCTCTTTCATACCGACGAATGTTTAAAAGAATTTCTTCACTATGGGTACTAAAAGCCCTCAAATAGTCATAATAATGAATAGGAGATTCCACCTCCCAGTTCCATGATTCCCGAAATTTTTCTTGAATATCTTTATACTTATCTACCCCAATCTGAAAGTTAAAATTGTACTTATGTGTTCTGTAATCCCACATCTCATCTAAGTTCAGCCAACATCGCACGATTTTGGCTTTCCCAAATGAGTCTTCAGCAACTTTTGCGATAACAGGAATAGTGGCTTTTTGTAAAGACGTATTCCAATAACCGGCTAATTTTGGAAATTCACGATAGTTTTTTGAGACATCGATTGTACGAGTAATTACTGCATTTTCTCCAATTGGCTTGCGCCCATTTGCCGCCTTATCATCAGACATATAGCTGACCAGTACAACACTGATAATAAAAAAAAAGAAATAAAATAATCCAGATTTTTTTTCCATCATGATTTAGTATTTTATTGAACTGGTAAGAGAAGTGGAATCCTCCCCTTACTTATTATCTCTTTATTCCTAATTGTTAAGATATTAAATATTCTAAAATTTGGAATCCGAACAAGTATCAGGATGGTGCGTTAAGTTCCCTTTTCTCATTTATTCTCAGTTTTATAATTAAGTTATATTTGCACCACACTACAACAAAGCAACCATAGATGCTGTTGTGTGGTGTGGTTTAAATATAGGACACATATTTTATTCTGCAAAAACATTCCTTTTTTTTAACACATAAATTTACATGGAACCAAAGATAAAAATAGACATGAACTCTCAAGTGACGGTATAAAGGCAGCTTATGCAAGAAGCAGCTTATCTTTTTATTAATCTAAGACTTTATTGACCCTTCAAATAGAAATATCAACTGGTTAATTGATCTTAAATCAGCAAAAAAGCATTATGTTAAAACAATAAAGAGCAGCAATATAGATTACCTTTCCCGTCAAATTCATTCGCGTCATCGGTATAGGTGGTATGCCGGGTTTGCATAATATGCAGCCGAAATCCCCATTTGGTGGTATCCAAAGTATTTCCGTTGAATTCATCGTTCCAAACCAACTTCCACTTTTTATCGGTTGGCAGGTCACTGTCAACTTTTTGTGCATTTAAAAATAAAGCTGACATACACAAAGCAAAGAACAATACGGTTCTTTTTTTTGTCCTATCATAAGTTTTGTTTAGTTGGCCCCATCAATATCTTTAGCGTTCATCGAGACCTGAGAACGTTCCACAATCATCATTACGCTGTCCCAAACCGGAAGATTTTTAAACACTACGTCTCCCCCTTTATTTTCCCAATCTGATTTATCGATTTCGAACACTTTTCCTGAAATCATTTCCACGACAACCGGGTCTTGAAAATTATTATTTTTAATAGTCAAAGTTATTAGATCCCACTTCATTTCATCTCCGGGTATTTGGTCTTTATACCAAACCAAAGCAAGCGTAGAATCATATTTCTTAAATCCGGCTACACTTAATTCTCTATAAGCATTGGACGAATGTTTCAGTTCATCAACGGGCTTCACTGAATCGTCAAAAAAACTTACCATGTGTTGCACACCATAATATGAAGGGCGTTTGTAAACAATCTTGTGTTGCGCATCAGCACGTATTAGTCCAAAAGATTGAAGCATATTATAATACTGTAAATCGATTATTGTAAAAATAGAGGTCCAAATATCACGCGCACGGTCTCCGGCCATCCGCCGCATTAACCATTTAGCCTGACTAATTTCGGTCCAGGGATAATCTGCAAGCGCATGTCCCCATTCCAATTGTGAGGGACAACCATTTTCTCCCTGAAATAATTGAATATTTGGATTGTAACGATTTTTTATTGCTTCTAATTTTTCGACACTGGCATAGCTGTCATCCGGATTTCTGGTATAGGGATGATAAGTCAGGTAATCTACGAGGTCCAGTTTTTCTTTTTCTTTTAATATTTTCAAAACTTCCTCTGCAAACCCATGTGCCATACCTGCCAAGGCAAATCCTATGACTTTAGCCTCTGGATCGGTTGCTTTAATTACTTCGGCCGTTTTTATCAACAAATTCGCATATTCAGTGGAGCTTCCTTTTCCGCCGTTTGGTTCATTCCAAACCTCCCATTTATTCACCACACCTTTATATCGCTTTACAATTGCTTCCACATAGTTCAGCCAGCCATCCATGGTTTCCTGATCGGAAAATATTTTGGCTCCCAAACGAAATTCTGATTTATAAATTGGATTTCCGTAACACAAACAAATCCAGGGTTCTACTGATTGCTCATCAAGACCATACACACATTCATCGAGCCACTCAAAGTTATATATGCCTTTCTGTGGTTCACACTTTGCCCAGCCGCTTTGCAAACGACCATATTTTACTCCAAGTTCACCAACATAATCTTTGTAAATACTAAAATCGGCATAATCCCGATCAAGTGTTTCACAACCCACCGACCATGAGGAAGATTTTATTTCGGATGAGTGTTTGGTTTCCAGCCAGCCGATTTGTTTTAAGCCAGGTCCGGAATACTTATAAACATCCCAGCTACGGTACTTATTTTGTGCAAAAACAAAGCTATTTATGAAAATAAAAAAACAGAAAAGCAAAATTATTTTTTTCATCTTAAAGATTTTAATTGTTTAATTCAGAGTTAATGATTAGTAGCATGTCATCTGTTTTATGAATGGCATTTTCTCAGATTTTGCAATTTTAAGTTTTATTGAAGAAAACATTTTCTGATTAATCTCCTCTATTCTCTTATGCCCGATACAGCTTCCTTCGTTAAGCAAATGCCATTCATTGTTTTCTTTACCATACAGATGATATTCCCTGACACGTTCCCCTTTAGAAATATCTTCTTCAATTACCACGAAATTAACTAGCTGAGGAGATTCAAGATCAATGGTAAAAACATTGCCCTTTCCCTTAGTCCCTCCTAATGGGTTCGCAAATTGTTTTTTTACTTCATGCCCAAATTCAGCAAGCCGTTGAACATCTGCGTCCGGTATCAATCCCCGATCATCAATGACCACTCCAAGTAACATGTTGGTATTCCTTCCAACGGTTTGGACGTAACGTTCCATCAAATCATCCACACTTCTGATGGTATTTTCTTCCCCTTCATGCCAGAACCAGCCTCCCTGAAAAGCATGTTTTCTTAAAGCGAAATCAGCTTCACCCGGGCACCAAAATTGTCCATCAGGGTTGCCGTTCAACCCTTTGACCAGGATTAACCCTGATGCCGTTTTGGCTGAGTCTGCCCTCGACCAGCAGGGATAAGCTGCTACGCCTTTTTCATTCCCAACCCAACGGATGTTATTGATATATCCGTAGGGACCATTAAATGCAACTGCATCAGGTTGATATTTTTCTACCAAACTCCGCATATCAATCCCCCCGTTTTCGGGTGGCAATACGCCGCCATCGAACCAAATCTCGAACAATTCGCCATATTGTGTCCACAGCTCGGTCAGCTGTTTTTTTACAATTTCATTGTATCTTTTTTGTTCTTCCGGGTCGCCGGACAACACCAATCCCGGATTATCCACATGGAAATATGCATTAGCTGAAGCACTTGCATATAGCCCGGGTTTTACATCGTATTTTTTGCATGAAGCAATAAAATCTTTAACAATATCTCCTTCGCCATTCTTCCATGGAGAGTTTTTCACACTGTATTCGTGGGCTTTAGTTGGCCACAGACTGAAGCCGCTGCAATGTTTGGCAACCAAAACAGCATAAGTTGCCCCCGCTGACTTAGCCGCTTTTATCCATTGATCAGTATCCAGCTTTTTGGGATTAAAAACGGAAGGATCGGGTTGATAGTCCCTTGTTTCTCTCCACTTGTATTCTGGCTCAAACACCTGCACATCCAGATGGAACATGGCTCCGATTTCTGCTTCTGCCCATTTCTGTTGAGCCTCTGTTGGACCTATCTGCTCAGTTTGCACACAAGATTTTAATAGCGTTCCTATTAATGATATCAACAATAATTTTGTTTTCATAAAATTGAAATGAGTTATTTGATCTCTTTTAATGACAGCAAATATTACCCACGTCTTACTTTTTATTGAGGTAAACTAAAAGCAGACAAACACTCCTCTGCTCCCCGTATTGTATATTTCACAACCAGCAATACGGTTGTGAGAACCATTAACTTTTATTGCCTGATTTCCTGTATTTCGAATTATACACCGAATAATTTTAATTTGTTCTCCTTCATTAATCGTTAACGCACAATTACGACAATTTTCAAAAACGAACCCTTCAATCCTCACATTAGATACACCATTCAGCGATATTAAATTTTTAGACTGAGCTATCTCAAAGCGTGCATCCTGTTTTCCTTCAGGAGGCCAAAAATAAATGTATCTTTTTTTTTATCTGCTTAAAAAATTCGACCTCCCAGTTCCATGATTCCCGAAATTTTTCTTCAATATCTTTATACTTATCTACCCCAATCTGAAAGTTAAAATTGTACTTATGTGTTCTGTAATCCCACATCTCATCTAAGTTCAGCCAACATCGCACGATTCTGGCTTTCCCAAATGAGTCTTCAGCAACTTTTGGGATAACAGGAGTAGTGACTTTTTGTAAAGACGTATTCCTAATAGCCGGCTAATTTTGGAAATTCACGAAAGTTTTTTGAGACATCGATTGAACGAGTAATAGCTGCATTTTCTCCAATTGGCTTGCGCCCATTTGCCGCCTTATCATCAGACATATAGCTGACCAGTACAACACTGATAATAAAAAAAAAGAAATAAAATAATCCAGATTTTTTTCCATCATGATTTAGTATTTTATTGAACTAGTAAGGGGAGTGGAATCCTCCCCTTACTTATTATCTCTTTATTTCTAAGTTAAGCCCTTAAAACTAATAACTACTTAAATATCTCCCGCATAAATATCTACTGGGGCATTATTAGCAAGGGTAGCTGAACTATAGGAAAATATTGAAACCGTCCAAGCACCGGATTCCGGCAACACAGGAGTATAGGTAATGCTTTTTTCTCCTTTTCCTCCATTTCCATCATGAAAATAATTATCTCCAAAATGTGTGGGATTAAAACTACTGGCAGTCCATGACCCAACCAGAGAAACACCTTCATCTAAATTATCAACTATAATTTCATAATCCCCTTTGGTAAATTTAAACGCGTCTGCTATAACATGACCGGAAGTACCATCATTTCTTATTCGGGTAAATGCTCCTGAGTTTGCCAAAAGATAATAAGTTCCTAACTCTTTCCACCCAGCGTTAGATGTATAATCTAATTCTACTGTATAATTTAATGCATATGTCCGTACAGATGTGGTTCCTCTTAATATTTCTCCATTAAATACCTGGAATATATACTTTGTCCCTACCTCTAAGTTTTCAAGCAATAATTCTCCGGTTTCAATATGATCGCTGGTCAGCATTACAGTCTGTAGAACAGTACTATCCTGATCACTTACAACTATTTTATCCGCAATTTTCTCCTTATTCCATTCAATTTTGACATAATCGAGTCCAACAGATTCAGTTGATACAGCAAAGAATATATTCTCAACCCCGGTTTTAAATGTTAACATACGGTAACCTGAATCCTTTACCGAACCATCCTTGCTCACTGCCTTAATCCTGGCTGAGTACTGGGTTCGGCTAACTAAATTCTCCCATCTATATTCTATAGAATCCAGAATTTCTATTTGTTGAAGTTCATTGGTAAATAATAAACTATCTTTACTGATCTCAAGAATATATTTAGCATTTGCTATTGGAACCCATGAAAAATTGATATCAACACCATTTACCGCAGCAGCAAATGAAATAGGCCGGAATAACTGATCAGGCGTATCGGACAATTCTTCATCTTTCTCACATCCAGGCATAATGAATCCGACAACCAAAAGTGCGAGAAAAAATATCTTGTATTTATTATGATTTTTCATTCGTTTAAAAGTTTTAGCGTTTCTAATTCTTTATTCAGGAATTTGATCATTGCTAAGTGTCCCCCTACTTGCAGAAATAATAGAATTTTCTATATATAATAGGTGGTTGTTTTTAACAGGATCATATCCATTAGCAACATAATCAAGGGATTTCTGAATATTATCGATAGAGCCCTGTGATAACTTAGGATACCAGGTAGAACGGGTATATCCCGTCTGTTGGGCATCAGGTAAAACTTTGTCTGGATTTAAAATATCAATTTCATTCCCGTTATTCTTCCAGAATATATAATTAGATACCTTATCTGGATATAATTCACCATGTATTATTTTTATATAATCCTCTTTCATCTCATTGACTTTTGTCCCGAATAAATTCCACCGGATTAAATCATCTTTACGCATAAATTCGCCTCCAAACTCCCAAGCCCTTTCATCAACTATGGCATTAAAGAAATCTTCTTTACTGCCTGAAATGGAAGCAATGTACTGAGTGACATTTTCATCCCAATACATTTCCTCAAAAGCCCTTTGCCTAACCAGAGCTAAAGCATCTTTTGCCGCCTGGGTAGGACCATTGTTAATCTCATTCTCAGTTTCAGCATACATTAAAAGGATATCAGAATAGCGCATAATTGGCCAATTCAATCCCAAATGTTGAGTGTTAGCCATATCTCCTCCCATATTAGGATCTAACCAAGCCCTTCTCCATTTACTTGGATATAATAAATAGGTTGGCGACATAAGTGTTTGTTTAGCATCAATATATCGATATAATTCAACACTAACATTTCTGCGTAAGTCTTTATTCTCAAAAGAATAATAGTAAGCTGGGGAAGTTTTAAACGTTCCTCCACCACTTCCAAAGGTAGAGCCATTAGAATACATACCTGCTACATAACCTAAACATCTCCCGCCATTCAAACGGGACATCCCAACTTCATAAAGTACTTCCCGATAGGTCAAGTCCATAGAATACTCATGTATGGTTTTAAATACACCTTCAAAACTTGGATTCAATGCATGTTCTGCACTTTCAATAATCTCTTTACATTCCTGGTTGGCAACCTTGTAATAATCTTCCCAGTATCTACCCCTACGCGTTTCAAATGTTTTGTTTCGAAGGGAAAAACCCGCATAAGCCAATGCCATACGGGCACGTAACCCTTTTACAAAACCTTTAGTAATTCGTGTAGAATTACCTGTTTCAGACATCCAAGGCACAAAATCCTCCACATCCTTTAGATCCTGTATCAGGTATTCATAAATCGAATCGCGATCTGTTTTATAGGAATACAAATCTTCTTCATTTTGGGGTTCCGTTGAAAAAGGTATATCCCCCCAATAACGTATACAATCAAAATACAAAAATGCCCTTAAAGCTATAGCCTCACCATATAAAAGTTTGGCTTTATCTGCATTTTCATTTGTCCACATAGGGCTTTCAGGTAAGTTTTTTATACATACATTGGCCCTTTCAATTCCTATGAAATATTGTGTCCACACACGACTTAGGATTGATGCATTTTCGGTCGCTGCCAAATGAGAAACGTCATTAAAACTACCATCACTGGCACCCGTAACAAATTCTATATCACTGTCTACCTTAAACCACCCAATTCCATAGTTATAAAGTTGATCAGCTGTTAATATTTGATATACCCCGTTAACCGCTTTTTCTGCAAAATCAAGATTGGAAAAAGTCATGTCTTCTGAATAAACAGAAGAAGAACTGGGGACCAGGTAATCATCACAGGAAATAATCAATATTGAAGCTAGTATGATCGTTACTATTTTTTTCATAATTCAGTCAATTAAAATTCAAGGTTAATACCAACATTTACCATACGGCTTTTTGGATATGCACACCAGTCAACTCCAGGGGTTAAGGGGGTACTGCGCCTGGTACTTACCTCAGGGTCATATCCAGAATATTTTGTCCAGGTCCATAAATTAGATGCAGTGGCATAAACACGTAATTTTTGAATTCTTAGTTTTCTCAGTATTTCATCCGGAATAGAATAACCAATCGTTAAGTTACTTAAGCGTAAAAATGAACCATCTTCGATTGCCCAGGAATGCACAACCGGATAACGAGAGTAAGTTACAGTACTCCACATGGTTTTGTCTTTGTTCATTTCGGCCAGTGCAACCGGGTCACTAACCAGTTCTCCTGTTCCTTGGTCATAATAGGTAAATCTCTTATCCGAACTTGCCATATTAAGCATATTCCTTAAAGTATAATAATATCCTCCGGTAGATTGTATCTTCATTGCATTCATTATATTATTACCATATACCCAGTTGAAAAGAGCCGACATATCAAATCCTTTGTATTGGGCATTAAGACTAAATCCTCCGGTATGTTTGGGATTGGCATTACCAATAACCTTTTTATCATTTTTATCGACCACTCCATCTCCATTTTGATCCACCAGTTTTAGGGTTCCTGGCCAAAACCGGGCAGGTGTAACTATTTCATGATCATCCGGCACTCCCTCTTTTAATGTATAAGATTCTGTTTCCGGGTCGTAATTAAAATCATCAAAGGAATAATACATATCCGCATCAGTTTCATACCCGTACATTTCACCTACCTGGCTACCTTCTTTTACCAAGAAGTCTTCCAGATAAATATATGAATAGGGCCAACCGGATGATTCCATCCATTCTTTTGCTTCTCCAAGGTTTTCTATTTTGTTCCTGTTAAAGGCAATGTTAAAGGAAGCTGAAAGACTGAAATCTTTTTTCTGAACAAAAACGGTATTTAAAACAAATTCCAGCCCTCTGTTTGATGTTTCACCTATATTTTGCCATTGTTTGGTATACCCGGTATTGGATGGAATTGTAGCAGAGATCAAAAGGTCTTTGGTATTGTTTTTATATAAATCTAAAGACCCTGAAATTCGTTGTTTAAAGAGAGCGTAATCAATACCAATATTTCGGGATATGGTCGTTTCCCATTTCAATTTTGAATTGGAAAGAATAGAATTTGGAATTAAATATACGGATTGATCCTCTGTCCCACCTATAGCTAAAGCACTAGATCCTATAGAAAAAGTTTTTTGCCATGCATTATCTGAAATCCGGTTATTCCCTGAAGCACCGTAAGAAGCCCTTAACTTTAAATCAGAAAGCCAGTTTACTGTGTTCTTCATAAAAGGCTCCTGCGAAACCCTCCAGCCAAATGATGCTGATGGGAAATACCCCCATTGGTTGCCCGGGGCAAACTTACTGGAGCCATCAGCCCTGACAGTTCCGGCCAATAAATATTTTCCTTTAAAATCGTAGTTTATACGTCCAAAAAAGGATACCAATTTATTGTCAGGATAGGTATACAAGCTGATCGGATTATTAGTTCCTAATTGAAACATATTAAAAGCACCGTCTGAATCAATATTTTCAGGGAAAAATTTGGCTGAAAGACTGGTTAATACACTTTGAGAATATGTCATTTCCTGGCCCAATAATAAAGACAAATTATGTCCTGGGACCAACCCTTTCTTCTGAAATGTTAGTGTATTTGCCAGGCTGTAACTTTTATTCTCCATTAGAGATCTGTATGCAAGTGGGAGCTTACCATTTGATGCTGCCTGTCCTGTGTATGGACCATAAAATGTATCACTTTTACTATTTACTTTTTGGTATCCATAACTTAACCTGTAAGTTAAATTTTTTGTGAATTTTATATTGGCTGCACCGCTAATATTCAACAATGTGGAATTCGTTCTCCGTTCTGTATTTTCTGTTAATCCAACCGGATTATAATTATCTGCATTATACGTATCGTAATCTTCAGGGTTTTCTAATAATCCCGCATCCACAAACTCACTAAACCCCGCTACAGGACGATATTGTAGGGCATGCAGTAATAACCCATTATCATAAGTTCCTGCACCTTTTGTTTGCTTATCTGATAACCTGGTATTCAAATCCAATGATAACCAATTATTGACCTGGTGAAACGTTTTAAGGGTCAGATTTGTCCTTTCATAACCCGAACCAATCATGATATATTCTTCGTCATTTCTGACCAGGCTAATGTTATATCTTGATGATTTGTCTCCTCCACTGAAAGTTAGATTATTAAACATGCTTGGGGCATAACGACCAAAAACCTCATCCTGCCAATCTGTGCCTTTCATTTGTTTATACAAAACGAAATCTTCATACGCTCCAAATCGTCTCTCCGTAGCAACCTGATAATTACTTAATTCCCATTGCCAATACACATATTCATAGGGATCCAAAACATCCAATGTTTTGAGAATTTTTTTCACCCCATAATAGGAGTTAAAACTAATTTTACCTTTCCCTACTGTTCCCCCTTTTGTAGTGATCAGAATAACCCCATTAGCCCCCCTTGCACCATAAATAGCAGTGGATGAGGCATCTTTTAATACATCAATTGATTCAATATCTGTGGGTGCAATATTTTTAATATCATCGACAGGAAAGCCATCCACAATATACAAAGGAGAATTATCCTGGGTGATAGAGCCACCACCGCGTACTCGGATGACGATCTCTGCATCCGGCCCCCCCTCTGTTTGGGTTACCTGAACACCGGCAAGCCTTCCCGATAATGCTTCAGCAGCTGAAGAAACAGGTATGTTTTTCAAAGTATTGCCGCCAACTGAAGCAACAGATCCTGTTAAATCTTTTTTACGCATAGTGCCATATCCGATTGCTACCACCTCTTCAATAAAAATGGCATCTTCAGCCATGGTAACATTAATGGTAAATCTCCCTTCAACAGGGATCTCCTGTGTCTCCATCCCCACAAATGAAAATTGCAGGATTGCATCTGCAGGGATATTTCCGAGTGAATAGTTTCCATTTCCATCAGTAGCCGTTCCTGTTGTTGTTCCCTTAACTACAACAGTTGCCCCGGGAACTGATACGCCCGAATTGTCTTTTACACTTCCTGAAACTGAATGATTTTGAGCCAATACACTTTGTCCGGCAAAGAAGATAAAAATTACCAAAGGCAACATGATTTTTTGCCTTTGAACAAAGCACCACAAAAAATGCGATTTAAGTTTTGGTTTCATAAGATTGAGTTTTATATTATATTTACACCACACTACAACAAAGTACCTAGGACTACTGTTGTGTGGTGTGGTGCAATTTAAAACACTTTTTTTTATTTCACAATAATTTTTTATCTTTTTTCACACGTGAATTCATATGGAACCCAAAATAAAAATCGACAAAAGCTCTCAAGAGCCTGTATACAAACAGCTTATTAAAGGGATAGAGACTTTAATAGATCAGAAAAAATATATAGAAGGGGACTTTATCCCTTCTATGAATGAACTATCACAAGAATTAGAAATTTCAAAAGAAACGGTAAAAAAGGCCTATTCTATTCTCCGGGAAAAGGGTGTTATTGATTCTTCTCATGGAAAAGGTTTTTTTGTTACCAACAATGAGCCCAAAAAGATAAAAATCCTTTTACTATTTGATAAGATAAGCACCTACAAACAAGTTTTATACAGCTCTTTTTTGACAACAATTGGAGAGACGGCAGAAATAACTATCCGCTTGCACAATCAGGATTTTGAATTGTTCAAGGAGTTTATTGAAGAAAATCTGGATGTTTTTGATTATTACATCATTACTCCACATTTCCCACTAAAAAACAATATTCAAAAAGAGGTGGTCAAAACCTTAAAAAAAATACCAAACCGCAAACTTATTTTACTAGATAGAAACATAGAAAAACTCCCGGGGAATTACGGAGCGGTATACCAAGACTTTGGACACGATGTTTTTGACGGTCTTTTGCTAGGGGTTAATCAATTAAAAAAGTTTAACCAATTGAATATAATTTCCATGCCGGGAAGCATGTATGCTCCAATAATTCAAGAAGGCATTAAACGATTCTGTTTGCAGAACGAGATAAAATGTCAATTTCACAATAAATTAAGCGCAGATAAAATTCAAAAACAGGAAGTCTTTCTAATTTTGAACAGCCAGCTCGACACGGAGCTTATAGAACTTGTTCGTGCAGCAAAAGAAAAAGGCTGTAAAATAGGTGAAGACGTAGGCATTATCTCATATAACGAATCTCCTATAAATGAAATAATCCTGGATGGTCTCACTGTGCTTTCCACAGATTTTAAACAAATGGGGGAACTTGCAGCTAAAATGATTTTGGAAAAATCATTTAAAAAGGTTAGATGTAATTTTCGTTTAATAAGAAGAAGCACATTTTAGCCATGGTAATTTTCTTTGACATAGACGATACGTTAATTGATAGTGAATCTGCACACTTGAAGGCAATAAAAAAACTATGGATCCAACACAACAATAATCCACCCGACAAACAAACCCTTCATAAATGGTTAACTATTACCAATAAATACTTAGCACTCTATTTCGAAAAAAAAATCACACTTGAGCAGCAAAGAACCTACCGCATTGTGGAATTTTGGAAATCAGGCAACAGAAATATTTCTGAACAGGAAGCTTATAAAATATATCAGGCATACCATGATGTTTTTTTGAATTCCTGCCTTGTTTTTCCCGATACAATCCCAACATTAAATATGCTGACACAATACAAGCTGGGGGTCATCTCAAATGGAACTTATTCCGACCAGATTTTTAAGTTAGAGCACAACAATATCATTCAATTCTTTGAGCCTATAATTATTTCAGAAAAAACAGGTTTTTCAAAGCCTGCAAAAAAGATCTTTTCCCTTGCTGCAAATGAAGTTCAAAAGGCTGCATCGGATTGTATGTATATAGGCAATTCTCATGAATTCGATTATCAGGGAAGCTTAAATGCAGGGATGAAAGGGATATGGTTAGACAGAAAGAACTCCATGACGGATTTCAAGGGTAACAAGATTAATTCCCTTCATGAATTAACGAAATATCTATAAAAAAAAGAGAATTCACCCAGATTATCAACGCATCAGATATTTCAAGGTTTAAAAGACATCAGTCCGAATTACTTATTCGCCCCAAAACCCCTTTCTTAATTCCGTTTTACCTACCTGGGCCCCCCTCTAAACAACTAAGGTATGAATTAAATGGGCGCATGAGATTCCTTTTTCCGGTAAAAATTCACCCACTCATCACCCCCAAAAGACTTTTGATTTTCACCACACACAACCCATGTACTTTTCAGAAAAGTTATTAGTGACAAGGAATTGAATAATAGGCCACTTCTGCGAAAAAAAATTCAGAAAGATTTAGCTTAGAATAATCATAATGACAAATTATCTGCTCAATAATTCCGCAATTTACCGTATCCCCACCTAAAGCAACGATTGCTGTTGCAGCCAAAGGATTTGTCATAAACTTTCTTTCATAACTTCTGCGTTCACCAAGTTTTTCTTTGTTCCCCATAGATGAAAGTTTTTGTGCATCTTCTTGTGTTATTTGGGGAAACCAATGAGGAAAACCCTCTCTCCATTTAGTATTTCCAAAAACCTTTGTGTCATCATTACTGAATTTTTTATAATCGCCAATGGCTTCAAAAGCATATTGTGCATTTCGAATAACCCCTGCACGGTAATTCTCCTTGATAGTTTCATCATTTTCCAATTCGATGAGATTAACCAAGGCCATTTGATTTTTTACGTAAATCCATTGTGCGCTTTTGTCCATATTACCATTAAAAATTACACTATCAATTCTGTAACCTGCTGAACATATTTCTATTCGCGTTTTGTCGGATAAAGAGGGTTGTTCCACGGATCCCCGGGGCTTCTCGAATAAAGCTGTCTGGTATCGTTCAAGCCATGAACGATCTTGTGTCAACTGGAACATCATCCGGAGAACAAATAGAAATGCAGTGACTTCAAGATAATTTTTGGATTTTAAATCTCCACGGAATTCTCCCCTGAAATGGCCATCACATGGAAGTTTCCAGTCTAATTCCACTAAAGCATTGGTAACCTCCGTCAATTTATCCTTTACCATTTGACGTTGTGAAACAGTAGGAATATCGCTCCTTAAATAGCGATACAATCCAAGACACCAGGGAATTGTTTGGTCGACGGATCCT
The DNA here is from genome assembly GCA_041583495.1 of Marinilabiliaceae bacterium. GTDB lineage: Bacteria > Bacteroidota > Bacteroidia > Bacteroidales > Marinilabiliaceae > JBFHFS01. The sequence goes on along the minus strand of JBFHFS010000005.1, from coordinate 31,505 downwards.
AAAGGATAATGGCATTGACCATCAGTCCCAACTCCTCGAACTACGAACCCCATCACATCGGAAACCGATGCGCATTTCAATAACCCATCAGCCAGAAGTTTAGCTTTATCTCTGTCCATTTTAGCTCCACTTCTACGTGCCCTTTCACATGCTGCGGATAAATATAAACCGGTGAAAAAAGGTCCATTCTCAATAGGCCCAAACCAGCCTAATGCATTAGGTCTTCCCAATTTACAGTCTTCCGGAGTTGGAATCTCGCCTTCAAAATCGTGAATTATTCCATATTGATCTACAAATCGAGACCAAAGCTCATTGTTAGCTCGATCTATAGCCATGGATACAGAGGATTGGGCATTCAAATAGGATACCACCACCAGGAGCACACTCGAAAATATTAACTTATAAGGAAGGTCAAAACATACATTTTGACTTTCTGACCAAAAATTGCGTATAGACATTATGAATTAAAATTTAGTCGGTCACGAATTAGGGTTATTGACTTTTCACAAATATTTTTCGCGGTCATTTCACCTTCTTTCTTCTCAACTGGTGTTATTTATCGAATCAAGGCTACATCCTTTTTAACAGCTCAACCCTTTCTTCTAGACCCACGCCACTACCTATTAATACCTGAAACACATCCTGCCTTCCTTTCCAACCATTAAAAGGTAGTGAGTTGCATGATGGGACCTTTGGTGTATACACTTTTTGAGCTGGATTTCGACTTAAATTATCTGGTTATCTTTTTAATTAATCCTATTTCGGAAAACGGGATGGCTTTAAAATCAGGAAGCTTTTCAAAAACTTCAGCACCTTCTATTAAAGTAAAATTCAGGGTTGAAGCATCCATGAAGCCAGGGTCCTCAGTGGTAATAAGGTTGTTGTCGTGGATTGGCCCCCATTCGGCTTCCCCATTATTCAACTGCCCAATATTTACAAAAACATTGTTTTCAATATTGTTATGTTTAGGGATTTCGGGATGGTCATTAAAATAAGTTACCAACGCGGGATATGCGACAGAGTAAGGAGCTTTGACGTGATGCACTTCTTTTAAACGTATTTCAAAAATAGCTCCCGGAGCAAGACTTGAATTATACCATCCATCAAGTCGGTTGTCAAGATGGATGGCCAGTTCAGAATCGATAAAAATATTATTATAAATCGGGTTATAACTTCCCCCTCCAACCATAATTGTCCGGGAACCTGCTTTGTAAAACACATTTCCATATAACTGTGTCCCACATGCTCCGTCGTCATAATATACAGCCATTGTCATTCCTAAATGACCAATATTTTTAAAAAAGTTGTATCGAATGATGTTGCCAAATTCAGAAGGATCACGACCAAGATAGATTGCGCCCTGATCATCAATATACTTACACGCCTCGCTGATGATATTATATTCTATAAGATGTTTATTCCCATGTATGTATATGGCAGTAGCCGGACAATGATTGAACTGGCAATGCTGTATCCTGTTTCCAACACCATTGATATTAACCGGTGATTTATACGAATAATCGATCCGGCCACAATTAGTAAATTCACAATTAAATACGTAATTACCTCCTGGCTCAAGGGTTAAACGGTCACCTCCACCAAGACTTATTCCACCACATCCTGTGTTTTCAATTTTGCAATTAATTATCCCATTGTCCTTTCCTCCTTCACGGTTAAAAGTGGTGTTTTCATAGAGTAATTCATGAAGGCTCCCAATTCTACCCGATACTTTTTCAACGGGATAAAATGGGTTTTTCTCATCAGGATGGCGATAAATAGATGAGGGTTTGCTTCCCATTCCAATACAAATGCCGACAACACCCATGTTTCGTACGGTGCAGTTTTCGATTTTGTTGTGCTCTGTATCTTCCATATAAATCCCAATTCCCCGACCTGCCTCGAAACAAATATTCTTAAATTGAGTATAACTGGCTCCTTTCAACGAAACCAAGGCATCCTCGAGCATCGAAACCAAAATCGTATCAGTGGATTTCAATTCCGTGTAAGGATAGAAATAAAGTTTCCCTTTCTGATGGTCAATGTAGTATTCCCCGGGTTCATCAATTTCCTCCAACAGATTAAAAAAATAGTATTGGTTCCATTCCTTTCCTCCTGAGATGCCAAACATGTGAGAATCAGCAAATCTGACTTCTCCCGATTTTGGTTCAATACTCTTCACCCTTAATTGATCAGTTGCCCAGGCAAATCTAAAATTACCACATACAGCTAAACTTTTGGCCTCGCCCCACTGCACCACTTTATCTTTATTAAAGCTGATAATTCCCGGATAGAATTCATTTTTATCAGTCATCCCTTTGTCAATGACATCTTCAGGTTTTATCAGAACCTTATCCTTGTTGGGGTACCTGGCTAAATGATAGGGTTTCCCATTGATAAACAGTTCCATTGCCGCATTGACGTATGGACGGCGAAATCCGGTTATCTGATTGGTCCCGTAATCGGAAATGCCCTGTGCTGCCAGATCTATTTCTCTTATCTTAGGAATCTCTTCTTTCTGAATAATGAGTTGTGCCGCATCAGGCAGGACCGGTTTGACCTTATCGGGATTGATTTTTTTCCCGCCTGAAAGGACCACTTTTTCATTTGGATAGGCCCTGAAAATTAAAGCCTCACCTTCTGTCCCGGAATCTTCTTTTTGAAGTGAAAAACCCTCGGACAATTCATAAATCCCTTCTCGTAACCAAATAGTTACTCCACCATGAAGCTGTTTTTTATTTTTTAACCGACGGATAGCCTTTTTAGCATCCTCCAGCGACGAAAACGGATGAGACTTACTTCCCCTATTTGAAGCAGAACCATTAGTTGCGATATAAAATTCAATTGCCTTTCTTTCGGGCGAATGGTTGGTTTCACTATTATCTCCCCTAGCATATGTCCCAGCACCAAATCCGCAGCCAAAGAATATCAATATAATAAATAACAGTTTGTACTTGCTTTGTTTTGCCATATAAATGAATTAATTCCCCTCACAAGGTGATGGTTATGTAAAAATTAAATTTGCCTGAGCAACGTAAAATTTGAACCTTAATTGATTTCAAAGAATCAAACCAGCCTAAAAATGGTATTGGTTTTTTGAATGACTGATTGTCCCAACCACCTGATGCCAGAGGGGTCGTCGCCCTCAAAATAAACTCAACAATAGGTTGCGGATTGGGAAAGCTGTGCGGATGATGGTTCACTCCCGGTTTTTGACCCGTGCCCCAAAGGTATATCTTTTATCCCCGAAACGATTTTCATTTTGTATCCTGATTAAGGATCATTATCATCTGCGGAATAATAGCCGCTGCGAAATTCGCATGCCCTCTGTCATTTGGATGCAATCCGCCCATAAAACGGCTTTTCTCCTCCAAAGTTCCAGCCACACCCTGTCCCAGATCGATGATGGCGATATTATTATCTTTGGGATGAGTCTTTTTGTGCATTTCAACTGCTTCTTTCAACTCACTTGCAAAGTATTGTCCAAAAGGGATGATAATGATGATTTGTGCGGAAGGCGAACTCTTTCGCAAAGCCGCCAAACTCTGAACCATACTCCAAAAGGTATCATTCGGATTAGAATGGTGCAGATGATCATTGGTGCCGTAATTAATCATGATTAACCCGGGTTCTTGTCCGGTTTGCCCATATCCGCTTATTTTTCCCCGGGAATCGAGCAGGGAATTATTCCCGTCTATTTTATTCCAGCGACTCGCAGCATCGTCGTATTCGCCACTTGATCCCTTATTGGAATTCCCAATAAAAAAATAACCCGGTACATCACCTGGGGGATTATCCCCCTTATTAATCCATCCACTCCAGCCGCAGGCACTTATGCAGTATTCATAACCCATAGTTCTTAATGCCTCTCCCACCAGATAAGAATATCCTGATAAGCCGCTCGCTCCATTACCCTCGGTAATGCTGTCGCCTATAATCAGTGCCCAAATTGACCTTGGGGTGATAGGAAATGGGGAACTCTCCGAATCGAGCTTCAATCCTGTTACCCGAAGTACATTTCGACCACTTTTTCCATTCCCTCCCCATCGCTCTTTCTGAACAGAACCAGGCAAAAAACAGACCCTGAGTTCGTGTTCCCCAATTCCAGATACCTCATCAATGACCATTTCATTGGTGACAGGAATCGGTGATTTCCATACCCCATCGATAGAGTAGGCAATCATTGGTTTAAAATCGGATGTATAGCCGCAGGTGTCAAACAAAATCGTGGCGAACGAACTGGCATTCTGGGTTTCCCATGCGACACAGAAATAGGCACCCGGATTCCAAGTCTGGCGAAAAACGTCTCCACTCCTGCCCTTGTTCCCCGTCCAGTTACCCGGGGAAAACATAAACGCCTTTGAACTCACGGGTATGGTTATCCACGATTGGTCAACGGTTTGCACTTCACTCTTATAGGGTGTTTTACCCTCTGAATAACAGTTGATTGTGGCCAACAGGAGAACAAGTAGAATAAAGTAAATTCGCGTTTTCATTTCCAATCAGTTTTAAAATTCCGTTTCTATCTTTTTCGGTTATCGTTCTTTGAGATTCTGAAAACAGAGGTATGCTTCAAAAGGCAACCATTGATCCTTTTCTATTCTCCACAGAATTTGTATCCGGGCCAGGTCAGAAAATTATGGTGACAGGAAGAAAATCAACAATTCTTTTTCTTTCCACTCTTCTTCCTTGGCCCTGAACTTTTTCGATTTATAGATTGGTGAATTATCAAGTATTACAGCACCCAAAAATTTTTTAAGGTTTCATATTCTTCTTTGCGTGGGTTTGACGCCTAAATACAGAATCCAACTCCCTGGAAACCAATCTCTTTTGCAAGTTGGATTATAGCAGATTCATGAAGCTTGCTGTTATGTATTCAGTTGCCTTTACTATTAAGTACTTTGAACATCCAAATACCCTGCAGTTTTTTTAGTTTTTTAAATAAAAAGAAACAACCCGCTCATATAGAAAAGAAATGAGATCTGCCAACAACAAGGTTCAAATTGGAACCCAGGCACGACAGGCACCGTTTTGGACAATATTCGTGGTCGCCCCCCACCCCTCCATTAGGATTGCGGGCATCTTTCTTTTCCAGACCAGATTACCTACTCTGACATTGAAGAAAAACAAAATGGAAGAAGGTACAACCTATCATGCCTGAACTGTCATTCCTAAAACAGCCGGAATTGCCTTCTATTATTAACAGCACAAAAGTATTATGACTTACAAGGGATAAAACTGCTAAATATTAAAAAAGGCAGTAGACCCTATATACATTAGGAAATGAATTTATAAATCCCTAATGTAAAAGACCCCAACTGCCTTCATAGATCTGTCTGAAATCCGCTATGGAATCACTGTTATCTGAATTTGCCTGCTAACTTCCTTTTCACCATACACATTATTGTTAGCACCAACAAAAGTTGCAGTGTAAGTACCGGCGGCACTGTAATTATGCGAATAACTGCTTAACCGCGTATCCAAGCCCTTCAAGGGTGTTCCCAAATCTGGAGCCACAGAGGTCAAATCAACAGATCCCATTATAGCCCATGCTTCGGAATTATCAGTTGCACTAGCTACAGAGGTAGCTCCGGTAACAATTAATTTAGTGGTCGATACTGACCACCACCCAAGCCCGTTAATTGTTTTAGATAACCACCCCGGGCTGAATATTAGTAATCCCCCATAATTAGATATCGCTGTACTAGTATGATTAGCAAGCGTATAAGCCGAACCATCGGGCAATACATTCTTAAGCGTGAAATTGGTTATCGTCCATTTATTTTGTACGGTCCCTGCCGTCGCTAAGTATTTAAAGGCAATGAATACCCGTTTCCCTGATTGTGCAAAATCTGATAGATCGATGATCCCGGAGGAGGTACTTGTTCCTGAGGATAGTAAGGCTCGATCCGTAATATCACTCCAACTTGAAGACACTATGTTTATCTTTGTTATAGAATCATTTTTGACCGTTGTAATTGAGTCATTGATATTACTTGTGGTAACACCTGGGAAATCATCAGATACCATAACCCGCAAAGATCCTTCCTGAGTGCCATTTTGTCTTAAAGAGGTGAATTGTAACTGAGGAATCCCTGTTGCCGAAACACGATCTGCATATTCAAATCGGTTCCCTATCTCTCCTGAATAAAAATATATAAACTCCGGATTACCTGTAATCTGAAACGTTACAGGTTCACCTACTTTATAGGTAACTTCCGCTGTTGAGACCTGAATATCCGGAATTTCCACAATATTTTTGGTGCATCCGCTCACGATGAGAATGAGTATAACTATACTAGTAATTATTGTTGTTTTCATTTTTCTAATTTTTAACCAGCTCACCAGCCAGGGTTTTGGGTTAACTTTTTATTTAGGTTTAACTCATATAAAGGAATAGGGTAATAGAAAAATTTCTCATTTACGTTATCCAATGGTAAGACTGAACGACTCAATATCACAGCATGAGGACATGTCTGCCTCACGTAATCAGATAATTCTTTCATCGTGGGAATCATTATTCCCCATCGTTTCAAGTCCTGTTTTCTCAGTCCTTCAAAACAAAGTTCCCTGCTTCGTTCATCATGAAGAATGGTTCTGAATGCCTCTTTGCTTGAAATGTCAGTAAAAAGAGGTGCCTGCGCCCTAGCCCTTACCTCATTGATATACTGGAGTGCTTTAAGAGTGGGGCCATTCACTTCATTCTCGGCTTCAGCGGCCATCAACAACACATCAGAATATCTTAATAGCGGCCAATTGGTCCCATTGGCCCTTTTTTGTTTGGAGCCAGCCGGAGTTAATTCATGATCTCTTCGGTATTTCCCGATAAATACATTAGTAATTTCTAAGTGAATATCATAATATACCTCCTCCGGCGGCTTGCTATTATATTTATAATAAAAAGGTGCAATTGCCCAATCACGTCGTGTATCCAATGAATCATACTTAGAATATAAAGACTCGTATACCTGAAAAGAACCGGAGGACATTCCATATTCGACAAAATTTTGACGAATCCCATTTAAATTTCCGATTTCTCCAAATTCCCAAAAGGGATCACTAGGGCTGTCGGCCTTAAACCCGACTTCCCAAATACTTTCATTAATGTCATATTTATTCTGAATCAGATTAATAAATACCTGAGCATAATCTGGATTCAGTGAATGCAAACCTGAGTTAATCACTTTTTCTGCCCACTTAAGTGCATCTTTATATTTCTCAGTATTGTTATTTGGAAATCCGGCCATAAACAAACTAACCCGGGCCAATATCCCCTGAGCAGCAGATTGAGATACTCTCTCTGCATAATTATACTCGGTAATAGGACGAACCATACCTTCGGCCTCAACCATTTCATTATAGATAAAATCGTATATTTCTGCAGCCGGCGTTCTTGGATAATAAATATCTGAAGCAGAAGCAGTCGGTTCCGATTTAAAAGGAACATCGCCCCAAGTCTGCACCAACATAAAGTAATAAAAAGCTCTTAAGAATTTAGCTTGCCCCTTGATCTCGTTTTTTTTCGTTTCATCCATTTCGGCGTCATCAATTTTATCCAGAAGCATATTTGCGTTTTCTATCCCGGAATAAAGAATTTTCCAAAAAGCAAGCACATTATTATCATTCGATTGGAAATTATTCATCCAGGTTTGCGTTCCCGACCCGGAGGCCCACATTTCATCGGCAGTATCAAAATTGATACCTATAAGCGCAGCAAACTGATAATTCATATTATCATATATGGTAGTAAGCCCTAGATCGCACTGTGTTTCGTTGGTGTAAAATTTCTGAGCGGCAATAAAATCCTCCGGTTCCGTATTTAGTGAGCAGGATGAAATGAACAAACTACAGAATATAACAATAGCAAATACGAAATCTTCCAATCGGAAATAATCTGTTTTTTTATCGCCATAAATTCCCGATAAACATGGGATTTGCACATACTTATTATTATGCAAGGTCGTGTCTGTGTGAAAATATGTTAGTCTCATAATCTTAAAATTTAAAATATTACGTTTACTCCAAAAACTATACTTTTTGCCCTCGGATAAGGAGAGTAATCAAATCCTGGTGTTAAAGCAGAATTACGTGTAGAGACTTCCGGATCCAAACCTTTATATCCAGTCCATGTATATAGATTTTGGGTGGTACAATATACCCTTGTAGACTTGACGTTTAGAGATTTCAAGATTCTGACAGGAATTGTATAACCAAGGGATACCGTCTTTAAACGCAAAAAAGAAGCATCTTCCACAAAACGAGTAGAAAATTGTTGTCTTACATATCCAGTTACCCTGGGATATATGCCGTCAGGATTATCCACTGTCCACCTATCCACATAAGTGGCATAATAGTTAGAATTGTTTTGCGATAAAGCGCCTCCTTCAAATTTTAACCTGTTCATATTCATTACATCATTTCCATAAGAGAATTGGAAAAAAACGCTTAAATCAAAGTTTTTATATTGAAAATCATTGTTAAATCCACCTATAAAATCGGGATTAGGATCCCCAATAATCGTCAAATCCTTTGCAGTAACATCCAGATCTCCATTCAGATCCTTCCACTTCGCATTTCCTGGCCATACACTAGTTCTGTCACCTCCATTGGACGTAACATTCTCTTTTAATCTGTAAGTCCCATCACTCAATTGATTAAAATCATCATAAGAATAAAGACCATCATCTATTACTCCATAAAACATTGCAATGGGCTGACCGACTTTCGCTATATAGGCAGGGTTACCTGTATTATCCACAGTAGTAGTCAAAGCTTCCTGTCCTTCAGTCAGGGCTAGCACCTTATTCCTGTTAAATGAAATGTTGAAACTTGAATTCCAGTTAAAGCCAGGCTTTTGGATATTAACAGTATTAACAGATAATTCGAAACCACTGTTGGAGACAGACCCAATATTCTTGTAGGTTCTGGTATAACCAGTTGCATAAGGTAATGAAGCATTTAATAAAAGATCTCTCGTTTCTTTATAATAGTAATCACCGGTGAAAGTGAGTCTGTTCTTAAAAACACTCAGGTCTAATCCTAAATCCGCCTGATGGGTTGTTTCCCATTTTAAAGCAGCATTTCCCAAAGCAGATGAATAGGATCCAAACGATGGATAGGCATCTCCAAAAGAATATCTAATAGCCGTATATATAGAAGATAGATAAGCAAAGTCGCTTACACGGTTATTTCCAGTGATCCCATAACTTAACCTGATTTTTGCGTTATTGACAATTGATAATTTTTTAATGAAATTTTCTTCACTCAGACGATAAGCCAACGCAGCAGAAGGGAAATAGCCCCAACGGCTTTTGGGATCAAACTTGGAGGATCCATCGGCTCGCATAGATACAGTTAATAAATATTTTGAATTATAATTATAATTCAACCGGCTAAGGAAAGAATTAAGGGTCCAAAGGGAACCGCCAGCGTCTATGCCAGTCGGAGTTCCTTCATCCAATCCATCCATCCCTAAATCCTCATTTTTTATCATCACCGATGTAGCACCAAATCTTTCCGATGTTCCCTTCTGCTGAGAAAAACCGCCCATAATATTTATGCTATGCTTATTAATTTTTTTTGTCCATGTCAGTGTATTTTCATTTGAATAATTCAGATTATCATAAATCCTCTTACTGCCATTAATTCCTTTATAATTTATTGATGCGGGATTACCAGTTGAAGTTTGTGAGTTGTTGAAAATGTCATATTGATAAGTCGCCTTATTTATTCCACCTGTAACCCTTAATTTCAACCCCTTACTAATTTCATATTCAACATAAGCATTAGCCATCAGATTACTTGAAAAATTTTCTCTATGCTCATTTTTTAGTTGCAGATAAGGATTGGTACGGTAGTCTGTGGCCGGATTGATCGATGGATCATGCAAATCTATATCCAAATCCATGTCACCCGTAAAAACAGGGCGATAAACCCAAAGGCTGTACATTAATCCAGTAGAACCACTACCATTTGCTGCTACGAGTCCATAATTTTTCGTGTCACTATAGTTGGTATTTACGCCAAAACGTACCTTGTCGTTGATAACTTGATCCAGGGTGATTCGCCCCTGCCATCTTCGAAACCCGGTTTCAATGAATATCCCCTCTTGCCCGAAATAAGATCCAGATACTGAATATTTACTTTTTTCATTACCCCCCCTGATTGAAATATCATGGCTTTGCATGGGAGCGGTTTGAAGACATTTATCGAACCAGTCTACTCCTTTGATTGTCTTATAATCGTCCAATGTTCTCCCTGGAGTCGTAAGATATTGATAGGTAGCACCTCCTAAATCCCGTTCTAATTGAAGTTGCACAAATTCATACGGGTTCAGGGTTTCAATGCGTTTTATATCATTTTGGAGTCCATAATAAGCATTGTAGCTTACCACCGGGGCTTCTGCCTTCCCCCTTTTAGTTGTAATCATAATCACACCATTGGCTCCACGAGCCCCATAAATAGCTGTTGCCGAAGCATCTTTCAATACATCAATTGATTCAATATCATTTGTATTAATTGAATTATTGTCATTGCCTTCAATGGGAAAACCGTCCACAACATATAGCGGAGAGTTATCTTGTGTTAACGAGTTTGCACCCCTAATAATAATGCTTGGCAATGAGCCGGGCTGTCCATCGTTTGATGCAATCTGTACCCCTGCAATACGGCCAGCGATTGCTTGATCAAATGATTCTACCGGAGCCTTGATAATTTCCTTACTCCCAACCGAGCTTGCTGATCCTGTCATATCCATTTTCCTCATGGTCCCGTAGCCAATTGCTACCACTTCGTCCAGCCCAAAAGATGTCTCTTCCATTACAACATTGAAAATCGCTTTTCCGGCAATGGGGAATTCCTGCGATTTCATTCCCATGAAGGAGAATACAAGTGTTTTAGCAGTCGCAGGTATTGACATCATAAATTTTCCATCCGTATTGGTAATTGTACCAATGGCAGTTCCTTTTATTACAACAGTCACTCCCGGCAGTGGAAGTCCTTTATTATCTTTTACAATACCTGAGATATCTTTTTTCTGAGGTTGTGAAACTTCACTCCCGGATTTAATTAATCGTTGAAGTTCTTTGGGTTCCGTAGGAAGAATCATGATTTGCCGGTCACGGATTTCATAATAGTTATTTGTACCCTTAAATAACTGATCCAGAATTGCAATTACAGTTTCATCTTTAACTTTTACACTGACTTTTCGATGAACATCGACAGATCTTTCACTGTATATAAATATAAACTCACTGGTCTTCTCAATCTCCTGAAGAACCAGGCCCACAGTAGTATTCTCAATACTCAAATTAAATTTGGTCTGCTGGGAATAACTGTTGGCTGTTACAGAAGCTACCGACACGAATATAAAAAAGGCTAGTAGTTTCATTTTCAATAAGAAATTTTGTATGCTGTCATACAAACAGCAAAAGCCTATTCGATTTTTTTTCATACCTTTACTTTGTTTATTTATTAATATCACAATTCGATAAACGTTGAAAACCGGTGGAGCTGCAATCTCCCTGGTTTTCTTTTTTTTAAAGCCTTTAATTTGTCATAGGCAACTATTTTAATTTTATTTGATCATTATTACACTATTGCCGGATATCTGATAGTTAAACTTAGCAACCTTCGATAATACAGACATTACCTCATCCAATGAATCTTTGAGATCTAGTTTTCCTGAAACAGGAAGTACGCGTGAAATTATTTTTTGGTCGTATTCAAAACGAATGTTATAGTATCTTTCAAGTTTTAAAAATACTTTTTCCAGACTTTCGTTTTTGAAGGGATACCAACCATCTACCCAGGCAATATACAATCCTGGGTCCATTTCAGGTTCCAAAATAAAATCTTTCCCAGATTTGCTGTAAGTGACTTTTTGGTTGGGACTCATGGATATTTTATCTTTAAAAAGCTTGCCATTATCCCAAATATTGACTCCCCCCTCCAACAAAACAGTTTCGCTTAGATTATCCGAGCTATAAGCGGTAAGATTGAATTTGGTCCCCACGACTTCAATTTTAATATCACCTGTTGATATTAAAAATGGCTTTGTTACATCTTTTGCAACTTCGAAATATGCCTCACCATCAAGAAAGACCTCTCTGTTTTTTCCTATAAATTTGGGCGGAAAAGCAAAGTGGCTCCCGGCATTTAGCCAAACCGTTGTACCATCTTCCAAAACAAGTTTTGATTTTTTACCAAAAGGAATGATTACTTCATTATATTTTACTTCGAGAGTAGTTTTATCGTTTGATGGGTGATTGTCCACTATTTGATCGTTGTTGACCTTAATGGCATCTTGTCCTTTTAAAACTTCAATTTTCGATTCAGTTTTTTTCAATTCAACCGTTTCCCCGTTTGATAGAACTAACAATGGATTGTCAGTTTTCAAATTTATCTTTGATTCGGAAAATTGATATTGTTTTTCGATACGATAAAAATGATGGTATATCAAACCTCCCAGAGAAAGCAATATTAAAAAAGAGGCTGCCACCTTTGCAAAGGATCTCAATTTAAATCCGTAGGATTTTTTTGAAAACTCGTTATCAAACCGGCGGATTTTTTTCCAAAGTTTATTTTTTCTTTGGTAGGAAAGTGTCCCATCATTGGTTTGGAACAGCTGGATGATTTGGCGAGCCTCAATCATGTTATTCACCGACTCAGGGTGAGATTGAAGGAATCGCTCCCAATCTTCTGATGTGTTTATGCTTTTTACATAGGACACAAACTCCTGGTCGTGAAGCAGATCTTCGACTGAATAATCTTTGAATTTTTTTTCTGTCATTTCCTGTTAATGTGTATACAAAAAGGAAGGACAGCTCGTTTTGTGACAGAAAAATAAAGATATTTTCTACTTTTTATTTAAACTTCTACAAATGAGCACAATAAAAAACATTTTTATCCGCCATAAAATGCTTTAGGGAATTTATACTACGGGATACCAACTGGCGTGCTGAATCATACGAAATGGACATAATCTCACTAATCTGGTTATAATCATAGCCTAACGTAAACTTATAGTAAAGAACTTCACGCTGCTTTGCATTTAACTCTTTTAATCCCTTTTTAATGAACATATTTCTTCTCGATTGCTCTTCATCACTAATCATTTCCTCTTCTATTGAAAATACCATTTCTGGTTGCAAATTGCGATTGTTGTCCAGCTTTGAAAATTTCCTTTTATTTTCCATCCCACGTAATAGTCTTCGTCTTAAAGATTTCATCAGGTATAAACGAATATTATCAGTCTCACTAAGGGTTTTTCTGTATTTAATTAAATCACAAAACAAATCATGGATCATATCCAGAATAAAATCCTCTTCGATGGTGAATTTTTTACCGTAAAAAAACAGGAAATCAATGTTCTGCCTATAGATTAACGACAGAGCATTTTCAGCATTATTCCTAAAATCGTTCCATTTATCTTTATCTTCCTTCATTGGGTTGCTCTGAGAAAATAATCAATGCTTAAAAACTATTGTCCCCTTCTTTTAGTCAAACTCATCAGAATACAAACGACTATCGTTCTTTGAGATTCTGAAAACACATGTATGCTTCAAAGAGCAACCATCAATGTACTTCTTCTCCACAGAATTCCCAATCTGTCCAGGTCAGAAAAATCTGGTGACGGGAAGAAAATCAACAATTCTTTTTCTTCCACATTTCTACCTTGCAAATGAACCTTCTCGATATATGGATTGGGAAACTATAAAGTATTGCAATAGCCCTTTTAACTATTGGCAACAAATTTATCCATAAAGATAATAGAATAATCGAATTTGGATATTTTTCGTCACTTCAAAATACACTGGCCTGTTTTTACATAAAAAGGATATCCGTATTGTGGTTTACTTAAAAAGCACCCAAAAATTTTTTAAGGTTTCATATTCTTCTTTGCGTGGGTTTGACGCCTAAATACAGAACCCAACTCCCTGGAAACCAATCTCTTTTGCATGTTGGATTATAGCAGATTCATGAAGCTTGCTGTTATGTATTCAGTTGCCTTTACTATATAAGTACTTTGAACATCCAAATACCCTGCAGTTTTTTTAGTTTTTTAAATAAAAAGAAACAACCCGCTCATATAGAAAAGAAATGAGATCTGCCAACAACAAGGTTCAAATTGGAACCCAGGCACGAGAGGCACCGTTTTGGACAATATTCGTGGTCGCCCCCCACCCCTCCATTAGGATTGCGGGCATCTTTCTTTTCCAGACCAGATTACCTACTCTGACATTGAAGAAAAACAAAATGGAAGAAGTCACAACCTATCATGCCTGAACTGTCATTCCTAAAACAGCCGGAATTGCCTACTATTATTAACAGCACCATAGTTTTATGACTTACAAGGGATAAAACTGCTAAATATTAAAAAAGGCATTCTTTTTTATTTTGGTCATGGTTAAAATTGTGTTGTACAGAGATTACGAGATACACCAAAACACCCTAAACAACAATGCCTTAGTCCTTCATTTCGAACTCCGCCTTTAGCCTAACATCCTTTGAGCTGGCTCCAATAAGCACTTCAAACTTACCGGGTTCAACGACCCAATGCATATCCTTGTCGAGCAACTCCAAATCTGAGGGTTTGATTATAAAAGTGATGGTTTTTGTTTCTCCCGGATTTAAAGCTACGCGCTCAAAGCCCCGAAGTTGAGTTTCATATACAGTTACACTGCTTACCACATCCTTCACGTATAGTTGAACCACCTCATCACCGGTTTGGTTACCTGTATTGGTCACATCGACCGAAACCTCAACCTTGCCCTGAGTTTTTTGTTGTCGTGGATTAACTTGCAGATTTTTATATTCGAATGTAGTATAACTCAACCCATAACCAAAGGGATAAAGTGCCCCCACAACGGCAGTATTGCCATAACCGTTGGGACCATCTCCTGGCTGACCCGCATGTGAGCCGGGTTTAAAAGGAAAGTTGAGTTGTATTTGCCCCAACGTTTTTGGAAATGTAATGGCCAATTTGCCTCCCGGGTTATGGTCGCCAAACAACGTTTCGGCAATCGCAGTTCCTCCTTTTGCATTTGGGAACCAGGCTTCAAGAATAGCAGGAATATATCTGTTTTCCCAGTTAATGGTCAGGGGTTGTCCGTTGATCAGGACCAGTACTATTGGCTTGCCTGTCTCTTTCAAAGCCATCAACAACTGTAATTGACGACCGGGTAAGCCTAATCCCGTGCGCGATTTACTCTCCCCGCAACGTTTTTCGTCTTCACCCATAACGGCAATTACCACATCCGATTGTTTCGCTTTATCAACGGTTTCTGCTATTAACTTTTGCTCATCGGCGGTTAGTGGCGTTGGGATGATTTCGCTTTCAGGCCAGGTAGCATCAACCACTTCACAACCTTTTATGTAATCGACATTGGCCTTTTTACCTACATAATCCCGAATGCCTTCCAGAACATTGGTTACCTCTAGATTTTGTGGCCCATAACGACTTACATAAACCGTTTCGTCGGTTGCCAACGGGCCTGTTACCAGTATATTTTTCAATGATTTCAATTCGAGAGGCAACAAGTTGCTATCGTTCTTTAACAGCACCAGCGACTGGCGTGCCATTTCCAACACAAAATCTTCAGTATCTGAGGATGCTACAATTTTGTCGGCAGCTTTGGTATCGGCGACAAAAGGCGAGTCAAATAATCCAAGTTGAAATTTAACCCGAAGTACATCGGCCACATTTCTGTCTAAGGTTTTCATGGATAATTTCCCTTCGTTTACCAACTCTCGAAGTGGCAAAATATAATCCTGGGGTGGCGTAAATTGAGTTCGTACATTTAACCCGGCCTCAGCAACCTGACGAACAGCCTCTTTATAATCTCCGGCCACATGGTGTTTCGTGGTCACAAACTCCACCGCTTCGCTGTCGGAAACCACATAGCCTGTAAACCCGTATTGCCGACGTAATAGTTCAGTAAGAAAATAATAACTGGCAGAAACAGGCACTCCATCCCAGTCGTTGTAACTGCTCATTACACCCATAGGATGAGATTCGCTTACAATTTTTCGATAAGGATACAGGTGTAACTGGTGCATTTCGCGGGGTGCTACATGCGGATCGGTACGGGCATCCCCATCACGCCCTCCTTTGGGTTCGCTGTAAACAGCATAATGTTTTAGGGTCGCTGCTACACCTTGTGATTGAATACCTTCCACCATCTGTTGACCTAAAGCAGCGACATGGAAAGGCTCTTCACCATAACATTCTAACACTCTACCCCATCGTGGATCCCTTGCTAAATCTAATATGGGCGCATATACATTCGTGTATCCCAAGGCTTTGGCTTCGCGACCGACAATTTCGCCGGCTTTCCTTACCAGATTCTTGTTCCAGGTACTCCCAATGGCAATCGGCGAAGGAAGTGGTGTCGCACGGTCGTGGTTCAAACCATGAATACCTTCATTCGAGAAATCAACCGGAATACCCATTCGGGTTTCTTCCACAAACCACCGCTGAAGGCTATTAATGGCTTCGGCGTGTTTGCTGAAGGGATAGGAATATTGTGTTTCCCTCAATCCGTTTAGTTGCTCATCGATATTTGCAATGCCGTCTTTCCATATTTCATTTTTCCATTCGGGCGTGGGCAATTCATCCTTCAACACCCTTTTATAGCCGTATAAAGTGGCGCACTGACAGGTCTTCTCGTCCACCGTCATTTGGCTCAACAAATCCTTGATACGCTTTTCAATGGGTTGCGCCGAGTCTTCGTAAATGTCTTTTTCACCATTCTTATTGAAGTCGATCCATCCTTTTTTATAAATAGCCGGTTTCTGGGCCGAAATAATATTCTCGCTAAATGAAATAACTAAAAAAAGGACTATCCTTAATTTCCAGCTCAAGTGATTCATCTTCATTTTATTTTTTTTGTTTAAACTATCGGCACTTCCTAAACTCTAAACTCTAAAATGCTTTTTAATGCCTGTTGCCCGGCTCATTACAAATATAACCCAAATTGAGTGGATTTCGAACCCGGGGTGCCCTCCACACCCAAATTTGCTTTTCCACAATGGATCGTGAAATATCCTTTCTCCTGCAGAATCTGGGCTAATGTGGTCGCAGAAACAGACCGTTCTATCGAACCGACCCCCTCCGGTTGTACCCCGTTACAGATCCAATCTGGAAATTCAAGTAGGTCATCCTTCAAGTGGTAAGTCTCGCTTCGGAGGAGGATCCAATCGTTTACTCCATGCCAGGTTGCATTCATTCCATTCATTAAACTTACCCTTGTGGGACTGCACACACTGCAGGCATTCGCCTGGGTAAACTTCATCCCGTCAGTGGCCCGCCATTCCATGTTGAGGGTATAAAACTTGCGGTTTAACAACGTTTCTTGATTCCAAAACGGTAAGGATGTATCCTGCCGGCCCTTATCATCAACCAGGAAAAGGATGATGCTGGGTTTCCTGGAAATAACTGCTTCTTTCTTTTCCACGCAGCTTGTGAGAAGGCAGCTTATGCTTAACACTACCTAAAAAAATGATCGACTCATTATGATTTTTCCTTTCTATTTAAATCACTCGTTCTGGAAAGATTTAACCAACAATGAATTAATTCACTTTCCGAATCATTGCCACAGCTATTTTATTAGTTTTTTAATTACCGGAAATAACTTTTCCGAAATCCTGTAATGTCCTAAATCTGTAGGATGAACACCCTCGACGGTTCCTTCACCATCGTCTCCTATCAACCCTTTTGCTTTCATGTAGTACAAATGTCTATCCCCCCTTCTTTTCATGACCTCAAATATTTCTTCTCTTAAAACGGTATTTTCTTCCTTAACAGTAACGGCTTCCAACTGATTGAAAACCATGTGGGGATAAAGGATATTTTCAACCAATAGGATAGGGATCGAAGGTTTTCCTTTCCGCAGGATTTCCAAAAATTTAATGTATCGTTCCCGCATCTCTGCTGCCGTTACATTAGGCAGGCAATCAATCACATAACAGGACGCATCAATTTGGGTCATTGCTTCGGCAATTTCGTAATCCAGTTTACCATTGGCTGTAAACCCAAGGTTTATTATTTCCCGGTTGAGCATCCGGGATAAACGATTTGGGAAAGACATGCCCGCCCGCATTACACATCCACCCTGAGTGATACTTGTTCCATAAAAAACCACGGGCTTTTCTCTTATGGGTGAATTAATCATCGGATTTTCTATTGTCGCATTTGGATTGACTCCTATTTCAAGACGGGATATCCCATCATAAAGAGGTAGGTATAACATAAATTCCCTGTCCGTCCCATCCATATGATTTACTAATGTTGCAGTCGTCAAGTTATCCCCTCCGGGAGTCCCTACTCCGACAAAAATCCATTTTCCTCCTTCCATGCTATACAGATCAATTCCTTTGAAACCTGTCTCGGCAAAATAGCTTTTATGAATATTCTCGGTTACCTTCCATTTAACCCTGATAATAGTGGCATTGGTATGAAACCGGATTGCAAGTCCGCTACAATATTTGGATCGCTGCCAAACGGCGGGTCTTGTTTTGAATTCAAGATATGCAGGAAGCCGTTCATACCTGGTTTTTGTATCCGAAAACCCTTTACCTATCAACATGAATTCATCAGCACTTACATAACGAAGTGTATCTTTTGAGTCTGCAAAACTGGATGTCAATGCTGTAAGGGAAAGGTATAGAAATAAAAAACAGTGCTTAGCAAAATATTTCCTGATAAAAATACCTATGAACCTTTGGGGCCCCCCAAGCAAAAAATCAAATATTCTTTGGCTATTAATCTTTATTGTAATTTTCATGTGTTTATAATTTACTTTCATCTGTCACATAGCCTGTCCCGAATACTTGCGGGATAACTCTCAAGTAAATTTTAATCATGCATTTGTGTGCAACTTATTTATTAAAATTTACATGCTCGTTTCATCTCATTATAATTAGTTGTTCTTTATAGACATTTTGCTCATTAATAAATTGATTTCAAAGGCATTCGCAAGAACTTTTGATAACGTCAGGATTTATGGCATTGATTGGTCTGATTTTTTGATTTCCCTTATAAATTCTTAGAATTAAGTTCGGGACGACCCGTTCCCCAACATGGCGGAGGGCATCCCGTTTATGCCCTGGGGGGTTTTTTAATAAAACCCATACAAAAGCTACTCCAGGCTCCTCATTTTTCGAACTTGTGCTTCCCTTCGGTTGCCCCAGGTGCTAGGCCATAGCAAAGAGCTTGAACGATCTAACTCAAACTCCCTGCTTTATTGACAGGCACTATTAAAACATCGTCTACTTTCCATATTCATTTAATTTCTAAACTCTTCTTCTTGCCCGTGTTTTTCTAAAATCCGTTCAACCCAATTTTTTCGATAGGAATGGGGTTAAAACCCTGGACCTTAGCCCATATTGAAGGAAGTTTTGTTAAATCCGGACGTTTGCCGTCCAACATCACCTCTCCAAAGGGGCTATCCTCCATTTTTAAAATAAGGTTATTTTCACGGGTGAGCCACTCAGCTTTGATATCTCCAATAAGTTCCCATGGTTTTTCACAGCCAATAATAATGTTACGACGGAACACATTCCCCATAGGCAACAATGGGTTTTCGTCCAAGACATTTGCCAAACGGGGGTAACGCTCTTTCCAGAGAGGAGAGAGATAGCCCACATTCTCGCATTTAGCTATAAGATTCCAGCTACCAGGTTTATCAAGTGTTATTGCTTTTGGACCACGACAATCGACATAAATTCCCATTGGGAGGTCAATGAAGATATTATCCTCCAGCGTGTTATCACGGCCACCCCCTAACAGGACACCGCGCTTTACGCCCCCAAAGACGATATTACCATAAACAGTGTCACCACTATCACAATCATCGAGATAAATCGCCTGAGAACCATGCGAGGCGCCATTCAGTCCATTAGAATCATAAATGAGGTTCCATCTGACAATATTATGACGCGAGGCCCAGTCTCTCCCGGTATAGAACACGCCCACATCAGAGTAGAGTGTACACACCCGATGTACTTCATTGAATTCAAGCACATGCTCATTACCACTGTAAAGCAGACCGCCAGTGGGGCTGTCATGAATCAAGTTATGAGCAGCACGGTTGCCGCAACCAGCAAGGATTACGCCACGGGCTCCACCCCAGTCATAACGGCCAAGATGATGGATGTGGTTACCAACAACGGAACAGTTACCGTAAGTAAGCGTCTTTCTATCACCTGCTTCCATTGATATTGCTTTTGATCCGGTACGCGTAACTTCACAACCAATAACGTGGTTATTGAAACCACCAGTGCTGGTAATTCCACATTTAGCCATATTTCTCACCAGACAATTCTCAACACGGGCATTTGTGCAGTTCAGTATCTCGACAGCACAGTCAATGCTGTTTTCAAAGATCAAATCTTTTAAGATCACATTGGAAACCTCAGACAACTTCAGCAAAGGATTTTTACACACAGAGAGATATACGGATGTCTTTGATATATCTGAAGGAGGCCAAATATAGAGTTTATTGGTCTTTCGATCAAGATAGTACTCCCCTGGCATGTCCAACTCTTCAAAGACATTCAGTGCATAAAACTGACGATTCTGCTCATTATCCTTCTGCCCGGGATTTCCTATACCATAACCATGCTTAACAGCAAACCGCATTTCCCGGGTTTCTTTGTTATAGCATGCAACTTTAAGAACCTCATCACTCCACTCATAACACCAGAACCCATGAAGGTATACACCACGTGAAAGATCCCAGTTTTCAGGACGATCAGTAGGAAATCGGAAAGATCCAGGTCGGTATACATCACGTGCCACCCAATGGGTAATTCCGGATGCTCCGGCATCAATCAGCTCGGAGAACATGGCAAAGCCCTCATTGGGCCAACGGGCAACCGTTAAAGGCTGTTCCCCGAAGATAACCTCCTCCACTCCAGGAGCACCAAACTGTCCTTTGAGCTGCATTAAAGGAAAAAATCCTTGCGCTTTAAGATCAGCAACAAACACTTTTCGACGAGCCTCTTCCGAGATAAGAGTTTTCCCCTCATGGGCCGAAATGGGCCTAAAACCGGTTACACGTTTTGCTCCGGTTATACGAGCCTTTTGGGGACTAATGGAACGTATTACCAGAGGATCACTTTCTGTACCACTCTTCTCCTTACCTATACTCAATCCATTTGGAAGGACATATTCTCCGGCTTCAAGCCAAATTGTAGTACCTTCAACAGAACAACTTTCCAGTGCTCTTGAAAGTGTTGCAAAAGGTTTTCCCTTTGTGCCCGAGTTCCCATCGTTGCCATTTGGTGCAACATATATATCTCCGGCTTTCACAGAAGTGACCACCAAACAATAGATGAGCAGAAAACTAAAACATTTAATAAACCTCATAATTTACTTTTTATTAGTATTAATCCCTAATTGAAAAAATCATACTGAGAAATCTCATGTTGCTTTATTGTTATTTAATAATCCTCACCGGACCGATTAATCCATAAAGGATCGGTTCTTTTTTATTTTCATAGAATAGGTTTACTCTACGACTGGCCTCAGGCACAGTATATTTTGGATCTACGGGTTTACTTGATAGTAGAAACTTTTTCAAAAAACGGTACCCTGGGAACCTATTTCCAGGCTGGGAATTTTTAACCGGAAACTGGTGATTGTTTATATATTATCTATTTCGTCAAAAAACGAACTGTTGGCCAGTCCACGCTCCATTAACCTGCGCCAGATAGCATATGCAGCTGCATCCCATCCCTGGTTTGGTTTATCAGGCTTTCCCGTTACAGTGTGGGTGTATTCAAAATAGGTCCCGCCAATTTTGAAATCAAGGGACCCGCGCCATTTAATTTCTTCCAGAGCATTTGGGGCCTGATGCAAATAACTGTCAATGAGAAAAAGCATATCGTATAGGTACCATGAACCTCCCCATTGGTAATGGCCGGGATCATCCCATTTAAGTTTGTGATCCTTTGTTTCATAAAGCTCTACGGGGGCAAAACTGCCATCCGGGGAACAAGTAACTTTATACCCATACGGGGTTTTAGCCTTTTCAACAATATGGTTGAAATGGCTAATCACCGACTCGTCTGATAATAACGGTTTCTGGAAATACAATTGGGAAAGTAAATCCCCAACTAACGGATCAACTGCCAAAAGGGCCTTTTTTCTACTTAATGGGAAATATCCCTTTTCTTTATCAAATAAAGATTGGTAATTCTTTTCGGCTTGAAGGGGGGAAACGGATGGTTTTAAACCCAAGGCTTCTGCCGACATTAATGCAACAACCAAAAGACCCTGATTGTATGAGATAACATCATCTTCATCAAATGCAATTAAATCATACCAGGATTGAAAATCCTGCCGATTCTTTTCATTTGAGCTATAATACCAACCATTTTTTGTATGCTTCCCTATATAATCGAGTGTTTTTTGAGCGGCTTCCATATCTGGTTCTCCACCCTCCAATTTAGTGCGGTAAGCCCATATCATACAAAACAAAGGACGTTCGGCCCCCTGACTTTGCGCTACGGCTTCATTTTTATAACATTCCCGGCTAAATTCGGTTGGCAAAACCATGGATTGCCAAAATGCATCCCGGGAATATTGTTTGTTGGCATATTCTATTGCAGGAACAACCCAATAATTACTATTCCCGGTTTCATTCTTGCGAACCAACATATAGTTTCCACCAAATGCTGTGGCCCCAAACCTGTCAGTTATATTATTTCCCCACCTTTGGGCGATGGAAATCAAAACATCTTTTCGGAGGTTGTTCAAATCAGTTGCCTGGCTTTCAAAAATAATCCCATCGAAAATATGTGGTTCTTCTTTTCCGATATGGTGATAGTATGGCTCAACAAGAACCCTTGAACTGTCCGATCCACCGGGATTCCCATTATCCCCGGAGGTTATTGAAACAACCTGCTGCTCGTTACCAAAAACCTGGGTGGTATAATTATCATATAAGGCAGGAGTATTGCTTACAGCCACCAAAAAAGATTCACCATCGTTTATTGCCACCATGGGGATAGCCTGCTTTACCAATTGCGGAAAAACATGATTGGCCGGATCATGCGGGCTTTGCCTGAAAATCTTACTGCTTTCTTCTAATCCGTTGTAGGAGTAGGCTGTTCCATTCTGATAGTTTGCTTTCAGCGAAAGAAAACACTTTTTATCCATGATGGAACTGGCTTTGGCTTTGAATGCCAAAAGGTCTTGCCGATTTTCCACCGTTACCTCAACCAGTATATCATCAACGGTCTTTTCAAAATAGACCGGTATCTGGTCTGAGATAGCAACTTGTCCGATCTCAACAACCTCTTTATTGGGTTGATGAAGCTCAATTGTCCATCTTACATTGTCCTGTTTGCACGAACAAAAGGCAAGGACTAAAAAGGGGACCGATAAACAAACTTTTTTTACTATCCTCATACTTCAAATATTTTAATTTAAACGACATTTTCTTCTGACACATAAGAAATCCCACAGTAATCCAATAAGATTTGATCACGATGGCTTTCTTAGTAAGCATACTTTACCACTATTTCCCCTCCAGAAAATTCATACCCGCCGAATCCGGCATCGTTTCTGTCAATTGTTACCATTTGATCGACCCGCAAAAAGACTCTCTCTTGGAGGAGATTTTTAACTTTAGCAGCCCAACCTGCATTGATCCGGGAACTGATTATTCTATCTCCTGCAGATTGTCCGGATTCAATAGTCTCGATAACTGGTTCTTCCTTTGGTTAGTTTTTATTCTTAACCTCATACAAGTCAACGGGATTTTCAATACAAAATGAATATTACATGTTTCCCCGTGAATTGATTTTATTTCAAATGGATTTTTAACACATATCCATTAGGGTTAGGCTTGCAGGAAGGCAATGAAACCCGGAGCCCTTTCTCTTTCATTTCCCATGATACCTTTTTCTTGCATCCCAACATCTGAACCGATTGGATTTCATTCCTCTTCAATTCCGCCAAATGAGTGATCGATTTAATCAATATCTCTTTCGTTTCCGGCCATTTCAGGCTGGTCACATAAATGTTGTTGTCTTTCGCTGAAAACCAAAAGTCTTCCGGGGTAAAGCTGGCATTGAAGCCATGCTTTTCGCGGTCGCCGGTCCCTTTCATAAACAAGCTGGTAGGCCCTTCATGGTTCACAACCCATTTAGTTGTTCCATAAACGGACTCCCCATTTACTTTCATCCACTCACCTATCTCCTTTAACTGTTTTAGGCTTTCTTCAGGGAAAACACCTTCTCCCGTAGGGCCCACATTCAATAAATAGTTTCCGCCCTTACTGGTTATTTCTGTTATCCAAAACAGCAGTTCTTCGGTCAATTTCCAGTCTACATCGTAGCTTTTATATCCCCAGGTATTGTTCAATGTTCCCGGCGTTTCCCAGTAAATATCCTTGGCTTCTTCGCCTTCCGGAATCTTATTGTCACCGGGGATCCAGAAATCCCCAAAATCATTCCCGACACGACTGTTTATCAAACACGAAGGCTGGATATCATAAGCCAGTTTGTAGAAATCAAAACTTTGTCCTCTTGTCATCCTATGAGGCACATCATACCAGATTTCCTGCATCTTTGGGAACTTTCGTAATAACTCCTGCACCTGGGGTTTAGCCTTTTTATCCAGATATTCGGAAAACCTCACAGGCAAAGGGTCCCAGGTATTAGACGGCCATTTTAGCCAGTGTTCTGATTCCGATTTTTGTTTTTCTTCGGCATGAGAATCTAAATAGTCAGCAACACCCGCATCTCCTCCATCCATCCAATCGGTTGCGTGGGAATAATAAATGGAAAATTTTATTCCGTATTTTTGACAGGCTTGGTATAATTCTTCCATCGGATCCCGGTCAAATGGCGTAGCATCCATAATATCATAATCCGTCACTTTAGAATCATACATGGCAAATCCGTCGTGGTGTTTGGGCATGGCAACAATGTATTTCATCCCGGCCATCTTAGCTGCCTTAACCCATTCTTCAGCATTAAACTTAACCGGGTTGAAACGACTACACATCTGTTTATATTCTTCCCGTGGTATTTGGGCATGGTAAAAAATCCACTCTCCAAGACCTTTTACCTTTTCCCCGTTCCATATCCCGGCGGGCAAGGAATATACCCCCCAATGGATGAACATCCCAAACTTAGCGTCGTTAAATTCTTTTAACGCCTGTTCTTTGGATTGGTGCATTTCATCCCATTTCTGTGTGTCAGCATCCCTTTTCTGGGACTGGGAAAGACCTTGTATTGTAAAGGCGGTACAAAAAATCGCAATCAATATTTTTTTCATCTAATTATAATTATGTGTTTTTATCGGCGCTCTATGAAACCCGCTTAAAATGGTCCCCCTCCCGTGAAAACGGGACAGGTAGTGTAATAACTTTTACATAGCCTGCCCAGCTTTTTTTACAGAGCTCGTTTCATATGATTATAAATTACTGACGATGCGTGAAAATTATTCACAAAAAAATTAGTTATTCTCTGAAATGTTCTGATTCGGAACCTCAGGACTTCCTTTAATATCAAGAACAATTACTGATGAAATTTTATCTGGGGCTTCTCCTGCTAACCTTACAAGGAGACCTTCTTCTACTTTCTCCACTTTAAACACCTTGTTCTCATCAGAAAGAGAACAGCATTTAACCACTTCATTATTTACCGGCACATATAGTTTGTGATCATCCGGCCAGGAAAATACCTGAAGATAGAGTCGGGTTATTCCATTATCGAGTTCTTTACGTGTACAACGCCCCCACTCTGGGCGCGGGAAAGGACTTGCAAGGGTTCCATATATTGACTCTTTGTTAATCTTCATCCAATTACCAATTTCAGCCAATCGGTCAATGGACGGCTGGGGTATTGTACCATCCGGTTTAGGTCCTACATTCAAAAGAAAATTACCTCCTTTTGATGCAATATCAATAAGGTTATGTAATAAGTCTTCAGTCGATTTCCAATTATCGTCATAGCTCTTATAACCCCAGGTATTGTTCATGGTCATACAAACCTCCCAATCCCGGTCTACAATCCCCGTTTCAGGAATGTTTTGTTCTTCAGTATCTGTATCTCCTTTATACCCACCACCCAGGCGGTCGTTTGTAATAAGTCCCGGCTTCAAAGCAATCAGAGGACGCAGCAATTCTGCTCTCTCCTTGGTCATCCAGTGTGGACTATCCCACCACAATATATCAATATCATATTGAGTAAGAATCTCTTTTACCTGGGGATAGGCAATCTCTTTTAAATACTCATCAAAACTACCCCCCTGGGCTTCATCCCAGTATTTGCCTTCTTCATATCCTTTTTTGCAACCACCGGGATGGACCCAATCCTGTGCATGTGAATAATAGAACCCTATTTTTATCCCCTCCTTTTTTGCTGCCTTCACTAATGGTTTAAGCAGATCCTTGCCATAGGGAGATGCATCTGCTATATCCCAATCACTTACTTTTGAATCAAACAGAGCAAAACCGTCGTGATGCTTTGATGTAATAACAATGTATTTCATTCCGGCATCTTTGGCCATCTTAACCATTGCTTCAGGATCATACTTAACCGGATTGAAATCCCTGGCAAAAGCTTTATATTCATTTACCGGGATCTTCTTATACATAATCCATTCACCGACTATATCCATCTTTTCACCATTATATATCCCAGCAGGGACCGAGTATACACCCCAGTGAATAAACAGGCCAAAACGTGCTTCCCGCCACCATTCCATTCTCTCATCCCTTTGTTCTTTCGTTTCTTCCAATGGATCAATCCATTCTTCTTTTTCAGCACCCCTTCTGAGGGTACATGAAGAGACAAAAAAAACTGCAGCTAAAAACCACAATACAGGTTCAGTTGAATATTTTTTTTTCATTAAAGCTTGATTATTAATATGATTTTATTTTTTCAGTCACCTTGGAAGACTATTTTTAGAGTTCAGTAGCCAGGTCCGAGAGAAAAATCAGGATTAAATCCATCCCGCTGCTACCGGATAAAAAACTACGAACTACCACTTGACCAGTATCACATCATCAGTGACTGTCCGGTACTTTTCAGGGAAATTAATCACCCATCCCTTTCCTTTCTTTTCAATATCAAGTTTTTCATTGGTGCGAAGGATGTAAACCTGCTCCGGTTTGTCGGGTACGTTTAGCTCAACTGTCCCCTTAAACGAAGGAAGTAAATGAAGGTACCAAACATTTTCCCTTGTGGTTATAGGCACATTGCTTTTCTCAATGCCCGGACTTGAGCCTGCTCCAATCAGCGACTCCTTGCTATGCCCCATCCAGGCTTCAAGTTCACTACAATAGGTATAAAAGAGGTTGGCCATTTGTCCATCCGGACGGGGCCCTACATTGCACAAAAAGTTACCGCCATATTGCCTTACATGAACCAGGTTTTCAAAAACCCAGGAAAGTGGCATGAATTTTTCACTTTTTGAATACCCCCACGAGCCTGCAGACCAAATGTTACAAGCCTCCCACCACTGACCAGGATGATAATCTTCGGGCAAAACACCTGGCTTACACTCTGTGGTTTTAAAATCGCCAATGCCAGACCACCGTGGGTTAATAACTATTCCGGGTTGCAACTCTCTAATCCAGGCAATGGTTTGTTCTGCACGCAGATCTTCCACTCCTGGCCAGCCAATGCCGTCGAACCAAAGTAAATCGATTTTCCCATACCGGGTTAATAATTCACGAAGTTGTCCAATGGTATAAGCATAAAAATCCTCAAAAAGCTCCAAATTTCTTGCCGGGTCATCGGTAATAGGCTTTTCTCTTCGTATATCGTGGTCAAGGTCAACATACCCTGTTGGATATCCGGGATAGTGCCAGTCGCGGGGGGAAAAATAAAATCCAACTTTTAACCCATTTTTACGGCAGGCCTCAACATAATCTTTGATCAGATCCCGTCCGCCCATATATATCCGGGTATTCATGTTCCCATATTTTGTAGGCCAAAGGGCATAGCCATCATGATGTTTGGTTGTGAGAACCGCATAAGTAAAACCAGCAGCTTTAGCAGCAGCTATCCATTTGTCGGGATCATAATATTGAGGGTTGAACTTTTTAGCCAGATCATAATAATGAACCCTCCCTTCATCCTGATAAAAGTCATATTGACCTTTTTGGTGCCAAGGACAATTTTTCACCATTGCCCACGAAGGGTCGAGCGCATTAACACTATGAATGCCCCAATGCATAAACAGCCCAAAGCCGGCCTCGGGAAACCATTGTGCCCCCTCGGCATTGGAAGGTAAAGAAATACTTTCAGGCTTTGGGGAGAAAAATAATTGATGAGCTTCCTGTGCCTGAATTTCATCAACCTTATAGTCACCCAGGTCCTGACAAAAAACTTGCTGCCCCATAATTAAAATTAACAATGGGATGGTTTTTCTTAGATAAATAAAAAATCTCATAGCGTTGTATGTTTATTTATAATTGATGCGCATAATGCAATAGACCAGTGAAAATTGAAAAAAAAGCAACAAGGTCTGTTTGATCAAATCGTTAATATCCGGCACTGTGCTGCCAAACAAAAACAAGAATCATTCTTCATCAAAGAATTTTAAAAGCTTTTTCCCCTACAAATAGCTTTTTCACTTCAATAGTAAAAGGATTAGCTCAGGGAACGCACATCCGTTTAAGCTATTTACCGCCAACGACTTTCGCTCGTTAGGATTTACGGATATCACTTCAAACCAATCATTTAAAATACCCCTTTTAAGAAGCAGTCACCATATATTTATGCCCTTTTTGGGTCATCCAGGTAATTCGTTCGCGTTTATTATTTTGAGCTGGGATAATGGTAAAAGGGACTTCTTTGCGATCCGTTTTATCATAGACACCAACTTTATTTAATTTTTGTGGCAGAACCAGACAACATCTATTCCCAGCCAATGAAGTAACTGAAATATTTTCCGCTCTTTTGTTTTGGTAATGTGCAGAAATTTCGAACCCCCCCTTTGCCAGAAAATCCTTGAACACGATTCTGGAATTTTCAGTAACTGCCGGGAATAAATGGGCATCTCCGCTTCGACTGTTAAGTAAGTGCTCAGCTGTAGTTCCTTGAGTGTAGGCAAGCAAGTATTTTGCTTTATCCTCGAATGAAAATAACCCACTTTTAGGTATAACATCAAGCGTGTTTTTCATTTTATCTTTGATCTCCTGGGGACTATCTAGATTAATATCATCGGACAATAGAACAGGATATGTTTGTGGACAAGGCCAGTATTCTTTTAGAAGAGGACAATTTCTCACATCAGTAAAAACCTTTTTTCCATTAACATTCCACTCAGGATATGCAGCCATATTCTGAGCCACCATTGCCCACGACTTTGTCTCGTCTGTTTCTTTCCCAAGCAAACGCGCGCATTCAGTTCCAGAACGTAAACACCACGATATGAGAGACAAAGCGGACATAGAGTCCATATTTTCTCTTAATTTTTGGGTAAACCCACGCCGTTCTGCGGTTACCGTTGGATAAACATGCCATTTATCATCATCCATTTTTGTTAAATATGCTTTGTAAAATCGACAACTTTCTTCTAAAACCTCCCATATTCGTTTTAGATATTCCATATCTCCTGAATATTCATAACATAACCATGGTACCCTAAGAGATTGAGCTGTAATCTCCATACTCTGCTCCCATACTTCATGTTGATGATAAATATCATCACTTGAAATCGGCACATACGCCAAACCATAAAATGCTCCGGGTAAGCCATAAACATCTTTGGCATTCTTTTTTGCCAAGGGCAACCCTTGCTTCAGCATTTTTTCCCAAATAACCAATCTATCGAGTTGATTGGTTACACAATAAGATGTGGGTTCAACTTCATTAAAATGAATATCGCCATGCCAAGGCGAATAATCAGACTCCATTAAAGCATAGGTTTGATCGCACTGAAACCTTTCCGGATCACTGGCAGTAGAGCCACTATGTTCTTGTGTCCAACTACGGAAAGCCTTTTTTACTATATCTTGGTTATTATGGCTATCACCATCGTATATTATCCGGCCTTTTTCTCTGAGTTGAAATAAATCATCAAAAAACTGTTTGTTTTCCGCAAAAAGAGCCATATCGCCTTTCTCTTGGGTCAAACGCCTCTGTGCTACCTCAAGCAAAGATTGCCCCTTTTGCAAATCAAGGGTGGTTACAACTGTAAAAACAACACAAAAGGAACTACTTTTTATATTCATATCAGCAGCGATCCCCAAAGCCTTATTTATTAATTCATATTTGGGCATATAACCTGACATTTTCTCAGATTTTTCTTTATGTTCATCGCTCAATTCCATTCTGGTAGCAAGACCATGGCCTTCCTTCACTTCAAAATTTGCTTTTCCCTTTTTTAGAATTGCAGCAAATAAATATGAAAATCCGTTCGGGAATGTTTTTTCAGCAGGCATATCCTGACGTATCCATACGATGTTACCATAAACGCCAGAGGTTGGTGGGTCTAATGGACCATCTTCATCTTTATGCAAGCTATAGTCAAATCCCTGCAAAGGTTGGCCCAAGCCTCCACCGCTCCACCTTCTACCCCCTCTCTTTGTAGTGTCGAAATGCCGGAATAACCGAATGGTAAGCCCCGTAATCCCCTTTGTTTCACCGCCGAGAACCATTACATCTTTAGTCATCATGTTCGCAAATTTAACTGTGAGTGAAGCATTGCTATCAACAGCATTTATGGTAACAACACCATCAGACATTGCTAAATTAGCCTCCGGGGAAGGAGCATTTTTTAATTCCGGACAACGGATCTGTATTTGGCCAACCGGTTTGGGGCATGGAAAATCATAAGCATTATAAGAATTATAATAATGTTGTTTCCAACTCCCATCCTGAATGCTATCGATCATTTGCTGGAGTTTTAAGACAGGCTTATCAAAATAGCGCCTATCCCAAACATCATTTTTGCTCAGACTAAAAGTAATAATATCAGGAGGCCCCCAAAGGGAACATTTAATTGATTTGGCACTTAGGTTTAGGGCATTGCCACCTAACCAATCGGAAGAAGGAGAAGGATCTGTCGGGTTAAGCTTAACTACCTCAAAGGTTGTTTTAGCCAGTTCAATCAGGGTTGAAGGCATGTTTTGTGCACCAACGTTAATACAGAACAGGCATGAGAGAAAAATTATTTGAAATCCTTTCATACAAACCCATTTAAATTAAATATTACTTCTAATCATTGTTATCCGGGAAACCGGAATAAATTTAGTTATATTGTTGTAATTGCCTGATATTTAGACCTGGCATTTCTATTTTTCAAAAGTAAGCCCCCTAAATTTCGGGGAAAAGCGAATTTTGATATTTGATTTTATCTTCTTTTGTCCATAAGAGCCAGCTTTTCTTGTAGATACCCGCAATTTTCTCTGCCACTAATTCCATGTTATTGGTTACAAACTCAAACAAACGTTCATTTTCGCTGGCCCAGTTGGCTATTCGTCTGGCATTGTGTTTTTTCAGATTTATTTGGGCCATATAATAGTACAACCTCTTCG
>JBFHFS010000004.1:0-159062 GCA_041583495.1 Marinilabiliaceae bacterium | reverse complement strand
TAATACCTTATCAAACAATTATCAGAGAGTACTTTTCTCAATAATTTGCTGGGTAACTTCCGATAGTTGGCCGGGTCTCTCTTTATAATCACGAATATTAATGGGTGGATGCACAATCAGGGCAGCTTTACCTGGCATAATATTGAAAAAGCCCTCTCGCTTAATTCGCCATGAATCCACAATCGTCACCGGCAATATGGGCAGGTCCAGTTCAAAGGCCAACTTAAAGGCCCCCCGTTTAAAGGGATGCATTTGAGGGCCCTTACTCCTGGTTCCCTCGGGAAATATCACCACCGAGGCGCCCCCCTCCAACTTGCGTTTAGCCTCCTGGAGCGTGTTAAGCGCGGCCCGCGGGGAAGATCGGTCGATAAAGATATGCCCAACTTTTTCGCTGGCATACCCAATAAAAGGTATCCTTCGCAATTCTTTCTTCATTATCCATTTAAAATCGATCCCCAAATATCCATATAGGATAAAAATATCGAACCCCGTTTGATGATTGGCCGCCACCACATAGGACTGGCCGGGCGTTATATTTTCCTTCCCCTGTACCTTAAGCCGGACAGGTGTTAACCAGCAGGTTATCCGGGCCCATACCATCCCCCAAAGACTGCCGGCACGTGGAGAAACAAAAATGGCAAAAAGAGCAGCCAACACGGCATACACGATAGAATTAACCAACATCAGGGGTAAAAACACCAACCATTTATAGGGTTGATACAACCAAAACCTCCAGGAGACGGGTTCGTGCTGAGACATAAATGAAAAATATTACATGTATTTCTAAACGTAGATACAAAAATAGCATTTAAAGTGATAGTACCACCCCGGGAGGGAAATCGGAACACATTGAATCCTAATCAATAAGTCTCAGCAACCATTAATAATAGAATCAATACCCCCCGGACCCTATAAAAAAGGCGTCGTTCTACGAAATTATCCATAAACGGCATGCTTAAAGACAACGGTTATCGTGATAAAAAGATAAAACCATTGAAAAGTGGCACCAGTTCAGGCCATTGCTTTTCAGATCGAAGACAAAAAGATTCAATATTGAGTTGGGAAGAGGACTCGACAAGACACTTATAAAAAAACAATTAGCTACCAACAGATCCTTAAGAACCAAATATTAGATAAAAAAGAAAGAATATGGCTGAATTCTTAAAGAAAAACCCTACTTTTGCACTCGAATTCGTGTAATCTCTTACTGAACGCAGGGGTCAGATAATATTGCACGATTAAGTTAAATCTCCAAAAGCACAAAAAATGGATTTGATTAAAGTTGCTGAAGCGGCCTTTGAGCCGGGCGTAGAAATTCCTAAAATCAGCTCGGGAGACACTGTTTCCGTTCACTACAAGATTCGTGAGGGAAGCAAGGAGCGGATTCAGATTTTCCGTGGTACCGTGATTCAGATTAAAGGCAGCGGGATTAATAAGCGGTTCACCGTTCGAAAAATTTCGAACAACGTGGGCATCGAGCGTATTTTCCCAATGAATTCTCCTTTCATTGACAAAGTAGAATTGAACAGAATGGGTAAGGTTCGTCGGGCAAGAATATACTACTTGCGTAGCCGGACTGGTAAAAAAGCCCGTATCAAGGAAAAAAGAGTTTAATTTTCCTGGAAAAGCATATAAAAAAAGCTGTCTGGCAATCCAGACAGCTTTTTTTTGTTTCAATCATTTTGGCCCTCCCAATAGTTGATCAGCTCCTGTGATCGCCCTGCAACATCCACCTCAAAAGCTTCGATGCATCCACGGTCGGCCACGGTTACAAAGACTGTTTTTCCCTCTTTGCCACCAAAGGCAATATTGGTAGGTTGTTTACCTTTTAAAAGAACTTCCCGTTTAACCTTTCCTTCGGGGGTAAGAATCACCACCGTGCCCTTACCAAAACGAGTTACATAAAGGTTTCCTTCGACATCGCATCTCATTCCATCCATTCCAAAATCCGGAAACTCTTTGAACAGTCTTTTATTTTCCACATCTCCATTTTCCATGATATCATAAACCCATATTTTTCGCTGCACCGATTCATTTACATAAAGCCGTTTTTCATCGGGCGACACCTCCACGCCATTGGTTGTCCCCATACCTTCCTCCAGCAAATGCACACTTCCATCGGGTAAAATCTTCCATAAATTACCGGTCTCCTTCTCCCAGTCAGGGTCGCTGGCAAACAAAACACCATCTTTCCTTACCGCCAAATCGTTGGGTTGATTCATGTCGGCACAGTGGGCCCATATCCACATCTCCCGGGTAGGAATATCGATGGCCAATATATTATGCAAAGTATAATCAGCTACCAGCAAAACCCGATCCCCCCAGAGCCGGATGCCATTGCCAACACTACCCACAGGAAGCTTTATAAACAACTCGGCCTGCCCTCCCTGCCGGATAATCCCGATGGTGCCTCTTTCCCCAAAATTAACAGCATACAGGTTTCCCTGAGTATCTACAGCGGGACCTTCCGCCCAGGGCATAAAGATGGAATCCCTGCTGACATCATAAGCGGAATACAAACCATCATTATTGGACACAGGACGGCACTGGCTCAGAATAAACCCCAGACCCAATGCAAATACTAAAAGTATCTTTTTCATAATTAAACCCTCCAATTAGATCCCTTTCAATCCCTCAGCCCCGGATTATGAATTCGTCTTTTTTTTCAAAGAAAATCATAGGGATGCAAATGTATAACAAAAGAAATGATACCATCAATAAATGCAGTCCTCTTTTCCTTTTGTCAAAAAATGCTTCACAATCCTAAATATCTTAAAATCCCATAGAAAAAGCAATGCCCAAACGAAGAACCAGCGAAATAAATCTATGTAACCAACCTTCTCATTCCCCTGAATCAAGAATATTCATAAGAAACCGTAAAGAGTCTTTTCAGTCCAACTCAACAACCACCGGTTCCAGCTTATTGAAACGCTCCACCATCCTGTCGTATGCCGATAACCGAACCGAAAGGCGAACCATGCAATCGGCCTGGAAGAATTGCTCTACAATTTCAGCTTCTTCCTCATGGATTATCCGCATAACCTGATTCATCAAATCATAAGGAAAATTCAGGGACAGTGATCGATTCACTGTTCGTTCTACCACCACCGCATTGGACAAAGCATCCAACGAGGCCAATTTATAAGCCTGACTGAGTCCGCTGGTTCCCAGCTTTGTGCCCCCAAAATAGCGAACCACCACAATCAGCAAATTGGTCAGCTGATGAGAACGAATCTGACCCAGAATAGGTTTTCCTCCGGTCCCGGAGGGTTCCCCATCGTCGTTGGCCCTGTAATTCATGCCATCGGTACCCAATTGCCAGGCAAAACAATGATGCCGGGCATCGTAATAGCGATGCTTCAGTTCATCAATATGACTCTTAATACTGTCCACATCGAATACAGGAAAGGCAAAAGCAATAAACTTACTCCCCTTTTCTTTATAAATACCCTCGGAAGGCGACTCAATGGTTTGGAAAATATCAGAAACTGACATAAAAAGATGGCTTTACCTGCAAAGGTAGTAAATTATGAGTGTACGATAAGAAGCCGGATAATGAAAGAATGTGAATGGTAATGTTGAAACAAATTTTAGGATATGGGCATTGTGGTGCACCGAAAGCCGAAACTGTGGCCCCCAAAAAAGACAAAAGGTTTCATGCCCCACCAAAGGCCAGTTATATTAAAAAACTTGAATTCAACGACCGCCAGGGAGAACAACATGATGTACCCTATCCCAGGGAGGATGAAATCCGAACACTTATAGGCCCCCCCGGGCAATGAGGATATTTAATCCAGTTGTTAATTGCGGGTCACGATTTCCTCTTGAAACACCGCTTTATAGCCCTTAAGAGCCTTTTCGATATTTTGATCTATTATGGCGGAGGTCGCCGAGGGTATTTGAGGATAGAAATTATGGCTGGCCACTTCGATGCCACAAAAACCAAATACTTCGCTCCCGTGAATCTGCCTGAAGGCCTTTAACAAACCTTTATTCTCATACTCTTCAACGGTATTTCCCATGGAGGTATGCAAAAAGGCCTTTTTCCCCACCAGAAGTCCCTCCACCCCATCGGAGCCGATTTTATAGGCAAATCCGTTGGTTAAAACCCGGTCGAAATAACCCTTGAGTACAGCAGGGAAGCTACCCCACCAAAGAGGATACACCACCGACACGACGTCGGCAGAAGCCAAATACTGCTGTTCAACCAATATATCTACCGGCACCTCCCCGGCTTTAATTCCGGCTAAATCGGAACCGCTTAACATGGGATCAAAATTGGATTGATACAGGTCGCGCACAACAACCTCAAGCCCATTTTTACGACTGTAATCGGAGAGGGCTTTTACCAAAACATTACTAAAGCTGTCGGGGGATGGATGTGCGCTAATTATTAAATGTTGCATAATTTTTATTTCTCAGTTAACGGTTTGCCCGGGTAAATGGTTCTCAATATTTTGAAATAAGAAAACATTGCAAAGATAGGGAATAAGAATTAAATAGACTAATTCTAAATAACCCACTGCACGAAGGACGACGAAAACCTCTCCACCTGAGTTATCCACTCACTATTCTTTTTGTACCTTTGCAAGTAAGAATTTTTCAAGACATGAGCGACTATCCTCCATTAGCAGAACGCATGCGACCCCGAACCCTCGACCAATACATTGGTCAGAAGCATTTGGTTGGGGAAGGGGCTGTTTTGTATCAAATGGTAACTTCCAAACGCATTTCTTCAATAATATTATGGGGCCCCCCGGGGGTAGGAAAAACAACCCTTGCGCGAATAATAGCCAAGGAGTTAGAACGCCCCTTTTATGTGCTTTCGGCGGTCAGCTCAGGGGTGAAGGATGTACGGGAGGCTATTGAAAATGCCCGCAAGACGCGGTTCTTCAATTCGCCCTCTCCCATTCTGTTCATCGATGAGATACACCGCTTCAGCAAATCGCAACAAGACAGTCTTTTGGGCGCCGTTGAGGAGGGTGTTGTAACCCTGATTGGCGCCACCACAGAGAACCCTTCCTTCGAAGTCATCTCTCCGCTTCTTTCGCGGTGTCAGGTATATGTGCTTAAGCCTTTGGCAAAAGAAGATCTTATGGTTCTTTACCACAGGGTGATGAACGAAGACATCGTTTTAAAGACCCGGAAAACGAATTTAAAAGAAGAAGAAGCACTACTCCGGTATTCGGGAGGCGATGCCCGCAAGTTTCTTAATATTATAGAACTGATATCCAACGCCTTCGAAGAGGATCAGACCATTGAGATAACCAACGAAAATGTTACCCGCCATCTTCAGCAGAATCCGGCTCAATACGACAAAAACGGGGAGGTCCATTACGATGTCATCTCAGCCTTTATCAAGTCGATACGGGGCAGCGACCCGGACGCTGCCGTTTACTGGCTGGCACGTATGGTGGAGGGAGGCGAGGACCCTAAGTTTATTGCACGTCGTCTTATTATTTCGGCCGCCGAAGACGTGGGCCTGGCCAACCCCAACGCCCTGCTCCTGGCTACCAATGCCTTTGAAGCCATCAAGATGGTTGGATGGCCCGAAGCCCGCATCATACTCAGCGAAGCCACCATTTACCTGGCCACCAGTCCCAAAAGCAATTCGGCCTATATGGCCATCAACCAGGCACAGGAATTGGTAAAACGCACCGGAAATCTGCCGGTACCCCTCCATTTGCGAAACGCACCTACCAAGTTACTTAAGGAGCTTGATTACGGGAAAGGATACAAATATGCGCACAGCTACGAGGGTAACTTTGTATTGCAGGACTACATGCCTCAACAGGTTAAAGAAGAGCGACTCTACAAAGCACAAAACAATCCTCAGGAGAACAAAATTGCAGAACGATTGAAAAAATTGTGGAATAAGGAATAATAACCCCTGTAAAACAACAGCCCTCTATTCTCCATTCGAATACGAACCAGCACAATAAAACAAAACCAATATGAATATCAACGAGATTCCCAGGATAAAAAACACCAACAGCGGACAGTTCTTCCTGTTGGCCGGACCCTGTGCCATTGAAAGTGAAACCATGGCGCTTCGCATCGCCGAAGAGGTGGTAAAAATCACCAATGACCTCAAGATCCCGTACGTTTTTAAAGGTTCCTACCGAAAAGCCAACCGTTCACGAATCGATTCGTTCAGTGGCATTGGTGATGAAAAGGCACTGAAAATCCTGCGTAAAGTTTCGGAGACCTTCGATGTTCCCACCGTCACCGACATTCATGGGGCAGGCGAAGCAGCCATGGCCGCCGAATATGTAGATATGCTGCAGATACCCGCCTTCTTGTGCAGACAAACCGATCTATTGGTCGCCGCTGCCCAAACCGGCAAGGTGGTAAATATTAAGAAAGGTCAGTTTCTGGCGCCTGAGGCTATGCTCTTTGCCATCAACAAGGTGCGCGACAGTGGCAACAACCAGGTTATGGTAACGGACAGGGGAACCACTTTTGGCTATCAGGATCTTATCGTAGATTATCGCGGTATTCCAACTATGCAAAAAATGCAGGTTCCCGTGGTGCTCGACATCACACACTCCCTGCAACAACCCAACCAGCTATCGGGTGTAACCGGTGGTAAACCCGAACTCATCGAAACGGTTGCCCGCGCCGGAATCGCTACCGGATGCGACGGAATTTTTATTGAAACCCACTTCGATCCGGCCAATGCCAAAAGTGACGGAGCCAATATGCTCAGACTAGACCTGCTAAAAGATCTTTTAGTGAAGCTGAGCGCCATCCGGTCGACCATCAACACCTTTTAACAGCCCCCCGAAAATTAAATGGCTCACCATCGGACCCATGGGTTTGCTGACACCATGTATTACCTCTAAAAAGCCTGGTCGCCCCAGGCAGGGGCTTACCGGAGGTTAGGGCTGGTTGGCCTTTCATCTATCGACAATACCACAATAATAATGATTAATGGGTATACAAGGGGCATAACAGATGCCCCGAATCCAGTTGGAGTGCCCCCCA
This sequence comes from Marinilabiliaceae bacterium, assembly GCA_041583495.1. GTDB lineage: Bacteria > Bacteroidota > Bacteroidia > Bacteroidales > Marinilabiliaceae > JBFHFS01. Next base: position 152,075 of record JBFHFS010000004.1, on the reverse strand, counting down.
GGATACTCAGCTCGGCTTTTAAGGCCAAAGCAATCGACGATGAGCCAATAGCCCTTCCCTATTTTGAAGCCATTCATCTTGAAAAACGGTTGATGGTTAGATGCACCTTGAAATAAGAGATCAGGAACCCATCGTCCACCGATGCCGAAGGCTGGCTATTGGCCTTTATAGTACTTAAGCGCCTCAGGTAAATAGGCTTTAAGATCTTTTACCCGGGTTTCATCGGCCGGATGGGTACTTAGGAATTCCGGGGGTTTCTGTCCGCCCAACTCGCTCATCCGCTGCCAAAAGCTAACGGCTTCCTCAGGGTTGTATCCGGCCATGGCCATAAACACCAACCCCATCTTATCGGCTTCGGTTTCATGCGTGCGGGAATAGGGCAACATCAAAAGAACCTGACTGCCAACACCATACACCGAGGCAAAGATACTCTTGGTTTCCTCACTTTTTTCTTCCAGTGCGACCGACAAAGCCACTTGTCCCAATTGAACGCCCATCTGCTGACTCATCCGCTCATTTCCATGGCGGGCCACCGCATGGGCAATTTCATGGCCCATCACCACTGCCAGACCTGTTTCGTCCTGTGTAATGGGTAATATACCGGTATAAACCACCACTTTACCTCCAGGCATACACCAGGCATTGGGGGTATCGTCTTCGACCAGGTTAAACTCCCATTCAAAATCTTTAATGCGATCGCTCATCTGATGCTCGGCAAAGAAAGTCTCTACCGCGGTAGCGATTCGTTTACCCACCCGGGTAACCATTTGAGCCTGTTGGGTATTACCGGAGAGTTTATTCTGCCCAAGGAAGGTCTGATATTCTGTAAGGCTCATCGCCATCAACTCCGACTCGGGAAGCAAATTGAGCTGCTTGCGCCCTGTAATGGGCACAGTGGAACATGACCACACAAGCATCGAGATAATTAGACCCGAAAAGAACCATTTATAAATTACACTATTCTTCATATATTCAAGAATTGAAAAAATTAGATGTACAGTTAAAACGAAAAACCTGAAAAGAGGGAAACACCCCCAGTTAACACGTAGAATTTAAAATCATATAATTCGCCCCAACAGTGGCACTAAATGTATAAAATATCACGGTTGTATTAAAACAAACGGAAACTTCAACAAGTTCAACCTATCGGGGATGCCTTTTATATATCCATTAACAATCTATTGGAGGGCATCTGCATAAACCGATCTTCCAACTCCTTCAGGGACTCCCTGATAACCGAAACCGAATCAATGTCATCGGGAATAAGGCCCGAGTAACCTGAGTGTTCAATTCGATTCAAAACGCCGGCGATATCCATTTTCCGGATATCATAAGCAGGCTGCAACACCATTTCCCTATTGCCGGCCACATTGAGTTCGACCAGGATGCCGGCATCCATCAACTGCGTAACCACCTCATTCACAAGCCTTATAGGCAGCCGCAACCCCGAGGACAATTCCAGGGCCGATTGGGCCATCTCGCCTCTGGAAAAAGTTTTCACCACCTCACTTACCAGCACCAGGGCAACCAACTTACGGGTATGCAGACTCATGGTTTTGGTTTCCACTTCAAACTCAAAGCTTCGCTCATTCTGAAAGGCGAAAGAGAGTTCTGCCCCAAAGATAACGATAACCCAACTGGTGCGCATCAGGATAAGAAAGAGCGGGAGCGCAGCAAAACTTCCATAAATGGCATTATAACGCGACACCCCAACCTGAAAATAGATGTATAAATATTGAACCAGCAAAAACAGGGTTCCGGCCACCACCCCGCCAAAAATAGCTGCCAGGGGCTTAACCTTAGTGTTGGGCATAATCATTAACACCAGTGAAAAAACGGTCCAGACCATGATATAAGGGGCCACCCAAATCACAAATGAACTGCCAAATTTTCCAATGCCCAGATCCTGGATTCGGTTGGCGATAAAAACCACAATGCTACTTGAGGTAACCAGAAGAAGGATAGCCACTAAAACGATAGAAAGGTAATCACTGAACATTCTTACAAAGGAACGTGCTTTTTTCACGTTCCAGATATCGTTAAAGGCAGCTTCAATGCTGATGAGGACCTGCATCACGGCATAGAGTAAAATTCCGAATCCAATGCCGGCGATCATGCCCCCTTTGGTATTGTCTAAATAGCGGAGGGCAAATTCTTCGATCCACTGAATCACTTCTTCGTGGCCCACCAATTGTTGTTGGATCTCAACTTCGAGGGCTTCTCTAAAGCCAAACCCCTTGGCGATGCCAAAGGCCATAGCCACAACCGGCACCACCGAAAGGAAGGAGTAGAATGTAAGAGCGGTCGCTTTTTGGGTACCATTGTCGGTGACAAAACGGCGGACGGCGAGAAAAAAAATGCGCAAAGCCCGGATGAGCCAATATTGTCTTTTACTGGTCTCATCGCGGCGAATACGCCACATTTCCTCAAGGAGGAATGTCTTTATTTTTTGAATCAACTCCGCCATAAGTAAGAATAAAAAAAAACAGCAAGCCTGTAAGCCGGATTCTGTCTCCCAATGGGAGGCTTGTCATTGATCTGCGACAGCAGTCACCTGCTGCCTGAAGCGACCTACCCTTCACGGCTTCTTAAAAAAGAATCAGGGCGGGCAACCCTGTACCAAAGGAACCGAGATTTACATGGTCTTGCAACCCGCATGATGTACGGCTGTCCTGGTCACCCAGAACACCGGTAGGCTCTTACCCTGCCTTTTCACCCTTACCCGAAGGCGGTCATTTTCTGTTACATTACAACAACCTTACGATTGTCTTCCCGTTAGGAAGCGCGGTGCCTTGCGTTGTCCGGACTTTCCTCCCCAAAAAGATGAGGCGACAAGCCGGCTTGCTGATGACACAAAAGTACAATAAATTCACTCTATCTGAAAGGGAAGATAATTTTCGAGCAAAACTAAATAGGCTTGTGGATAACCCATGGCTCTTACCCGTGCCAGATTTTCGAGAGCCTTGTCGCCACTGTATTTCCCAACGCAATAGCGGTAAATCTCATCTTTAAAGTAAAACTCCATCACATTTTCGAACTCGGCGAAGTGGGAAACATATACCGGATAGCGAAAAGCGGCCAGCTGGATGGTGTAAATCCCCTTAGGGTCGGGCGGTAGCTTTCCTTTCTCATCGAACCGGAAGGCGCTGCTGTAATCTTCCTTTAAATCGTATTTCCTTACATCTACCACAAAAGGATCCTCGAACCCCAATGCACGAACCCGCTCAATATCGGCTTTTGCCAGAGCATAAGACTCATAAGGGCCCACCGTATACCGTACAAATCCATCGTTACAGTTATACTCGTAGGCCAGTTCCACATTAGAAAAAAAGGCGGGATTGGTAGGAGGTAGTTTAAGTGCCAATATCTGGATGGCAAAGTAAGGCGCTGTTAAACTACTTACGGGCATAATTTTTTTTGACGTGCGCAAGGTCTCCAACACATCACCACGACTTTCCACAACCGATACCTGAAAAAGCACCACCAACAGAAAAACAAAATATTGTTTGCTGAATTTGTTCATTTTCTTAAAATTACAATTCAATTTCCATTAAATTAATCCAACATCCTCCAAACCACTACTTCGATGCGCATGTTTTTAAGATGCGTTTCCTCATCACACCACTTCCCACGCCGACATTGATTCAACAAATATCGTTCCCCATATCCCCGGGGAATCAGGTTGGTCTCATCAATTCCTTTTTCCATGAGATATTTCACCGCTTTTTCGGCAGCCCTTTTAGAGGTAAGCAGATTATTATATTTATCACCCCGGGCATCGGTATGGCCATTAAGTTTAATCACCACATTGGGGTTCAGGGCCAAATAGGCAGCCAGACGTTCCAGCACCTCAATACCTTCAGGAGTAATGATTTCGTTGCGATATGGAATAACCATGGTTCCGATGTCATCGAGCACCTGATCGTTAAAGATAGGGGTTAACATCAACCCATTTTTAGCGATGGCCTCCAATTCGGTTATATTAACCACCATTTTTTGAGAATTGTATTGGCCCTCCTTGGAAATTTCAATCTCAAAATCCTGTCCCTTCCATCTCATTTCATTAGGCAAAACAAGAAAAATATCGCCCTTGGCATCGGTAAGCCCTTCGGCCACCGGGCTCCCATCAAAAGCATTCCGCACCACCACCGATGCGCCTTCGACGGGGCTACCCTTAAAGGTACTTGTCAGTCGGGTGCTAAAAGCATCGGGCATCTCCACAAAGTCTTTTTCCAGGTTATCGCCAACCGACAATTGGTCCCGCTCATCAAAGAGGATACCCCCCATAATTTTATCCGCTTCGGCGTTGTTTACGAGCGGTTCCACATAAAAAATAAAATCCTGATTACCGGCACTGGTACGGTTAGAAGACAAGAAACCCTGATTTGGGTTACCGGGGTCTATCACATAACCAAAATCATCTTTACTCGAATTAAAGGGTTGCATCATATTCTCCACACCCGACCAGGTCATCTCTTTTTCATACCCGGCCTTATACAAATCGAGGCCGCCAAAACCAATTTGGCCATCACTACTAAAATAGAGAACATAATCTTTACTCACAAAGGGGAACACTTCGTCGCCGAAGGAATTGATCTCCGGGCCCATATTTTTGGGAGAACTAAACTCCCCATTGGCGCTGCGTTCAGAGACATACAAATCTTTCTGTCCATATCCGCCCTTTATGTTGGAGACAAAGATCAGATATTTATCGTCGGGCGTTAAGGCCGGATGAGCACAGTCGTAATCGTTGCTATTAAAGCTCAGCTCCTTTTCATTACCCCAATCCTGGCCGTCGTATTCCACCGAAAATATTTTTATCCGGCTCTTCCCTTTGGCCACCCGAACACTTTTGGTGAAAAACATGGTTTTATGATCGGAGGTGAAAGAAATGGCCCCCACGTGATAATTAAAGACCAGGTTTTCAGAAAAAAGATTCTTTTCCTGAAGTTTACCCTCTTTGATTTCGGAGAAATAGAGATTTAAAAAGGTCATTCCCTGGCGGTCGACCTGGTCCGAACTCTTCCCCGAAGAAGAAGAATAAACCACTCCATCCTTAAAATATTGGATGCCAAACGACTGGCCATAGGTCATCAATTCGGAAGGGTTAACCAGATACTCGGAACCAAAGGCGCTGTTTTCGAGAGCCCATTGACACGATTTAATCAATTCATCAATTTGTTCGGGATTGCCGCCTTTTTGCTCCTTTGCCTTTTTGTAAAGCTCAATAGCCCCCTGGTAAAAGCCAAACTTTTGCATGGTGGAAGCGTAAATAAAGAGATCAGGCCCTTTAAGATCTGCTTGTATCAGGGCAAAAAGTTCGTAGGCCTTGTCGATGTTATTAAGGTAGTAGTAACAATGGGCTCTATTTATCTGCGCGGGTATATCCAGATCTTCCCCATTCTGAATCGCCGCATCATAAGCCTGAAGAGCCCTGAAATACTCACTCTTTGCAAAATAACTGTTACCACTCTTCACCTCGGAACTCTGCGCCTTGCTTTCTACCAACAAAACCAGAAACAAAAAAACCAGGGAGACTATTTTTATATTTCTCATACTTCGGGGGTATCATAAAAATAAACCACTCGTTAAAAATAACGAATTGAACGCATTCCGGGGCGTTTTCCCATTGAAAAATCAAATTGAAGACCTATCTCATGGGTGCCCATATTTCCATAGCGGTTAAGCTCGTTAAATGGGTAATCGAAGGAATAACGAACTGTAAATTTATCGTTAATAATGTATTCCGAAAGAAAGACCATACTGGAAGTGGTTCGATAAGAAAGGCCCAACCAGAGCTTCTCAGCCAATAAAACGTTGGCAGAGGCTTCCAATTGCCAGGGGGCCCCATACACCTGTTTCATAAGCAGAGTTGGTTTAACTTTTAAGTCGTTCCAGTCAAAAATATAACCTCCATAGAGATATGTATAAAGCTTTTTTATGTCCAGTTCATTTTTGATTTGTTCGCTGTCTTTATCCAACTGATTGCTGAAAAACTTGGGAATAGAAAAACCAATAAAGTAATTACTCGAGTAGAAATAGGAGCCAAACCCAAAATTAAAAGCGGCTTTGCTCTCTTTGCCTGAAAAAACAGGGTCGCCAAAATCACTCAAAACAGCTTCCATACCATCGTACACAAATGAGCTCACACCCATCTGCAATCCAAAGGAGAGAAATTTATCATACCGGTCTAACTGGAGCTTATAGGAGATGGCAGCGAAGGCATCAAAGGTATTGCTGAATCCAATTTTATCATTTACCAATGCAATCCCTATTCCCAGATTGGTATCCTTAACGGGTCCGTGAACACTAAGGGCCTCATTCATGGGGGCCCCTTCAAAGCCCAGCCATTGATTTCGGTGAATAAGCAGACCACTTATTACATCACGCGAACCGGAATAAGCAGGATTTAATAAACTCTGATTAGCTATATAGTGGTTAAACTGGTATTGCTCCTGGGCCGACAGATGCAGGGGCCCCAGGAACAACATAACACAGAATATGGCGAATAATTTTTTCATTCGTAAAAATTGTTTTCAAGGTCCTTATGAAAGGTTATTCATAGCCTCCTTTGGGTTTGCAACTCTCGAATATGTTCGATTCATAAACTACTTGTTAAAAACGGAACTCTCCAGGAGTGTCCGCATAATTAAGGCTCTATCGTCTCAATTCAATAAATCCATTAAACTTTTTAGAGACTAAATCGCCTTCAACATCTACCTTAATAGTGAAGATATAGAAATAAACCCCACCCGGCAGTTTATTACCAATAGATATCATTGAGCTGACATTGGAGATTCCATCCCACAGATTGTCATAGGTTTCTCCTTTAGATCTGTATACGAGGGTTCCCCATCGGTTAAAGACCTCTAATCCCGAGGCCTCAACAATAGAATTACCCACAGAGACTTCGAAGAGATCGTTGTGTCCATCATCGTTGGGTGAGAAGGCATTAGGAATCATTATGGATTGATCTTCAGCAATGTCCTTGTTCCCTGCAAAAATAAATATGGAACCCACAGAGTATCTGGAATCTTTTTGGTCTTTATTCCATATTTTATAGGTCAATTCCAGAGTTCCATAAAAAGAAGGGGCTTTCTCGAAGATAAAAAGGCCATCGGAACGCATGGTAAAAATACCTTGTGTGGTTTCATAGGTTGAATACTCAGTGCCATCCACGTCCACAAGGGCAAATTCTACATTTCCTTCATCTACATAGGCCAATTCATCATTGATGCCAGTATAGAGAGAGTCCATGTTCTCTCCATCACTAAGATAGAGGTAATCTTCGACGGCTAACAAAGACTTATTGAGGACCTCCAGGCGGCCATTCATGGTAACCGGCTCACAGGCATGCTGCGAGAAAAATCCCAGCAACTTATAAGTTCCTGTCTCGGAAATCGTTACCACCGGAGCCAGACCCTCAAAAGTAAATTCTATGGTATCGGCAGGAACGGTCTCATTAATCAACCAATAGGTAACCCCCTCCTGGAGATTTTCGGCTGCAAAGGTATAATCAACGGTGTTGCCTGATCGGGCAATGTTTTCACCATCCGTAAATGGGGTGGTCACCAGAGGATCGGCTGCCTCAAGAACCCAAAGCGAATCGGAGTTCTCACTGAAACAGGCATCTCCGCCCCAGGAGGCACGCACCACATATGCTCCGGCTATTAACGTGCCCAATTCAAGGGTTGGCTCGGTTGTAGCTTCGTTTCCTACAATAAGCGTATTGGTTTGGTCGAACAGCTGATAGGTTACCCCTTCGATGACATTGGTAACAGCTAAATTGTAGCCTCCCTCACCGACACAATAATACACGGTATCGGCATCCGCTATTAGAGGTTTTGCAGGTGTCGCTTTTTCAACTACCTCCACAGTATTGGTCATGAAACTGGAACAACCGGTGGTGGCATTGCTGGCCCATACTTTATAAACCCCATTTGTTGATTGAGGAGCAAAGGCAATAGCTCCGCCATCTGCGGCACCTGACTGGGTATCCTTAACCTCATCGGTTCCTCCATTTTCCCAAAGTAGATTATATTCAATCCCAGGCTCAGAGCTCTCGAGTCCCAGGATGGCTTCTGACCCCTCGCAGCGAACCCCTGAACCGGTCATCATAACCGAACCGGGAAGAGCGTTAAATTTCACCTCCAGTTCACCCGACATACGAAGGGAGCAGCCCGTAAGCGTTGAAACACCCATCACATAGTAGGATCCCTCCAGTGAAAGGGAAGTCACAAAGGTAAGAGCAGAACCTGACCCTGGAAGCGTTTCCAGCGCCACCGGGTTTCCGGCAAGGTAAAGTTCATAATCCACATCCGTTTCAGATCCGCTTAGGCCTGCCTGTGCCGACTCACCTTCACATTTTTCTCCATCACCGGTTACGACAAAAAGTTGCGGCACATTCACCATATCGACTGAAACAGTATTTGTCATCATCACCTGACAGCCGTTTAAAGCAGCCATCACGCCATAGGTTGCATTTTTATCCTGTACCGTATTGGGGAATTGAATGGTATTGCCATCACCTATCACACTATTGCCGGTATAGATTAACGAGGCATCCATCAAAATCTTAACTAAATCGTAGGTCACATTATTTTCCGAGGCCTCAATAGAGAGGGTAGCCACCTCACTACAATCAGCCGGATCGCCCGTCACCACTGCGGTCACATTCAGGCCCGCATCGGGTAGCGGCTTTTCGGTGACAGATACAGACTCAGTAGATACGAGGCTGCAACCACCCACGGAATGGGTTGCCATAACCGTATATGCACCCGGCTGGGAAACCCCAAAATTAAGTTCACTACCATCACCGGGCAGAGTCATTCCGGTTGTACTGCCATCAAGATAGAGTTCATAGGTGACTTGGCTTTGTGATGGGTTAACGCTGAGAAGTGCTGCCCCTCCCCCTGCACAATAGTCTGTGTCGCCAGAGAAGGAAAAATCATTGGGAACGGCATCTTCCACCAGTGAGATTTCGTTACCAAAGGCTTCGCAGCCGGAGGAAATGTTAATAGCCCTAACCTGATAAGAGGCCACCCCGACAAAATAGTCGTCCCCCCCAGCCGTTTTAAAGAAGAGAGTCCCGTCACCGGTCAGTCCCTCCTCAGAATCCACTACCACTTTGGTGTCGTAATCGATCAGCTCGTAGCGCACACCAGTCACCTGATCGTCCAGGGATATTCTCACACCTGTGCTCCCCTGGCAATAATGCCCTGAATTGGTTGCCGACAAAACTTGCGGATCCGGAGCAGGTTGAGAAACGAGGGTAAGCGAATTGTTCATGGGAAACACACAACCATTTGGCGTTATTACTTCTGAATGGTAAGTACCCGCCTGATTAAAAAGACCGAAGCTAAGGGAATTCCCGGATCCGGTTAAGGTGTCCAGAGGCAGACCATTATTAAAAAGAATATATTCCGACCCGGCCAGAGAACCTTCCAGGCTTATCTCGACACCGGCAGAACCTTCACAAAAGGTGCCATCTGCCGGAACCATCGTCAGGTCAAAGCCGGTTTCTGAGCCGTCGCCTTCAATGGTAAAGGAACCCGTCATCATGACCGAACACCCCTCTGAACTTATGGCACGGATGGTGTATGTGCCCACACTATTATAACCGGCAAACACAATCGGCACAGGGCCTCCAACCTTTTCCTCCAGCACCTGTGTTCCATTCAACAGGAGTTGATAGGTTTCAGGTCCCCAGGAGGGACTCAGGCCAATATTATAACTAACTCCGCCGGGACAACCCGAAACGGTTAGCTCGCCGGTAACCACAGAGCCATCAACCGACATGGTATAAACATCAGGAGTCTGCCCTTCAACCACCTGCAGCTCCTGGCTATAGGCAATCTCTCCGGGCAAAGCACTACGGTAGGCCGCCACTTTAAAAGTAGTAGGCTTATTCTGATCGGTAACCCCTTCCCACTCAACGGTGTTCAAGCCGTCATATTCAATTAAGGGATACCCGGCGCTGCTGTTATCGGCAAAAACAATTTCATAAATCACGCCAACCAAAGGATTATCCACCGTAAGTCTGGCACCTGCTTCACCCTGGCAATAAGTCCCATTTTCGAGGCTTAGCACAGGTACAGCAACCACATCGAATACCCCAATATTAAGGGAGGCTGTTTGAGAACAATCGTTAGAATCAAACACCTGCACACTCACCTCATCGCCATTGTCCAGCAAGGAGTTGGTGTAGACATTCCCGGTACTGCGTGACTGCACTTCGGTGCCATTCCAAAAGAAGACATATTCGTTACCGCCCCCGGCAGTGAATGTGACCTCAGTACCCCGGAAGATATTCAACTGATCGGCGGTAAGGGTAGCATCCGGCAATTCATTAACCTCCACCACGGTGGCAGCCGGCTGGCTTTGGCAGCCATTGTCATCAATGGCCACGACCTCATAGGTATCGGCATCGGACAATTGGGCATTGGAAACCTCATATTCGTTGGTCGTTTGGCCCGTTAGTTCCACCCCATTTTTATACCATACAAAAGAACCGCCCCCACTTCCCCCATAGGCAGCAGCACTCAATAACATTTGAGAATTCTCACAGATGGGACTATTGGAGGTCAGAGTAACCGAAGGCCTGCTGTTTACCTGTATGTTAACGCTCTCGGAGACACTTAAACCCGGGCAGGCATTGTTGTCGGTTACGGTAACCGTGTAGAGGCCGGCATCAGAAGCTGCAATATCAGGAAAAAGCAAAGAAGAGGTCGTAAGACCGGTTAAGGAGGAACCGTTCAGTTCCCAGGCATAAGAATAAGGCTCGGAACCACCGGAAACAGAAGCGGCAAGGGTAACACTGCTTCCCTCACAAACAGTCTGATCCTCTCCCAGAGCAACCACAGGAGCCTCATTTAGGGTAAGATCGATAAAGGCAGAACTGGAACAACCATTTAGGTCGGTAACCATAACCGATACGTTAGAAGTTCCCGACATCAGCGCATTCATGGTAAAAACAGAATTTCCAGATGCGACACCCTGTGAAACGCCATCAACCATAAACTCATAGGTGGCACCACCACCAGCGGTAAAGGTAACAGGCTGGCCAGGACAGGCCTTGTTGTCGGACTGATCGCTAATCAGGGTAGCCGTGGGCAAGGGGTTAAAAGTCACTGTTTGAGCAGGCGAAGTGCCCGTACAACCCTGGACGCTCTGAGCCATAACCGTAACCTGGTCGCCACTGGTCAAACTCTCTGAGACCATAATAGGTTCTGATCCATTCTGGACTGCTGCCCCATTCACATAAAAGACATAATTAACAAAACCAGAGGTTGCGGTAAACTCAACGGATTGCCCCTCGCATGGTTGATTTCCGTGAGGAGAGGTTACCGAAAGAACCACAACCGGATTGGGGTTAACCGTCATAATGATTACTTCCGAGTCGTCTTCACAACCCTTTTCGTCAACCACATGCACAAAAACCTGATTCCCATTGGTCAGAGAACTGGTGGTATAGATGCCGGTAGTATTATTAGCGACCTGGCTTCCATTCAGAAAGAACGTATAATTAACGCCTCCCGTGGCGTTAAAGGTAACGGCAGTGCCTTCGCAAATGGTGGCACCGGTAGGGGAAGAAATACTAATAGCGGCCTCAGCATGGTTCACCAAAACCTCGACCTGAGCGGTATCCCCACAGGATGCACCGTCGGTCACCATAACCTTATAGATCCCTGCCTGGCTGTTTGCGATATTGTTCAAGGTCAAGTCTTCAGAGTTCACCATCGAACCATCGGGCAATTCCCAGTTAAAAACATAGCCGGGACTGCCCCCTGTAGCTGAGGCATCGAGTGTATTATCACTCCCCAGACAGCCTTCTATCAAGGGGGATCCGGCAATGGTAACAGTTGGATTCTCATTCACACTCAAAGTTGCTGAAGCACTGCTTGCGCTGCAGCTGTTTCCATCGGTAACAGTCACCATATAGTTCCCCGACTGGGCAACGGTGGCGTTTTGAATCGTCAGGGAAGCCTGGGACTCTCCGGATATTGGGGTACCATTAAAACTCCAGGAATAAACATAATTTCCATCCCCTCCAGCCACTGTGGCTGAAAAGGTGGCACTATTACCTTCGCAAAGAGCCAAATCTTCGCTGATGGAAACTACTGGTAATTCATTAACAATCAGAGTAGTGGTAGCCGACACAGAGGGTGCGGCACAACCGTTCGCATCGGTCACAAACACTTCATAACTTCCAGCGTCGGCCATTGAGGCAGCTGACAAATCAACCTCAGGGGTTGAGATAAGCGGAAGCGAGGATCCATCTTTCTCCCACACATAGGAAAAAGGAGCTGTCCCTCCAGTTACCACAGAGGCGATGGTTACCGCCTGATTCTCACACACCGGGCCACTATTGGAAACCGTAACCTGAGGAATCTCATGCACGGTAACCGTTGTTGAGGAACTATTTTGGCAACCATTGCTGTCAATAACCGTGAAGATATAGATGCCTCCCATCGCCGAGGTGGCATCAGGAATCATCGGATTAAGGTCGGTGCTGGCAAAGCCATCGGGTCCGCTCCAGGAATAAATTGCGGCTCCATCGGCATCGCCATACAATTCGATAGTCTCACCTGAACAAACAGCGGTATTGGAAGATGCGGAGGGTTCAGGAAGAACGTTAACGACGATCTCAGGGGCCCCATCCATAAGACCACTACAATAGGGTTGATCTGAACGCCGGGCTTCAACGGTATAGATACCGGGGTCGGAGACGGAGAAATTCAGAGGCTGACCATTCCCGGAGATGGGGAAGGAGGAAGAAAGCACCCCATCCACATATAAAAAATATTCGTAATTGGACTCCGAACCGTCCAGCACAAGGGTGCCGGTGGCCCCCAAACACAAATCAGTCCCACCGCTTAAGGTAAAGCTGACGGGACTCTTTCGAATATAAGTATAATCGTAGCCAGTGGTTCCATTATCGAATTGGTATTGAATAAAAATAGCCGAACCCTGATATTCGCTGCTCACCCTGTCGGGGAAAAAACGAACCCCATTATCGGGATCAACGCCAATAGGCTCAATCCATCCGGGGTGAACCACGGGAATGCCACCCACGTTGGTGATTGCATTCCACACAATATGGGTATTGCCTGTGGGGACCAGAGAAGGATCGACATAAATATCATCGGAGGCACCGTTTGAACAGTATGCCGAAGCCAAATCGGGCAAGGTTTCCGGGTTTCTGGCTCCTTTTAAAATAACAGGAAGGTCAAGTTTTGCATCGGCCGAGAGGACCTCTCTCCCTTGTGAATAAATCGTCTCCGGAGGGAAAAACCAAAGACTAAACAAAATGAAAAACACCAACAGTAGACCTCTCCTCATAATTAGTAGTTTAGGGCTTTCTACGATAACGATTATCCGCTCCAAAAGAATAAAAAAAGCAGAAAAAATTTAATAAAACACCAATTTTTAGATTTTTTACGCAGAGGCCCATGTAAAGTTTCACAAATCAGCCTGTTTTAGGAGGTTACAACCACCTACGGCACTTCATATTTTCGGCCAAAACGGCTACTCATCAAAGACCTTTTATCATTAATCAAATAAAACAGCCGATTCATCATCATTAAAAATTAATAAAAACTGCCTCAAATAATCACCATTGTAGCGCCGTAACCGTATTCACGGAAGGAGGCATCCTGAAAATTATGATTTTTGTACCGGCTGTTTAGCAACCGCCTCACTTCATGCTTCAGGGTACCATTTCCAATCCCATGGATAAACACAATTTTCTGACCTTTATGTGCTCCATACTCTTCCATAACGGCATTGAAACGGTCTACCTGAACCTTTAACATCTCAGCATTCGAAAGGCCTCTTACATCATCGAGTAATTCATTAATGTGAAGGTCCACTTCCACAACCTCGGGTGATTTGTCCATCTTCCTGGGCATTTCCTTAACCTGAAGATCGCCCTTCTGTCGCAAGATGCCACGGGTTTGGGAATCGGTAAGCTTTTCGATCTGTTTCTCCATCTCATTTTTTACCAGAGGCATCATCACTGCTTTTTCGTAAAAAAAGTCGTTGACCACAAAGCTATTGTCTTTGAAAAACCGCCGGGCTTTGATTTTCATCAACACATTAACAGGATCGAACAATCGATGGGGCTTATCCTTTCGAAAAAGTAAAAGTTGCACCTGCCAGTTCACATCCAGGTTGATTACACTTATTTCGTCCAGTTGTTCTTTGGTGTTGGGTTGGATTCGACCATTAAATAAAACGGTGCCTAAACCATCCTCTCCCATTTGAGTAATTAAATAGAGACATTGAAAATTGCTGTCGTTAACCAAGAATAGTTGTAAGGCCCCCTCGGGAGAGGCGCCACGGGGATTTGTAAATGCCAGATAAAGACGAGGATTGCTATCGTCCTGGCTGGGATCGATTAAATCCCTATCGTCGTTTGCTTCCACCTCCAAAGAGGGCTGCGTCTCAATAGATTCGGCTCCCCCGGCTTCCTTTCGGCTTTTCCCCACAGGGTCTTCTCCTTTTTCGATCAAAACGATTTCATGAAGAGCGACAGGCACTTCAAAACCAATCTCATCTTCGACATAAACCAGACTACCTTCCACACGGGTAACCAAGCCACCACCCACCTCGTTCAGGAATCTTACTTTGTCACCCTTTCGAATATCACTGTTTTGCATAACTCTTATATTTAATCGGTAAAGTTAATCACTAAATAAAGTTTTACGGGCAAAATAGTCCATTTTATTCAAAGGACTACTTAAATTTGTACCCTCAATGCCCACATTATAGTTTTTTTATACCGGCCATTTAATTTTCAAAATTATATTGGCCAATACAAATAGTATTTGAATCTAATGATCGAGATAGATGCACAAACCTGATATAGCCATAGAGAATTACGACTACAATCTTCCCCAGAAAAGAATTGCCAAATATCCCACAGAAAAAAGAGGGGACTCCAGGTTGCTCGTTTATAAAGATGGAGAGATTCAGGATCAATGGTTTACCGATTTACCCGGCTGTTTACCCTCCGATGCACTGCTAATCTTTAACGACACCAAAGTGATTCGCGCCCGGTTGCCCTTCCAAAAAAAGACGGGTGCTCACATTGAGATATTCTGTCTTCAGCCCGAGGCGCCCTCGGATGTGGCCCTTGCCTTTGCTCAAACGCAGGAAGTATGGTGGCGCTGTCTCATTGGCAATCAGAAGAAATGGAAAGAAGGCACTTTAGAGAAGCCTGTTACCATCCAGGGATCAGAAGTGGTTTTATGTGCCGAGAAGGCTGCCAGCATGGCAGATGGGTTCGTGGTGAAATTTTCATGGAACAACCCCGGGTTTACCTTTTCGGAGATCATGGAAGCATTGGGTGAAACCCCTATCCCGCCCTATCTGGAAAGAGCCTCGGAACCCATCGACAGGGAGCGGTACCAGACGATCTACTCACAGGAACAAGGATCAGTGGCAGCCCCCACAGCCGGCCTGCATTTCACCAACGAGATCATGACCCGCCTTCGTAATGCAGGCATCCAGACCCAAAACCTCACTTTACATGTGGGGGCCGGCACCTTTAAACCGGTCAAGAGCAGTCACATCGAAGCCCATGACATGCATACCGAGCATTTTCATGTATCTATTGAAATGATGCAGGCGTTGATTGAACACACCGGACCCAACATTGCCGTGGGCACCACCAGCGTCCGCACACTGGAGTCGCTTTACTGGGCAGGAGTATTGGCAGGCCAGAATAAAGACTACACGCATATTGAACAGTGGTTGCCCTACAATACCAAAAGCAATCTAACATTTAGGGAGGCCCTTTCTCAACTGGTGGACACTTTACAAGCGAAAGGTTTGTCCCATTATTCCGGATCCTCCTCCATCATTATTGTTCCGGGTTACCACTTCAGGTCGATAGATGCCCTGATCACCAACTTTCATCAACCCCGCAGCACCCTTCTTCTTTTGATTGCTGCCCTCACCAACAACGACTGGCAGAACATTTACCAGCATGCCTTGAAGAATTCCTATCGCTTTCTAAGCTATGGTGATTCCTCCCTGCTGTGGAAGTCAGCCCTTGTTTAGGCGTTGCTTTGCCAGCTCCTCTTCGAGAATCGCTTCCACATCAGCGGCACACGAGCCACAAACAGTGGAGACATCTGTCTCGTCCTGCAACTCCTCAAACGAGGTGATATGCTTTTCCCTTATGGCTTTCACTAAATCGGCCTTAGTTAATTGAAGATGAAGACAAACTAAATCGTTATCGGAGAATTTCATGGGTAAATATTTTTCTTTTTATCACTATTCCTTAATTGCTCTAAAAACACATTGAAGTTCATGCCTGCTGACAGGAAAGATCAACCCTATAAAATTACTAAATTTCGGCTTTAAAGGGGCACTGTAAGCCGGAATGTTTTCAACTTCAAATTCGTTCTTTAACGAATCGACCAGGCCGCCACTGAAAGGAATTGGCATTTTTCTATTTGTTTTCCGCCCAAATTTGAGCCCGGAATTAAAAACATTCCACAAATGCCTAATTACCGGGATTTTCCTGTTAATCCATCTGGTTTACAAGCCCTAATCCCGACGGAAGGATGGTTGAAATTTTCATCTCAAATGACCTGCCCCAGGTTTCAATCTGAAAAAATCTACTTCAACAGATGACTCTTGGAATAGTTTTTGATAGACAAGAGGCTGTCAAAAAAACCCCAAAACAAACCTGGCTTTTAAGAGCACTCGGAAAGGACATACCCTGAGTGTTTAACAAGAATTAACAGCCAGTTCGGGGCAAAATTAGTATTATCAATTATTTTTGGGTTTCTTTAAAACAGCCAGGTATTAAGACTGAACAAGTTTAGTACAATAACACGAATTCTTTAAAATATAAAACTCTTTATCACATGGATCAAGCTGTAGATATCAAGGAATTGAATGAGCGCATAAAACAGGAGAGCTCGTTTGTAGATTTACTGACCATTGAAATGAACAAGGTCATTGTTGGACAAAAACACCTGGTAGAGAGCCTTCTGATAGGACTGCTTTCTGATGGTCACATTTTACTTGAGGGGGTTCCCGGATTGGCCAAAACGCTGGCCATCACCACTCTTTCGAATATTGTAGACACCAGTTTTAGCCGGATACAGTTCACGCCCGACCTGCTGCCTGCCGACCTGTTGGGAACCATGATTTACAGCCAGAAAAATGAAGAATTTGTAGTCAAAAAGGGCCCCATCTTCACCAACTTTGTTTTAGCTGATGAAATTAACCGTGCCCCGGCCAAGGTGCAAAGTGCCCTGCTCGAGGCGATGCAGGAGCGTCAGGTCACCATTGGAGATCACACGCATAAGCTCCCCGAGCCTTTTCTGGTAATGGCCACTCAAAACCCCATTGAACAAGAGGGGACCTATCCGCTTCCCGAAGCACAGGTAGACCGTTTTATGTTGAAGGTGGTAATAGACTATCCTTCCCAGAGTGAGGAACAGATTATTATTCGCCACAATCTGGCTCATAAGTTCCCCCAGGCCAGCAGCATTCTCAAACCCGATGATATTATCCGGGCCCGCAAAGTGGTAAAAGATGTGTACATGGACGAGAAGATTGAAAAATACATTCTCGACATTGTTTTTGCCACCCGTTTTCCGGAGAACTATGACCTTGGAAAATTCAAGGACATGATCTCTTATGGAGCCTCACCGCGCGCCAGCATCAATCTTTCGATGGCGGCCAAAGCCTATGCCTTTATTAAGCGACGTGGATATGTGATCCCTGAGGATATTCGTGCGGTTTGCCCCGATGTATTGAGACACCGTATTGGTCTTTCCTACGAAGCAGAGGCCAACAACCTCACTTCGGAAGAGATCATAAGTGAAATTCTGAATAAAATAGAGGTGCCCTAAAAAAGAGGGTTAGAAGTCGGAAGCTATAGGGCCCCCGCGGCCTGAAAGATGAAGGAATTGACGGGCAACAGGAAGAAGAATTTGATGAGCAGGCCAAGGCTTTCTCAGATTTCTTCGACACAGAACCATCTAATACTTCTAAAAAAACAACACAAAGCCCTAATACATTGGAAACGACAGACATATTAAAACGGGTACGGAAAATTGAGATCAAAACCCGGGGCTTGTCCCGGAATATCTTTGCAGGCGAATACCATTCTGCCTTTAAAGGTCGGGGAATGATGTTCAGTGAAGTGCGCGAATACCAATATGGCGACGACATTCGCAACATTGACTGGAACGTGACGGCCCGGTTCAACCAACCCTTTATAAAGGTGTTTGAAGAGGAACGGGAACTCACCGTGATGCTGATGATTGATGTTTCGGGCTCCAGGGAGTTTGGGACCACCTGGAGGTTCAAAAAAAATATCATCACTGAGATGGCGGCTGTTTTGGCATTCTCGGCTATTCAAAACAACGATAAAATTGGGGTGATCTTTTTTTCCGACACCATAGAAAAATTCATCCCCCCAAAGAAGGGACGCAAACACATTCTCCATATTATCCGGGAATTGATTAGCTTTTCTCCCGAAAACCGTGGAACCAACATCTCAGAGGCCCTTCGCTATTTGACCAATGCGATAAAGAAACGGTGTACCACCTTCATTATTTCCGATTTTATTGACAACAACTTTGAGGATGCGCTCAAGATTGCCAATCAGAAGCACGACGTGGTAGCCTTGCGGGTTTTCGACCCCCGGGAAACGGAGATGCCCGACATTGGCTTCATAAAGCTGAAGGATGCTGAGAGTGGAGAGTATTATTGGGCCAACACAGCCAACAAAAACACCCGAACTGCTTATCGCAAATGGTGGCTGGAAAATGAAAAACAGCTACAAACGGTGTTTATGAAGAGTGGCGTAGACAGTGTGGCAGTCCCCACCGATGAAGATTATGTAAAAGCACTCATTTCACTATTTAAAAAACGAGCTTAAAAATGGGCAAAAAACCATTTTTCTTACGCATGTTACTCATATGCCTGATCATGGCCGGATCCTCTATCGGGGCCGGTGCACAGACGGCCAGTTTTACGGTATCGGCCCAACCCGACTCCTCCCTGATGGTTATTGGGGGTCAAATGAACCTCACTCTTGAGGTGTCACAGCCCCCCAACATCAATGTGGTTTTTCCGGTCTTGAGCGACACCATCACCAAGAACATTGAGATTGTCGAAGCGATGCCGCCCGACACCACTGTGACGAACAACAACTACCTGTCAATCAAAAAAGTATACAGGATCACCTCGTTCGACAGCGGGCTGCATTACATTCCACCCATGGAATTTGAGCTGGCCTCGGCCCAAATGGCCGAAAAACGGGCCACCCGTCCCATTGGCATCATGGTTGTAAATCCTTTCAAGGAGGTAGATCCACAGAAAGGCATCACCGACATCAAGCACCCCATCGACACCCCCTTTTCATTTGCCGAGTTACTCCGGTTTTTACCCTGGATATTAAGTTTTTTACTGATAGGGTTAATCGTTGCAGGAGGTGTATACTGGTGGTTGAAGCGCAAAAATCCGTTGACGGCCTTCATCAGGGAGAAGCCCAGGGAGCCGGCCCATCTGATAGCGCTTCGTCAGCTGGAAAAGATCAAGAGTGAAAAATTATGGCAAAAGGGACAGGTTAAACAATTTCATTCGGAGGTTACCGATGTGTTGCGTCAATACCTGGAGGACCGTTTTGGCATTACCGCCCTTGAACAAACTACCCCTGAGATTCTGCAGGCTCTAAGAACCGTAGAGTTGCCCGATGAACAGGTGTCTAAAAAAATTCAACAGATACTGGAACTGGCCGACCTGGTTAAGTTTGCCAAGCATGAACCACTACCCGATGAAAATAATGTGGCTCTGATTAATGCATACTTTTTTGTAAACCAAACCAGGCACGAAGAGCAAAAAACAACCGAAGAGGTAGTTAAAGCCCTGCAGGAGCAAAAAAACACACAACAAGTTGAATCATAAAAAACGGCTTCAGGCATGAATTATACCTTTTTAAACCCACAATATTTTTTCCTGCTCTTATTACTTCTCCCGATGGCCGGCTGGTACTTATGGAAACAGAAGGACCTGAATGCCTCCATGCAGATTTCCACCATCAGGGGTTTTATGGGAAGTCGAAAGTCGAGAAAGACCTATCTGCGACATGTGCCCTTTGGGCTGCGATGTTTAACCGTTGTCTTTCTGGTAGTGGCTCTGGCGCGGCCCCAATCGACCAACAACCTGCGAAACGTAACCACCGAAGGCATTGACATCATGATTGCGCTGGACATCTCGGGCAGTATGCAGGCCATGGACTTCAAGCCCAACCGGTTGGAAGCGGCCAAGGATGTGGCCATCGATTTCATCTCCGGGCGGAGCACCGACAAGATTGGGCTGGTTGTTTTTGCCGCCGAGAGCTTTACCCAGTGTCCGCTCACCATCGACCATGCCGTGCTGACCAACCTCTTCAACGACATCCAAATAGGCATGCTCAGAGATGGCACGGCCATCGGATTGGGTCTGGCCACAGCAGTCAACCGCATAAAGGACAGCCAGGCCAAGAGCAAGGTGATTATTTTATTGACCGATGGGGTTAATAACCAGGGCGAGGTTGCCCCCATAACGGCAGCCGAGATAGCCAAAACCTTTGGCATCAGGGTCTACACTGTTGGGGTAGGCACGCAGGGAATGGCACCCTTCCCGGTAAATACCGTATTTGGGCAACAGGTTCAAAACATGGAGGTTAAGATAGACGAGACCATGCTCCAGAACATTGCCAATATGACAGGAGGTCAATATTTCAGAGCCACCAACAAAGAGAAGTTACGAAATATTTATCAGGAGATCGATGAGATGGAAAAGACCAAAATAGAAGTCAAGGAGTACAGCAAACGCTCCGAAGAGTTTTTGCCTTTTGCTCTGATTGCGTTGGGGTTACTTTTATTTGAACTGATATTGCGCAATACCATTTTGCGAAATCTGCCCTGATAATCCTTCTTATCTGGTGGCTTGTAAATCATTTTTTTGAACGTTAATTTTAAACCACAGGAACATGTTTCGATTTGGACATCCTGAATATTTATATCTCTTGGGCATTATCCCCATACTGGCCTTTATGCAGATTCTTTTTCAAAGGCAGCGAAAAAAACGCCTTGAGAAGTTTGGCCAACTGCAATTGCTGGAACATCTGATGCCTGATGTTTCCTTCATAAGGCCGGCCATTAAATTTTATCTGTTACTGTTGGCACTCATCAGTCTAATCGTAACCCTGGCCTCGCCCCAATTTGGCACCAAGCTGGAAACGGTAAAACGCAAAGGCATTGAGTTGGTTATTGCGCTGGATGTATCGAACAGCATGAATGCCACCGATATTGAGCCCAGCCGGCTGACCCGGGCTAAGCTGGCTATTGAGCGGTTAACCGACCGTTTGGTGAACGACCGGATAGGCCTTATCGTATTTGCCGGGCAAGCTTACAATCAATTGCCCATCACCACCGACTATCCTTCGGCAAGAATGTTTTTGTCGAGTATCAATACGGAAATTGTACCCACGCAGGGAACGGCCATAGGCGCGGCCATACGGCTGGCAACCAACTCGTTCAGCCAACAGGAAGAGATCAACCGGGCCATTATAGTCATCACCGATGGTGAAAACCATGAGGACAATGCCATCGAGGCTGCCTCCCTGGCCGCAGAAAAGGGAATTAAGGTATATACTGTTGGCATGGGAAGCCCCAATGGCGCGCCTATCCCTGTAAACCCGGACGACCGGAGTACCTTCATGAAAGACCGTGAAGGGAATGTTGTTATTTCCAAGATGAACAGCGATCTTCTCAGCCAGATTGCCACCGCCGGAAATGGGGATTACATCGCCGCCAATAACATTCGCAGGGGCATGAACGAACTTATTGACCAACTCTCTGAACTCAAAAAGAGCGATATCGAATCCAAAATATACACCGATTTTGAGAACCAGTATCAGTATTTGGCTGCGTTGGCTCTTTTGCTTCTTTTAATTGAGTTTGTCATCCTCGATCGTAAAAACAAGTTTTTAAAGAACATCGATCTTTTCAATGTAGAAGAGACGGCAAAAAAGTAAATGCTTTAAGGTTGAATGTAGATTTTAATCCATTGATGCAATGAACTATCAAGTTATCCTAAAAAATAGTGTCCTTATAATGATCCTTTTCTCCCTGTTTTCCATTCAGGCCCAGAGTCAGAATGAGCGTCGTTTCATTCGCCGGGGGACATCTCTCTACCAGGACAGCAACTACCTGGATTCCGAGATCGAATACCGAAAGGCCCTGGAGAAAAAAGACAAGTCGTTTGAAGCCCGCTTTAACCTGGCCGATGCGCTCTTTAAACAGGAAAAGATAGACGATGCTTTGGAACAATTTCAGTCTATCACTAGTCAGTCTAAGGACAAAGCATTACTTTCGGATATTTATCACAATATTGGCAACGGTTTTTTTGCCAAACAAGAGCTTGACAAAAGTATCGAGGCCTACAAGGAAGCCTTGCGCAATGACCCTCTTGACGATGAAACCCGCTACAACCTTATTACGGCTCAAAAGATGAAGCAACAAAAGGAACAGGAGAAGGAAAACCAGGATCAGGACAAAAAGGACAATAAAGAGGATCAGAAAAAAGAGGATCAGAAAAAGGATGAACAACAACAACAGGATCAACAGCAAAAAGAGCAGGAGCAAAAAGAGCAGCAACAACAGCAGCAACAGCAGTCGCGCGACGAACTGTCGAAGGAGAATGCTCAACGCATTTTAAATTCGATTGAGCAGGATGAAAAAGAACTTCAGGAAAAGCTTAGAAAAGTAAAGGCATCTCAATCGAATAAAATTGAAAAGAACTGGTAAGCAGGCAATACCCAAAACCTATTATATGATGAAACGAGCAGGTTCCATAAAACCGGGGAACACCCATGTTGGCAGCAAGTTCCATCTACCCACAAAAAACAATAAATTGAGGATGAAATCACCTACACTATTCATTCTGGCATTTCTGCTTCTTCACATCTCCGCCTTTTCGCAGGATGTAAAATTCTCGGCTTCAGCCCCTTCCACTGTAAAGCAGGATTCAAGATTTCAATTGGTATACTCGGTTAATCAGGAGGCCTCCGACCTGCGGTTACCCGACCTTAAGGCATTTCAAATCCTGATGGGTCCATCCACCTCGTCACGGACACAGATGAATATCATCAACGGAAAGGTAAACCGGGATCAGGAATTTTCCTTCACTTTCATCTTAAAGGCCAATCAAAAAGGGACATTCACCATTCCTCCGGCCTCCATCGAGATAGATGGCAAGAAGTATGAGTCCAACCCGCTCACCATCGAAGTGATTGAGGGAGATCCGGCACAGGTTCCCTCCAATACTCAAAACCCAGGTCAGGAAGCCCCCATCGACAATAGTGCGGCATCCGACGATGAAGTATTTATTTCGATGACTGCCAATAAAAGCAGTGTTTATCAGAGCGAGCCAATCCTCATCACCACTAAGATATTTACGCGGGTTAATTTGGAGGGTATTTCGGATATTACCAATCCCAATTTCCGCGATTTTATTGCCGAAAATTTGACCACCAACCAGGACATACAATGGTCGCTGCAAAATGTAAACGGGAAGACTTACCGGGTAGGGACCTACAATCAAAAAATTCTCTTTCCTCAAAAGAGTGGCACTCTGACCATCGACCCTACATCCATGGAGTTCCTAATCAGACAGAGGCAAGCCCGCCAGTCGACCAACATCTTTGACGACTTTTTTGATTCCTATCGCACCGTAAAACGGAGAGTATCCTCCAAATCGCTGAAGATAACCGTTAAGTCGTTGCCCTCGCCCCAACCGGAAGGTTTCTCGGGGGTAGTCGGCAAGATCGACATGGTTGTTTCTGCCTCAAAAAAACAGGCCAAAATTAATGACGGCATCACCATCAAAACCGTTATCTCGGGTCTTGGCAACCTAAAGCTGGCCGAGGCACCCCAGTTGACCATTCCGGCCGACTTTGATGTATTCGACCCCAACGTGAGCAACAACCTCACGCAAACCTCACTGGGCACTAAGGGTTCCAAAACCTTCGAGCAGCTTATCATTCCCCGTCACTCAGGCACTTTTGAGATTCCATCGGTGACCTATTCCTTTTTCAATCCCTCTTCGGGCCGTTACCAAACGCTGAAGAGCCAGCCCATCGTGCTGGAAATTGAGAAGTCGGAAGGAGAGCAGACCTCCGGGCCGGAAATTACCCGCCCCGGGAGCACCAACCGGGAAAGCATTCAGTTTTTGGGAGAGGACATCCGGTTTATTAAATCCCCCACCAGTCGCCTTAAACCCGCCAACACCTTTTTGTTTGGCACCTGGCCATTTACTCTGGGATATTTGATTCCGGCGCTGATGTTTATTGTAATCTTCTTCATCTACAAGAAAAAGATCAAGGAGAATGCCAACGTGCGGCTGATGCGCACCAAACGGGCCAACAAGCTGGCACGCAAGCGCCTCAAAAAAGCCGCCCAGCTGCTCAAGGCAGGTCAAAGCGAAGCCTTCTACGAAGAGCTATCCAAGGGACTTTGGGGATATATCAGCGATAAGCTTTCCATCCCGGGATCGGAACTTACCCGCGACAATGTGCGTCAGATACTTTCAAAGAACGCCGCCCCGGAAGAGAACATCGAAGGGTTACTACAGATACTCGACACCTGCGAGTTTGCCCGTTATTCGCCCGCTTCGGAAGAGAGAGAGCGCGAAAACCTGTACAAACAGGCCATTGAAATTATCAGCAAATTGGAGAACAACCTGAAAAAGACAAAATTTTAATCGCATGAAGCTACCAGTCACACTCCTACTGATCTTTTTCACCTTATCGGGAAGTGCCTTTGCCCAGGATTTAAGGTTTGAAAAAGGCAATACCCAATACACCGAAGGGAACTATCAGGAGGCCATCACCAACTATGAGGAAATCCTTAAGTCGGGGATGCAGAGTCCTGCCTTGTTTTATAATCTGGGTAACGCTTATTACAAGACAGGAAAATTGCCCGAAGCCATACTCAACTACGAACGGGCCCTATTGATGGCGCCTCAGGACAGAGACATCCGCTACAATTTAAAACTGGCCTACAGCCAAACGGCCGACAAAATTGAAGAGGTAGGCACCTTTTTCCTGTCCAACTGGGTACAGGATCTGCAAAGCAGCAACGATTCAGATGGATGGGCCATCTATTCCATTCTCACCTTTATACTGTTTCTACTGGGGCTGGGCCTCTATTTCTTTTCGCGCAATGCAGCGGTGAAGAAATTAGCTTTTGCCTTGGGGGTCATTTTCGCTCTCGGGTCGGGCCTGAGTTATACCTTCTCGGCCAGCCAAAAAGAGCGACTGATAGAGCGGACACATGCCATTATATTCAACCCTTCAGTCACCATTAAAAGCTCACCCGACGCCAGTGGAAACGACCTTTTTGTTTTACATGAAGGCACCAAAGTAAAACTGATATCGAAAATTGGCGATTGGTGGAACATCGAACTTCAGGATGGCAGTGAAGGATGGATCCATCAGGAAGATGTGGAGGTAATTTAAAGGGTTAAAGGTTAAGGTTAAAGGTTAAAGGGGAAAGAGGTGGAAAAGGTTAAAGGGAAAAAACACGAATCAATGACCAGAGACGATTGGCCATTCATCTTAAAAAGGATTAAATAAAGCTGAAAGCTAAATAAGCAGAAAAGTGAAAGGGGGAAAACCTGTAACCTTTTCTCAGGACGACACAAAAAAAAATAAACGAACAGGTTCCTGGATAAGAGAAAGATCATCCTTATTTTTCGCAACCCTTGCTCATCGCATTATTCAACCAACCTTGCTTTATTTGGGAACCATAGTCGCTCCTGAATTCATTGCGAATCGGCCATATTACCTTATCCACTCAACGGGTTTATTGAACAGGGCTTTTTCAGACGAAAAAGTCAAAACGGCACCCACCTGGCACGAAAAATAACCATTGACAGCTCACCGGCCAAGGTTGTTGAAGAAAGCCAGTAAAGTTTTATGAGATGCTCTACTTATCCCCTCCTTTGACAAGATCAGATAACAATCTGTCATTGGCAGAAAACAACCACAGTAGCCGTTACAATTTATCATGGCTTTGGCGCCCAAGGACCAACAACTGTAGTTTAAAAAGTTAAAACTCAAAAGATCAGCTTTGCCTGCTGGTCCTTTGAGTTCGTCTATTGTCTGATAACGAAAATGAATTAAAGCACCACCTTATAAACAGGAGCCATCGCATCCTGATTGGCCGGCACCACAATATTCAATCCCGCATCATTCTGGTTCCATTTAACCTCAGAATGGATATTCAATGCCTCTACCTTTTTCACCTTATAGTCGGAAGTAAAAGCACCCAGGGTTATCTTATTTCCAGGGTTATCTTCACCCAACTGAATCACGTAAACACTATTATCCTTTTGAGTAAATCGGAAATCCCGATTGGAATAAACGATCTTCTGAAAGGCTTTATGGTTACGAAAGTTCCCTTCAGGCTCTTTGGTAGGTCCCTCTCCGTAGGTCACCCACGGACGGGTTCCATAAACAGCTTCACCATAAGTCTTTAGCCAGTCGCCCATTTGCAACAAAACCGTTTGTTGATCTTCCGGAATGGTACCATCCGATTTTGGCGAGATATTAAAAAGCAAAACACCATTTTTACTAACAATATCGGCTAAAACATGAATCAGGTCCTTTGCCTTTTTGATTTTTAACCCTTCGGTGTAAGACCAACTGGAAGAACTGATGGCTTCATCGGTCATCCAAACATTTGTCTCGATCTTATTTTTACGCGAACGTTCCAAATCGTCAACACTGCATTCGAGGGGTAAATCCATTTGTTTACGAACAATCACCACCTCTTTGTTCCAATTCTCAGCAGCATTCAAATAATAAGCGCAAAACTTCATGCGATAGGCCTCCGGAATCTGATCGAGCCATGAATCAAACCAGATGATATCCGGTTGATAGTTATCAATAACCTCCTTTAATTTACCAAACCACATCTGATCGAGCCATAAAGTCTCAGGCATATTTCCATACAACTGTCGTAACAAAGGGTCATCAGATGTAGGAGCAGTACCCGGGAAAAGAGGGTAATGACTGTTCTGGAACCCTTTAAAAGAATTGGAGCCATTAGGTTTGTTCAATTCGGCTTCAGGATCATCGGCATAACGTTGTAAGTTCCGGGCGTGATGAAAAGTTGTAATAAACTTTAACCCATTCCCTTTTATCGCCTTTGCCAATTCACCGGTCACATCCCTCTTGGGCCCCATATCCTTAGCATTCCATGGGGTTTGTTTACTGGCCCACATGGAAAAGCCATCATGATGTTCGGCCACCGGACCGGCAAATCTGGCTCCGGCCTTTTCAAAGAGATCAGCCCATTTGTCAGCATCGAATTTTTCGGCTTTAAACATGGGAACAAAATCATGATATCCAAAGTCGGACAATGCTCCATAGGTCTCAATTTGATGCTTATTGATGTCGTGTCCGGGAAAATGCATCCAGCGAGGATACCACTCTGTTTTGTAAGCAGGAACAGTATAAACACCCCAGTGAAAATAGATTCCAAATTTAGCATCCTGAAACCATTGAGGAGCCGCCTCATGGTTAGCCAACGACGTCCAATTCTCCTGATACACAGGAGCGCTCTCCTGCTTCTGTTCCCCCCTCTTGGAGGAACAGGCAACGGCAATAAGTAGAAATATAAGCCATTTGAATTTAAGCTGATTTTTCATGGTAATTTGGTATAACATAAATTAAAGACACATATCTAGGATAAATGACCTCCGAGCTCCTTTTGAGCAATGGTTCCATCCAGATCCCAAAGATCTTCCCATCCTTTAGCCCCATTCCACAAAAACACCTGCCCTTTAATCAGGCGGGAATTGCAATCTACCGTTTTCATCTCCTCCATCTCTTCGGGGGTAAGCGGGTCAATAAACGAAGATTCGAGGTTTCCGATAAACTGAGCCGGCTTAACCGAAAAAGGGATGGTAATATGCCCGCGTTGAATTCCCCACTTGATGCACACGACAGCAGGATGGACATTCATGCGATTGGCAATTTTAACCACAACAGGATGTTCTACATCCACCGCATCATCGGCTGTTCGGTCACGTTCGGGACGCCTGGGTGAGCCAATGGGACAAAATCCGATGGGATGAATACCCTTACTTACCACATAATCGAAGAGTTCCGGTTGTTGAAAACAGGGATGTAGTTCCATCTCGTTCACCCCGGGCAATATGCGCATCAAAGGAAGGGTGGCTTCAAATTTGGCAATGGTCATGTTAGAGGTTCCAATATTTTTCACCAGTCCTTTATCCATGAGTGTTTCCATCTGCTTCCAGGTATCCATAAACTCCTCCACGCTAAAGGGTTTAGAGTCGGGGTTCCGGGCATCTCCCCCCACGCGGGGGGCATGGTAGTTGGGGAAAGGCCAGTGCACCAGAAAGAGGTCAAAATAGTCGAGTTGCAGGTCATCCAGCGATTCCCGGCATGCTTTTTCCACTTCCCGATGGCGGTCGTTCCATACTTTGCCGGTTATCCATAACTCCTGCCGGGTTACGGTTCCTTCGGCAATCACTTCGGCAATGGTTTTGCCTATTTCCTTTTCATTCTGATATACAGCCGCACAGTCGATATGCCTGTATCCCAAACGAATGGCAGACTTAACCGCCTCGGCGATTTGTTCATTGGAGTAAAGATCGGAACCAAAGGTTCCCAGACCTACGACCGGAATTTTATCTCCGCTCCTTAATTCAATTTGAGGAACCATCCCGGGATCGACGGCTTTAAATTCTTGTGTCATGGCGTTTTTTTTAAAATTATCTACATTCTCCATTTGGATGGGCCAACCTTATTTTACCTCCTCGTCAAACACAACGGCCACTTTACCACACTTTCCGCTGGACATAAGTTTATATGCCTCGGGAGCCTGTTCGAGGGTAAAGCGATGTGTCACCAGGTCTTCGGGATGAATGCCCCAACGAACCAATCGTTCAACCAGCTCTTCCATTTTCCAGATAGAAGTCACCCAGGAGCCATAGACGGTTTTTTGGTCGTGAATAAGATCGGGTGAAGGATTAAGCTCCATGGTACCACCCTCGCCCACCAACGCAATTTTGCCCCATTTACGGGTAGCTCTCACACATAGTTGACGGGCATGCGTATTGCCGGAGCAATCCACAGCCCGCTCATAACCCAAACCACCGGAAGCCACCAAGGCCTTTTCCAAGGCATCGGATCCCGACACAAATACCTCATCAACCAATCCCTTTTCCATGGCTAGTTTACAACGGTCTTCACTCACATCGGTACCCACTACTTTTTGAGCCCCCAAAGCTTTAGAAAGCATGCAAGCAGCCAGTCCAACCGGGCCCAACCCGGCAACCAACACCTGATCGTTACCGGAGATACCTATCTTTTCGAGTCCTTCATACACGGTTCCAAAACCACAAGCCACCTGAGCCCCATCGGTATAGGAAAGCTCATCGGGTAATTCAACCAGGTCTTTTTCATCGGCCAGGATGTATTCACACATTCCACCGTCACGTTGCCAGCCATAAGCCGCACGGTGTTTACTGGTACAAGAGATCATATAGCCCCGGCGACAATCGTTGCATACCCCGCAACCCGAGATATGATACACAATCACCCGGTCACCTTTTTTAAACCTTTTTAACCCGGGGCCACATTCAGCAATCTGTCCGCAGGGTTCATGACCGGCAACCACATTTTGATAACCTTCGGGGCCTTTGCCCAAATGCTCGTGATAAATGGCACGAATATCCGACCCACAAATCGTAGACGATTTGGTTTTAATAAGAACCTGTCCATGTCCTGGAACAGGAATCTCTACCTCTTTGAACACCACGGTGCTGTTGCCTGGTAAAAAGGCACCTTTCGTTTTTCTTATTGGTTTATCCATGTTTCTAACATTTAGAAAATAAGTAAAATTAAAAAACAGATAACAAAAAAATAATTCATACTTTAACGTATTAAATAGCGTGGAAGAAAGATAAAGTTGAAAAAGAGTCCCGTCCGGCCAAAATAAGGGTTGAACCAGCCTTTTGGTTATTCAACATAAGACTCACCAGTTGCTTTCCAGTAACAAAAGCTTCAGTGCTCTTTTTCAACTTTATTCTAATTTAATTTCAAAAAGTCGCAACTCCGTTAACCCTTCGGGCTCACTCCTCGATCAGGTAGTACTTATGCGAACGATAACTATATACGGCTATCACCACAAAACAGATGAGGGGTAAAACAAAAGAGGCGTTCACCTCAGGGATGTAACCCAGAATGTCAAGATCGCCAAAACCAGGTCCGCCCAGGTCGAGGATACGCCCTTGCAAGGGGGGCATTAAGGCGCCACCTACGATGGCCATCACCAATCCGGCAGATCCCAGCTTGGCCTCCTCTCCCATGTCTTTAAGTGCGATCCCGTAAATGGTTGGGAACATGAGCGACATAAAAACAGAGATACCGACTAAACAATAAAGTCCGCCAAGCCCCACGATAAAGATGGCCCCCAGGGTCATGACAATAGCGCCGAGGGAGAAAATCAGCATCAGTTTTCCAGGCTTCACATACTTCAAAAGATAGGTACTCATGGCACGCGAGCAAAGGAATAAGGACATGGCAGTCATATTGTACCAGGTAGCGGTAAGTTCATCTCCAGGGCGCGAAGCATTAATGTTGTCGACATATTGGAAGATAAAAGTCCAGACCATAATTTGTGCCCCCACATAAAAAGCCTGAGCAATAACACCCTGAGAATAGCGCTTATTTTTGAAAAGCATTTTAAAGGTTGCACCGATGGGCAAGCCCAGGTGATCTTTGGTTTTAGGCATTTTTGCGAAAGCCACCAGCACAAACATGAACAACACCAACACGCCCAAAGCGATATAGGGTCCGCTGATGATAGACAAGTCGTTGGTACGAATAGAGGCTTGTTCAACCGCCGAAAGCTGGTTATAGGCGTCTACCGAAAGATCATCGGAACGGAGCGCCTTAATGACAAACATTTGTGCGATCAGCATCCCGAAAAGGGAGCCCATCGGATTGAAAGTTTGAGAAAGGTTCAATCGCCGGGTAGAGGTCTCAGGGTCACCCATAAACAGGATAAACGGATTAGAGGTAGTCTCTAAGAACGCCAGCCCAAAGGTTAAGATATAAAGCGAAATAAGGAAATAGGTAAACTCTTCGTAGGCCGCTGCAGGATAAAACAGCAGGGCCCCAATGGCATAAAGCCCCAGCCCCACCAGGATTCCCGATTTATAAGAAAACCGCCGAATAAAAAGAGCAGCCGGAATAGCCATGGTGGCATAACCTCCGTAAAAGGCAGCCTGAACAAGGGCCGCCTCAAAATTGGACAATTCGGGCATCACCTTTTTAAAGGCCGAGACCATTGGGTTGGTCAGGTCATTGGCGATACCCCACAAAAAAAACAGACTGGTAATTAAAATAAATGGAACAATGTACTTGCTCTCAACAACTTTAGCTTTAACGCTCATAATATTTTTTTTTATAGAGATAGAGGGGTAACACCCTTTTTTAAGATGATATTGCCATATTTTGCGGTTTCACCGGTCATCACCACGGCGAAGGCCGACCGTGCCCGGTCATAAAAATCGAACCGGTTGATTCGTTTGATGGGCGCCACCTGGGGATTGGTAATACGGATACTTTCCAGATAGGCCTTTTCGACTTCAGGATCCAGGCTATCGCCTTCCACAGCAGCCATCATCACCAGGGGTTGTGGCACATAGGAATCCAATTGAAAAAGCGGCAGAATGGCCGCCAGCAAATCCGGTATCCTTAAACCATCGGCACGCAGTACGCGGTCGTTAAACGACTCGCCCGGAAAGTGGGCATCTGCCAGTATCAATTCATCCCCATGTCCCATGCGGGCCATGACTTCCAGTAACTGGGGCGAAATCAGGGGTGAGATTCCTTTTAGCATAATGTTAGGTTCTTAGGTTAATTAAATTTCGGGGTAAAATATTTAGACTCTAAAATTAAGAATATTACTCAAAATTAAGGAAACCGCTCCTTTCACAGCAGCCTCATCACCTAACTTACTCATCAGCAAGGTAATTTTTCGGTTAGGTTGTTGAATGGCCTCCCTCTCGAAAACGTGTTTTATGCGCTGTGTAAAGAAAGGGCCCGCTTTCATTACTTTTCCACCCAGTACAATTGCAGCGGGGTTAAAGGCATTGGCCATTGCCGCAATCGCTAACCCCAGGTAATCGGCTGCCTGAGTAAACAATTGGATGGCCAGTTCATCTCCTTCGTTGGCAAAACCGGCAATGATTTCAGCAGACAGATGGCTAACAGAATTCAACATCGAATGGGGATAGAATTGTTTTTGTTGCCATCCTATCTCGCAGATGCCGCGACCCGATGCGTATGACTCCAGGCAATCCATCTTACCGCAACTACATTTACGGCCATCGGCAACAGCCCCAACCACGTGGTTGTGACCAATCTCTCCGGCCATCCCATCAAAGCCAAAAAAAGGCCGCCCATTCGAAATAATTCCGGCGCCTATTCCAAAGCCCACATTGATAAAGATAAAATCTTTAAAATCCTCTCCTATCCCATAAAGCAATTCTCCCTGAGCCATCACCCGCGATACATTATCCACCATCACGGGCACATGAAAGTGCTTGACAAGAGGTTGCATGATATCCACATTTTTCCAGTTGAAATTGGGCGAATATTCTACGATATGGTTCTTCTTGTTGATAAAACCAGCGGCGGCCAGGCCTATTCCCTTAAGCTGGGTTATTTGGATTCCGGATCGTCGCAAAATCTCTTCAATAAGGTCGATGACCCGTTGCAAATCCTTATTAAAATCTTCGCTCACCTCGGTCAGAATGTCGAGTTCGACCAACGAATCGCCATTGAGATTGGCCAAAACCCCATATATGTGTGTGCGTCCCCAATCCACCCCTATCACATAGCTCTCTTCACCATTAAAACGGACCATGAGGGGAGGCCGTCCTCCACTCGACTCGCCGATGCCCACTTGTTGGGCCAGCTTTTCGGTATTGATCAGGCTATCCACGATACGGGTAACGGTAGGGGCGCTTAACCCCGTTTGCTTAACAATGGCGGCGCGGGATATTTCACCGGTTTCCCGGATAAGATTTAAAACTTTAATCTTATTAAGGCGATTAATGAATTCGGCACTTCCTTTCGGAAAGTTGGGGTCCATAGCTTTTTCTTTCTAACGGAACAAAAATAAGTGTTTTTTTGGATCCACCAAATAAATCAGGACTCATGCAACGCTCGAAATAATAGGAAAATCACCCTTCTCTGTTTTAATTCTACCTATAAAATACGTAACTTTGCATGTTTTTTAAGCAAAAATTGAGTTCGATGATAAAAATAACACTTCCAGATCAATCGGTACGTGAGTTCCCTAAAGGCACAACCGGTCTGGAGATCGCCCAGAATATCAGTCCACGATTGGCCAAAGAGGTATTGGCCATTACTGTAAACGATCAATTATTCGATATTCAAAAACCCATCAATGAGGATGCAGCCATAAAACTGCATAAATGGGAAGACCCGGAAGGGAAACATGCCTTCTGGCACTCCTCTGCCCATCTTTTGGCTGAAGCACTGGAGGCTCTTTTTCCAGGCATGAAATTTGGTATTGGACCCGCCATTGAAAACGGCTTCTATTACGATGTAGATCCGGGTGACGGAAAAGTTCTCACTGAGGCTGACCTTCCCAAGATCGAAAAAAAGATGTTGGAACTGGCCCGTGAAAAATCGCCTTATCTGCGTCGGGAGGTATCCAAGACCGAGGCGCTGGCCTTTTTCGAGAAGAAACAAGACCCTTATAAGGTTGAGTTGATCAGCGAACTGGAAGACGGGACCATCTCCTTTTACGAACAGGGTCAATTCACCGACCTTTGCCGCGGACCCCATCTCCCCTCTACGGCCCCCATTAAGGCCATTAAAATATTGAGCATTGCCGGTGCCTACTGGCGTGGCGATGAAAAGCGCAAGCAGCTCACCCGGGTTTATGGCATCACCTTTCCCAAGCAAAAGATGCTGGAGGAGTATCTGGTACAGCTGGAAGAAGCCCAAAAGCGTGACCACCGGAAATTAGGAAAAGAGCTGGAACTGTTTGCCTTCTCACAAAGAGTTGGGCTGGGACTTCCTTTATGGTTACCCAAGGGGGCCAAGCTTCGCGAACGCCTGGAAAATTTCCTCAAGCGGGTACAGCAAAAACATGGTTACGAGCAGGTAATCACCCCACACATTGGGCAAAAAGCCCTCTATGAGACCTCCGGACATTACGCCAAATACGGGGCCGACTCCTTTCAGCCCATTTCCACTCCCACCGAAGGAGAGGAGTTTCTTTTGAAACCCATGAACTGTCCTCATCACTGTGAAATTTACAGTGTTAAGCCGCGCTCCTACAGGGATCTTCCCATTCGCCTGGCCGAGTTTGGAACCGTTTACAGATACGAACAGAGTGGTGAACTACACGGGTTGACCAGGGTTCGGGGTTTTACTCAGGATGATGCACACATCTTTTGCCGGCCCGACCAGCTAAAAGAGGAATTCAAGAAGGTGATAGACATTATCTTCTACATCTTTAAGGCTCTTGATTTCCAGGATTACATCGCACAGATTTCGTTGCGCGATCCAAAAAACAATGAAAAGTATATTGGGTCGGACGAAAACTGGCAAAAAGCAGAAGCGGCCATCATGGAAGCTTGCGAAGAGAAAGGCCTCAAAACCACCGTTGAGATAGGCGAAGCGGCTTTTTACGGGCCCAAGCTCGACTTTATGGTACGCGATGCCATTGGCCGGAAATGGCAGTTAGGAACGATTCAGGTAGACTACAATTTGCCCGAACGGTTTGAGTTGGAATATACCGGTGAGGACAACCAAAAACACCGGCCTATCATGATTCATCGTGCACCTTTTGGCAGTATGGAGCGTTTTGTTGCCGTATTGATTGAACACACAGCCGGAAAGTTCCCGTTGTGGCTCACGCCCGAACAGGTGGTGGTCATGCCTATCAGCGAAAAATATAACGAATACGCGAAAAATGTTTTAGAATTCCTAAATAATTCCGATATTCGCGGCATATTAGATGACCGTAACGAGAAGATTGGAAAAAAGATACGAGACAATGAGTTAAAACGTATCCCCTTTTTGCTGATCGTTGGCGAGAAAGAAGTCGAAAACAACGAAGTTTCGGTTCGAAAACAAGGACATGGTGATCAAGGAAGTATGACGCTCAGCGATTTCGCCTCCTTTATTCACACCGAAGAGAAGAAGTTACTCGAGGAAATCGAGAAATAATAGCAGTAATAGTAAGCCTTAGTATTAATTAAACAGAGGAGGGTTAAGTAATAAGAAGACCAAGAAAAAACATAGGACGCAACCCCAGTGATGACGTTAGTTATCGCATCAACAAACAGATTCGCGTTACGGAAGTACGCCTGGTTGGTGATAACATTGAGAATCCCGGGGTTTTTTCGATAACCGAAGCCATAAAAATGGCCGATGAGATGGAGTTAGACCTGGTGGAAATTTCACCTAAGGCGGAACCCCCGGTATGTCGAATCATTGATTATCAAAAGTTCCTTTATCAGCAGAAAAAGAAGATGAAGGAACAAAAAGCCAAGACCGTAAAGGTTATCGTAAAAGAGATCAGATTTGGTCCCAACACCGATGATCACGATTACAACTTTAAACTGAAGCATGCTGAAAAGTTTCTCAGCGATGGGGCTAAGATAAAAGCCTTCGTATTTTTCAAAGGCCGCAGCATTCTGTTTAAGGATAAAGGGGAGATCTTGTTGTTGAAATTTGCCCAGGACCTGGAAGAATATGGGAAAGTAGAACAACTCCCCAAGCTAGAGGGTAAGCGAATGACGATGTTTATCGCACCCAAGAAGAAAAAGTAGTGGCCTATTATTCAACTAAATATATAGAACAATGCCAAAAATGAAGACGAATTCCGGAGCAAAAAAACGTTTTGTGCTCACCGCTTCGGGAAAGATCAAACGTAAGCATGCTTACAAAAGTCACATTCTGACTAAAAAATCAACCAAAAGAAAGCGTAACCTCACCTATTCCGGACTGGTTCACAAAGCCGACGAGCCCAACATTAAGTTGTTGCTGGCGATGAAATAGATTTCGTTTCACGATTTCTTTTTAATTAATTAAAACCTGAATGAATTAGCCGAAAGATTCCGAATAATAACGGAGCGCTAACCATTCGAAAAAGCAGAAAAAAATGCCAAGATCAGTAAATGTCGTTGCCGCAAGAGCACGTAGAAAAAAGGTGTTAAAACTCACCAGAGGGTACTTTGGCCGTCGCAAAAATGTGTGGACAGTAGCCAAAAACACCTGGGAAAAAGGTATGCAATATGCCTACCGCGATCGCAAAGCCAAGAAAAGAAACTTCAGAGCTCTTTGGATTCAGCGTATCAATGCTGCTGCCCGTCTCGAAGGCATCTCCTACAGTCGCCTGATGGGGCTGATGAGCAAACAAAATATTGAGATCAACCGAAAAGTTATGGCCGACCTGGCAGTGAATCATCCCGACGCTTTTAAAGCTGTGGTGAAAAAAGCCATGAGCCAGAAATAAGGTTAAAAAAACACAGAGTTAAGAAAACCCGGAGTCAACACTCCGGGTTTTCTTTTAAATGAGACTCTTAACTTGGATGGATTTTTTATCTTTGTTCTCGCTTACCTAAAAATGAAACCTGACAAAATGAAGATAGCACTGATTGGTTACGGCAAAATGGGGAAAGAGATTGAAAAGATTGCCCTGGACAGAGGCCATGAGATTGTTTCCCGCATCGACCCCCTCACTAACGAATCCTTTGACGATGGCAACTTTGAAAAAGCGGATATAGCCATTGAGTTCTCCACGCCAAAGGTGGCTTTTTCGAATTACCAAAAGTGTTTTGAATACAACATGAAAGTTGTTTCGGGCACCACCGGTTGGCTGGATAAACTGGCTGAGATCAAAAGAGCCTGTTCTCAGGATAATCAAACCTTTTTTTATGCCTCCAATTTCAGTGTGGGGGTTAACATCCTCTTCGAGATGAACCGTCGATTGGCGGAAATCATGAACACCCGGCCCGAGTATTCGGCCGAGATCACGGAAGTACACCACACCCACAAGCTGGATGCCCCCAGCGGAACGGCCATCACCTTAGCCGAAGACCTTCTCAGCCGGGTGGACCGAAAAAAACAATGGAAACTCGAAGCGGGCGACTCATCAGAAGACCTCATCATCCATGCTCTTCGGCAGGGCGAAGTACCGGGGATCCACACCATAAAATATGAGTCGGAGGTTGATGAAATCACGTTGCACCACAGTGCCAAATCGCGAAGGGGGTTTGCTCTGGGTGCCGTTCTGGCCGCTGAATTTTCCATCAAGAACCAAGGATTCCTAACCATGCAGGATCTGCTTAAGTTTTAATCGTTAATATTGTTAAACATGCAACAAGTGCCTACAGCCAAATGGATAAGATTTGGCATCGCCTCTCTCCTCTTTCTTCTATTAGTAATCTGGATAGGCAACTATTGGATATTGCTGGGACTACCCGTTTTGTTCGATGTCTACATCACCCAACTGATACCGTGGGGCTTCTGGAAAAAAACCAAAGAGGGACAAAAGCCGGCCGCCTGGAAGGAGTGGTTAGATGCTCTGCTTTTTGCATTGGTAGCCGTTTACATCATCAACATATTCTTTTTCCAGAACTACAAGATACCCACCTCCTCGCTTGAAAAGACACTCCTGGTAGGCGACCATCTGTTTGTGAGCAAGGTGAGTTTTGGCCCACGAATGCCCATCACCCCGCTCTCGTTTCCCCTGGTTCAAAACGCTTTTCCCATCGTCAATACCAAGTCGTATACCGAATGGCCCACCTGGAAGTACACCCGCATCAAAGGCTTTGGAACTGTTGAACGCAACGACATTGTGGTATTCAACTTCCCGGCAGGGGACACGGTAGCCTTTTCGAGACCGAACCCCTCCTATTTCAACATCATTCGTGAAATAGGCCAAAGCCGGCTGTCGGGATCCCAGGGAAGTGGGATGGATAATGAATATGAACAACGCCAAAGGGAGCGGCAACTTGGGCGTGAATATGTCGACCAACATCCCAATGAATTTGGAGAGGTCGTTTTCAGACCGGTGGATCGTCGCGACAACTACGTAAAACGATGCATCGCTCTGCCAGGAGACCTCCTGGAGATACGTCACAACCAGGTTTACATCAATAATGAGAAAGCGGAGGCTCACCAAGGGATTCAACACAACTACCGCATCGTTACCGATGGGACCAAGCTGAACGAACGGTTTTTCGAACGGATGGGCATCAGCAACGACGACCGCAACGAAGGGGGCATTGGCCCCTATTATACCTTACCCCTCACCGACGAAATGGCCGAAAGTATGCGCAGCATGTCTTTTATCCGGGAAATAACCATCGACGAAACCAAACCCGACCTGACGGGTCAGTCGGTTTTCCCTTACAGTCGCTATTTCCCCTGGAGCCGCGACAACTATGGTCCGGTGAGAATTCCCAAGAAGGGTGCTACCGTGACGCTGACCCCTGAGAATTTACTTCTTTACGAAAGAATCATCTGTAACTACGAAGGAAATGAGCTGACGGTAAAAGCCGGGAAGATTTTCATTAACGGGGAAGAAACCAGCAATTACACCTTTGGAATGGACTACTATTTTATGATGGGTGACAACCGGCACAAATCGGCCGACTCCCGCTATTGGGGGTTTGTTCCCGAGGACCATGTGGTTGGAAAACCCATTTTAGTTTGGTTATCGCTCAATAAGGACCGATCGTTTTTGAGTGGCATCCGTTGGAACAGGTTCTTTAAGATAGTAAGCAAGGAATAGTACCCAGGTAAATTGAAAACAACTCTATTTATTACCTTAAGCGTACTAATAAGTGTGGTTATCGTTCTGGCCACCCTATGGTTCTGGATTCCTGTGGCAGGATTACTGCTTCTGGCGTTGGTCTGGTTAAATTTCATCTACCGGAAACCAAGGGCCCGGGTGTGGGGCGTTATCCGGGCACGTTATGCACCGGCAGGCCCACTGTTCTCGGTTTTGGTGCTCCTGGCTGCGGGACTTGGCCTGGGAATAGGCACCTATCGGTTTGGGGTAGAACTGATATCGGTTCCCTCCTCTTCAATGGAAACAGCCATTCATGCAGGCAACTACATACTGGTTAACAAGTTAAAACCCGGCCCACGCCGATTTGCCTCCATGCCTGACAAGTATTTTAGAATGCGTGGCACCAGTGCGTTAAAGAGAGGAGACATCGTTTTATTTAACTTTCCCGAAGGGGATACCATCCTTGAGAACCGTCCCAACGAAAGCTACTACTACCTGAAGCGACACTTCAATGAATTTGATCGTCTTCGTAAAATACGGCAATGGGGCCAATTACTTACCCTGGAGGTGAAAAACAGGCCCCGTTTTGTAAAACGATTGGCCGGCCTACCCGGAGATACCCTGCAAATAATTGATGGGAAGACCTTTGTAAATGGCCAAATGCTTGAGGAGCCCACTACGCTCATACAAAAGTTCAGATGGACTCATACCCGGGAGGCTTTTACCAACGTGGTGTCCACGCTTCCTATCCTTAACCAATATACTGCACAGGATCATATTGAAGTTGAGATGACCATAGGTAACTTCACCAACCTGGATCCCGCCGTGAAGGCGTATCTTAAGCCCTCCCTGCTGGAAAAGAATGTTCCCGACAGGCATATTTTTCCATTCAATACGGCCACAGGGTGGAATACCCATCACCTGGGCCCTATTTTCATTCCCTCGGCCGGTGACACCATTCAGCTCACATTGGAGAACCTGCCCCTATACCAAAGAGCCATCTGTGTATATGAAGGCAACGTGTTGGAAACCAAAGGAGGCCAGATATTCATCAATGGGAAACCAACCGACCAATACTGCTTTATAATGAATTACTATTGGGCAATGGGCGACAACCGGCCACACTCTTTCGACAGCCGGTTTTGGGGGTTCCTACCCGAAAATCATATCATCGGGTCCATTCCTCCATTTTTGATAAATAAAAAGCAATAGGCTATTTATCTTCAGCAAAAAAGCCGCTATCTTTAAGGTAATGAACCTAATCTCCTAAAGCAAATAACTATGCAATCAAGACAACGCTTCTCCTTTTGGATGTTTATCCTTTCGGCTCTGGTACTGGTTATTTTTTCGGTGCAAAATGCACATGAAGTGACCTTCAATTATTTTATTTGGAAAAATCATCTCTCCTTGTCGGTGCTGCTAATTGTGGCCTTTCTGGTGGGACTTATCGTTGGAGCCTTCTTTACATTCCGCACCCGGAAAACCACTAAGGCCAAAAAACCGGATGAAAAGGTAAAGGAAGTACCCGCTACAAAGCCTACGGGCAACATGGATCCCGAAGAAACACAATGGCCGCAATAAATTATGATTAAACAAGCATTGCTTTCACCCGCCTTCTTTGGCCCGGTACAATATTTTGCACATCTTTCGGGAGGCAAGGCGGTAATTGAACAACATGGCAATTATTCACGGCAAACCTATCGCAACAGATGCATAATTTTAGGGGCCAATGACCGCTTAACGCTTTCGGTCCCGGTAGAGAAAGGAAAGCACCACAACAAACCCGACAAGGAAGTAAGAATAGCCTATCACACCCCCTGGCAAAAATTGCATTGGCGATCTATTGTTTCGGCCTACAACAGTTCTCCATTTTTTCAGTTTTACCAGGATGATCTCTATCCTCTTTTCACCAAAAGGTATTCGTTTCTTTTCGATCTGAATATGGAGGCTACCCGATTAATGATGGAGTTAACGGGATTAGAGAGTGATTTTTCCTTAACCGGGTCGTATATGATTGAGTCGCCGGATCCCGGGATTCTGGATCTGCGTGAGGTTATCCACCCAAAGAAGGCCTCCACCGCCTTAGATCCTTACTACAGATCGGTGGTTTACAAACAGGTGTTTGACCAGAGGCATGGCTTTGTGCCCAATTTAAGCATTCTGGATCTTCTGTTTAACAAGGGGCCGGAGTCTTTTTTGATTTTAGAAGAGAGTCTCCTCAAGGCTCCACAAACCTCAATGCCTTCTCAATAATCTTCGAATGGTCGAAGGCCAAAGGGGGTAGTTCACTTACCGGGAACCAACGGGCCTGTTGGGCATCATCGCCCCCCGTTACCGGCAGGCACTCCTCTACGCGCGCCAGGTAAGCCACCGTGATGGTACGGTGCCGGGGATCGCGATTCACCTCACCGAAGGCCCCCACCTGCACCATGGAAAGACCGGTTAACCCCGTCTCTTCGGCTAGTTCACGAGCAGGGGTTTCGTCGAGGTTTTCATCCAGATCAACAAAACCACCCGGAAGCGCCCACTGCCCCTTGAAGGGGGGATAGAGTCGTTTAATAAGCAATAGATGTTGATTTTCGGGACGACCGGCCAACACCACCACATCGGCCGTCACTGCCGGCCGGGGATACTCGTAACAAAATGACTTATCGCTCATCAACCACTCTTTTAATTATCTTAAGACGATGGGTATAACACCTTTTTTCATGATTATAGATTCCCTGATGATCGAGGGTATCAATACGCACCGAGCCACTGGCATGCAGGATTCGTCCTTTGTGCAAACAGATCCCCACATGGGTAACCTCGCCTTTATCGTTATCAAAAAACGCCAGGTCACCGGTGGCAGCCTCTTCAACAAACTGAACCCGGGTTCCCTTTTCGATCTGTTGGGTGGCATTACGTGGCAGAGAGAGGCCTGCGACCTTAAAAACCACCTGAACCAGGCCAGAACAATCGATCCCGAAAAAGCTGCGTCCCCCCCACAGGTAGGGGGTATTTAGAAAGGCCAGGGCAGTATCTTCAATTTCGGCTCGGCGCGAAGGCATTTTACCCTGCCAGTAATATTCATAAGGGCCTACATTAAAGGCATTCCGGTCTTCGCCATTGAAGGCCACCCGGCTGCCAGCCGAAAGAATCTGAACCGAGCTGTCGGGCTCTTTAACAATCCTGACAAAAGGAGCCGGCACAATCACCCCTTCCGATTCATTCCAATTCCGCACATCCCGCTCCTCCATTCTGGTCACCAACTTCTCGTCGATCCAACCTTCATAGCCATCGAAATGACATTTTACCCGGCACCAACCGGGGATGTTCTCCAAACAATCGAAACTCTCCCCAAACAATATTTGGGTCTCCAGTTGCGCCTTCTCTGAAGGTTCGGAGCGTAAAGGGATAAAACTATAGGTACAAACGGACTTGGACATCGCCAATCGGTAATAGAGTGTTGAACAATAAACATTTCCAGATCTGGAAAGCACAAACTAAACTCTGGCAAAAATAAAACCCTTAAAACAATATGACAAGCGATAAAGAGATAATACACCCTGTTGTTTGATAAAAGACCTACTTTTCACCTTCAGCAGGGCAAAAACCAAAAATTAAATGAGACAGTTATTATCCTTTTAACTAATTTCGTACCTTTTAAGGCAGAAGCATCCGGCAACTATAGGATTTAAGGCTACGGGGTTCCTTTTTTGATTGGAAAACATTATTTCCTTTGAACCAACCCGCGCATCTCAATGGGGTTAATCCATGAGGAAAGCGCCAGAAACAAATCAGAAACAAAAAACTCAAACCACAGCAATGAGCACATTCAAAGCCACCATAAAAGACTACTCAATAGCTATTTACAGAGTAATTATTTTTTTAATAGCGGTTGGGCTGGTTGTTTACCTGTTGCCCCGAAGGGGAAAGTTCCCTTACGAATATGCCAAAGGGAAACCCTGGCGTCACGAAATGCTGATTGCGCCCTTTGACTTTCCGATCTACAAAAGCCAACCGGCACTCAAGAAGGAACGGGACAGTCTGTTAAATTATTTCCGCCCTTACTTTATCGTAGATGAAGTCATAGCAATGGAAGAAGTGCGGCGACTTAAAACCAACCTCGAAGAGATGCAAGAGGATCTGACCCAGAAATATGCCTTTTTAAAAACCACCGTATCCAAATCCGACTCGACACTTTGGCAGGTATTAATCCGTCTGTCCGCCTATCAGCTCGAAAAGATTTATGCTCAGGGGTTGATTGTCCTGCCCGATCAATATGCCAACGCGGATGCCTCTTTTGAATTAATTCTCATCAAAAATAATTTTGCTGAGCCCTCCGGGTTAAGTGAATTTCACAATTATCAAAGTGCCTATCAGCGGCTGTCGCTATTTATT
Source organism: Marinilabiliaceae bacterium (assembly GCA_041583495.1). GTDB lineage: Bacteria > Bacteroidota > Bacteroidia > Bacteroidales > Marinilabiliaceae > JBFHFS01. Next base: position 108,786 of record JBFHFS010000004.1, on the reverse strand, counting down.
TTCAGGCAACTTCGGAGCCGCACGAAGGTTGAGCAGTTAGTGCTGGACAATCTGGTTTCGGATCTTCAGCTCAACACCTATCTGGAGCCCAACATCAAATTCGATGCCGAACGATCGCAACAAGAGCGGGATCAACTATTGAGAGAGGTGAGCCTGACGAGCGGCATTGTTCTTTCGGCCCAACGCATTGTGGACAAGGGGGAGATTATAAATGAACAAACGGCCAAGATTCTGGATTCTCTAAAGATTGAGTATGAGGCATCCATCGGCGGGGCCAGCGGTTACTATTATATCCTGGCCGGTCAGATCTTAGTGACCTTATTATTCTTCAGTCTGATCTTTTTGTTTCTTTACTTTTTCAGGAAGGATGTATACAAAAACAACCTCTCGGTAAGTTTCATGCTTCTGATGGTATTAGGGATGTTGATGCTTGCCAGGCTGTCGAATCTGTTTGAGTTCTTCCCGCTATACATCATTCCCTTTGCCATATTGCCCATCATCATCCGCACCTTTTTTGATTCACGGCTTGCCTTTTTCATGCACGTCATCACGGTGTTGCTGGCAGCTTTTTTCACGCAAAACAGCTTTGAGTTCGTATACATGCAGGTACCCATCGGGCTGGTAGCCATCTTCAGTCTGTTCAGAATTGTACGCCGGGAACAATTGGTCAGGGCATCGATATTCATTGTGCTGGCTTACTCTGCTTTTTATACGGCTATGGCGCTGCTGCAGGAGGGCGACTTAAAAACCATTGACTTATCCCTTTATGGCCATTTTGCCATAAACGGCGCCTTTATCTTGTTGGTATATCCGCTCATTTACGTTTTTGAGAAGGCTTTTGGATTCATCTCCGATGTGACACTTGTAGAACTTTCCGACACCAATCATCCTCTGTTGCGCCGGCTCTCGGAAAAGGCACCGGGGTCGTTTCAGCACTCTCTTCAGGTGGGTAACCTGGCTCAGGAGGCGGTTTATAAGATTGGCGGCAATCCTTTACTGGTGCGGGCCGGTGCCATGTACCACGACATCGGGAAGGTGGTCTCGCCCATCTTTTTCACGGAAAATCAGAGTTCAGGGTTTAACCCACATGCCAACCTCGACTACGAGAAGAGCGCTCAGCTCATCATTCAGCATATCGAGAGTGGCGTTAAGATAGCCCGGAGGCACAAGATCCCCGAACAAGTCATCGACTTTATCCGAACCCACCAGGGCACCACCAAGACCAAGTATTTTTACAATTCGTATGTTAATGAACACCCCAACGAGGTGCCCGACATTAGTCTGTTCTCCTACCCCGGACCCACCCCCTTCACCAAAGAGACTGCTGTGTTAATGATGGCCGATGCCGTAGAAGCAGCTTCCAGGAGTTTAAAAACCTATTCGGACGATGAAATTGAAAAACTGGTTGAGAACATCATCAATAACCAGATTAAAGAGGATCAATTCATCAATGCCCCCATCACCTTCAGGGAGATTAGCCAGGTAAAAGAAGTTTTTAAACAGAAGCTTAAGAATATTTACCACGCCCGCATCGAATATCCCGAACTTAAGAAAAAGAAGTAATCCGGGTCTTTCGGGAACACCTGTTTTCAAGAATCCCCGGGATTAAACTTTTTTTCTAACACCAAAAACGCCTTTGCGATGGTCTGTCAGACCAGGCAAAGGCGTTTTTGCCCTTCCGGGCATGAAAAAGGAAGAGGGATCGTTTTAACCCCAAATCATCCATAAAGGAAAAGGTTAACCCCGCTTTAAATAACCCTTTTGGCTCAACCCTTTATAGAGCTGAACCGAGTCGGGATGCCCGGCAAACACTTTAGATCCGGGGGCATTAATCATACCCGTATACTGATAGATAAATATTTTCTCAACAAAAGGAGAGACCGCCTCAAATTGTTTGATGACCTCTTCGGCGGGGGCAGGCAACAAGGCACTGTTGTATACTTTGCCTTCAAAACGAAAGACTTCCACATCGGCCCAAAGCCTGGCTTTTGCGGCCTTTTTATGAACGTTGTAGAGATTCTCGAAAAAGCCTGCACTCTCTTCAATCCGGGTTTTTTGAACGCCTATCTCATCCTGATAGGCAATAAAATCGACGTTAAGTTGCTCCAGTTGTTTGGCATATCCATCGTCGGCTTTTACATTACGGGTCCCATACGGAGCGATCAGGGTTTTGGCCTGGGGAGTCAGCTTGGCAGCCTCGGCCGAGGAGGTATTTACATAATTGATAAAGAATTCATCATAATACCCTTTAATCCCCGTTTCGTTGGGATAATACCAACCGTAAAAACTCTTATGATGTGCATATTTTTCGGCTATTTCGTTCATGGACTTTAACCGCAGTTTGTTGACTTCGGGATCTTGCATCAGGAACCAGGGTTGAACCCAATTACCCCAGAATCCATTGCTGATAAAAAAACGAATACCGTATTTATCGGCGGCAGTTAAGATGGTTTCCAAAGGGTCCTCACAGCCCAACTCATGCTGAGGAGCCAGGGTTGAGGGATAGAAACTCTTGTTATAGATGGCCACATCAAGGAGCACCAGATATTTTAGTCCGGCTTTGGCAATCTCTTTAACCTTTTGAGTCCATTGCTCAGCGGTAAATTTCTCCAGGGTTGGGTTCCAATATTTACCCTCTACCGCGCTATGGTGCTGAAACTCGAACCAGGAGCCTTCGATGGGTTTAACGCTTGGATTTTTCCTGGCGGCAGCCTGAAGCTCCGGCAGCAAGGAACTTCCAAGGGTAGCGGCACCTAATGTCATTAAAAACTTTCTCCTCTTCATGGCTAAAATGTATTTTTTGTTTTTTATCGTTGGCAAACCTGTCCTACAGCGTCAGAATACTAGATTTTGAGGACTTAAAAAAAATGTTGAATAATTTTCCACTAATTTATTAAATTAATTGTTAATTCAAAAAAAGGGGGAAGGGGGGGAAAGGTGAAAGAGTAGAAAGGGTGGAAAAGGGAAAAGGGGAAAAGGGGAAAAGGGGAAAAAAGTAGAAAGGGTGAAAAAAGTATAAAGGGTGAAAGGGGTGGAAAAGGGAAAGGAAAAAGGGAAAAACGAAGTGTAAAAAAAGGGAGAAGCCAGCGTTGCGCCGGCGCTGAAGCTATGGCGTAAGCGTTGCGCCGGCGCTGTAGCTATAGCGTAAGCGTTGCCGGTTGCAACCCTTCGGGCTGAAAAAACAGACGGTTATTAAAGAATAAGGGGGATAAAAGGAGCTGAAATATGAGGGAGGAAAAGTAGTTAGTGTGTTAAATCTTAAATTGCAAATAGCCCCTTTCAAATCCTGTTAAATCAACACAAGGTTTAGGACACCGTTTTACGATAATTAAATACCGACAAAGCAACCAACACCATAGCGAATACGCTGATAGAAGCTATTTGAGGCCACAGGTCGAGAAACCCTGAACCTTTAAGAAGGACACTGCGCATCACATCAATAAAATAATAGAGCGGATTAATCACGTTGATACGCTGACCCCAGAGGGGCATATTTTCGGCCGAAGTAAAGATTCCACTCATGAGGATAAATATGAGCAGGAAAAAATAGCTTATAAACATGACCTGCTGCTGCGAGTTAGAGAAAGTAGAGATAAGCAGGCCCATCCCCAGCAAACCGACGAGATAGATGGTGGCCACCCCAAAAACCAACCACAAACTCCCTACAATGGGCATCCCGTATACGAGCTTTCCAATGCCCAGGCCCAGGCCCAACTCGAACAACCCGATCAGCAAAAAGGGGATCAGCTTGGCAATGATGAACTGGTGTTTTCGGACGGGCGTTACATTTATTTGTTCGATGGTCCCCATCTCTTTTTCCCGCACCAGATTCATCGCTGTAAGAAACATGCCGATCACGGAAACCAGGATGACCAAAATTCCGGGTAACATAAAATGCTTGTAGTTGAGTTCGGGGTTGTACCAGTAAGAGGCGGTTGTCGAGATGGAGGGTTGCAGCTCAAGGCCCGTGGTCTCGACCAGCAGTTGGCTTCCCAGCCGACCGGAGACTTGCTGAATGTATGCGTAACCCAGTTGGCTTTGCTGGGAGTTAATGGCATTGGCCAGGAGTTGCAGCGACCCGGTATTTTGAGTCATGACCTCCCTCTCCAGATCCTCGGGAATAATGAGGGCCAGATCGGAGCTGCCCTTTTCGATATTTTCGATGGCCTCCTCCGAACTCATTGACAACTGATTAACCACAAAAAATGGAGAAGCATCCAGCTCGCTCACCAATCTTCTACTCAAAGGCGACCGATCCTGGTCACTGATGGTCAGCTTCAAATTTTTCATATCCATGGTTGCCGCATTCACCAGCACCAGCAACTGCACGATGGGCAGAACAAAGATGAGCGGCAGCATGGTGCGGTTACGAAACACCTGAATGAACTCTTTTTGCAGCAGATAAAAAATAATCTTCATAGACATCTGGTTTTTACAGAGATAATCAAGATTTTGTAATGGGCAAGGTTTTTGAGGCCCGGGAAAAAATCCCCTGTCCCATTGAAACCTCCGGGGACAACTACTCTAATCGAACTTTAAAATTCTTAATACTCAAGCTTAAAAACACCACCAGAAAGGCCGACATCATCAACATCTCCTTCCAGACATAAAACAACCCACCACCCTTGAGCATGATGGTTTTAACGGCCTGAATGTACCAGCGGGGCGGCATAATAAAACTGAGTCCCTGCAATACTTTTGGCATATTCTCGATGGGATAGATAAACCCCGAAAGAAGAATGGTGGGAAGCATGAGACCAAACATGGAGATAAACATGGCCACCATCTGGTTTTTGGCCACGGTAGAGATAAAGATTCCCAGCCCCAGGGAAAGAAGGATATAGAGCAGGTTAACCACCATTAAGAGAAACCCACTACCCACAACCGGAACCTTAAAAACCACGACACCCAGAACCACGATGGTGACGGCATTAAAAAACGACAACACCACATAGGGCGCCACTTTCCCCAGTATAATCTGCCAGGGTTTGAGGGGTGAAATAAGCAATACCTCCATCGATCCGTACTCCTTTTCGCGGGTGATGGAAATAGAGGTCATCATGGCCGACACCAGGATGAGCACCATGGCCATAATCCCCGGGATGGACATGAACACCCCCTGCAGGGAAGGGTTATAAAACATACGAACCAGCACAGTAAGAGGCGGAGAGATCCCCGACTTAACTTTTTGCTCCATCCCCCAACCGGTGATGATGCCCTCGCTGTAGTTCACCAGCACCTGGGCTGTATTGGCATTGGAGGCATCTGCCACCAGCTGCACGGCCGCTCCGTTTGGGCCGGCCAGGTTATTCCCAAACCCGGGAGAAAAGACCACTGCCAACTGAATATCCCCTTTTCGGAAGGCCTCTTCCATTTGAATTTCGTGTGTAAACTGCCGCTCCACCTTAAAGTAGCCCGAGGAGCCCAATCGCCGGGTCAGTTGATTGCTGGCTTTATCTCTGGCTTTATCGAGAATGCCGATGCGGGCATCATTGATCTCGGTAGAAATAACAAAACCAAAGATGAGGATTTGGGCCACAGGCATGAGAAACAGCACGATCATGGTACGGTAATCGCGAAATATGTGCATGGCCTCCTTAATGATAAAAGCTCTCAGTTGTTTCATGTAATTGATTTGTTTCCCTCTTGGTCTCCTGATTAATATTATCGGATGATTGTGGCTCTCCCTGAGGATTGATTCATCGTACCAATTTCAAAAACACCTCATTCATGGTGTCGGCCTGGTACTCTTTTTTAAGCATAGCCGGGGTATCCAGTGCCTCGATCCGACCATCTACCATTACCGTAACCCGGTCGCAATACTCGGCCTCATCCAGGTAATGGGTGGTCACAAACACGGTAATGCCCTCCCCGGCAGCACTGTAGATAAGCTCCCAGAACTGACGGCGGGTGATAGGGTCCACCCCACTGGTAGGCTCATCGAGAAACACAATGCCCGGCCGGTGAAAGATGGCCACCGAAAAAGCCAATTTCTGTTTCCATCCCAGCGACAGGGTTGAGATAAGGCGGTCACGGGCATGAAACAACTCCAACCGTTTCAACATCTCCCTGGCACGCTGACGAATTTCAGGGGCTGAAAGTCCATAGATGGCCCCAAACAAACGGATGTTTTCATACACGGTAAGGTCTTCGTACAGCGAGAATTTTTGACTCATGTAACCAATATTTTTTTTCACCTTCTCGGGTTGGGATCTTACATCAAAGCCTGCCACCCAGGCGCTTCCGGAGGTAGGAGCCGATAACCCGATGAGGATCTTCATCGCGGTGGTTTTTCCCGCACCATTGGCACCCAGGAAGCCGAAAATCTCGCCCTTTTCCACATGAAAGTTGAGATGATCGTTGGCGGTGAAATCACCAAACTTTTTCACCAGGTCTTTCACAACAATGGCTTTATCTTCCTCTTCAGTTCTATTGATCTGCATCTGACTAATTATTACTGATCATGTAGTTTTCGGGATGTTATTTCTTCATCTCCCCATCCCCATCAGGAACTTTGGGCCACCAATCCATCCTGTCTCATCAAATCGATAAACCGATCTTCGATATTGGGGGCGACCGGCCTGATTTGAACCTGTTCAAGATGGTGGCTGCAGAGATATTCTTCAAGCTCGTGCCGATGGTCTCCCCCATCGACGAAGGTGACATGTATCTCCTCTCCAAAGGGATAAACCGATTGAATACCCTTGAACTGCCGGCAACGCGTAATGAGTTGAAACATAGGTTTGCCCCTCACCCCGAAGAGTTTATCCGTATAACGAGCGACAATTTCTTTGGGCGAGGCCGTATCGAGCAACATCCCATTCTGCATCAGGGCCACGCGATCGCACAAGGAAGCCTCATCCATATAGGGCGTGGACACCAGGATGGTGATGCCATGGTCGCGCAATTTTTTCAGCATATCCCAGAATTCACTTCTCGAAGCGGCATCCACCCCCGTGGTGGGCTCATCGAGCACCAATAATTTTGGTTTATGAATAAGGGCACACGACAGCGCCAGTTTTTGCTTCATTCCCCCCGACAGCTTTCCTGCAGCTCTGGTTTTAAAGGGTTCAATTTGTTGATAGATATCCTTTATCAGATGATAGTTTTCCTGGATGGTGGTTCCAAAAACTGTGGCAAAGAAACGAAGGTTTTCCTCGACCGAGAGGTCCTGATAGAGGGAAAATTTGCCGGGCATATACCCCACCATCTGGCGGATGCTTCGGTAGTCGGCCACCGGATCAAGGCCCCACAAGCGGACGCTCCCACTATCGGGCAGCAGCAACGAGATAAGAATGCGGAAAAGCGTGCTCTTTCCGGCCCCATCGGGACCGATGATCCCAAAAAGTTCGCCCTCGTTCACCTCCAGGTTAACACCCCGCACAGCCTGCACCGTGCCAAAGCTCTTTTTCAGCTCCTTAATCTCAATCATCGTTACTCATTTTAAAACGCACCTCACCGGGCATTCCAATTTTCAATTCTCCTTCCGGATTGGGCACCCTCACCTTGATGGCATAAACCAAATCGACCCGTTCTTCTTTGGTTTGAATGATTTTAGGGGTGAACTCAGCGGAGGAAGAGACCCAGGAGACCACGCCTTCCTTTTCGCTGTAATCGTCCTGGTCTTTATCGTATCTAACGGTTACCTTTTGCCCGATGGCCACCTGATGCAACTGACTGCCGGCAACATAAGCCCTAAGCGTGAGCTCACTGATTTGGGCCATCTTAAAGAGCGGTTTTCCGGTAACCGCCAGCTCACCGGCATCCACATATTTCTGCAGGATAATCCCCGAAACAGGCGCCTTAATATGGCAACGATTCAGTTGTTCATAGGCCGCCTCCATCCGGGCCATCACCAGCTGCTCCTCTGCCAGTAGGGCCGCACGTTGTGAACGGACCTGTTCACGCTCGGCCATAGCCACCTTCAATTCCCCGGTCACTTTATCGAATTGCTGCGCCGTGGAAGCACCCTCCTGGTGCATCCGCGTTGTTCGGTCGGCTTCCGTTTGCATCAAATCGATCCGGGCTTTTTGAACATCCAGTGTTTTATAAAGCTGCAGAATTCGTGCATTTACAGAGGCCCTGGAAGCTTCCATCTGTTTAAGGTTAAGCACCAGCATGGTGGTATCAATCAATCCGCACTCCTGTCCTTTCTCCAGCCGGTCCCCTTCATTCATATCGAACTGAAGCAACCGACCATTCTCTTCGGCACTCACAATGACCTCGTCGGATTCAAAATTGCCAAAGGCATCCGACTCATCATCATGGTTCGTACACCCCGCCGCAATCAGCAGGATTAGAATTACACCTATTCCCCAAGAGCGAGGGATAGATGAATGAAGCTGTTTATCATTTGGTCTCATAATGTTGGTATTTATTGCACAAAAACTGCGAATGCGCTTTGTTTTCATCTTTGTCTGTTGATCTGTTATAAGATTTTTAAATAGGATAATCCCTCCAACAACCTGCTTATTCCCCTGCGGTATGATATTTTAAGGCTTCACTTTTCAGATACTGAAGATGATGAATGGCCTTGTCGAGGCGAGCCCTGGCTTCGGCATTTAATTCGGCCAGATAATCAGCGGCAGTAATGGTTCCGTTTTTTAGCCGTTGCCTGCTGTCGTTGGTAATCTCGGACTGAAGCAGGAGGATTTCATCATCCTTTTGCATCAATTTCTGATATTGGTCGGCCTCACCTTCCATTTGCCTTACGGCTCTGGCCTGATTCACTTCAAAAGTCTGCCGTTGAAAATCGACCCACTCGTTTTGCCTGGCAAAGACAGCCCGGTTGCGTTTGGACTGCTGCCAATCCCAGGGTGTCCACTTCAGGCGAAGCCCAACCATATATAATACATCGAAAGCATCGTTTAACATGTTGTAAGTGGGGTTGCCATACCCTCCCTGGGCAAAGGCCGACAGGGCAGGCATCCGATTGCGCTTGGTGAGGGTGACCCCTCTTTCGAGTTGCAATTTCCGGAGGTCGAAAAGGATATATTCGGCACGCGGCTGCGCCTCAATAAACAGATCGGCCCCGGGGGCAATTAATTCAGTGGGTTCCACCTTCTGTCGGCCAAGATAAAGCCCCAGATTATCGAGCATGGCCTTTCGACCTTCCTGCAACACGATCAAGCGTTGGGCTAGCCTCAATCGCTCAACACTTAACGATTTAAGAGCAGAAATGGGGACCACCCCATTCTCCACCCCGGAGGTAGCCTCCCGGATTCTGGACTCCAAATCCTTTTCCATAAATTGAAGCTGCCCCTCCTGTTCGTTAAACATCAACACGGTAAAGAAGAGTTCCGTAACCCGCCGCTCCACCTCCTGAAGTTGCACTTCTACGTTTTGCAATTCCACGTCCCCCCGACTTTGCTCAAGATCCTGTCGCGCCGCGACACGCCCTCCGTCATAGATGGTCTGACTCACATCGAGCCATACCTTATATTGATCTTTAGGGGCGGAGGGGATGGTAAAACCGCTGATGATGCCACTCACATGTGGCACATCATTTTGCCAGGTAGCCTGCCCCGATAGGTCTATACGGGGAAGCCACTCGGTTCGTACATTCCGGATGTTTAGATCCGTTGCTTCCGCCAGGGCTTTTTTCCCCTCCAACAGAGGGTAGTGGGCCCGCGCCACCTCCCAGCAATTTTGGAGAGACAGATCTTGTGCCACCCCCAAAAATGGAAAACCAACTGCAAACATTATAAAAACAAAAAATATCTTCATTGCTAAAAAGAATAAGAAGTTAGAAGTTAGAAATTAGAGGTTAGAGGTTAGAAAGATGCCAATAAATTAATAATTAGTCGATTACATTTATTCCTTTTCCCATTTCCACTTTATTGCTTTTCCTTCAAAACACTATTACATACAAAATCATAAACTGTATTGCGTCTTTTTTTTAAAAACCCGTCATACGATTCACCCGGGGGCCACAACAAACGCTCGGTCAGGGGCCTTGCCAGCACTGGAAAGACACACAGCCCTATGATATTAATAAGCAATTCACGAGGATCCATTGGCCTCATCTCGCCTTTTTGAATGCTTCTGTTTAAGATTCCGGATACTGTTTCAGGTTTTATTCCGGAAGCCAGAATCAGGCCTTCCACTCTTTCGGGGGCCCGGTTAAGTTCGTTAATAACAAAATTGGGAAGAAAAGGCATTTTCTCGAGGATATCCATATAGCCGTCCACAATAGCTCGTATGAGCTGATTAACCGAGACCTCCTCTTGTCCGGCAACGGCTTCAATGGAAGGCCAGAACTCTTTAAATGCTTCCAAAAAAACCCTGTCAAACAGTTTATCCTTACTCCTGAAATAATAGTGCAACAGCGCTTTATTCATTTTGGCCTCGTCGGCAATTTCCTGCATTCGGGCCCCATTGTATCCTTTCCTGGTAAACACACGTCGGGCGGCATTGAGAATTACCTCCTCGGAGACGGGTTCAGCCCCCGGTGTTGTTTTGGATTTTTTCATGTTTTAACCTTATGGTTTAACCAAATGGTCAAACTTACGAAAGGTTTTCAAAAGATCCAATTTTTTTTGGCTGAGCCGAGCCCGGAAATAGAGGAAGCAGTTGTTCCTTTTTTAAAACCAGATGAAATTTCCGAAGGCCATCTATTCGGTGATCCCAAAGGAAAATTGGGACGCACGGATAGGATTTCAAAAAATAATTAGTCAAAATAGCCTGATTAGAAGTTTTTTCTCGATTACTTTGCAAAATGAATACATTCGAAAACTTCAAGATTAAAAAGCAATTATATAATGCACTTGCTGAATTAGGGTTTGAAAAGCCAACGCCCATTCAGCAAGAGTCTTATTCTACTATTCTTGGTGGCTTTGATTTTGTGGGGATTGCACAAACCGGCACCGGGAAAACCATCGCTTATTTGCTTCCTATCCTTCAGGATTTGAAGTATTCGGACCAACCCAACCCCAGGGTGGCCGTTTTGGCGCCCACCCGAGAGCTCGTCATTCAGATAGTAGAACAAATCGAAAAGTTAAGTCCTTACCTAAGCATTCGGGTTTTAGGGGTTTATGGTGGCACCAATATCAACACGCAAAAAAAGGCCATTAGCCAGGGGTTGGATATCATTGTCGGAACCCCCAGGCGGTTGTATGACCTTGCGCTTACCAATGTATTACGACTAAAATCGATCAAAAAACTGGTGATTGATGAAGTGGACATTATGCTTGATTTTGGCTATAAAACGCAGTTAAAAAATCTCTTTGAATACCTGCCCTCGAAACGGCAAAACCTTCTCTTTTCGGCCACCATGACTACCGAGGTAGATGAATTAATCGATGGATTTCTGGTTAATCCGGTTAAAAAAACCATCTCGATCAGCGGTACCCCCCTGGAGAATATAAGTCAGGAATCTTATGCCGTTCCTAATTTTTACACCAAGGCTAACTTATTGAACCATTTATTAAAAGACAAAAAAGAATACAGTAAGGTTTTAATCTTTGTAGCTACCAAGGCTAATGCCGACAGGCTGCTTGAGACATTGGATTTTGACTCTGAAGTTTCTGTCATTCATTCCAATAAAGATTCAAATTATCGTTCCAAATCCATCGAAAAGTTCAACAACGGCACGAGCAGGATTCTGATTGCCACCGATGTGATTTCCCGTGGAATTGACATAGAAAAAATTACTACGGTAATTAGTTTTGACACTTCTTTCTACCCGGAGAACTATATTCACCGTATTGGGCGTACCGGCCGGGCCGAACAGCAAGGAAGGGCCATTCTTTTTTACAGTGAGAAGGAAAAACCCCTCAAGGAGGCCATTGAAAGCTTGATGAATTACACTATTCCGGTTAATGAATTGCCCGAAGAAGTGGAAATATCGACCCAACTCACCCCACAGGAGAAAAACCCTCTACCCAAAGATGAGCTGAACGATAAAAACCCACCGATTAAAGCCGGAGCTGCTTTTCATGAAAAATCGGCCAAGAACAGCAAAGAAAAAGCTGAAAGAAAAAGTTACCAAAAAATTTTAAAGGAGAGGTACAAAAAACCACTCAAGCGTGGCGACAAAGTTCAAAATATGAAAAAGAAGAAAAAGAGGTAATATGGGTGAGAACAGCGTGCAGGCCAGGTTGTAACCATGCCGTTCGTAGCAAAATTCAATATTTTAGAGAGTTTCAATTAAAATACGTTCAACGAATTCTGGCATTTATATTCCCCAACCAAGGACACAACCCGTTATAGGAAGTCAGTAAGGATTCTCTATCGATAAATAACCAGGCAGAAAACACTTAGGATATCTCAACGCTGAAGTTTATAATAACCAGGTTAAATGCGGCTATAGGATGTAAATACTATTTGTCTTTTTAGAAGCCCGAAGCTGGAAGCCTGAAGTAAATTGATAGATCTTAAGAGACAGGTTTTGGTCCAACTATTTTCAAGAAGACCTAACTCAGGCTCTTGAAAATGCCGACTTTATGGACAGACACTAATTACTCCTTTCTGCCCGGCATGTGGCTCTCATTTTCCTGCCCGTCCAAGCAATATGCCGTATACCCCCCGGCTATTGAGCACATACTCGCTTAGCAACACAGAGGAGACCTCCACCTGCATCGAGTTTGAAGAGGCATGAATAAAATGAAGTCCATCGTCAAGATGAAGAGCAATGGCCACATGCGACACATCCAATCCCGAAACGGTACTGCAAAAACCAATCAGGTCACCATCCTTAATATGAGGAGCAACCGCATCAATGTTATCGCCGGAGATATATCTCAGGTCGTATGAGGAGATTCTTTTCTCGATATTGGCCATTACCCCAACCCATTCGGGATGGTTTGCCAAGGCCGCATATTTATCGGAATGGGTGGACATAAAATTCACTTCCTTGTCAAAAACCGCATCGCCCAATGGGTTACTCACAATTTCCATCAACCCTTTTTTCTGATTATCAACCAGCCAATCGGAGAAATAATGAAGTCGCGAAGGATATTGATCCAGGACTCCGCCCCGGTAACGGATTTGCCGAAGCTGATCGGTGAATGCCTCACTGTTAAAGGCTCCCCGATGGATACACAAAGAGAGCGCCAACACATTTTCGGCATAGGTAGTGCAATCCAGTTCCCCAAGATTAACCACCAATCGTTCGGGGCCATCCGTTTCGAGGGTAGAGGCCACATAAGGGGTTCCTGTAAACTCCCGGGCCACGGCCACCATCATTTCCGGAAATGGTTTGGACGACCAATCATCGGCCTGTGCCTTGTCCATAAGTTGATGAAACAGAGAAGAATCCCTCTCCGACAAGGTAACAACCGACTGATGCTTCCGGACTAAGGTTTCAGGCTTTGGAGCCTTGTCGCCCCTGGTTCCATTCCCTCCCCAGCAGGAGGTCATCAAGCCTAAAAAACCGACTAAAAACACCTTGAAAATCATAACTCTCATTGTTTATCTGAATATTCACCCTTCCAAACCAACGCTCAAAAGTAATAAAATTCTTCTCCGCTTATGGATAAGGCTTACAGAACTTTTTAGCGATAATTTAAGTCTCCTTTTTTCCCTTTTTAAACTTTGATCATCAACCGCCCATACAATTTTTACCAGGAGAAGGCGTATTTGACCGAACAATTCTTTAATTTAAAAGTCATAAAGCTGACAAACCCAATATCCATCCAGAAATGGAGCAACTCAAGAGCACCTGTGATAACGGCACAGAGATATTTTTACAAAACCAGGAAACCAATATTTCATTGGTCCGGGAGCTTCGCGACAGAATTTTAAAAGCCGGGGAGGGCGGCCCAAAAAAAGTTCGCCAAAAGCATTTGGCCCGTGGCAAGTTGTTGGTACGTCAGCGAATTGAAAAACTGCTGGATCCGCACACCCCGTTTATGGAACTCTCGCCCCTGGCAGCCTGGGATCAATACCATAATGCGTTTCAGGGGGCAGGCATCGTCACCGGTATTGGCGTCATCCACCAGCGTGAGGTAATGATTGTGGCCAACGACGCTACGGTGAAGGGAGGCACCTACGTACACGAAACCATCAAGAAACACTTAAGAGCTCAGGAAATTGCCCGGGAGAATCACCTGCCCTGCATCTATATGGTCGATTCAGGCGGAATTTTCTTACCGGAGCAGTCCAGGGTATTTCCCGACCGGGAGGATTTTGGGCGCATCTTCTACAACCAGGCCCGGCTATCGGCCGGGGGCATCCCACAGATATCCATCGTGATGGGATCCTGCACGGCTGGGGGAGCCTATATTCCGGCGATGAGTGATGAGACCATCATCGTGCGCAACCAGGGCACTATTTTTCTTGCTGGCCCCCCATTGGTAAAAGCCGCCACCGGCGAAGAGGTCACTGCCGAAGAACTGGGTGGGGCCCTTGTGCACACCTCCATCAGCGGGGTTGCCGACCATCTGGCCGACAACGACGAAGAGGCTCTCGGCATTTGCCGCAACATTGTAGAGTCGCTTCAGCAAAAGGCCAGTGTAAATCCCCGGCCCGCCCATGCCGAACCCCCGCTCTACCCGGCACAAGAGCTCTATGGCCTTATCCCCGCACCGAAAAAGCCTTTCCCCGACATTCGTGAAATCATCATGCGCCTGACCGATGGCAGCCGTTTCCAGGAATTCAAACAGGAATATGGCACGACCCTGGTCACTGGTTTTGCCAAAATTCATGGACATAAAGTTGGCATTTTAGCCAATAATGGCATTCTCTTTTCCGAGTCGGCCCTCAAGGGCACCCATTTTATTCAACTGTGTAATCACCGGGGTATTCCCATGGTATTCCTTCAGAACATTACCGGCTTCATGGTGGGCAAGGCCTACGAACATGAAGGCATTGCCAAACACGGAGCCAAGATGGTTCATGCACTGGCCAACTCGGTGGTTCCCTTTTTCACCATCATTGTGGGTGGATCGTATGGCGCCGGCAATTATGCAATGGGCGGAAGGGCCTACAACCCCAGACTACTCTTCATGTGGCCCAACGCGCGCATCTCGGTCATGGGTGCCCAGCAGGCGGCCCAGGTACTCTGCACACTTAAAAAAGATCAGGCCCGGGCCAAAAAGCAAGCCGTCCCGGAAGAGGAACTGAAACAAATTGAGACCAATATTTTCGAAAAATATGAGACCGAGGGCTCACCCTACTACAGCACCAGCCGTTTATGGGACGACGGAATTATTGATCCGGTGGACACGCGCGACATACTGGGGTTGGCACTGTGCACCGCCCTTAATGCCCCCATTCCCAAACCGGAATACGGCATTTTCAGGATGTGAGGGTACCCAAACAGAATTGGCTGAGCCCCACCAGGTCTTTCTTAACAACCCAAGAAACCATTAGTAGATCGATCAGAATGAAATACTTATATAAGCAATACCACCAGGAGGTTTGTCTCCTCGAACTCAACCGGCCTGAAAAACGGAATGCCCTCAACAAGACGGTAATCAAACAACTCATCACCTTTTTAGAGGAGAATGCCGACAGCAAAGACTTCAAAGTGCTGGTTCTATCTGGAAGAGGCACCTTATTCTGTGCAGGGGCAGATCTGGAGTGGATGGGTGAAGGCAGTAAGCAAAGCCTGGCAGAGAACCAGGCAGATGCAGGCCTCTTCAACACCCTCTATGAAACCCTTAACAATTTCCCCAAACCGGTGATTGTTCAGGTAAACGGGGGCGCCTATGGCGGGGCCCTGGGCCTGCTGGCCTGTGCCGATGTGGTGACAACATCGCGCGAGGCCTCCTTTGTTTTTTCAGAAACAGCGTTGGGACTCATCCCGGCCACCGTGGCCCCCTGGATTGTGCTTAAAATAGGAATGGCCCAGGCCCGGCGGGTTATGCTTACCGGGTTACCCTTCAATGGACTGGAAGCCAAGGAAATGGGACTGGCGCATTACCTGTTTTCAAAGGAGGAATTAAGTGCCAAAACGTTGGGAATGGCTGAACAGATTGCCCAAAATGGGCCCATCGCCACCCAACAAACCAAGAAGTTGCTGAACCGAATAGGAAATTCAATTGTTCCAATGGACGAGGACCTGATCAATTATTGTGCCTCTGCCATTGCGCAAGCCCGCGCTTCCGAGGAAGGTCGCGAAGGGGTTAACGCCTTTTTTGAAAAACGATTACCCTCCTGGACCATCAAAAATGAATAAAATATTTCCGAATAAACTGTTCATTGCCAATCGGGGTGAAATAGCCCTGCGAATTCTAACCACCGCCCATCGGATGGGTATCCAAACGGTGGTTCCCATTACCCGCGAAGAACAAGAGGGCGATGTGGCCCGTGCCGCCCACCAGACAGCCTTGTTTGAAGGGCACCTGCTTTCCGACACTTATCTCAATGCAGACCGGCTCATCTCCATGGCGCTGAAATATGGAGCAGAGGCCATTCATCCCGGCTACGGATTTCTTTCGGAGAATGCAGATTTTGCTCAAAAGGTAAAGGATGCAGGGCTTATCTGGATAGGGCCCTCTCCCGAGACCATTGCCATGATGGGCCATAAGGAAGAAGCCCGACGCCTGGCCCGGACATCCGGAGTTCCCATCACGCCGGGGGCTAGCGGCACCATGGAATCTCTTTTGGAGCAAAAGGACCAACTCCCCTACCCCCTTTTAATCAAGGCGGCGGCCGGGGGCGGTGGAAAAGGGATGAAGATGGTCTCTTCACCTGATCAGCTAAAAGCCCATCTGGAAGTAGCCACGCGCGAGGCCTACAGCTATTTTGGAGATGCCACGGTTTATGTGGAACAATATCTCGAATCGCCCCGTCACATCGAAGTACAGGTTTTGGGCGACCAACACAACCACCTGATTCACCTTTTTGAGCGGGAATGTTCTATTCAGAGACGTTTCCAGAAAATCATTGAAGAAGCCCCTTCTCCGGCGGTAAACGAAACCCTGAGAGAGAAACTGACCCGGGATGCCCTTCGCTTGTGTCGCCAAATAGGTTACCACAGTGCCGGCACCGTAGAGTTTTTGGTCGACCGCAACGGACAACACTACTTTCTGGAAATGAATACCCGTATTCAGGTAGAACATCCGGTCACTGAAGCCATCACCGGAATCGATCTGGTGGAGCAGCAAATAAGATTAGCCAGTGGGCTCCCCCTCACGATAAAGCAGGAAGATCTCACCATCAACGGCCATGCCCTGGAGACACGCCTCTATGCCGAAGACCCGCGGTCAGACTTCAGGCCTGCCCCGGGCCCCATCTCTTATGTAACCTGGCCCAACCCGCACCAGGCGCGCACCGACACCTTTTTTGGTGGCCCCACAGAGATCCTACCCCATTTCGATCCGCTTTTGGCCAAAATCATCACCCACCGTCCTAACAGAGCGTTAGCCATCGATGCTATGCAAAAGGCATTGGCACAAACAGTTCTGATTGGAACAACCACCAACCTGTCCTTCCTGCAAAAGGTTTTGAAAGAAAAAGAGTTTTTAAGCGGCCAAACCGATACGCACTTCATCGACAACCAGATGGATGTCCACAATCAAACGAAACAAGCCCACGGAGCGGAAAAAACAGAAATATTGCTGGCGGCCTATACCGTTTGGTTCCGGCTTTTTCGTCATCCAAATCCCGGCAACCTATGGAATCAACTGGGGCACAAGCGCTGGTGCGGAAAAACCCTGGTATGGTTCAATCAAAAGCCTTATGTGATCCAAACGGAAAGAGCCTACAGCTCAAAAAGCCTCACCTGGAGCATCAACCAGGAGGGGAAATCCGGGATATCCGATGCCAACCTGAAGGACCATCGTCTCTCCTTTTCAATGAATGAATGCAATTATGAGTTTGCCTGGCACTATGGCGAATCCAAAGAGCTTCTGCTCTATGGGGATGGATTAACCCATTCGTTCAGGCCCGGTTTTGCTGGGGGAGATCTCTCCCCCAAAGAGGAGCTAAATACAGCCACCAGCCCAAACCATTTGGAAGCACCCATCCCCGGCAGGATTGTAAAAATTAATGTCAGCGCCGGCGAGAAGGTAGAAAAAGGAGCGCCCATCTTAATACTGGAAGCCATGAAGATGGAGAACCTTCTGACCTCCCAAACCCGGGGGATCGTAAAGGAAGTATTAGTTGCCTCTGGGCAGCAGGTAAAATCGGGCCAAAAGCTGGTGCTTTTCGAAAAGGAGCCCCTAAAAACCAACGAGATTGCCGCCCAGATTATCATCAAAAATTAAATTTAACCCATATGATCCTAACCAACTTATCGCATGAAGCCTACCGCCAGACGGTGCGTCACTTTGCAGAGACCGTCATCAAACCCCAAGCCGGGGAATTAGACCACAAGGAAGAGTTCTCGGTTTCACTTACCCGGGAATTAGGCCGGGCCGGCCTTCTGGGCATCACCCTCCCCAAAAATTATGGGGGGCAGGGCCTCGACACGCTCTCCTACATCATCGCCATCGAGGAGCTCAGCCGGGTAGACGGATCGCAGGCCGCCACGGCAGCGGCGCACAACAGTCTGGGAATAGGGCCGATCTTTGATTATGGCACCGAAGCACAGAAGGCCAAATACCTGCCGCTGCTCACCACGGGCGATCACCTTTGGGCCTTTGGCCTGACCGAGGTAACGGCCGGGTCGGATGCACGGGGTGCCCTGACCAGTGCCGTTCGCCAAAACGGGGAGTGGGTTATCAACGGAAGCAAACGGTACATCACCAATTCGGCCAATGAGCTCACGCTGGGGACCACTCTTCTGGTAAATACAACCGACGCAACGGGAAAGGAAAATCTCACCACCATTCTGGTTGAAAAAGCGACCCCCGGGTTTCACTCCGAGCGGATGACGGGTAAGATGATGTGGCGGGCCTCCGACACCGGAAAAATTAAGCTCACCGACTGTCGGGTGCCCCTCTCCAACCTTTTGGGAGAGGAAGGGCAAGGGGCAAAAAACATGCTCAAGACCCTGGATGCCGGCCGGCTATCCATTGCCGCCATGGGACTGGGCCTGGCACAGGGAGCCTTCGAGCTGGCTCTGGCCTATGCCCAAAAACGCAAGCAATTTGGTCAGTCCATCGCTAAATTTCAAACCATCAGCTTTAAGCTGGCCGACATGGATGTGAAGCTGGAGCTGGCCCGCAACACCCTATATAAGGCCTGTCTGCTCAAAGAACAGAACCAGCCCTTTGCCCGGGAGGCGGCGATTGCCAAGCTCTACACTTCCGAGATTGCCCGTGAGGTGGCCGATGAAGCCCTTCAGATATTTGCCGGGGCAGGGTTGTTCAAAAACAATCCTATCGAACGCTTTTACCGCGACCAACGCATCTTACAGATTGGGGAAGGCACCTCAGAAATTCTTAGATTTGTCATTGCACGGCACCTGGGCCTCAAATAAACCGAACGCAAAAAGAAAATCAAGCCCCCGGCCGGGTAATATCACAACTTTAATCTACATCGTATGAGATCGGTTAGGCGCTAAAGAAACCCATCCCTTCCCGGGGCCAAACCCGGGAGAACATAGAAAGGAGAGAACAGCAAAGCCCGGAGCAGGGATTTCAAGTAGATTTCTGATGTAAATTAAGTAATTTTGACAATGACCGGTGATGCCGAAACAATCGGTTGCCAATAGCCACACTCATTATGGAAGACAGAAAAAAGGACCATATCGATCTCGCCTTCTCCTCGCGGGTAGACCCACAAGATGCGGATGCACGTTTTTTTTACGAGCCGTTGCTCGCCGCCCACCATTCAGGCACTATTAGCCCCTTCGCCTTTGCCGGAAAAACCATGTCGCTGCCCATCTGGGTCAGCAGCATGACCGGGGGCACGCAGCTTGCCGGCGCCATCAATCGCAACCTGGCCAGGGCTTGTGGCGAATTTGGGCTGGGCATGGGTCTGGGCTCCTGCCGCACATTGCTTAAGGACGACACCCATCTGGAGGACTTTAATGTGCGGCCTTACATAGGTAAAGACTCGCCTCTCTATGCCAATCTGGGCATTGCCCAACTCGAGGAGCTGGTAAAAAACAAGGAAGAAGAGCGCGTAGAAGAGCTCGTTCATCGACTTGAGGCCGACGGTATCGTGATCCATGTGAACCCACTTCAGGAAGCCTTCCAGCCGGAGGGGGATCTGTTGCAAGCCCCACCGCTCGAAACCCTCCAGGCCTTTCTGGAAAAGAGCCGCCTGCGCGTCATCGTTAAGGAAGTGGGTCAGGGAATGGGACCCGGGAGCCTGAAACAATTGTTGTCGCTCCCCCTCGAAGCCATTGAGTTTGGCGCCCTGGGAGGGACCAACTTCACCAAAGTGGAACAGGCCCGTCACCCGGAGACCGTAAAAGGACCTCTCGACAGCTTTGGAAACCTGGGGCACACAGCACTGGAGATGACCCGGATGGTGAATGCCATAGCTGCCCAACAACCGGTAAAATGCACTCAGCTTATCATCTCGGGTGGCATCACCCAGCTAACCGACGGCTATTACCTCACCCGGCTGAGCCAGCTAAACGCTGTTTTTGGCATGGGTTCGCAATTTCTAAGAAATGCCATGGAGGATTATGAAACGCTTAAACGGTTTGTGGAGCAGCTGAAAAAAGGATGGGAGATTGCCACACAATATTTAAAGATCAGAGAATAGTGACTCAGTTAATTAAAGGATTTTCCAAACTTTCGAGAGAGGAAAAGATAAACCAATTGATAAAACATTTCGGTCTTCCCGCGGACTTCCCAACCCGGTTGGAAAGGTATCGGATTGGGGAGGAACAGGCCCTGTTCGACGATTTCTCGGAAAACACCCTCACCAACTTTTTTCTGCCCTTTGGGGTGGCCCCCAATTTCCGCATCGATGGGAAAAGCTATGTGGTACCCATGGTCACCGAAGAGAGCTCGGTGGTGGCAGCCGCGAGCCGGTCGGCCTCCTTTTGGGCGGGGCATGGGGGATTTAAAACGACGGTTCACGACACGCAAAAGGTGGGCCAGATATGGTTTAGATGGAAAGGCCCCACCCTTCTATTGTCGAGCCTCCCCGAAGGGTTGGAGCCACATCTTACCCAAGCCGTGGCTTCGTTGACCTTGAATATGGAGAAGCGCGGAGGCGGCATCACCCGGATGCAGCTTCTCCCCTCCCGGGGCCTTCCGGGCATCTATCAGCTACAGGTTAATTTCAACACCGTCGATAGCATGGGGGCCAACTTCATCAACTCATGTCTGGAAGAGATGAAAGAGCCTCTTCTTGAGTTCTTTGCCAAAGATCCCCGGCGAAGTCCTTTTGGTCAGCCGGAAATCATCATGGCCATCCTATCGAACCACACCCCCGAGTGCCTGGTCACCTGCTCGGTAGAGTGCCCCATCGATGAGCTGACCCCGATGGCCGGGAATTTTTCGGCGCTGGAATTTGCTCAACGGTTTAAGACGGCCGTCGACATAGCCCTGGACGACACCTCGCGGGCCGTCACCCACAATAAGGGTCTGCTCAATGGGACCGACGCAGTGGTGTTAGCCACCGGCAATGATTTCAGGGCCGTGGAGGCCGGCGTCCACGCTTTTGCCGCCCGGGACGGTCGCTACCGTTCCCTTTCGCGCTGCACCCTGACGCCCGAAAACCACTTCCTATTCGAATTAGCCATCCCCCTGGCAATGGGCACCGTGGGGGGGCTCACCACCCTGCATCCGATGGCCGCACTGGCGCTGGAACTCCTGGGGAAGCCCTCAGCCAAAGAATTGATGAGCATAGCCGCCGCGGCCGGAATGGCCAACAACTTTTCGGCGGTCACCTCCCTGATCACCACCGGCATCCAGAAAGGGCACATGAAACTACACCTCACCAACCTACTCAATGCTCTGGAGGCCAGCGAAACGGAGAAAACGAATGCACTGAATTATTTTCAGGGAAAGGCCATCTCGGCCAACGCTGTAAGAACCTTTTTAAATGAGAGCAGAAACGCTCCCCACCCAGGCCCACCCAGCAGATGACAACAGAAACCTATTACAGTCACGGTAAATTATTGCTTTCGGCCGAGTACGCGGTTTTAGAGGGAGCGATGGCTCTGGCCCTGCCCCTGAGAAGTGGCCAAAAGATGGAAGTGGCCCACAGCCCGGTGACCGGATTACAATGGGTCGCCACACATCCCACCGGAGAATGGTTCAGGGCTCAATTCGACCCGGACCTAAACCTGCTTACCAGCACTCAGCCAGAGCTGGCCCTGCCGCTGGCCAATATCTTACGAAAGGCTCTTTCACTCAGCAACAGCCCGGCGAACCGACTGTCCAATCTGCGGATCACCACCGCACTGGAGTTCGATCCCGGCTGGGGCTGGGGCAGCAGTTCGACCTTCATCCACAATCTGGCCTCCTGGCTCAACCTTGACCCCTATTCGCTGTTAGCTCAAACCTTTGGGGGCTCGGGTTACGATATCGCCTGTGCCTCAGCTGAGGGCCCCCTATTTTATCAGCGGTCAAATTCCGGGGATCCGGTGGTTACGCCCGCTCATTTTTCGCCACCCTTCCTGGACCAGCTGTGGGTCATCTACCTGAATCGGAAGCAAAATTCGCAAAAAGCCATCCTGGCCTATGAAAGGAACAAAGCGTCTACACCGCTCCTGATCGAGGAGATTTCAACTATCAGCCGGGAGATGGCCGCAACCACCTCAGCAACCACCTTTGGGGCGCTTCTGTCCAGGCACGAGGCCATCATACAGCAACTAACCGGCTTACCAGCGGTACAAGAAGCCCTCTTCCCCGACTTTTCGGGATTGATAAAATCGCTGGGAGCCTGGGGCGGAGACTTCATCTTAGGATTTTCGCAACAAAAAGACACGGAAGTAAGGACCTACTTTCAAACAAAAGGGTTCAAAACGACGTTCAAGTTAAACGACATAATCTTAAACAAAGATGGCTCAATCACCCCCTGAAACCATATTAACCACCTCATGGGAGAGTCCCTCCAACCTTGCCATTGTGAAATATTGGGGGAAAAGGGAGGTTCAGATACCGGAAAATGCCTCGGTCAGCTTTACCCTTTCGAGGGCTGTAACCACCACCAGTGTAGGCATCACACCCCATACGGGGGGAGGCTTTAAGTTTTGTTTAGGAGGAAGGGAACAACCCTCATTTGAGCCTAAAATCAAAAGTTTTCTAGACCTCGCCCTCCCGTTGCTGCCGCACCTTCATAACTTTTTCCTGACCATAGAGAGTCGCAACAGTTTTCCACACAGCAGCGGCATTGCCTCCTCGGCCAGTTCGATGAGTGCGCTGGCCTTATGTCTGGTTGATCTGGAGGGTCAGCTTTCAGGGACAGCGACCATAGACCTGCCATTGGCCTCAAGCCTGGCCCGGCTGGGCTCGGGCAGTGCGGCCCGATCGGTATACGGAGGGTGGAACCTGTGGGGCCGGATGGAAGAGTTTCCCGAAAGCTCGGATAACTATGCGGTACCTGTACCCATCACCCCGGCGCCGGTCTTTCATGATTTACACGACGACATCCTGATCATCAGCAGCCAATCGAAGCGCGTCAGCAGCAGTGAGGGTCACCGGCTCATGCACCACCACCCCTATAGGGCAGGGCGCCTTCAACAAGCCCGGAAGCATGCCCTGGCACTGATGGATTATCTTGAAGCGGGGGATGTTGATGCCTTTATTGAGCTTGCCGAAACCGAGGCCTTGTCCCTTCATGCCCTGATGATGAGCGGCACGCCGGGGTACACCTTACTTCAGCCCAATACACTTGAAGCCATCAACCGGGTGAAGACCTTTCGCAAAGAAAGTGGACTCCCTCTGGGATTCAGTCTGGATGCCGGCCCAAACCTGCATTTACTTTACCCGGATGAGCAGGCCACCCCCATAAAAAGGTGGATCTCGGAAGCCCTTCTGCCCCTTTGCGAGGACCAAAAAATTATTGAAGATCAGGTGGGGCCGGGTCCTGCCAGGAAAACCAACAAGCCAAACATCTGATATTTAAAAACATAACAACCATGCTCGTTGGGAAATATCCCAAAAACTATTTACGGCAATAACAACAATGATTTTCGGATGAAAAAAGAGAAACCAACCGGAATATTCTATTCAAAAATAATGCTCTTTGGAGAGTACAGCATCCTGAAGGGTTCGATGGGGCTCACCATTCCCTATGGGCACTTTAACGGAGAGCTGGCTTTCATTAATAAGAACCGATATACCAATCTTGATTTTGCCCGGCATTCGAACCGTCAACTCAGAGAGTACTGGAACTATTTGGATCGTCTGAAATCGAACGACGCGATCCTTTGTAGGTTCAACACCTCCCTGATGAAACAGGATCTGGAAGAGGGGTTATACTTCGAGTCGACCATTCCTGAAGGCTATGGACTGGGAAGCAGCGGAGCCCTGGTGGCGGCCCTCTACGACAAATATGTAAAGGAAGAAAAGAAGGTTAACACCAAATCGTCGGTCGACCACATCAAAAAGTTAAAAATGCAACTGGCACAGCTCGAATCCTATTTTCATGGCACCAGTTCGGGCATCGACCCCCTGATCTGCTACCTGAAACATCCCCTGCTTCTCAAAGACCTGCAATACATCGAACCGGTTGGCATCCCCCCCTACGACAAGATGGCGGACAACACCATTTTCCTGCTCAACAGCGGTAAACCCTGGAAAACGGCACCCCTGGTGGATTTCTTCATGAACAACTACAACACCAATGAAACCTTCCAAAAGGTTATCGACAATGAATTGACCCCACTGAACAACCAGTGTATCAAAGCCTTGATAAACAATGACATTACCAACTTCTTTCAACATCTTAAAACACTCTCTGAGGTTCAGCTCAATCACCTTACCAAAATGATACCGTCATCCATCGCGCCCTGGTGGGCAGAGGGGATCAAAACCGATGAATATTATCTCAAGTTATGCGGATCGGGTGGCGGTGGATTCGTCCTGGGCTTTACAAGGAATTACAAGCTGGTAAAAGAGAAGATGGGCGCCAATGACCTGGAGATAATCCCCGTTTATCAGGACAGATGGGAAGAGGAGGCCCCAACCATTTAAGCAGGCCGCCACTAAAAATCTGCAAAAGAACGAAGAGAGATAACCTAATCCACAGAAAATAACGTTGATAGGAAGGGTTTAAATCACTATTTCGCCAAAAAAATGGCATCGATACCAGAGGAGCCATTTTTTATTACTACTTTTGAGCATCTTGTAATTAGTTGTAAAAAAGATGTTTCAACTGGGTCTTTTCACCACGCATTTACCCTACATCCTGCTTGTGTCGTTTTATCTGTTGTCGTTTTTAACAAACAGTGCAGATGAAGATTACGCCGGTGTACAGGATGGTGTGGTAATTTGTGAACGCCCCTGCTACCAAGAGTTCCCTTCAGTAGAAAGACGGGCTTCATCCAACACTTTTTACGTACAACCCATTCAAGGCTTTCACACCGGATGCACCCATCTGACGGGTGCCTTTGACCTTCTATCGAAGCTCTTGTTAAAGGCTCCGGAGAATCCTTTTCTGATAAGAGAACCCTTTCTCTACAGCAACCTTTCCAACCGGCCTCCCCCCGTACGGGGTTAATCCAGGCTGACAGGAAAAGACCATCTACTCCCAACGAAAAAGGATTAGAGAGGCAATGCCCGGCGGCCGGGAACTCACGAAAAGGTGAACTTTACCACCTATCAATCTTTATTCGCCTATCTTTACAGGAGGCAGATGAATCTACCCATCTGTTCACGATTTACCATTTACCATAAAATGAGACAATTAATCCGATATATTTTTTCATCTCTTCTGTTTTTTTCTTTTTTCACCTGCCCCCTCCGGGCCCAAACCGAGGGAGAGAGCGCCCACATTTTGGTTTCGCTAGACAGCGTTAACTTCCCCACAGTATTTTTGGGTGAAGTACTTATAAAGAGTGCCCGCGACCAGCGTCCTCTTCAGCAACTGCCTATCTCGACCAGCCTGGTGCCCACGGCTCAGGTCGAGCAGGAACAGATCAACGGTCTGACGGATCTTACCAGCCGGGTGCCCAACCTATACATGCCCTCCTATGGATCCAAACTCACCACCCCCATCTACATCCGGGGCATTGGCTCACGCATCAACAACCCGGCCATTGGCCTTTATGTGGATTACATTCCCCAGTTCGATAAATCGTCGTTCGACTTTGAGTTTTTCGACATTGAGCGTATCGAGGTTTTGAGGGGGCCTCAGGGCACTATGTTTGGGCGCAACAACATGGGCGGACTTATCTCGGTATTTACGCAGGGGCCTCATGATGCCCCCCCCGTTATCGCGGCTGCCGGAACAGGAAATTATGGATCCAGGGTTTTTAATCTGCAGTTTAACCAACCCCTCTCCTCCAAAACCGACCTTCAGGTAAGTGGTCGGGCCAATCATCGCGACGGCTATTTTAAGAACCTGTACACCAACCAAACGGCCGACGAGCTGAATGCGTACAATGGGCGTCTGAGGCTGGTACATCGCTGGAACGAAAAATTCGATACCGACCTGTTGCTTTCTTACGAAAACAGCGATCAAAACGGCTATCCCTACGGGCTGATCGACCCGGAAACAGGACAGCTTCAACCTGTTAACTACAACGACCCCAGCTCCTATTACCGCAATCTGGCCAATGCAGGGGTGGTAAACAGCCTGAACATGGGCGAACTCACCCTGCGTTCCACCTCCAGCGGGCAATACATCGATGACGAGCAAACCATCGATCAGGATTTCACGCCCGACCCTCTGTACCTTGTGTCTCAACCACAAACCCAATACATCTTTTCCCAGGAATTTACGGCAACCCTCAAGAAGGAGCAACTGGAGCTGGTAGCCGGGGTATTTGGCTTTCATCAGAAACTGGACAAAACCGTAAACGTGGGATTGGGAGCCACCCAGTCGACCCTTATCAGGAAAAGCTACGAACACCTTAACATGGGGTTGGCGGCCTTTACTCAAACCACCTTTAAAGATGTGATGACAGAGAATCTCTCGCTCACGGCCGGCCTTCGACTCGACTGGGAAAAAGCCACCCAGGATTACTACTATGACAAAAAAGTCAATGAGGTGGTAACGCCGGTAGACAGTACCGATTCGCAGATGCACTTCACTCAGGTGCTGCCGCGGCTGACCCTCGACTACCAACTGAACGACAAGCTAAACGCCTACCTATCGTTAACCAAAGGCTACAAGACAGGGGGTTTTAACAGCACCTTTGAGCGGCCCGAAGACCAGATATTCGATGCCGAGCAGAGCTGGAATTACGAAGCCGGCATCAAGTCAAAATGGCTCTTTAACAGTGTCCGCTTCAGCCTCACAGGCTTTTATATCGACTGGAAAAATCAGCAGATCTATCAGCCCGTTCCCAGCGGGCAGGGCTCCATGCTCACCAATGCAGGGCGATCGGAGAGCCGGGGGCTGGAAGCAGAAGTCAGTTTCCGACCCAACGCCTATCTCGAAACCAATGTTAATATAGGTAATACCCGGGCTGTATTTTTGGAATATCAGAAAAACGACTCCACCGACCTGTCGGGCAACTACCTGCCTTACGCACCCAGGACGACCCTCTACATAGGTCAAAACATAATCCTTCCCGTAAAAAAACGGTGGCTTGAAAAAGCCACCCTTAACCTCAACTATCAGGGGATAGGCAAGCTCTACTGGAGTGATGAAAACAGTTCATATCAAAACTATTATGGTTTACTAAACGGATCGGCCACCTTATGGTGGAAAAAGATAGAGCTCACCTTCTGGGCCAAAAACATCTTAAACAGCAACTACCAGGTCTTCCGGTTTACCGCCCTGGGCAACGAGTATGCGCAAAAAGGGGTCCCGGCAGTTTTTGGCACCCAAATAAAAATGACCTTTTAACACTTACATGGCCTCATCCCTAAAAAAATACGGCACCCTCCTGAGTTTATATCTGGCCCAGTCCATCCCCATGAGTTTTTTCTCAACGGTGGTTCCGGTCATCATGCGCCAGGAAGCTTACTCGCTTACCTCCATTGGTTTGATTCAGCTGATTAAGATACCCTGGATTTTAAAGTTTTTGTGGGCCCCCATGATCGATCACACCAGCCCCACGCGCAAGCATTACCGCCGTTGGATACTGGGGGCCGAGATTTTCTATGCGCTCATCATCATATCCATCAGCTTTTTTAACCTGCAAACCGACTTTACCACCATCATAATTCTGGTGGTTCTGGCCTTTCTGGCTTCAGGCACCCAGGATATTGCCACCGATGCTTTTGCCATCCTCACCCTGAAGACAGAGGAACGAAGCATGGGCAACAGCATGCAGTCGGGCGGTAGTTTTTTGGGAACCACCATTGGTAGCGGGGTGCTGTTGATGGCCTACTATTACATTGGCTGGCAAGCGCTGCTATTGCTTCTGGCTTTTTTGGTAACCATGGCGCTTCTGCCCGTCACGGTTCACAAACTCCCCCTGGAGAAGCCGGCCACAACCCCCAGGCGCAAGCCCCACTGGAACGACGGATTCAGCTTCTTTCTTCAAAAAGGAAAACTGAGACATCTCATGTTGCTGTCGACCTTCTATGCCGGCATCATCGGACTGCTCTCCATGTTCAAGCCCTTTATGGTTGACCAGGGCTATTCCGTCAAGGAGATAGGCGTGATCTCGGGGATTTTTGGGACCGCCATAGGCGCCCTCTCCTCCTTACTCGCCGGGTTCTTTATCCGACGTATTCGCCGGCCGGCCAGCCTCCTGATTATTGCGTTGATGGGGTTGACCTCCACCCTTTTCTTTGTTTGGCAGATGCATGGACAGGTGCCCTTATGGGCCATCTACGCCGCCAGCACCCTGGTATGGGGAACCTATGGCATGTCATCGGTGTTTATCTATACCGTAGCCATGGATAAAGTGCGCCCCGGGCTGGAGGGCACCGATTTTACCATCCAGATTGTAATCACTCATTTAAGCAGCCTCATCCTGACCATTGTCCTAAGCAAAGTGGCCAATACGTTTGGCTACCATAGGATGTTTATGATAGAATCCGTCATTGCCCTCGGGATAGTACTACTCTCGTTAACCCTCTATAAAAAAGCCGTAACACGATGATTGACCACCAATTACTTGCCAAATACAACCAGGCACTCCCCCGCTACACCAGCTATCCGCCGGCCAGCTTTTTTCACACCGAATTCACCGGAAAGGATTACCTAAAAGCCATTGAAGCGTCGAACCAGGAGACTCCGGCAGCCATCTCGCTCTATATCCACATTCCCTTTTGTCCGCAGCTGTGCCTCTATTGTGGCTGCACCACCCACATCTCTCAGAATCAATCGCTCATCCAACGCTACATCGATGCGCTGATCAAAGAAATTGAGATGATTGCTGCCCGTCTGGACACCTCCCGGCCGGTCACCCAGATTCACTGGGGAGGAGGCACCCCCAACGCGCTGGAGATAGGCCAGGTGGAGAAGATCATGAACACCATCAACCGGCTCTTCAGCATAGGCCCCCACACGGAGACCGCCATGGAGTGCAACCCGGCTTATCTCACACGCGAATACCTCGACCGGTTACTTAAGTTGGGATTCAACCGCATCAGCCTGGGCATCCAGGATTTTGACACCAAGGTACTCGAGGCCGTTCACCGGGCTCCATCGGTACTCCCGGTAGAAGAGCTTGCCACCCAACTAAGAGAGGGCGGTGCCTCGGTTAACCTCGACTTCATCTATGGACTACCCCTGCAAACCCCGGCTTCGTTCGTCAGTGCCATCCATAAAGCCGTGGAGAACCGTCCCGACCGGCTGGTCACCTTCTCGTATGCCCACGTGCCCTGGGTGAAAAGCCATCAGACCGTTTTAGAGAAATACCAGCTGCCTGGTGCCGACGAAAAGATGGCGATGTTCGAAGGGGCCTGGAAGGAACTTACCCAAGCGGGCTATGTGCCCATTGGGATGGATCATTTCGCCCTGCCCGGGGATCCTTTGAGCATAGCGCTCCAAAACCATCAACTGCACCGTAACTTCCAGGGGTATTGCACCCGCGAAACCACGGGACAGGTCTATGCCTTCGGCATGTCGGCCATCAGCCAGCTGCACAGCGCCTACGCGCAAAACACCAAAAACATACCGGCCTATATCCAATCGGTTACTGAGGGCAAACCACCCATCGAGAGAGGGTACCGGACCGATGCCACTGACATTGCCGTAAGGGAGGTTATCAACGAGATAATGTGCAACAATTTTCTGAACTGGGAAAAGGTAGCCGAACGATTGGGGATACCCGCCGACCAACTCAGGACCCTCACCGGATTTGACTCCAACAGGCTGGTTCCATTGGCTAAGGATGGATTATTATCCTTCTCGGATAACACCATAGAGGTCTCACAGACAGGCCGTTTCCTCATTCGAAACCTGGCAGCACTTTTTGACCCTAAACTAAAAGGGGCCGATAAACGTTTCTCAAAGACCATTTAGACCATTTAATACCCTTTTAACACAGCCCCCCCTGATAAACCCGAAGGATTTCTCAGGAAGAGATTTCTGGTGACCAAAAGGGACCAACAACACGTGCATTTAAAACTATTTATATTCGGATGAAACAGGCAGTCATCATCGGGGCCGGACTTACGGGCCTCACCACCGCACACTATCTTAAAAAACAAGGCTGGAAGGTTATCCTTCTGGAGCGGGAAAACCGGGCCGGCGGAGCCATCCACACCTACCGGGAGAATGGATTCGTCTTTGAGAGTGGCCCCAATACGGGCATCATCTCCTGGCCCGAGGTAGCCGAGCTGTTTGAGGAACTGGGGACCGACATCGCTCTTGAACCGGCCAACGAGGAGGCCAAACGGCGGCTCATCTGGAAAGAAGGACGCTGGCACGCACTACCTTCGGGCTTAAAAGAGGGCATCAAGACCCCTCTGTTCTCCTGGAGGGATAAACTGCGCCTGCTGACGGAACCATTCCGAAAACGAGGCAAAAACCCCGATGAGACCCTTGACCGGCTCGTAAAACGACGCATGGGGAAATCCTTTCTCGATTATGCCGTCGATCCCTTCATCCTGGGCATATATGCCGGTGATCCCTCCAAACTGGTAACCCGGTTCGCCCTGCCCAAACTCTATCGGCTGGAACAGGAGTATGGCAGTTTCATCAAGGGAGGCATCCGCAAACAGATGGCCCATAAAGACGAACGGGAGATGAAGGCCTCCAGGGAGATGTTCTCCATGTCGGGGGGTCTCGACAAACTGATTGAAGGGCTCACCGCCAACCTATCGCCAGAAGAGTTACAGTTAGGCTGCCACGATATTGCCATCAACCCCACCAATCACCATTATAAGATCAGCTTCCAACAGGATGGGGAATCCCACCTCCTGGAGACCAATATCGTGGTGACCACCACGGGGGCTCACGAGATGCCCAGCCT
The DNA here is from genome assembly GCA_041583495.1 of Marinilabiliaceae bacterium. Lineage (GTDB taxonomy): Bacteria > Bacteroidota > Bacteroidia > Bacteroidales > Marinilabiliaceae > JBFHFS01. The sequence continues at coordinate 77,504 of JBFHFS010000004.1, read as the reverse complement.
GCTGCCTTTCCTTCGTCACGACGAACTGGATGGCCTCTCGAACCTCACCTATGCACGCGTGGTTCAGGTTGCCGTGGGATATAAAGAGTGGCGGGGCATTCCCCTCAAAGCCTTTGGCGGGCTCGTCCCCCACCGGGAACACCGCGACATTCTGGGCGTCCTGTTTCTTTCAGCTTTCCTGAAGGGCCGTGCCCCGGAGAATGGAGCGCTGCTTTCGGTTTTTCTGGGAGGCGTGCGTAACCCTGAGGTGGTCGACATGACCGATGCACAGATTAAAGAGCTGGTGCTCCCCGAATTGGAACGTATGATGATGGTGCCCTGTTGTATGCCCGATCTCTTTAAGATATTCCGCCACCATCATGCCATCCCCCAATATGGCATTTCCACAGGGGAACGTCTGAAGGCTGTGGCCCATGTGGAAGAGCAATTCCCCGGGTTGATGATTGGAGGTAACCTGCGCGATGGCATCGGTATCGCCGACCGCATCCGGCAGGGAGTCACCATGGCGGCCCAACTGGAGGAGAAATTTGGCGCTTCGCAGTAGCCACCACCAAAGGAAGTAAACCAAAGAGGTTCTGAACCTTCCGGATAAAATTATACGATCCAAAAGCAAAGCCAAAAAATCATTCAAAAAATTTACCTCAAAAGGTTTTGAAAATTGAATTAAACACCTAATTTTGCAAGCGCTTTAGAAAAATACTGGAGAGATGGCAGAGTGGTCGAATGCGGCGGTCTTGAAAACCGTTGTACTGCAAGGTACCGGGGGTTCGAATCCCTCTCTCTCCGCACCAAGAGGTTCTCGTTTACGAGAGCCTCTTTTTTTGTGCCTAAAACCCGGGGATTCGAACAGAAGGGCCGGCCGGGTTCGAATTGCGAAGCAATCACGAGCAGGATGTGCGGAAGGCATTTGAGGGGGTGAGCTAATCCCTCTCTCTCCGCCTTCGCCCGCCAAAGTCTTTATGACGACGGCGGGCTTTTTTTATTCCCCCTACCCCATACCTTCCAAAACACCCATAATGGGCTTCGGCGGATATATCCGCATTCACCTTCGCCCGCCATAGTTTTTTCAACGACGGCGGGTTTTCTTCTAAATTCTAACAATCACAGAGGCACCAACTATGTGCTTCGGCAGATATATCCTCATTCACCTTCACCCGCCATAGTTTTTTCAACGACGGCGGGCTTTTTTTATTCCCACTACCCCATACTTTTCAAAACACCCAACTATGTGCTTCGGCAGATATATCCGCATTCACCTTCGCCCGCCATAGTTTTTTCAACGACGGCGGGTTGTTTTTCTACATTCTAACAATCACAGAAACACCAACTATGTGCTTCGGCGGATATATACGCATTCACCTTCGCCCGCCATAGTTTTTTCAACGACGGCGGGTTTTCTTCTACATTCTAACAATCACAGAGTGAGCTAATCCCTCTCACTGAGTTCATAGGACTCAAAATTCGAAAGGAAAGTCTACCACGAAGGAATTCTCACAAAGGAACACGAAGGAAAAAAGATGGATTGTGTAGCCCGGAGTTTAAAAATGATTGATACTTTCCTGACCAAGAAAAGATTCAAGGGTTTCGAATCAAATTATTGCCTATCTAAAAACACAAAAAGGCCAGCCGATGCTGAGCTTTTTGCATTATTTTACTTTAGATAAATCCTTCCATCCATCCGGAGGAGGTTCTAACAAGCTATCCCTTACTATTTTGTCAAAAATCAATGCTCATAAGCTAAGGATTTTGGGGATTAAAGGCGTTTGTTGCTAAAAGGAGGAAAATTCAAAGTATTGTATAATTCAGATGCTCGGTACGACCCCGGGCTTTTGAATTCAATTCAATTCAATTTAGTTTCTACTATATCGCACGATTGTATCGTGCGATAGCGGAGTCATTCAAGCACAAAAATAATTTAGCGTTATGCAAAACAACTGAAGCTCTGATAAAAAAAATATGGAGAAGATTAAGGATTTGTATTGGGAATAATATAGTCTCCTAGATTGAAAAATTATTAATGCCTTAGAGCCATTAAAGTCCAATATCGCATATCGCGATTAGCGATATTTACACAATACCTATGTTTAAATTTCCTCCAAACAAAGCATGCTTATTAATTTTTATTCACTCCATTTATTGCCGTTTGAATTTTAATAATGGCCGTTTGAGAAACACCGCATTCTTTAGCGATTGAGTCCCAAAGTGAAACTGCATCTTGCACCTCTTCCAATATCAGCTCCGGTTTCTTTATTCCAAAATGTTTTCCTAACTCCAACAGATGTTTCCTTCCCGGATTTTTACTCTCTCCTGCAACCATCGTACTGTGAAAACCATAAGCTGAATTTGAAAAAGTTAGATCATATACGGGAGCGAAACTCCAATTACCTTTGACATCCATTAAAAAAGAGAAGTTCTTACTATGATCATCCCTGTTGTGAGCAAACACATTAAAAGCTGCCAATCGCAATACTTTTTCATAAGCTTTCACATGTTTTTCAAGCTGAAATGCACAGTCCATTAGATGACCATAATCCATTGCGCTCATTCTAAAATTATCATGCATCAATCCACTAGCAGTATGCATGTGAATTCTTTTCTCTTTTATTCTGTCAAAGCGTTTTGTACCAAAGTATGTTTGTCCCGACCGACCTGTGAATAGTTTACAATCGCTCATCTCCAATCCGGCTTTTAAAGCCATCTTATGGTAAGCGTATTCAATATTAGCAATCTCTTTAGGGTCAGAAGAGGATGGAAATTTAATCAGCCAATCTTCAAAACCTTCTGCAAGTTTTTGTTGACCATGCAGTATTTCTTTAGTAAAATTATTGTACCCAACAAAGATTTTAGGACGTGCTCCACCGGAAGAACCACCTAAAGTAAATAGCTCTTCAATTATATCAGAATCGCTTCCTTTCAAAATATGATCTATTTCCTGAGCGATCATATCCAGTTCAATTTCAGGCGAAATTGAAACATCTTCATCAAACTTTGGTTTGTAACACAAAGCTCCCATCCCCTTATCTCCAACATAAGCCAAACGATCCAATGGAGTAATTTTTTGCATATTTACTCCTTTCGATGCGAGTGTACGATCTAACAACAATCTTCCCCAACCGTCAGGTAACGAATCGTTAAAAACACCATACAGCCCATCAAAGGGTTCTGAACCAGAGGAATTGATTTCATTATTATAAGGCAGCTTAATTGGTGAGATATTAAGACCACATTTTAAAAAATCAGCATTATAGCGAAAGTAGATTGTTCGATTATCCCTTACCATTTCTCCTACCTCATAACTTTGACCTTCAAGCTCCAAAGTCACTAAAATATTTTTGATGTTTTTCATTACAGATTCTTTCACCTAAGATTTAGTTGAGAAAAGGCCTTCAATATTACCTAAGTCTTCTTTGGGTTGGAAAACTGATTTAAAATCTTCCAGTCTATCAAGAAGGTGAGCTAGCTTAAGCAATGATTCCAGAGATATTTGTCCAGTAGTTTCAAAACGCTTTAAGCTACCTAAAGAGACACCAGATCGTTCTGCTAGTTCTGATTGAGATAACTTTAATTGTTTTCGCAAGGCTTTGTGGCGTTTGGCCAGTTCCTTACTAACTTCATGAGGCGTTGGATTAATTGAGTACATACAGCTAATATATTAAACAAATATAGCCCTATTTTTATAATATAGCTAATATATTAGCCACTACGTTGCGAATTGACATTTATTAACTCGATTATATCAGTTGGAGGCTTGTTGGTGGCACGATCAACGTTTTGTTGCAGGCTCGTTGATAGCTTTGCGCGCGCTTATCCGCTTAACGGACGTTTCCTGAACAGATGTATTAATGATTCCGGAATCTTTCGTTTGCAAACGAAAGAATTCGTGCGGCAGCGCAGGCATTAGATTTATAAGACAGCAAAAGAACATCTCTCAAAATGAGCTGGCCAAAGCTGCAGGCATAAACGTAAAGAGTCTTTCTCGATATGAGCTTGGTACAAGCATTCCCCAGGCCAATGCTTTAAAAGCCATTGCCGACACTTTAGGAGTTTCTGCAGATGCACTGCTGAGCGATCATACTGTTCAGATAAAAGATAAGGAACTGTTTAAAAAATTTGAAGCTATTCAGGATATGGGTGGGGACACCAAGAATATGATCATTAAATTCCTTGACCTGGCTATTCGTGATTATAAGGCTAAACAGGCTTATGCCAGGTAAGTTTCCTAAACTTAAAAAACGAAAGCTGCACTATCTCTAATGCAGCTTTGTTGTTCGGGATCCCTTAATCACACGATACAAGCGTGCGACACCGAGGGATAGCTATTTCAAAAAATTATATGATCATTTTGTATACACAACTTTTATTAAATCTTGCTTTTTCGTTTTTTTTTGAATTAATAAGTCCCCATTATTTTTATATGCTTTAATAAAAACACTATCTGCAACACCAATTGTGCATTCTGTTTTTACTTTTCCATTTGGCCAAAAAGTTTTATATTGTCCAAAAGGTATTCCTTCTTGGTATTGTATCTGACTTTTAAACTGACCATTAGGATAATATTCGGTCCAAAGCCCATCCTTTAATCCATCACGGTATTTACCTATACCCTTAATAACAAAACAACTATCTCCAAAATCTAATTTATCAACAACATATAATTTAGTGGAATCAGTTGGGTCAAGCATGAGAACATTTTTCTCTATTATTGAAAGAGGAAGCACTTTATATTCCAACCATCCCCCTTGCTTATATCCACAAGAATCCACTTTATTAATTTGTTCTTGAGAATTCACTGGGGGAACAAATAAAAAAGCTAATCCGAATAATATCACAAAAATTTCATGGGCTTTTGACCCTATTCTTTGGCTATTTTTAAACATCTTCATCTTAGTCTACTTGTATTAATTGAGTTAACATAACGAACAGTTACTTTTTTTGGCTTTAAAAATGTCTTCTTATCCCTTAATTCTTCACGTATTTGTGTTCCAATTCGCCTTGGCTCTTTTTCAACACTGTTTTCTCGCTCTTCATCTGAAAAAATATCACTAAAACATTCATTAAAAAAAACAATATCTCTATTGTCTTCAGTTGTATGCTCAATTTCGTGCCCGGCTGTTGCTACAATAGCTTCTACCAAGTTCAAACCTTTATTTTCGTCATCAAAAAATTCTAGTATTGAGCCAATAGAAATTTCAATAGTCATCGGTTTTTCCATCTTTGCACGCATTGCAATTTTGGGATCAAGCCCTATAGATGGGTTAGTTTTGCCTAATGCAGTTCTTCCTTTCTCCGAAGGAAGCTTTTCTTTAACGATACTCATATTAATTTTACTATCTGAGCTATAGACTTTATTCCACTGGGCACGACTAGTTTTGGACTGCATTAAGCCTGCATGAATTATTTTCACATCATAGGTTGCATTTGAAGACCAGCCATTTTTTTTACTATATTTAATAGGAACGCCGGTGGTATCAACAATTTCATTTCCCTCAGGATCTATAAAACGCAATGGATTATTTATAGCATATGTATAAGTTGAGTATGAATGAAATTTTTATGCTTTATCATCAATCACATGCTATCTCCCCAGCGCTGGGTCATACATCCTCGCCCCATAATCTAACCAATCCAAATTACCGTCTCCAATCAAGTCTTCCTGCAGCTCTTTGCCGTTGTACTTATATACCACCACTAAACTTTTGGGTCATAAACATTCCAAAAGGATAAAAATCGCTTTGGTCAACCACTTCTTTGTTTGAGTTTACAACCAAACGCACATTGCCCAAATGATCTTTTACATTGTATTGATATCCGGTATTTCCACCTGCACTTGTTACCTGATAAACCCCTTCACTGTGCAATATGTAATCTAAGCTGGGACCCTTATACACAAAACTTCAAGCGTAAAAGGTCTCAAGTCCATCTGGATCTTTCTTAACCAGTTTTTGCCTCCCGCCGTTGCGGGATTAGTTCAACAATCAGGATTAAATGCGCTTTGCATTTTAATTCTGGTTTTCACTGAACAAGGTACTGTAAATATACTCAATTGTTTTTTTTATCGTCATCAGTTAATTTACTCGGCAGATTTTAAAAAGTTATCTTCTTCACTGGCCAATCCCTTGTTCTCATCAATTCTCATGTTCCCATTTAAGTCGTAACTATATTCAACCGTAGAGGAGCCAGCACGGTCTTTAAAACCATAATCTTTGGCTAGCTTACCTGCAAAGTCTCTCCATAATATCATAGCGGCATCTCTCACAGATTTCAATTATTCGTATCCTTTATATAAAAAGCATCTACTGCTGTTTGCATTATCCCCTGACTTGTGATGTCATTCTCAACTATCCCTGTCATAATAGGTCTATTCAGAACGTCATACCTGGTAAACAACCACTCTCCTTTTTCTCTCATTTCACAATAGTGAATACAAAACCTTAAGGTGTAATTTAGAACTCGGCATTGTCAGGAACCTTGAGAATATGAGATATATATACAGGGAAAAAACGTATCTTGCTGCCCTATTTGGCACGTGTATGTTTTGTAAGACAAAAACATCTATCGCAATCTTCTCCCTGGAGCAACTTCTGATGTTCCTGTATATTTTTTCTGAGCTTTAAAGCTTCGGACCCGGTTCCCTACATCCTTTTTTATATTTCTCAATGGTCTATTTCTGCAGGCCCGATGTGTTTGTTTTAACTACGGTAAATGGAAGCTAAATATCAATGGATGAATTCATTGCTAACAATCAACAAGAATGAATTTGCCCAATATTCTGACATAAAATGGTTAAACCCCTATATGGTGGATGACTATATCCCCCAAAGAGCTCTTCTTTTGGATGAGTCAAAAAATTACACGCTTTTTAAGGAAACCAAGCCTTTCTATAACCACCTGTCAAAAGGTTGTCAGATTTGTGGCCAGGGTAAATGGAGCTGTTTATTTATTACCAATAAATGTAATGCCAATTGTTTCTATTGTCCGGCTCCCCAGATTAAAGATGAAATACCATCGACACAAGAATTAAATTTCGAGAACCCGGAGGCCTATGCCGAATACATAAATCATTTCGGGTTTGAGGGAGTTGCCTTTAGCGGTGGAGAGCCCCTCCTATATTTCAACAGAACACTTGAATACTTAAGAACATTACGTCAAAAGTGCGCTCCAAACCTGTATGTTTGGATGTATACCAATGGTATTTTGGCCGACACCACCAAACTACAGGCCCTGGCGGATGCCAACCTTAACGAGATCCGTTTTGATATTGGGGCCACAGGCTTCAGCCTTGATAAGGTAAAATTAGCCAAAGGCATCATTCCGGTTATTACCATTGAAATCCCCTCGATACCCGAAGAAAAAAATAAGATTATCGCTATGCTGCCCCAGATGATAGATGCAGGGGTGACCAATCTTAACCTGCATCATTTGAGGTTAACAAAACACAATGTGAGTAAGCTGATTAAAAGAGGGTACCATATTATAAGTGCAGAAAAACCCCTGGTGGCTGAATCGGAGATGGCGGCATTGGAAATAAGAAGCGCGGCACAAAAAGCAGGCCTTGAAATAGGGATTAACTACTGTTCTTTTCATTACAAGAACCGCTTTCAAAAGGCAGGATACAGACGAATCATCACCCAAAGAGTATTACCCGGAGCCTCCCTTACGGAAAATGGATACATCCGGGAGTACCACGAAGATACACTCGCTTATAAATGCATAAAACTATCCATGCCTTCACAGGGCTCATCGGAGGAAACAAACATCGAAATAAATGGAACAGGCTATGCATATAAGGTATTAACCTTATTTAAAGAAAAAAATCTCTCCGCTGAAAATAGGAAGCTGATAAATGATTTAATACAGGAGGAACCTGCAATCCCCCCGGCAGATTCTCTTTTATTTGAAATATGGCAATTCGAGTATATAGAACGAGGCTTGCGGGATTATTAAACATCCTCGAACCAGGGATTTAAAGCCCCCAAAAGGCACAATAAAAGGCTATTGACTTCCTCATTTTTTCAAATCTCATTCTAACCCTTTTTCCGCAGATACTACCAGTCACTCATTGACCCCCGAGGAATATTTAGCCCGGTTCTCTCCTGGTATTCCCACCAGAGCCCGGAGAACTCATTTACGTTCTCAGGATATTGTGTGGCAAGGGTATGGGTTTCACATCTATCCCCGGCCAGGTTGTACAACTCCCAGTCGATCTGGTACGGCATCCGTTTGGCCCACACGATTTTCCAATTTTCCTGGCGTACGGCACGGGCTCCCAGGTGAGAAAAAAAGAGGGACATTTAGGTTCAAGTATATTACTCGATGCAATCGTGTAATAGCGGAAATATTGATATGACTTTAACCGGGAATACACACTCAACTCTCCCCGCTCTTTTTGAGGGGAGGGATCCATCCATCCGGTTCGAAAAGGACGCCACCAACTCCCGGGCAGGTAAGGGGTAGATTTTGAAAACAAAATAAGGTTGTTTATCTGATCGCTTTGGCCCAGAAATACATGGATGGATCGGTCTCATGGAAGCCCAATGAATGATAGAGTTTTTGAGCTACTGCATTGTCGTGTCGGACTTCGAGGGTAATTTTTGAGCAATTGAGTTCCTGCGAGGCGATTCTGATATTTTCTTCCAATAACCTGCGGCCTATTCCCAATCCTCTAAAAGCGCTTTTTACAATTACGTCATGAATATTTAAAAACTTCATGGCCCTGAAGGTTCCAAAATTAATGAAGCTGTTGGTCAGACCTACGTATTCCCTCCTATAACAAGCCAGTAATACCAGAGCATTGGGCTGGTTCTTAAGCCCTTCGATCAACCGCATATTTTCCACGTCATTAAGCGGTTCTACACCCCCCATTTTATCGGACATATACTCTTTTAACAGGGATATTTCGGCCTGGCAATGCAAAGCATCATTAAAATCGCACCGGAGGATCTTCAAATCACTCATTTTCGGGTCTTATATTTCTTTACATCAATATTGTACTTCAGAATTCTCAGACCCAGGATCCTGTTAGAGACCCCCAACTCTTTGGCGGACTGCAATACATTTCCTTTTTTGTTGGTAAGGGAATCAATTATTAATTGTTTTTCAACCTTTTCAACCACCACCTTCAGCGTTCCCTTTTTGGCAGTCCCGGAAGATTGAGCGGTCTGCAGGGTTGGGGGCAGGTGCTGGGAGCGAATGGCTCTGTCGGTACTCAGTATGGCAGCTCTCTCGATACAGTTCTCTAATTCCCGTATATTCCCCGGCCAATGGTAAATAACCAACATATCTATAGCCGAGGAGGATATCCTGATAATATCGGTTCCGTTTTTCTTGTTGGCCTTATGAATAAAATGATCCACCAATAAAGGGATGTCTGATAACCGTTCGCGCAAAGGAGGCACAAAAAGAGGAAAAACATTTAACCGGTAATACAGGTCTTCTCTAAATTTACCCTCTTTAATGGCCTTTTCCAGGTTGCGATTGGTTGCCGCAACCACCCGCACATCACTGTTAATGGTTTTTTGTCCGCCCAACCGTTCATATTGTCTCTCCTGCAATACCCGTAACAGTTTAACCTGGATAGGCATGGGTAACTCCCCAATCTCATCCAAAAATATAGATCCTCCTTCGGCCAGTTCAAACCGTCCTTTCTTCAGCATATCGGCTCCGGTAAAAGCGCCCTTTTCGTGGCCGAACAATTCGCTTTCAATAAGGCTCTCGGGCAAGGCAGAGCAGTTCACCTTGATAAAGGGCTTATTTGCCCGATCACTTCCATAGTGAACCGCATCGGCTATCAGCTCTTTTCCAACGCCACTTTCTCCTCTGATCAAGACGGTTGCCTGTGTCCTGGCCACTTGCTGTATTTCCTGAAAAACGGTTCTCATCTTAGATGAATTTCCCACTATATTTTCCGAAAGAAATCGGTTTTTAAGTTCATTTTGCAGTTGGGAATTTTCGTTCCTTAATCGCTCCACTATTTCCATTCGGTCTTGCCGCGCTCTAACGGCCCGGGCAATCATGGATCCGATAACCGACAGCAGCCGAACAAGCTCACTCTCCTCTATTCGGGGATCATACTCTTTAGCCATGCTTAAAGTGCCGGCAATCTCAAAGTCCACCTTAATAGGCACACAAATAAAGGAGATATCTTGTTTGTTTTTTGCGCCTCGGCCTATCCCTGTCCTGTTTAGAAATCCGGCAGCCTTACTAATTTCAGAAATAAATACCGGGACCCCTGTTTTAATAACTTTGCCGGTAACGCCCTCTCCAATAAGATATTTACCCTGCTTTTTCTCTTCCTCAGTAATACCATAAGCAGCCTTAATAAAGATTTTTGAATTCTCCCGGTTTAGTATTGATAGCAGGGTACGCTCGGCATCCAGATACCTAGCCACCAGCTCCATAATGGGATTCATTGCCTCCTTAAGGTCCGCACTGCTGTGCATCATTTGACTTATCTCAAACAACAAAGGCAACTCTGATTCACCGTAGCAGGTTTTACCTGTTCTTTCGCAAAAATGACTATTCATAATACCTTCTCTTAAAAAAATACACTTATATCCTTACACCCCCCCATAAAAATCCATGCTGTTTTCACAAAATTACTATTTTTTACCATTACCCCCCTCTTTTTTATAGGTCGGATAGTTTTTTATGCTTTTTTACACTACTTCAGAGCTGCTTTTTATCGAAAAAAGTTTTTCATTTCTGTAAATACCCTCTCTCTTTTTTACATACAGGTAAGTTTCAAAAACCCATGCCAAAACAGAAAAACATTTAAACAGCCCCCACAAAGTCCTTCTTTTCAACATCTTAGACTCCCTGCCGGCAGGTCAAACAACATCGAAGATAATTTTTTGGCAGAGAAGATGATAAAAGAAAAAACAGAAAACTATTAATCATTAAAAAGTAAGGACATGCGAAAAATTGCAATCTATGGAAAAGGTGGAATAGGCAAATCAACCACTACTCAAAACACGGTGGCCGGTCTGGCCGAAATGGGTAAAAAAGTAATGGTGGTGGGTTGCGACCCCAAAGCCGACTCCACAAGGCTCCTGCTAGGCGGACTAGCCCAAAAAACAGTTCTGGACACTTTACGCGAAGAGGGCGAAGATGTAGAACTGGACGATGTTCTGAAAGGTGGGTATGGCAACACCAGTTGTGTTGAGTCAGGAGGACCTGAGCCAGGGGTGGGATGTGCCGGCCGTGGCATCATAACCTCGATTAACCTCCTGGAGCAACTGGGGGCCTACGATGAAGACAAATCCCTTGACTATGCTTTTTACGATGTACTGGGCGATGTAGTATGTGGCGGATTTGCCATGCCCATCCGGGATGGCAAAGCACAGGAAATTTACATTGTGGTATCCGGCGAAATGATGGCCATGTATGCTGCCAACAACATTTGCAAGGGTATTGTAAAGTTTGCAGAGGCCGGGGGGGTTCGCTTAGGAGGGCTTATTTGCAATAGCCGAAATGTTGACAACGAGGCCCAGATGATTGAAGAACTGGCTAAAAAACTGGGAACGCAGATGATTCACTTTGTGCCCCGGGACAATATGGTTCAGCGGGCAGAAATTAACCGAAAAACCGTAATCGACTATGAACCCACTCACAACCAGGCAGAGGAATACAGATCTTTAGCCAAGAAGATTGACCAAAACCAAATGTTTGTAGTGCCAAAACCGCTGGAGATTGAAGAGCTGGAAACATTATTAATCGAATTTGGGATTCTTAACTAAACAAACAGGAGGACATAAAAATGCAGATGATAAGAGCAATTGTAAGACCTGAAAAAGTGGGTAAAGTAATGAAGGCTTTGTTTGAAGCCGGTTATGTAGCCGTGACAAGAATTCCGGTGGCCGGGAGGGGCAAGCAGAGAGGGTTAAAAGTAGGCGACATAACCTACGATGAACTCCCTAAAGAACTTTTGATCATTGTGGTTCAGGACGAGGATAAGGATTTTGCCCTCAGCACCATACTGGAAGCTGCACGAACAGGCGAAAAAGGGGCTTTTGGGGATGGAAAAATATTTGTTTCCCCTGTTGAGGAAGCCTATACCATCAGCCGAGGTACAAAAGAACTTTAACCCCTAAAACTGAGCATTATGAAAATGATAATGGCAATAATCCGCATCGACAAGGTCAATGAGACTAAAAAGGCCCTTTCAGATGCCGGCATGCCTTCTTTCTGGGGAACCGGAAAAGTCTATGGAAGAGGCAAAGGAAAATGGGATGCCCAGGTGTTGGAAGGGGTTCGCAATAATCAGCCGGAAGCGCTAAGCATCCTTGGCCCTGAGCCTCGTTTGAGACCACAGAGGTTAATCTCTTTAGTGGTAAAGAGTGGCAAAGAAAAAGAGGCGGTTGACGCAATTATTAAAGCCAACAGATTTGATACGCCCGGAGACGGTAAAATTTTCGTTTTGCCGATGAATGATGCGATAAGAATTAGAACGCGGGAGATTGGTGAGGCGGTCTTAGATTAAAACAAATAAAGAATTAAGCAATGGCAAATAAGCAAATAACATTCAGCGAGCCGACCGAGATAAAAGAGGAAATCCTAAAGAAGTACCCCAAAAAGGTGGCTAAGAAGCGGGCAATGTCAATGGTCATCAACGACCCCCAGGAGGGACCCAAGATACAGGCCAACGTCAGAACCATTCCCGGAATCATTACGCAACGGGGGTGTACCTATGCCGGGTGTAAAGGGGTGGTCCTTGGCCCCACAAGGGATGTCATAAACCTGACCCACGGACCCATAGGATGTGGTTTTTACAGTTGGCTGACACGTCGTAACCAAACCAAGCCCGACTCTCCGGATGCGTCGGACAAAAACGGGGGCGAAAACTATATGCCCTACTGTTTTTCGACCGATATGCAGGATGAAAACATTGTTTTTGGGGGTGAAATAAAGCTAAAAGCCGCCATAAAAGAGGCGTATGAAATTTTTAAACCCAAGGCCATTGCGGTCTTCTCCACCTGTCCCATCGGTCTTATCGGCGATGATGTTCACCAGGTATCCAAAAAAGCAAGTGAAGAGCTGGGAATCAACATCTTTGGATTTAGCTGCGAAGGGTATAGGGGGGTGAGTCAGTCTGCCGGGCACCACATTGCCAACAACGGTTTATTTAAACATATCATAGGCCGAAACGACGATGGACCGGAAGGAAAGTTTAAGGTAAACCTGCTGGGTGAGTATAACATTGGAGGGGATGCCTTTGTGCTCGAAGAGATGTTTAATGAATTGGGGATAACCCTGATCTCCACCTTTAGTGGCAACTCCACCATCACTTCTTTTGAGATGGCGCACACGGCCGATCTTAATATGGTAATGTGTCACCGCTCCATCAATTACATTGCTGAGATGATGGAGCTAAAATACGGCATCCCCTGGTTTAAGATAAACTTTATCGGGGCAGAAGCCACCGCTAAGTCGTTGCGAAAAATCGCCGAATACTTTGATGATGATGAGTTAAAGGCAAAAGTAGAGGCCTACATCAAGAAACAGATGGCCGGGGTAAAGAAGGTTATTAAAGAGGTAACCCCATCCACAAAGGATAAGCTGGCGATGCTGTTTGTTGGGGGATCCCGGGCGCACCACTACCAGGAGCTCTTCCGTGAAATTGAGATGCCCACCATCGCTGCCGGGTACGAGTTTGCGCACCGGGACGATTATGAGGGGCGTGACAGACTCCCCGAAATCAAAGTGGATGCCGATAGTCGAAACATCGAAGAACTGGAAGTGGGACCCGATCCCCAGCTCTATAACCCCAGAAAAACAAAGGAAGAGAAAGCGGCCATGGAGAAAGCAGGCTTTAAATTTTCCGATTACGATGGGATGATGCCGGAGATGAAACAAAATTCATTGGTCATAGATGACATCAACCATTGGGAGTCGGAGAAACTGATTAAGCATTACAAACCCGCTGTTTTCTGTGCGGGCATAAAAGAGAAATACGTGGTCCAAAAAATGGGTGTTCCCTTAAAACAGTTACACAGTTATGATTACGGGGGGCCTTATGCAGGATTTGAAGGCGCCATTAACTTTTACAAGGATATGGAACGAATGGTAGGCACCAAAATCTGGCAGATGATAAAAGCGCCCTGGGATGGAGAGCCTGAGATTGTAGCTACCGCAGGAATCGAAGCGTAGCACCTACATTAATCATTAAAACCAAAAGTTATGTTACTACGTCATACAACAAAAGATGTAAAAGAGAGAAAGGCCTTAACCATCAACCCGGCAAAAACATGCCAGCCCATCGGGGCCATGTATGCCGCCCTGGGAATCCATGGATGCCTCCCTCACAGTCATGGTTCACAGGGGTGTTGTTCGTACCACAGAAGTGCCTTAACCCGTCACTTCAAGGAGCCCGTGATGGCAGGAACCAGTTCTTTCACGGAGGGATCCTCCGTATTTGGCGGTCAGGCCAACCTCATTCAGTCCATCAATAATATTTTTTCCATCTATGAGCCCGACATCATCGCGGTTCATACCACCTGTTTGTCCGAGACCATTGGAGACGACATCAAGCAGATTTCTCAAAAAGCCAAAGAGAATGGCTACATCCCCGAAGGCAAACACGTTATTTACTGCAATACCCCCAGCTACGTAGGATCGCATGTAACGGGATATGCCAACATGGTTAAGGGGATGGTCAAATATTTCTCTGAAAATTCCGGTAAAAAGTCCAACAGGTTAAATATAATATCGGGTTGGGTGGAGCCTTCTGATATGCGCGAGATGAAAAGGATTGCCAGGGAGATGGGGCTGGAAACGATCCTTTTCCCGGACACCTCCGATGTCATGGACGCGCCCCAAATGGGCAAACACCAGATGTACCCCAAGGGAGGCACCACCATTGCTGATCTTACCGATTCGGGAAACAGCAAGCACACTCTGGCGCTGGGAGAATGGGCAGCCACCCCTGCAGCCATAGAATTAGAGAATAAGTGTAAAGTTAATTTCACCACCCTGGAACTCCCCTTAGGCATAAAAGCTACCGATAGATTTATTCAGGCTCTGTCAAAACTGGGAGGTGTAAAAGTACCCGAATCCATTACCGATGAGCGCGGCCGACTCATGGACATGGTCACCGACATGCATCAATACCTGCATGGTAAACGCGTTGCTCTTTGGGGCGATCCTGACCAACTCATTCCGCTCACCGAATTCCTGACCGACCTGGACATGAAACCGGTTTATATCGTAAGCGGAACCCCGGGAAAATATTTTAAAGCCAACATTGAGAAAGCATTGGATGGAAGGGTGCCTGAAGCCAAATACAAAAATGGTCCCCAGGCGGATATGTTCCTGATGCACCAGTGGATAAAAGAGAACCCGGTGGATTTATTAATAGGCAACACCTATGGTAAATATATCGCCAGGGACGAAAACATCCCCTTTGTAAGGCTGGGGTTTCCGATTATGGACAGAGTCGGACACAGTTACTTCCCCCACATTGGATACATGGGTGCCATGAGGCTTCTGGAACAAATCTTAGGCGTGTTCATGGATAAACAAGATGCCGAATGTTCAGAAGAGAAGTTCGAACTGGTGATGTAGAAGACTCAGAGCCAGGCAGTGGGGATACAGCACAAAAAGGATTTCCAGGCATCCAGAAAGACCTGGAAATCATTACAATAATTCTTCTTTGAGGATAAATCAGAATAGAGATGAGAGCAGTATTAAAAGAGAGAAAGAAACAGGTTCTGATAAAAGGAAAAGACAAATTCCAGATAGAATGTGCCAAAGCAAGCCTCGCAGGCTCTGTGAGCCAGCGGGCCTGCGTATTCTGTGGCTCAAGAGTGGTACTTTACCCGATTGCCGATGCCCTTCATATTATTCATGGTCCGGTGGGATGTGCCGCATACACCTGGGATATCCGGGGTTCTTTATCCTCGGGACCTGAACTGCACCGGCTCAGCTTCACCACCGACCTGTCCGAAAAAGAGGTCGTTTTTGGCGGTGAGAAGAAGCTGTATAACTCATTAACAGAGTTAATTGACCGGTATCAGCCCAAGGGGGCCTTCGTCTATTCCACCTGCATTGTTGGGCTTATCGGGGATGATGTTGAGGCCATATGCAAAACCGTTTCCAAAGAGAAAGGCCTGGATGTAATACCGGTACAGGCGCCCGGATTTGCAGGAACCAAAAAAGACGGCTATAAGGTGGCCTGCGAAGCACTTGCCCGCCTGGTGGGCCAATCCAAAGAGACCCAAACGGTGCCCCAAAGCATCAATATCTTAGGTGATTTTAATCTGGCCGGTGAGCTGTGGCTATTAACCGAGTATTACCAAAAAATGGGCCTTAACATTATTGCCACCATTACCGGTGACGGGCGCATAGAGGCTATTAAACGGGCGCATACGGCCGCCATCAACCTGGTTCAATGCTCAGGATCTATGATCCATCTGGCTAAAGAGATGAAGGAAAAATACAATATTCCCTTTAAGCGGGTTAGCTATTTTGGCATCGAAGATATGTCGGCAGCCTTATATGAGGTAGCTGAATTCTTTGGAAGTGAAGAGATGCTCGAACGAGCCAGGGAAATAGTCTCTTCCGAACTGGAAAAACTTTTACCGGCACTTGAACCCTACCAAAAAGCGCTAAAGGGCAAGAAAGCAGCCATCTATGTAGGGGGTGCCTTTAAAGCCATATCTCTGATAAAAGCCTTGCGGTTAATTGGCATGGAAACCGTAGTTGTTGGCTCCCAGACGGGTAATGCCGACGACTACAAAATTATGAAAGAGTTATGCGATGAGGGTACCGTAATTCTGGATGATTCTAACCCTATGGAGTTGGCCAGATTCACCAAAGAGAAAAAAGCAGATATTTTTATTGGAGGGGTTAAAGAGCGACCTATTGCCTATAAGATGGGTTTAGGTTTTTGCGATCATAACCACGAACGAAAAGAGGCGTTAGCCGGATATGAAGGGATGATGAATTTTGCCCGGGAGATTTACGCATCTGTAATGAGTCCTGTATGGCAATTTGTAAAAAAGTAACGCGATGATTGAAACAAAGACCAATATCGGCACCAGACCCTACACCGCCACGCGAAATGCGTGTAAATTGTGCACCCCACTTGGGGCCAGCGTAGTCTTCAAGGGGATTCAGGGGTGTGTGCCCTTAATTCACGGTTCACAAGGATGCTCTACTTATATCCGCCGATATATGATCAGCCATTATAAAGAGCCGGTAGACATCGCCTCAACCAACTTCTCGGAAGAGGCAGCCATCTTTGGCGGAGACCGAAACCTGGAGATAGCCCTTAACAACATTATTCAGCAATACAGCCCCGAAATTATTGCCATAGCAAGCACCTGCCTTAGCGAGACCATCGGTGACGACCTGAATAAAATGATTAAAGAGTATACGAAAAAATACCAGGCATTCAAGCTGCCTCATCTACTCTTTGTCTCAACGGCAAGTTTCCGGGGAACGCACATGAATGGCTTTCACGATGCAGTTAATAAACTGGTTAAGGCCTTTGCCCGCAAGCAGGAGCCAGGGGATCACATCAACATCTTTCCCGGGTTTGTCTCCCCTGAAGATATCAGATGGTTAAAGGAGATAATCATGGAATACCATCTCCCGTATATCATGGTCCCCGACTATTCAGAAACCCTCGACAACCCGGGCTGGAATGAATATAAACGGATGCCCGAGGGGGGCACTTCGGTGGAGCAAATCGGTAAAACGGCCGCCGCCAAGGCATCTATTGAGTTTGGACGGGTATTGGGAAAAACACCCCACACGGCTGCCAACTATCTCGAAAATCAGTTTGGCGTCGGACGAAACGCCATGGGGCTTCCCATCGGCATCAAAGAGACCGACATCTTTCTGGAGGCACTCACCGAAATTTCAGGCCAAAGTATGCCCGAAAAATATAAGATACAAAGGGGACGTCTCATAGATGCCTATATCGACGGACACAAATACATTTTCGGCAAAAGGGCGGTGGTGTATGGTGAAGAGGATCTGGTAATCGGGCTGGTCTCCTTCCTGGAGGAGATAGGCATTGAGGTGGTGTTGTGTGCCAGTGGTGCCAAAAGCAGGAGGATGCAAAAAATCCTGGCTGAAGATATTAAGATGAATCCTAAAGCAGAGGTGTTAGAGGGCGGCGACTTCGAAGAAATTGCCGAGCGTTGCCGGGACCTTAAACCCGATATCCTGATTGGAAACAGCAAAGGATATTACATCGCACGTGAGCTTAACATCCCTCTTATCCGGCTGGGATTTCCAATCCACGACAGGGTTGGCGGACAACGCATTGCCCATCTGGGCTATCGGGGCGCCCAGGATCTCTTTGATAAGATTACCAATGCCATTATTGAGCAAAAACAAAACAGCTCCCCGGTGGGATATAAATATATGTAGAACCATTTAAAGCATCCGGTAATGAATAAAACAGAATTACATCCGTGCTTCAACCTGAAAGCCAAATTGAAATATGCCAGGGTACATTTGCCGGTGGCACCAAAATGCAACGTCCAGTGTAAATACTGCAACCGAAAATACGATTGTGTTAATGAAAGCCGGCCAGGGATAACCAGTGCGGTTCTGTCACCTTACCAGGCGGTAAACTATCTGAAAAAGATATCCGAAAAAGTTCCTAACATAAGTACCATCGGCATAGCGGGGCCGGGCGATGCTTTTGCCGAACCGGAAAAGACGCTGGAAACCATACGCCTTATTAAATCGGAATATCCTGAAAAGATCTTTTGTCTCTCGACCAACGGACTGGAGGTGGCCAAATATGTGAAAGAGCTGGCAGCGCTCGATGTTACCCACGTAACCCTGACCATAAACAGCTTACGGACAGAGACCCTTCAGAAGGTCTACAACTGGGTGCGGTTTAACAAAAAGGTATATCGTGGCCTTGACGCCGCCCGGGTGATGAAAGAACAACAGATGAAAGCACTGGAAGCCTTAAAAGAATATGACATAACGGTAAAGGTGAATACCATCATCATGCCGGGCATTAACGACGACGAGATGGAAGAGGTGGCCCGCATGGTGGCGGCCAAAGGTGCCAACACCATGAACTGCATCCCACTAATTCCTGCCGAAGGAAGCGATATGGAAAACGCTTCCCCTCCTACTGCTCAATCCATTATCCGTATCCACAAAGGCATTGCCAAATACATTCAGCCAATGACCCATTGCGCCAGATGCAGAGCGGATGCGGCAGGTAAAATTGGGCACGACGAACCCGATGCCATGCGAGTGCTTCATGAATGCACTTTAATGCCTACCCCCGCAGCAGCAGATAAGCCCTTCGTGGCGGTCGCCTCCTATGAAGGGTTGCTGATAAACCGGCACATGGGTGAGACAGACAGCTTTCTGATCTTTAAACAGGAAGGGGATGGCTATAAGCAGCTCGGGAGAAGGAAGTCGGCCACTAAAGGAAAGGGCGACCTAAGGTGGATTGAGCTTTCCAGGATTCTAAAAGACTGTCGTTATGTGCTTGTTAACGGGGTTGGAGCTAAGCCCGTCGAGATCCTGCAACGCGTTGGCATCGGGGTGGTGGAAATGTCGGGCCTGATCACCGATGGGTTAGATGCCGTGTATAAGGGAAAAAAACTTAAAGCGGTAATTAAAACCTCCACCCCAAAATGTGGCGAAGCCTGCTCCGGCAATGGGATGGGGTGTGGATAAATAAAGAAACATCTGAAGTTAATCCCCAAAAAACATCAACCAATAGCTCTAAAGCTGCCTTAATATTGAAATTAATAAACCGTAAAAACCAAAACTATGAAAAAACCGGAATACCACATTTTAGTCTGCAACTCCTTCCGGGTTAGCGGAGAAGCACAAGGGGTTTGTAATAAAAAAGGAGCCACAAATCTACTTCAGTATATCTCTGAAGAATGTTCCGATCGTGGATTGGATGTGGTGGTATCCCCTACCGGCTGTTTAAATGTTTGTGAACAGGGACCTGTCATGGTCATTCAACCCGATAATCTTTGGTATGGCGGAGTCCAAGACGAAGAGGTCATCGACACCATTTTGGATGCCCTGGAAGAGGGCGAGCCGGCTGTCGACTATTTAATTTCAGACTAACCTATGAAAAACTCTTTCCTCCACGTTATTGACACCACCCTCCGGGACGGCGAACAAGCTCCCGGGGTTGTTTTTTCGCTAACCGAGAAGCTTCAGATTGCGGCTCTGTTAGACGAATTGGGAGTGGAAGAGATTGAAGCGGGCACCCCTGCCATTGGGAAAGAAGAACAACATGCCATTAAAACAATTGCAGGTGCCGGCTTCTCTTTTAAAACCTCGTGTTGGTGCAGAGCCATTTATAAAGATATAGATGAGGCCGCTGATCTTGGCACCTCTTCGGTTAATATATCCCTGCCGGTCTCGGACATCCAGATAAACACCCTGGGAAAAACCAGAGCCTGGGTCCTTCAGGAGACCAGGCAGATGGTGGCCTATGCAAAACAGCTCTTCCCCCATGTTACCCTGGGGGCTCAGGATGCCACACGGGCGGAGAGTGATTTTTTAAATGAGTTTATCTTCTTCGCCTATGATGCCGGAGCAGATCGAATACGAATTTGCGACACCGTAGGAGTGGCCGACCCACTAATGGTGATCCAGATCTTTAAAGCCATCTCCGATTGCTTCAAAGATGTTGAGTTGGAATTTCATGGGCACAACGATATGGGCATGGCTACCGCAAATGCCATCTCCGCCCTCAAAAGCGGCGCACATTGTATCAGTGCAACCGTAAACGGGATGGGCGAACGAGCCGGGAATGCGGTACTAGAGGAGGTAATCGCCTACGCCAACAGACACCTGGCACCCAACAGGTACCACACAAATACAATCAACCGGTTATGCAAATACGTGGCCCGGGCCTCCGGGTACCGGTTACCGGAAAACAAACCTCTGATAGGGAAATTGGCCTATCGGCATGAGTCGGGAATTCATACTTCAGCAATCCTTCGGAATAAGGAGTCCTACCAGGTTCTTAACCCGGAAGATTTTGGCGCCGACGAGCAATCCTTCACCTTTGGGAAACACTCGGGCAAAGCCTCGGTTATCGCCTTTTTTAAGGAGAACGGGATTTTACTGGATCCCCAAACCGCCAACACCATCTTAACCCATGTTAAAGAATTGGCCCACACAACCAAAGGACCGGTATCAACAGAAACCCTTTTTCATATTCATCAATTAGTTGAACGTCAGCCAAAAAATCAACAGTACAAGAATCAAATATTACCCTAAAAAACCAATGAAGATGGTCAGATGCCTGTTTTTTAACATTATGGTTATGTTTCTGATAGCCTGTGGCCCTTCAGGAACCCCAAAAGCGACCATTCGAATTTTTGCTGCAGCGGGGGCAAGAGCGGCGGTTGAGGAGATATGTGCTCAATTCGATCCGCAAAACCGCTACAACATAGAGCTTAATTTTGCCTCGACCGGCCTCCTGGCCAGGCAGCTCTCAAATGGAGTGACAGGGGACATCTTCATCTCCGCCAACAAACAATGGATCGATTACCTGTTGGAGAAGAAAAAAATCAGCGATAAAAGCATTCGGGTATTGGCCACTAACACGCTGGTAGTTATCACCAAAAAAGACAACCCTGTTTCTCCACCCCAATTTAACCGGGATTACGATATTGCCCAATGTTTAAAAGGGAAAATTGCAGTTGGCAACCCCGACTATGTGCCCGTGGGAAAATATACAAAAATGGTATTCGATTCGTTGAAATGGCTTCCAATGATTGAAGAAAAGATGGTTCTGGCCAAGGATGTCTCCTCGGTTTTGCACTATGTTGAATTAGGGGAGTGTGATTGGGGAATCGTTTACTACACCGAGGCCATTCAATCCTCAAAGGTGGAGATAATAGCCGAAGTCCCCCCTCAGTTGCATCCGCCTATCCACTTTTACATGGCACAGATTGAGAACAACAGCCTAGCCGGCAAAGAGTTATCCCGGTCATTCACAGAACAATCCGGGAAAGCTATTTTAATCAGGAAAGGATTTGGAGTTGAAAATTAAAAACGCGATAGATGCACCCGGGAGAGCTTCAGATAATATGGTTAACGTTAAAAGTGGCGGCTTTAAGCACTCTTTGCACACTTCCTGCTGCCACCTGGCTTGGGTGGTTTCTGGCGCGTAAAGAGATCCCGGGCAAGGCCATTATTGAAGCCTTAATCTCTTTGCCTCTGGTGGCCCCACCGGTTGTGACGGGCTATGTGCTTCTACTATTACTGGGCAGAAACGGGGTTCTAGGGGCCACCCTGTTTAATATTTTGGGCATCCGGTTAACCTTCAACTTTGCAGCGCTTGTAATCGCCTCTATGGCAGTCTCCCTGCCACTGGCGGTTCGGGCGATACGGTCGGCCTTCGAATTGGTTGATCCGGCATACGAAAAGTCGTCCTTAACCCTGGGCGCCTCCCGGATGTCTACCTTCTTCCGTGTCAGTTTGCCCATGGCCCTGCCCGGAATATTAAGCGGGATGGTGTTGTCCTTTGCCCGAAGTCTGGGTGAATTTGGGGCCACCATTACCCTGGCAGGTAATATTATTGGCCAAACCCAAACCCTCTCGCTAATGGTATACGCCAACATGCAAGTACCTGGGAAGGAGATGGAGGTGGCCCGATTGGTGATCATTTCCATCGTTATCTCCTTTCTGGCTATTGCTGCCTCGGAAACAATTGGTAAACGCAAAAAATACCTGTCCCGATGAAACTTCAATTCGAACATATCACACACCAGCTGGGCGACACAAAGTTTCACTACAACGTGGAGATAACCAGTAGTATTACGGGTGTTTTTGGCCCATCGGGTTCGGGCAAGACAACCCTGATGAACATTCTTTGTGGAATAGAGAAACCCCAGGCGGGTCGATTAACATTTAACGATACGGTATTTTGGGATATAGAGAGAAAGATTGCTGTCCCGGCAAACAAAAGGAAAATAGGGGTTGTTTTTCAGGAACACTATCTGTTCCCCCATAAAACCGTAAAAGCCAATCTTTGTTACAGCCGACCCTACACCCGGGGAAAACAGGAGATGATTTCGTTCGATCAGGTGGTCGAGCTGCTGGAGATTCGTCCCCTGCTTGGGAAGAAACCAGCCCAGCTATCGGGGGGGGAACGACAAAGAGTCGCTATTGGCCGAACGTTACTCTCTCAGCCCGATTTGCTGTTAATGGATGAGCCTTTTTCCAATCTTGACAGGAACAAAAGAAAACAGATCATCTCCTCCCTCCTGAAGATAAATAATCAATTTGGGGTTCCCTTACTGATTATCAGTCATGATTTGGAAGATATCCTAAAGCTTACGCGCTCGCTGCTGATCATAAACAACGGAGAAGTGTTGGCCTCCGGGGAGCACCCGAACCTTGGGGACTTTGAAAGTGCCCCTTCGCTGGTAAACCCCAGGCGTTTTTTAAACATTTTCGAGCTTTATCATCTCGAGTTTTCAGAGGAAGAGGAGCTGCACGAATTCAGTCTCACCAGGGGAACAGAACCTCTTTTGAAAACCAGCTCCAAATGGTTTAAAAAAGGAATGAAAAAAGATAATAAAGTACGGTTTTGCATATACCCTGAAAATATTGCCTTAAACAATCAAAGGATAAAGTACACTTCGGTGCAAAACCAGGTTAAGGGCAGGGTGAAACACATCAGACACACAGACAAATCGTGCTTTGTAACAGTGGATTGCGGCATAGAACTGGTCGCCGAAATAACCCGGGTATCCTTAAAAAAGTTAGATATCCAGGCGGGGGCCACCATTTATTGCATGATAAAGGCCAGGGCCATCGAGGTATTACATATTTACTCCACCAAACAGGTCTCATGAGCAAGCACCTTGATCTCACCCAGTGCCGACCGTAATTCAATCAGATCCTGCTCGGAAGGACTGGAGGTATGGTATTTCTCGATAGAGCAGATAGACTGAATATTTTCGTACTTAAGAATACGCTCTTTCAAGCCCTTGTCAAGGGGCATGACCTTTTCCAGGGCATAAATCAGATCCGAATAAGTATGGTTATCAGGCAGTGTATGATGCACATCCAAAATAGCCATGATATAGCTCTCTAAAGACATCGACAAAAGGTTGTACCTGATATCGGGGCCGAGCCGGCTTTTCTTCCCCTCCGGGGCTACGCCCTTCAGATATTTATCACCATAATCGAGCCAGGTGCGCCAGTTTAATTCTGTATTTGCCATCATTCATTATTTTAAGTGAACTTCAAATGCTTCTCCTTTTTGTTCAAGGGAGAACCGTCCTTTAATCCGGACATCGCACCCCATATTTTTCCCTGCTTCAACCAGACCTGCAACCATCTTAACCCGTTCCTCTTCGACACAATCCTCATGAAAATGGCAAAAGAAACCCCCTTCATGATTATCATCGAATTGCAGGATTATCACGCCATGCTCCGAAAAAACAAGATCGTCATAGGCATAAGTAAGGTCCAATCCCACCCCCTCTTTTATTATTAACCGGGCTTTTTCAAGGTCTCTAAACATAGTCATCTAATTTATAGCAGTGCAAACCACATTTTTATTTGTTGTACCACATCGGCTTCTTCGTAGGTCTGACATTTCACCAGCTGCATATTGATGGCATTCTCAAACTCTACTTCATTAAAGCCGTTTTGTTCCATTACCACCTCTTTTGACTCACAATGGTAACATGCCCGGCGCAACCGGTCATTATCCCTTATTTGCCTTACAAAATGTATTGCTTTTCCTATGGCCATAATATTCTATTTGCAGGTTGAACCACAAGAGCTACATGATCCCAGGCAAGCGTCCGATGCCAACGAGTCAAGTGGGGTAAAAGGTTCCAGCTTATGATTAATGAATGCATCAACATTCTCTTTTACATTGGTTCCCTTCCCTTTATACACCGTAAACCCACTCTCAACAAACAGGTTTAAAGCCATTAATGACATATGGGTACAGATGGTGCCCCTCACCCCTTTTTGTTTTAAAGCCACACTCAGGTTTCCCGCTCTGAGGGTTATTTCTTTGGCTGCCATCCATTCAAATGATTGCTTTTCAGAATCATAAAAACAAATAAAGTCAGATTGCACAAAACTTGGGGATATGGTATATCGTCCCCTAAAATTATCGACTACCGGAAAAATAATTTTCATACGTTTCTATTTTTTTGATTCGCATATTTCTTTCAAAACTAAATTTAAACCTCTACTGGATGTTCTGTTTTGAATATTGAATATTCAATGTTCAATATTCAATGTTCAATGTTCAATATTCAATTATCGATATTGAGGCTACTCCGAAAAATAAAACATTTCTAATCTCTCTTGAGAAGGCTTTATTATTTCATTGATTTTCAACCGGTTCCCCTCAAGGGGTTAGGGGTAAAAAAATTGAAAATCAATGAAATCCAGCTTTTCGGAGTGGACTCAATGTTCAATATTCAATGTTCAATTATCAATGTTCAATAATCAATGTTCAATGTTTACTCTCCATTGATGTGAGATCCTTTTTTCATCTCCTGCTCCGAATTTTAGGGGTTCGTTTCCTCTCAAACATCTTTATTCTCAACACCCCCATATCTGTTTAAGAACAACACCGCACATCTGATGCCAGAACCACATCTTTCTTATTGTCAGAAGAATAACAAATACCCCCTTTTACTAAAATGTAAAAAAAGGAGGGTGAATTTTCAAAAATGAAAAAATGGGACGGCTTCCTGGCTTGTTCAGGTTTTAATGGATGATGCCCTATTTTGAAGGAAAAAAAGCACCGGAAAAGAAAAATTCAAGGTTTTGGGTAGAGCGCCGGGGAATTCTCAGACCCTAAAGCTTCAGCTTCACGACATGAAGGCCCACAAAATCATTAAAATCTTTCTCCAGCTTATCGCAATATTTGAGCAATTTGGTCCCCGCCTCGGTTAATTTCGCCAGGCCACCTCCATTTCCACCCCTTCGGGAAACAATAAGAGGAGCTTCCAGCTTACAGTTGGTTTTGTTAATCATATTCCAGGCATAAGAGTATGACATTCCGATATTGGAAACCGCCGAATTTAATGACCCGGTTCCCTCAACTTCTCTCAACAACTCAATTACTTTTGGATGAATCACAAAACCACTGGAGGTTTCGATCTTAAAGCTTCCTTTTATCAACAATTCTGCCATCTTAATTTGTTTAATTCCAACTCATTGCCTTTAGATAATTCGTTTCCATCTCTAAAAAAGTCCTTCGTGTGCTGTATCAAATTGTCCAACTTTTCCAGATCATGGTAGAGCGATTTCTCCAGGGTATTGGTTTTTATTACCTGATGCATGCCCCCATTCTTTATTACCACCCTTTTATCGGCCAATAATATCAATAGCGGGTCGTGGGTGGCCATCAGGACAATCTTTTCTTTATTTACCAGTAAATCAAGTGCTTTCTTTTTATTCACCCCGGCATTTTCAATTTCATCAATTAACACAATGGGCGCCTGCCCTATACAGGCCACATCGGCAATCATCAGTGCACGCGATTGTCCCCCACTTAAAAAAGTCACGGGCGTGGAAGGCCCGAAAGCTTCACCGGAAAGTTCGTTGGCCAATTCAATAACCTCCCTTACGGACTGAAGAGCGTTGGGTATAAAACGACTTTGGGCATGGAGCAAAAGAAAGCTCTCCACATCCATATCCAGCACAAAATTCATGTTTTGTGTTATCTGGGCTATTAACTTTCCCCCAAACTGCGCCAGGGTAGTATCATCTGCCGTTTGTCCATTTATCAATACGCTTCGTTTGGTAGGTGTATCCCCTCTGGCTAACCACTCTATGTCGGCCAACAAACGGCTTTTTCCCGAACCGGTAGGACCTACAATACAGGTTATTTCTCCGGGTTTCAGATGAAGATTGCAACTCTCGGGTTGCCCGCATTTATTAAGGCCCGAAAGCACCTCGAGGGTTTCCACTTTTGTGGGTTTTTCCAGGACGTGCATTCCCTCAAAAAAGTCGGTAAACAATTGGGTCATTTCAACTCTGCCGGTCCCCTTATCTTCCCAAAAGGAATCCCCTAAGGAATCGACCAACCGGGTAAATGATCTTTCTTCGCACGTTGTATCCAAATTAAACGAGGCAAAAAAGTCGGCTAAGAGAGGATGTGCCTTAATGAGTTCATTGAGCGGTTTATGTAATATATCTTTAGGCATACTATTTTGGGTTTTCCGGAAGGCAGGGGTTACGGTTAAGATTATAATTTTATTTTACGGTTAAGGCCTATCTGAAAGTCTTTGCCTACGCGGGTCTCCCCCAAACAATAGGAACAAAGGGCGGCCGGCATCGAAAAACGGAGCTTCAAATTTTCGGTGGTAGAAAAGGCTTTTGCCGAAGTGGCCAGGATGGCTAAACGGTCGGCCCCCTGCCCTGTGATGCCGTTAATGAATAACACCTTGCATTTTGAGTTGACCTGTTGAATTTTAAAGCCAAACACCTCCCGCTCAGCCTGCGACACCAAATCGCTTTTGGTTACCACCACTACATCGGCCATTTTTACCATGGGCCCTGTTTTTAACGGGGTATTGATGCCGCTCAAATTATCGAGGACACAAACCGCCAGCACTTCCTTTAGGTGCGGAGAACAACGGTTGCAAAGCCCGGCACTTTCTGTTATCAGGGTTGAAAAACCATGTGCCTTAGCCCAGGAAAAGCAAGCCTCAATGTTGGAGATAAAATAATGATCGGGACATAAATTCCCTGCCAGACCTGTTTTTGCGGAAATGCCATTTTTAAGGTATTGCTCTTCATCAAGCGAACTCAGACAATCGAACTTAACCACCCCACAAGCTTCTTTAAGGTGAGACATACTCTCAATCATCTTTATGATAACAGATGTTTTGCCCGACGATGGGGGACCGGCGATGGTGATTAGTCTGGTCATGGTTGCTCCGTTGAAGTGATAAATCGGGTGTCTGACAGGGTGTTTTCCACGATGGAGTCCGGCCTTTGATCAAGCCATCCGCTTAGGGCATCCATCCGGTTATCTATTTGTCTGAAAAAGGGTTTAATATCCATCAGCGGCGTCCCATCCAGCATATCGGCCCCTTCAAAGTATATCTTATTCTCTTCAACGCTGATTAATCGAACGGTTGATAATCCTATCGGCGAGGGACGCCTGGGGGCCCGGGTGGCAAATACACCATGTGTCTTATCATCCATAAAAGGCTTCACCATAAGGCTATAACCCTTTGCCTCATGCAAATAATAAAGGAGGATAAGATGAGAAAAGCCTTCAATATCGGTTAATCCCGGGGCATAGGCAGGGTTCAGTTCAATGCATCCTTTTATCCCCCCTGCCCCAATGGGTTGTATGGGCATATTGGCCATGCTTTTATGTGGCGTCTTTATCAGACCAATGCAGGCAAGTTTAATAATTGGGTTCATATGCTTTTTAGGTTATGGTTTGGATCCCATATCTTCATAAATTCGATTCGCATCTCCTCTTTTAATTTTCCGATATCGGTTCTGTTCAAAAAGTCCCAGCCGAGCCATTTTACAGCCGGAGGAAAATGATCATTGGCCACCTCCGGGCGGGTAGCTGGGAAAAACCGGCCGGTTAACAATTCGCCAGTGGCCTTGCTGAACAAGAAATCCAGAATCTTACGATGTTGTTCTATTTTATCTTTCTTCACCAATAAGAACACCGGACTGGCAATGGCGCCATCGACCGGCCATATCACCTCTGCTTTTTGGTTATTAATCCGTTTAGAGAAGAACCAGGGCATTAAATAAACCGCCGCCCCCTCGTCGCTGTCTTTACCTGCCAGCTTTACCATTTCGGCAGGATGCAATCCCTTTTTTATGTTTTTTGCCAAACGGCGGATGGCTTCCATCCCGTAATCCTTATAAAAAGGCAGCATGATGGCATTGCAAAAAAAGTCGTCTTCCCCCCGCATGATAATATCGTTTTCAAACTCCGGGCTGAGTAAGTCGACCCATTTCACGGGCATCTTTCTATCGCCCAGTTTTTCTTTATCCACCACTATCACCAACATATTGGCGGTGTACATGGTGAAATGTTTTTCGGGGTCGGCATAGCCGGCCTTTTCCAGATAAGGATTGAGACCCCCAGGCTGAAAAGTCTCAAAGACCCCGGCATGGATAAATCGCTCCATAAAGGGCCGATGAAAAAAGTTATTTACATCCGATGCCATAATGATATCGGGTAACTCGTTGGCATTTTTAATATGATCGAGCAAAGGATAATAGGATAATTCGTGGTTCACATTGCCCTCAATTAAATAGTTCAGGGACTCGAAATCAGAAAGGTTATCCCTAAGATACGAATCCACAAATTCCTTAAATGGATTACGTAAGCCGCAGGGCAACATGGCTGAAAAATGAAGGTTCTCAGGATGGGTGATATCCTGAACTTTTGCCCCGGAGGCCTGGTGATGTAACTTATTTAAAGAGGCAATGAACGATTCAGCATCCAGATGATTGGCTTCCAACAAGGTTTTCAGACGCGTAAAACGCCCTATCTTCTCCAGGTTTTCGGGTTTAAAATATTTCCCGAGTCCATGATTCTCGAAGAGCGCCAAAAACGCCTTATCCATTTGGGCTATTTGCAATAAATTTTCGGTCCCTGTAATCATTGTGTGGGTTATAGCGTTAACAATATTTTTCGTGATTCTCCGGTCGACGTTTGCGCCTCCACCAATTCAACCGGGATTTTATATAACTCCGAAAGGGTGTCGGGCTGAAGTATTTCGGAAGGCATGCCCACATGCGCAACTCCACCTTTTTTCAACATTACCAGGTTGTCGGCAAACTGAAGCGCCTGTTGGGGCGAATGTGTATTCATGATCACCCCGTAGCCCTTTTCTTTGAGTATTTGAGCCACTTTGAGTACACGAACCTGATTCCCCAGATCGAGATTGGCGGTGGGTTCATCCATGGCAATAAACCGTGGCTGTTGTGCCATGGCCCGGGCAATAAGCACCATCTGTTTTTCACCCCCGCTGATCCGGGAAAATTTTGTATGCGCTAATGCTTCAATACCCAAAGAGTGAATGCTTTCCATGGCCATGTCGAGATTTTGTTTTTTGGGCTTCCCCCAAAAGCCGGAGGTATGAACGTATTGCCCCATTAAAACCACATCGAGCACACTAAAGGGGAAAGGGGTTCCGTGAGCCTGAGGCACATAGCTTATTTGCCTGGCTAATTGGGAACAGGAAAAGGATTGTATTTGCCGGCCATCAATGCATATTTGTCCCCCTATTGCCGGGATCAGACCTAAGAGGGTTTTAAACAAGGTGGTCTTACCTACGCCATTTTTGCCGATAAGACAGGTCAATTGACCTTCCTTCAGGGTCAAATTTAGTCCGGTAAGGATCTTTTTATTCCCGTAACCGCAGCTAAGATCATTTAAGGTTATCATGGCTAATGCTTTTTTGACGTTCTCATTAATATAAATATGAAGAAAGGGGCTCCGATGAGAGAAGTTGTGATGCCCAGCGGGATTTCCATGGCCGACAGGGTCCGGCTTAAGTCGTCGACCATCAACAGGAACAACCCTCCGATAAAAAAAGAGGCCGGCAGCAAAACGCTGTTTTTTGAACCGACCAACAGGCGGGCGATATGAGGGATTACCAATCCCACCCATCCAATAATGCCACTAATGCTGACGGCCGAGGCAGTCATCAGGGTAGCCAGCGTAATGACGATGAATCGAAGTTTCTCAACGTCAATGCCCATGGTTTTAGCTTCATCGTCGCCAAAGGACAGCATATCTAATTGCCACCCATAAAACGTTAAAACGACTAAGCCGGAAATGGCCACCACCGCGATAAAACCCAGGTCGCCCATCCCGATTTCCGATAAGCCGCCCATAAGCCAGTATACAATGGATGGGAGGGCATCGTCGGGATCGGCCACATATTTAAGCACCGAGATCAGTGCTGAAAAAACGGTGGCCACAATCATTCCCGAAAGGATCAGGGTAAGGCATTTTTCGTGTTTC
Organism: Marinilabiliaceae bacterium; assembly: GCA_041583495.1. Classification (GTDB taxonomy): domain Bacteria; phylum Bacteroidota; class Bacteroidia; order Bacteroidales; family Marinilabiliaceae; genus JBFHFS01. The sequence continues at coordinate 46,549 of JBFHFS010000004.1, read as the reverse complement.
TTACCCGTAGCCAGACTAATGGCATAAACCGCCACCACGGCCCCCACCCCAAAAACAAAAGCCGAGGCCTGCAGCATAATGGCACTAAAGCCCATCAATATGGCCAGGGCGGCTCCAAATCCGGCTCCTGCCGACACCCCCAGGATAGATGGCGACACCATAGGGTTACGGAACATTCCCTGATAGGTCGCTCCTGTAATTGAGAGAGTTCCACCCACTAAGAAAGCAGCCAGTACCCGGGGCAACCGAATATCAATAAGCACAATCTTTATTTGTGGGAGAATCTCTTTTCCCGAAGAGAAGAAGGATTGCCCCAATTGCCACAAATCACTCATCAACACAGGGTATCGACCCAGCATCAGCGAAAAAGGGACCAACAGCAGGGTAAACACTGCCAGCAAAAGAAAAATGGATGGGATGGCTTTTGGATGCATAATCATTGAAATAACATTTGGTATTCTTCAGCAGTGAGTTCATACCTGTAAAAGAGTTTGTAGAAGGCCCTGACCTGCTCCTGCGCCAGGTCGGGGGGTAATTGGTAAAACACTTCACATAACCATATAATTCCCGGGATGCGGTTAACGGTGGGCGGATGATCGAACCAGCCAAAGGGCTGGGAGGGTACTTTGTACACGCGACTGTTTTTTACCGCTGCGATGTTTGCCCACTTATTTTCCCGGGTAATGGAAGCATAGGCATTTTTATCCCCTTTAAATCCGGCACACAAGATGTAATCCGGATCCCAGATCAACACCTGCTCCATATTTACTGTGGCATGGCCCCCTGTAGGCGTGGGCACCTTTGCCACATTGTCCAATTTCAGGTAATCCAACACCTCGGTGTGCTGCGAACCGGGAGGGTCGGTTATTAAGCCGGACAATCCCAGGGTGTAATAGACGCCTACATCCGATAGCGGATGGTTAACCATCAAAGCCTCTGTATCCCTGTAAATGGCCTGTAAAAAGGTGGCGCAGGCTAAACACTGTTCTTTGTTCCCTAAAATCTCCCCCAAAAACGCATAGGTTTTATCGAGGCTGCTTAGGGATAAGTCGACCACAACCACCGGAATACGGGTCCGTTTCTGTAAATTTTCGAGCCTTTCGTAGTTATCAGAATTTGAATAAGTGCCCGCAATGATTAGCTGGGGTTTTTTGACCAGTACCTCTTCAATGTTCCTGATATCCACTTCCGGCATCTGACCATAAGAACTGGCCATATACGGATATTTTTTGCTGCCGGGAACCAGGGCTTTGGCCACCATTATTTCGGCTGCCACCGGAAAAAGCAAAATAGATATTTTGGCATCGTATGGCAGAACCCGCTCGATTTTATCCGGAATGGTAATCTTTCGGCCTGCCATGTCGGTGATGGTGGCGGCTGAAAGCCTGACAGACACCACCAACAAAATGATAATCAATGTTTTTTCCATGTTTTTTATGTTTTTATCATGTACTATGGCCAGGGATTCGGGCATTTACTTTTTTAATTGGGGCGCTCGCTCCAGGCACCAAAATTTGATAATTTAATCCATGTCCTCAATTTCTGCCTTTCCTCTCATTTTGGTTTCAAACCCGTTGGGTTACCCAAATTCACAAATCCCATCCGAAAATATTTTACTCTCAGAGGGCGGGTAACCTGTCCCGACTTTTTTTCGGTAGCCTGCCTTTAAAAACTAAAGGTTACAAACAACCGGATATCACGACCTTCGCCCGGCAAATAGGATTGATAGCTGTAATATTCTTTATTCAGCAGGTTGTTTACCGACAGGTTTATCGAGGGTCTGGTTTTTACCTTGGGTAGACTCACACCCAGATTACCTCCCAGCAAAAAGTAAGAAGGAGTGGCATAAGGGGCGTCACCCAGTCGTGTCTGCTCGGCATAATAAACCGAACGAAGACCCACATTTAGCTTTACGTTCTCCACCATGCGGCCACTGTAGCTTACCTCCCACTTCAGGTTAAAGGGGGGGACATAGTCTAAAGGGGTTCCCTGGTTTAAGATCCCCGACGACCGGGTGATATCCGTTCCATTCAGGTAAGCTGCTCCCACACGAAAGTTCAGCGCATCGTTAAGAAAAAACAACTCCTCAAACTTAAGCTCCCCATTTACTTCCCCACCAAAAAGGCGCGTTTGGCCAATATTTACATAGGCATAATTGGTTCCGGGCATCCCCGAGATTTCTTCCTTTGAAATCATATCATCCATAAACCACACAAATGGACTCAACTCAACCATCAAACCCTTTGACCTAAACTGACAACTTGCATCAAGACTGTAACAGTACTCCGGTTTTAAGTCGGGATTACCATACAAAACACCATTTGAGGTGTAACTGTCCGAATAAAGCTCGGTAGTCTCTGGCATTCGGAAGGAGCGGGCCGCATTAATCTTGATTATGGTTTGCTTACTTAAGGCAAATGTGGTAGCCACATTCACACTGACAGCATGTTTTGCATGGCTTCGTCCCTCCTTCTGCTCAACACTGTACACCTCCCCCTCGTTCACCGACGCGTAATCGTATCGAATACCGATCCTGGCACGCGTCTTTTCATCGATGCCAATGGCGTGTTGCATAAAAATTCCGGAGGTATTGGTTCGGGCGTTATGGCTCACCCTATTATTGAAGGCAATAGAATCTATATAATCAACCACATCGGTTGGGGTTGATATATGAAAACTATAAGCCTCAGCACCGGTGGTGATACTGTATTGATCATTCACTTTTATCCGCCCGCGAAAAATGGACCCATAATAGTAATCGGAAAAATGAGTGGTTTCCACATACGACAACTGATAACCAGCGGCGGTATAGTATTTTTTCACCAATTCCCGGCTTTCGTCGGAGAAGAAAGCACTGAAATCAAAATCCTGAAACAGTCCTGGTTTTCCATTCGTGTACTTCAGGGAATAGTTATTGGATCTCTCCTCCTGTGTTTGTACACGCATATAATCGGAACCATTGAAACCAACGGGTTTGCCCCAGGGCCCACCCTTGTGAATATCGGTGGTGAGCACCAAATGTTGCGTTTCAGAAAACTTTAGACCGGCGGTTATAAAGGCATCCTTATCGGCATAGAAGCTATTTTCGGCCATGGAGCCGTCGGGATAAAAAAAGTTTCCCGCCTTTCGGGTACGAACAGCCCCTTTCACAGCCCAGTTCCCATCGCTCCACCCTCCGCAAGCCAGGAGGTTTTTCTCATTGTTCACCGATCCGTAACCACTCGAAAACCGGCCATTAAATCCCTTTTGTTTAAAGGGCGATTGATCAATCAGGTTAATAATACCCGCCATGGCCCCTGCTCCATATATCACGGAGGCAGCTCCTTTCTCTACTTCAATACGTTCGAGGTCGTAGACATTAATGGTATGCGCCATCACACCGGCAGGATAGGAGCTGAAACGACGATTGCCATTGCGCAAAACCAAAATCCGCCTGCCCGACATACCTCTTAAAACCAACGGGGACTGATAGCCCGACTTGTTGGTAAAACCGGCTTCTGTTTGCAGTACTTGTGAGATATTTTGTGGATTTAATTTTGCCATCTCTTTTTTGTTGGTAACGAAGGCTGAAACGAAACTTTTCCTTTCGATGCCTGGTTGGGCGACCACAGAAAATTCCTTAAGTGCAAATGGATTTTCTGTGAGCTGTATCTTAATGTCGGTTTGGTTAACAGCCAGCAATATGGTATCGGCCTGATAGCCCAGAGAATGAATAAGCAAAGTATGAGCGGCTTCATTTGTTTTCAGATCCAACACAAAGTTGCCCAGTGAATCGCTTATGGTGCCGCCTCCCTCCAAAGTAAAAACCGATGCATACATAATGGCGAAACCCTGCTTGTCCATAACCATCCCCTGAATTTGTTTTTGTGCCAACAGAGGATAGTTCAGGAAAAATATGACGATGAATACAAGTAAGCGATCCATTATAATCTCTCAGAATTTGAAATATTGAGGGCCTGTGTTGAGGCGGCTACTCACTAATTACCTGCCAGCGTACAAGGGTTTGTTTGTCATTTGGTTTTAAAGGCTTAAATTCAACAACCATAAATTTCACATAAGCCCCCTCTTCTGTTTCGATCAAATAAACCGGCTGAACTTCTTTCTCGGTCCTTCCCTCCGGAACTTCAAGTATTGAGCCCCTAAAACGTTGACCAACCACACACGAATCGAGCGCCGAATAGAGAGATGCCCGATCGTAAAACCCGGTGGTCTCATCGATCAATTCATCGTAATTAATTTCCGGCTCCCCGTGTAATTGACTTAACATTTGACCTGATATTTCGGTAAGCGAGTCAAAACAGGCTACCCCTTCCCCTATCTGGCAGGCCTTAGTCTCCGATGACAACAGGATTGCCGGACATCCTTCGCTTTTAAGATCCCCATTATCGGCGTAGTAATAGGCTTTGACTATGTAAAAATTGAGATCCAGAGGAAAGTCATCCGTTTCGTTTAGATAAGCAAAATCTAAAGAGGTCTCGGATAAACGGCATTCACTGTGCACAAAATCGATGCCCGCCCCCCATGTATTAATCTTAGGATCACGTTCTAAATAATACTCCTTAACCGGATAATCCCCTTGAGTAATGATTAATAAATCCCCTTCATTAACACAGGAAGAAAAAAGAAAGGCCAGGGTGCCGATGAATACAAAAAGCTTTTTCATAATTGAATGGTTTGCTGGTAAACAATTGAGTCGAAATTCACGATTGTTATAACGACGATATGCGTTTTACAGATAACGTGCCATTCAAAACAAAAGCGTTATTGCCTTGTCGTTAGCCCCTGAACACCAACCATATTCCGTTTGCGGCTGCGGTTTTTATCAGACCGGCAGAAGCTACATTTATGTAGAAAAATATGGTCTTTTTTACAAAAACGTAGAAAAAAGGAAAGAGAGAAAAAAATGCCTTAAGAAGCTTTCGGCTGGTCGACAGACCCAATGGGTGTACCCGAAATAGCATAAGAGGGTTACTCCAGGCAACTGTTGTTTCTTATTGCAAACAAGGGGGATTCGTCGCCTGGACAAAAAACCGGTGAGGCGGGCCATAATGAAGATTCATGGATAAAAGATGCAGGAAAAGAATTTCCAGATCTATCAAAAAGGTCCCTAAGGCAATACGACTTTATGGTTCTCCCAGCAGATAATGAAACAAATATGATTGAAAAACATTCTATGAATGAACTCCTCGTAGTAATACATGTACAACTTAAAAACCGATGAAAAATTTAGAAATAAAGATAAACCCTGAAGTGGCATTGGTATTCGCCAATTATCCCGATTCTGTCCGGGCCAGAATGTTAGCGCTTAGATCATTGGTAATTGAGACTGCAAAAGAAATAGATGATATAACAATTTTGGAGGAAACCTTAAAATGGGGAGAACCAAGCTATCTGACCAAAAACGGAAGTACCCTCAGGATGGATTGGAAATCCAAAACGCCCAATCAATACGCCCTGTACTTTAAATGCACCAGCAGGCTGGTCGAGACTTTCAGGATGATTTTTAAAAACAAGTTTGAGTTTGAAGGGAACAGGGCAATCGTTTTTCAAATAGAGGACGATATCCCAAAGAAGGAGCTAATATCTTGTATCAAAGCCACCTTAAACTATCATAAGGTTAAACATTTGCCCACATTGGGAATGTGAGATTAATAAACTAAACACGAGGGAGTTGATGGGCTATATACGGTAAACATCAAACCGGAAAGAAGTTGCTACAGTAATATAAAACACACAACATGAATCAAAAAGCAGATGGGTTCTTCAATAAGGAAAACAAATGGCAGAAAGAGTATCAGAAATTAAGGAGGATTGTTCTTGTCTGTGGGTTGAATGAGGAATTGAAGTGGGGCGTCCCTTGCTACACCTTTCAGGGAAGCAACGTAGTCTTGGTTCATGGATTCAAAGCATACTGTGCTCTTTTGTTTAACAAAGGGGTTTTGATGAGTGACCCCGGCAACCGGCTGATCCAACAGACTGAGCATGTGCAGGCAGCCAGGCAGATTCGCTTCAGGAACCTCCAGGAAATTGAAGAACTGGAACCTACAATTAAGGCTTATATCCTTGAAGCTATTGACGTTGAAAGGGCCGGACTGGAAGTAAAACTTAAAGAAACGTCAGAATTTGTCATGCCTGATGAGTTGAAAACAAAATTTAAACAAACGCCCGAACTAAAGTCAGCCTTTGAAGCATTGACACCTGGAAGGCAAAGAGGCTATTTACTCTATTTTTCACAAGCCAAACAACCCAAAACGCGTGAATCAAGAATTGAAAAAAGTATCCCAAAAATACTCGAAGGGAAAGGGCGAAATGATTGATGAATAAAAGGGGATTGAACTAAGATTAACAGGAGCAGATTTAGTTAGAGACTGTTTAAGTTTTGTTTTTGGAATTAGTTTGGTAGGATTAAGTTTTCATACAAGGCAAAATTGATGCGAATAACATCGCTATCTAAAGAAATTGTGCTGCCGAATGAGGGATTAAGACAACAAAATAAACTAAAGGATAAAATTTAAACAGTCTCTTAATATTTTAAGTCTTTTTTGTTTGCACCAAAACCATCCCCCCGATAAAGGATACCAAGGCAAATCCCATATAAATATAAGAAGTCGTTTTTTTTTGATTATCCTCAGCTGATATTTCTATTCCTACTATATCAACCGATTTACTACTTTTTGAGAACTTTGTAACGCCACTATAACCCAAATATAGGGATAGGATAAAAAGGAGAACGCCAATAACTCGTTTCATGACTTAAGGAATTTACTTGAAGATTATAGAAAATTTATTTCGTGTGTTTTACAGAGGTTTCCTTCCAGAAATAATATTATATAATATGGAAATAATCGCAATGACAAGCAAAATATGCAAAAGCTTACTTGTCGCCAAACCTGCAACTACCCCTAAAATACCCAATAACCAAATAAGGATACAAACAACAGCCACTAACCAAAGAATATTACGCATGATATTTCATATTAGATTAATATTATAAGTTAGTAAGAAAAAAAAATAAAATCCACCTATTTCATTGGTATCTTTATTACACGCTTGAAAGCTGTATTTCTATTAGCCTGAAGATTTTATTATCCTCTGGCTAATTTTGTATCACCCTGTTATTTAACTCCTTAAATCCATATAAAGAAAAATGCCACCCCTTCGGGGTTTGACTATACCATAAACCTTTTTGCTATAATAATATCAGCCCTTCAGGCTTTAAATGAATGGTCATGAAGGGTTAACGTTATTACAAGGAGGCTATGGTAATGAAAACCCCCATTCCGAACGGATGAATTATTATAGATTGGACAGGGTGATAAAACCCAAATCCCGAAGGGATGACATTATTGTAGAATCAAGGGAAATTATTCACACAAACCCAATAGAGCCGGCTATTTTTTATGATTGACCGGAGGTTGTTGGTTGTCATCCTATTTACGGCTCATCCCGAATAATTTATTGCCCGAACACCTCATACAATACCCAGGCTTTCTCCCAGGTTAACCCTTTAAAATACTGCTCTTCAAGCGACAGGGCTGGAGCCGGACCGGGATTCCTGGCCAACATCTCACCCATCTGGGCATTAATACTTACATAGATATTTTTCCCTATCGTAAACAGCGATTCCGAGATGCCAATCTCTTCTCCGGTGGTAATGGTCAGATGATACTTCAAATCTTTAAGAACAGCCTTTTCCTTCAATCGCTTAAAGGCCGACTGCATCATTTGCGAAGCGACCTTTTTCTGCTTTTCCGAAGCCTTGTTTACTTTTTCAAAATCCACGTTAATAAAAAAGAAATACTTAGATCGGTCACACCTGGCAACCGCCATAAATAGTTCACTGGCCGAACTCTGGGATATGCTCACCGAATCGCGATTGTATTTTGCAAACAACCGATCCTTAACGCCTTTAATCACTTCCTCTTTAACAGGACTCACAACAGAATCACACTTTAAAAACTCCAAAAAGTAATAGGGCCGTTCAAATCCAGCCTTTAGGGATTCCTCTTTAGCTTGCCTGGGATTTAACATCAGGTTTTTACCCAACTGATACCAGGAATAGTTATCGGCATAGAAGCGATCATTGGCAATTTTCTCCTCTTTTAACCGCTCCAGTGTTTCCTTTCCGCTGCGGGCCAGCGAAATGGAGTCAAAATCATCTTTGGAAAAACGATTTATCTCCGCATCAACATTCGCTTTAAAGGTGGCAATATAATCCTCGTGATTATACGATTGGCAAGCAGTAAACAAGAATAAGAAAACTATTAGCTGTAAATTTTTCATTCAAAAATTTTTTGTCTTGTAATGCCCCCCAAACCCACACCGGGCTTGCGTTTAATGGGAAATTTTCCGGCCTCTCCACTTGACCTTAACCCGTCATTTACTGCCACTCTTCCAGCAAAGAATTGGCTTTAAGCTGATGTTCCAATACAAATCGCACGTAACGTATGTCAACAGAGATTTGCCGGGTTAGTTCGGGCATAAATTTATAGTTGGCCACCAATCCCTGTCCGGCACTGTCGAAATTCAACCCAATCAATTTCCCTTTTGCATTTAACACCGGACTACCGGAGCTCCCTCCTGTGGTGTGACAATCGGTAATAAAACAGGTTGGAAGAGGCGTTTTGCCAGCTTTTATTTCCGCTTTACATTTCATAACAAACGCTTTAGGAGCCTCGTAGATTCCGGCATCTTCCGCATTCTTCTGCACCAGATCTTCAAGCGTGGAGACATACGAAAATTCCCTTTCATCATCCTTGATTCCTTTTACCTTACCAAAAGAAACCCGCAAGCCTCTGTTGGCATCAGGGGCCAACTTTTGGTCAGCTTTCATCTCTTTGATTCCCTGAATATATTTGGAATGATAGGTCCCATATTCGCTTCTTATTTTACCTCTCGAGGCGATCACAAAATCTTTATTGATCAGGTAGTAGCTCAGGCACAACTCAAACACCGGATCGTTCGCCAATTTTTTCACATCATCCCGGGTGAAAAAATCCAAAAATTCAGTCAGTTTTTCTTCCGAAGCAAAAACCGAATGGTCAAAAGCATCCTCGATGTAGCGGTCAAAGTCGCCCTTATATTTTTCACGGGCCTCTACAATTGGTGCAGGTTTAAAAGCATCCCCCACGTTCTCGTCGTACAATTTCACCATGCGCTTCAGAAACGCTTTCTCAGTTTCAATATCGTAGGCATTGAAGAACTCGGAGGTGGCGACACGCAACCTTCTCAGCTCACTTTTCATGCGTCTTTCGTCTACCTTCTTGCGCGAACAGATGGCATTAAGCATATCAAACTTCCCAACAAAAGGGTTAATATTGGATCCCCGGATGCCTGATTCCACCGCGTACATATTCAGTTTTTCAATGGTATCCAACCGGCTACAACAAGACTCGATTCCTGGAATCACCTCGCCATATTTGGCTTTTAGCTCTTCCGAAGAATTCAGCCAATTAATAAATGCGGCCTCCTCCTCTTGTTTCAGGTTGATTAAGTCCAATTTTTTGATGCCCCGCAGTTCGGCTTTCCACCGCAGCAAATCATTCGATGTTTTAGCCATAAAATCGGCATATTTCAACCATAAATCATCATTAGTATTCATCGTCTGGTTGAGGACTTCCATCTTAGCATCCCTGATTTTTATTCCATGAAGATTTGTAACCTCCACAATTTGCCGGATAGCTCTTGAAGTCAGGAATTGTTTGGTTTGTGCCGGAAACCCGTAAACCATGGCGAAATCATCTTCCCGGTATCCTTTTAGCGACAGTTCAAGGTGATTAACCGGCTTAATGGGCGTGTTGGAAGGGTCATATTTAAGAGACTCATGGTTCGAATTTCCATAGACCCTGAGAATGGCAAAATCGGCCGACTGGCGGGGCCACACCCAGTTATCGGTTTCGCCGCCAAACTTACCCAACGATAAGGGTGGCATGGCCACAATCCGCACATCTTCATAAACCTCAAACACTTCCAGGAACAGCTGCATTCCACCAAAGTAGGCCTTGATATTGGCCTGAAAAGTCTCCTTCTCTTCGGCCTCTTTAATCAACTTCTCTCCCCTGGCGTTAATCAAGCGGCTTGCTTCCATCTCACTTAAATCCCCGGTGCCTTTTCTCAATTGATCGGTAACATCTTCCATCCTGACCAACCGGGCGAGGGTGAGCCCTTTTGCAGGGAGCTCTTCGGCTTTGGTTGGTGCATAGAAGCCATCCCGCAAATAGTTATGCTCTTCGCTGCTGTTTTGGTGCAGGAATGAAACAGCGGTATGATGATTGGTCAACACCAGCCCGGTTGAAGAAATAAAAGAGCCACTTCCATGCATGGTTAAGGGGTTATCAGACCGACCCAGCCCCACGACAGCATCTTTCAAACACAACTTATTAATATCATAGACATCCCGCGCCGAAAGCTTAAATCCAGCCTTTTTCATGTCATGGATATTGTATTTTTTCAAAAGGGAGGGAATCCACATTCCTTCGTCGGCCTTTGCCGATAATGAAACCAATACCAGAGATATAATGAGCAAATAGATTCTTCTCATATTCGTATTTGTAGTGATGCGTTAAGATTGGTCAGGAGGCACTCATTTCCACCCACTATCCCGGAGGAGCAGGCAGGTCAACCGCAGGTTTCACTGCTCCGTAATGTATTTCAGATAGGCGAAATGGTTGCGAACAGCAACATCCCCTTTCTCAGCGTTTTTAGATACCAGCGCATGAACGGCATCCAACTCCGCTAAAATATCGGCCATAACAAGGTTGTTGAATGGATGACCTCCATCCGCACTGTTTTTTTCGAGCAATTGCTGCAGGGTTTTAACATATTCGCACTGCAGGTTCATCATCCAATGGGCACTCTGTTTTTTAGAGGAAACAGAGAACAGTCTTTCCCGGATATCACTTAAATATTCGCCAACATAATAGGGTTGAGCCGACATGCCCGAGCAGGTAAAGATTCTTACCAACACCATTCTATTAATCAATCCCTCCACTATTTTTCCCTGAGATTTCATAACCTCCTGATCCAATGATCCCATTCTTCGTTCAAATTCCGGTGTGCTCATCCAGTCGAACTGCGAAAGCAATTCATCCATCATAAACTCAAGCGCTTCCTTTTGTTTCTTTTTAGGAACGGCCTCAAATTTATTGGGATGGGTTGGATTGGTGATTTCAAACTCATACATGCCACCAAGCAACGTTTCGGTGTGATTTAAATACTGCGAGTATTGCTTCAGAACGGCCTCATACATTTGCTGAAGATTCGCATCGCCCGTTTTATCCGCCGCAGTCCACTCAACCAGATTCTGCATGATTATTTTGATGTTGGCGACCCCATATCTTCCGGCTTTCACCAGATCATTTCCCAGGGATTCGGACAGAACCGATGGATCCATACAACCATCTCCCATTCCGTTTTTTGTGCCGTAGAGATACATATCATCCTCATTTTTGTCGGCCAGCCACCCATTTAAAATTTCACGTTCCTCTTCGGGGGTTGCTGCAGAAAAAACAGGCTGATAAGCCCACTTAAGCGACAGATAATCAAACACACCCAACGTTGGCGGGGTTAAACGAACCCCTTTGTCCTGGGGTTGAGCGATATAATTGTTTCTGGCATAATCCATGATGGAGGCCGCCGTTCCATATTTGTGGGTGAAGCTTACCGAACGCAGGGAGTCCACAGGAAAAGCATAGGAGGCCCGATAGTTGTGCTTCATTCCCAGGCAATGACCAATTTCATGAGCGGCGGCATAACGGATTAAGTCGCCGAGGATTTTTTCATCTATTTCATCTTTATCCCCGCGAATGGCCGGGTCGTTGGCGGCTGTTTGAGCAAAGCGCCACTGATAGAGTTTCTTAATGACATCGTGATACCAAATAACACTGCCCTGAATAATTTCTCCCGAACGGGGATCGATCCAGGCATTTCCGGCCGCATTGGCCGTTTCTTCGGTGACGTAACGAAAACACGATTTGGTGATGTCATTCATCTGAAAGGCACTGTCCTTCTCAGGATAATCTTTGGCCTGTATGGCATTCTTAAAGCCAATGGCTTCGAATGCCGATTGCCAGTCTTCAATACCGGCTTTAATATAATTTCGCCATTTGGCAGGAAAAGCATTGTCAACGTAAAAGACAATGGGTTTTTGGGGCTCCACCAATTGGCCTGCTTGGTATTTTTCAAGATCTTCATCCTTAGGCTCCATTCTCCATCGTTTGATGTAACCAAAGGATTCAACGTCTATTTTATTGGAAGAGAATTCTTTTTTTGCTTCATCGTAATAGCCCATTTTTGGATCGGACAAACGAGGTTGCATGGGCTCTTTGGAAAGCAGCAGTATGGAACGATGCATGTGGCAGAAAAAAGGTTCCCTTCTTCCTTCGAAACCCATTGAGGTTACCAGTTCAATATTTTTATCGTAAGCACGAACATGAACGGTATTGGTGAGTTCGGAGACCAGTTTCCCTGGTGCTGCTTTATCGCCAAAGGGACTAACGCCCTCAATAGGGGTATTAAAAAATTTAGTGACATCGATGAGACAGGCGTTTGTTTCAGGATTTACGGCCTCAATTTTAAAAACCTCCATGACCGTAATCATTCGGTTTCGTTCAAACGAAATGCTTATGGCATCATTCTTATTAACACTCTCTTTTGTATTCACCGGGTGCAAATACACATTCTGATCATCGTGACTAAAACGAACCAATATAGGGTTATTTCTCATTTGCCCGGCAGCAATCGTATTACTCGAACTAACCTGATCGAGCCTGCAGGCGATCAGCAAGTCTCTTCCCATGATCTCTTCCGGGATCTCGAGCCACAAATTATCTGCGCTCTTATGAACACTCATAAAACCGTGCTCACTGATTTCCACTTTGCCTACCAGAGCCTGGTACTTTTTTGCATCAGCGGTTGAATAAGACTGTGCAACTGCCGAAAAGTTAAGGGTAAGGAAAGCAATAATGAAAAGAAAGGAGAATTGGATTCGTAACATGGGGTAAGATTATATTAACCGAATTAGTTAAATTTTAAGAAGAGCGTGACCGAATGGGTATTCGATCACGCTCTAAATCATTCAGATACTAGTATCTGGCTTCATATTTAATTCTTAAAGTATAAGTATCCCCATCCTGGGCATATATATACTTGGGATCAATACTTAAATCTGCATCATTACAGGTAAAAGTAATATCAACCTGAATGGTTTGATTTGCAGTATCATACACCCCTACTGATTTTTCAACCTGAATGGAAACAGGCGTTACCATCGTCGATTTAGAGATATCTCCCTGGGTAAGTCTTGAGTCCGCATACCAGGCATAATACGATTCAGTACCACCTTCAACATCAACGGTTGTTTTGGCATCCCATGCATCACTGTCTGTCATTTTGTAAAGAATCAGTGTTTGCTCAGGAACAACTACCGTACCGCTGGTTGCAGATGCATCTTTTGAGACAAAACGGAACCATCCTTTTTCTGCTTTAATGGCCGTTTTTCCATAAGTCGCCTCATTATCGAAATACTTGGTAAGTCCTAAATAGTCAAATGCCTGAATCTCATATCTCTCTTGCTCAACAATATCAATGAATCTACCACCCATTTCCTTTTTAACAACATTTATAACTTCACTCCATTGGTTGTTATCGTCAGGAGAAACATGCATATAGTGTTCTCCCGAAAGAGTTGACCAGGTGTCATCTGTTTTGTTATAATAGTAACGCTTCAACCAATAGGCGTCGGCATTAGAAATGTATACCGTTTCGCTTGTGTTCCACTGAGCATACAAATAATTGAATTGATTCGCTGCATTAAACCAGGCCGAGAAATCAACCTGCGGATCCACTGCGTTAACAGCTACAGTATTTTCTGTTGTTTTAACGGCATAGTCGGTTACAATTGGCGTTGCAATTCCGAACTCAAGCGTTTTGTCCATTCCCACAACAGCTGTATTCTTCATTTTAACCATAAAAGAAGCCGAAACATTGCCGGCAGCAATGGTGATGGCATCACTTTCCAAACCAACAATTTCATAATCGGTGCCAGCGACTAACCCACCTGTTAACGTTAAAGGAATTGTTAAGTCAGAGGAGAAGGATTGACTCAAACCAACCGCAATGGTTAACTCTTCCTCCAAATAAGGATTGGTTACCAGGTTGGAAGTGGCAAAAGATACAACGGGAGCATCGGAAGCCGGAGCGGCGTTATCGGTAATGGTCACCGTAACACTTACCGAAGTCGATAACTGATACAGGTCACCGGCACCCAACTCAATCTCCACGGTGGAATTGGGTTCAATGGCCGAAACATTAATGGGGGTTACAAAAATAGTGGCGGTGGTTGAATTGGCCGGAATGGTTACGGTGTTAGGGATTTCCTGGTAGTTTACACCTGCCACAGCAGTACCTGCCACATTCACCTCCACGGTGTAGGCAACCGACAATGGAACATCGGTATTAACTTTTACCTGAAGTGCAGAGGTTGCATTCTCGGCTATAGTAACCACATCGGCACTTAAGGATACCTTCGGGATGATAACCTCATCGTCTTCTTTACAACTGGCTATTAAGATGGCCGCTACGGCAATCCAAAGCAATTTTAAAAAGTTTTTTTTCATCTGGTTTTTGGTTTAAATTATGATAAATAAATTATTGGTTTTTAGTATCCCTCATTTTGAATCATGTATTCATTCCTGGTGACGGCATCCTCAGGAATAGGCAATACAAACAAATTGCTGGGGTAGTCAACATTAACATTCTGCAGGGCATTGCAATCGACCCGTTTGAGATCGCGTCCCATTCTCACCACATCGAAAAAGAGATGGCCTTCGAAAGCCAGCTCGCGCCGGCGCTCCAGGAATAACTCCTCCTTAAGTGCGGCCCCGGAAAGCTGAAGACCGGCGGCAGCCGGGTTGGCCCTTTTGCGAATCACATCCAGGTCGGCACGCGCCTGCACCTCATCGGTAACCGGAAGATTCAAGGAGGCTTCGGCGCGTATCAAATACATCTCAGCCAAACGAACCACAGGGGTGTAATGATCTTTTGATCCCGAAAATTCGGTCCACTTGGTGGTAAGTGTTTTACCCATCTGCTGGGCAAACAAACCCTTTCGGACGTCGCCCTCCTGGTACAAATCAATGACATCATTGCTCGGCAACAGGTAGAGGATGGTTCGTTCGTCTGCGATTCCGATTCTATCGGAAATGGGTGCGGCAATATTCCGGCCCGAATTTTCCAACACGAAAATATCCTCTTTGGTGGGGGTACTATTGGCATAGTAGGAAAGAACTTCTGCGTTCGAAATTAACGAAACACTCCCGCTTCCAATGACTTTAGTGGCGTATTCTCTGGCTTTATCCCAATCGTTTTTATACAAATACACCCGTGCCAGAAGCGCCTGTGCGGCGAGTTTCGACATGTATGCTTTCGCGGAGAGGGCATCTTCAATACCGATGGCGGTTCCCAGGTTACCTTCAGCTTCCAATAAATCGGCGATGATGTCCTCGTAGTTGTTAAAAAGAAGGTCTCTGCTGGTAAAGGAATCGTAATCAATGTTCTTTTTTAAATACGCGATGCCAAGATGCTGTGCATTTGCGCTATATCCAAAGGGTTGGGCGTACAAACGGGTCAGGTCGAAATGGGCCAGGGCCCTTATCGCTTTAGCTTCAGCTACGGCCTGCGCTTTTTCTGTTTCCGTGGCATCGATGGCCAAATCAATATTTTCGACCACATTATTGGCCGCACTAATAACCATATATATTTCGGCATAAAAATCATCAAAATAATCATCGGTACCGCCCACCTCATGTGTAAACTGGAACGCCGGAAGGTAATTTGAAGCAAATGGAGAGGCTTGAGTAATGTCGTTAAACTTAAGGTTTCCCCCTTTTACTTCCGGAGCCATAATCATGTTACAACCGTAGTAACTAAAGTCGCCCATCTCATAGTAAACGCCATTTAAGGCTTCCTCAACACCACTAATATTGGAGAATATTTTATCGTTAGAGATTTTCGTTTCATCTTCAATATCCAGAAAATCCGAACAGGAGGCCAAACCGAGTGCTAGTAATCCTATGTAAAAAATATTTTTCATATCTATCATCTTAACTTTATATAACCATTAAATCCCTATGCTCAACTGAAAAGCGAAAGTTCTGGATTGGGGGAAGGGGTATCGATATTCTGCCAATCCATTTCGCCCGGATTCTCCGCTCTCTTTGAACCAGGTATAAACATTGGTAACATTCATTCCCAGGGAGGCATTGTCTAGTTTTATTCGCTTACATATATGTTTTGGGATATTGTATTTACAAGAGACAGAGCGAAGGGAAATATTGGATTTGTCGTATAAAAACTGGTCGCTATAGGCATTAAACGAATAGCTCTGATCCAACTTTGGAACATCCGTAATATCGCCCGGATTCTGCCACCTGTCCATCAAATTTACACTCTTGTTGTAGAGATGGAAGGTCTTAATATTCTCCATATCCCTGGCAGCATAGGGAATCATTTGATCAGCCCCATACTCAAAAGACAACATCGCGCTCAGGTTAAAGCCTTTGTAATTAAAACTGTTTGAGAACCCGCCCAGGAAATCCGGATCCCCTTTTCCGATGATCTCTTTTTGCGAGATGTCACCCGAAATGAGGCTGTATTGGTCGGTTATGGTCCCATCCTTCAGATACCACTGGGGTTTACCGTTATCCGGATTAACCCCGGCATATCGACTCCCCATGATTAAGGAGGTAGATTCCCCCACAATCAGTCCGGCGGTACCAGAGACCAATCGGTCGGCATACATATTCAGTTTATCCAGGCGGCTTTTATTAAACCCAATATTGAAATTGGAGGTCCACTTTACTTTTCCCAAACTAATATTTTCGGCCTTCAGGGTTACCTCGAGCCCATAGTTGGTTAAATCGGCGGTGTTCACCGAAATGCTACTCCAACCGGTTTCCGGAATCACGTTTAAGGACATGATCCCATCCTTTGTTTGGTTGTTATAGTATTCCACATCCAAACCATAATGCTTCAAAAACTTTACAGTTAACCCGGTATTGAATTTGAAAGAATTCTGCCAACCCAAGTCTTCATTGGGGGCAGTATAAGGGGTTGCCACCAGTTTGCCGTTGTAATTGGAGGAGGTATTATAGCTATACAATCCTCTGGCAGAGTAGGATCCCACCTTTGCATTCCCCAATTTCCCATAAGAAACTTTCAACTTCATGAAATTGATGAGGTCGTTTTGAATCCAGAAATTCTCTTTTGAAATGATCCAGGAACCTCCGGCCGACATAAAATTTTCCACCTGCTGATCGCCCCCGAAATAAGAGGAAGCATCCGAGCGAAAACTGATAGACAAAAAATACTTTTTGGCAAAATCATAATCGAACCTTCCAAAATAGGATCTATTAGCGTCTTCACTCTCAGAACCCTTTACCGTACTGTCCTCATCATCAGGTGCCATTCCGGGAACAATGATTTTCTCGGTGATCATATTCTCCTCGGTAATGGTGGTACTGTTGGACTGGTCGTGTTTTAACTGGATGCCTGCAGAAGCCCCAAAAGTATTTCGCAAATAGGATCCATCGTACTCCAATTGGGAGTAGGTAATCCAGTTTAGATTCTCACTCCGACTCTCTTTGAGGTATCCCCCTTTTTTACGGCCACGCCCATTTTCTTTGGAGTAGAAAGTAAAATTTTTTGTATTGGTATAATCCAGACCAAACATGGTTGAGGAGCTGAAATTCTTCGACAACTTAACCTTTAGTATCAAGCTGTTATTGGAATAAAACTTCTTTGACTCATTGATGTTTTGAGCCAAATCTGCCAGTGGGTTGGCATAGGTGTCCATCTGAGTATAGTTACCCTCCTCATCGTACACGGGGATGTTGGGCTTATAAGCATAGGTGGCAAAGGCACTGTACTTATCGGCTTTGAAAGAGGTTAAACCAGCGGTATAAGACAACATCACCCCTGGAGCCAATTCATTATCCAGGCTCAAACGTGAAGTAATGGATTCAAAATCGTTGCCTTTGGTCGTGGTCTCATTTTCCTTATAACCTAAAGACAACCGGAAGGTCGACTTATCGGAACCTCCTGAGAGGGTCAGGTTAGAGTTATTTGAAATGGCATTCTGCAAAGTCAAATCCTGCCAATTGGTATATACATCGGTGCGGCCAATCAAGTCAGGAATGCTCTCTTCGGAATATCCGGAGTTTCTATAAAACTCCTCCGATAACTCAACATATTGTTGGCCATCCAGATATTCAATCTTATTTATGGGTGTATCAAACAGTGTTTTGTGGGTGAAGGTCACCCTGGTCTTCCCTTTTTTTCCTTTTTTAGTGGTAATAATCACCACGCCATTGGCTGCATTGGCGCCATAGATGGCGGCTGCCGAAGCATCCTTCAAAATAGAAACCGACTCAATATCTTCGGGGTTAATCAGGGCTAAAGGGTTAATAACCGTTTCAGTTCCGGTGATCACATTAGGATTTAAAGCATCGATCAGAGGAACCCCATCTAAAATGTACAAAGGTTCGCTTGAGGCGGTAAAACTAGTCCCCAAATCGGGTAAGGAATTGTTTCCACGGATACGCACTTTCACCGGGCTTGTAGGGTCCCCCGAGTCCGATTCGATTTGCACCCCGGCCACCTGTCCTTCCAACATTTGCTCCACACTCTGGGCGTTGCTGTACTTTAACAGGTCCTCCGATTTCACTTGTTCCACCGACCCAACAATCGCTTCGCGGCTCTTCACACTTCCATACCCAAGAATGACAACCTCCCCCAGTTGTTGATCTACGCTTTTCAGCTTCACATTAATAATCGAATTTCCTTTGGCAGAAATTAATTGCGTTTCAAAACCAATAAATGAGAATGAAATAACCGCATCCGCTTTAGATATCTTCAGTTTAAATTCGCCCTCCATATTGGTGATTATCCCATTGGAGGTGCCTATCTCCAGAACTGTTACTCCGGGCATCGGCAACTGGTTGCCTGCCTCAATTACTTTTCCCGTAATCGTCAACCCCTGACCAAAAACCTGGAATTGCAAAAAAACAAGAAGCGTTATACAATAGATTCGTAACATAGATTGGTATTTTAATTAGTCGGTCGGGTTTAATTAGTTTTGGTATCAAACAGAAACGGATTCTTCCTTTGTTCTACCTCCCCATTGGAATACACAAGAGTCAATTCATCTTTACTTACCCAGTCTAATATAGCCTGTGGTTCCACCATATCCTGGATGTAAAAGAACCGCACGCCGGGACTCTCTTCATAAGCGGCGTCGATTCCCACTGCCCCCTTAAATTCTTTGCCAACATGATTGGCCAACAGGTTGAACATTTGCACATTCTTGGGAAAATCGATAAGGTCTACTTTAAAAGAACGCAATTGTTCTTTAGGGTAGTTTTTATAATTGTTGAATGTTATCTGATACTTTTGGAAGGTACGCTTCATTAAACCGAGACCATTAACGGGAATCTCCGATTTCACCACATCGGCCACCTGGTAAGATGTTTTCCATCCAATTTTCACCGAATTAACCAGCCCTTCGATGGTGGCCTCGGATACGCTGGTATCACAAAATGCCAACATCATAATTTCATTATCAAATTGCGTTTCCAACTGATATACTTTTTTCCCTACAAGATGCTCCGAGATTTTTTCCAAGTCCTCTTTAGAGATGTATTGATGCAATTGCAATTTGTAGACAACCAGATCCTGATCCAGAGCGGGCGCTTCGATAAACTGCTTGGATCGGCTGAAAAGCATCTTCCGGATCGACAGTTCATCCAACTTAGTGGTATCGTAAACAATATTTGCCGAATGATCGCTAATGAAGGTAGACACGCCCAACACTCCGTCAACCTCTTTCATCTGGTGCACAAAGCCCATCGAACTGCTAAAACAAGTGAGCTGATTAAGATGCTCCAGTTTAAATTCCTTCGATCGGCTCATCTGCTCAGGACTTCCCCAGGCTTTAGAAACTGTTGGCAAATTGTATTTGCTGCCGATTACCAATCCGATAATGAAAAGAATAACCACCAATACCGCGGGCAACCATTTTACATTTAGTTTCTCGTTTAAAGAAAGAGCCCCTTCCTTGGGACAGGCGGAAACACAATCCCCGCAAATATTACAATCGGGATGCTTTACCAACGTCAGATCGGCTACATCTATTCCCTGAGGACAAGACCTTGAACACAAGCCACAATCGATGCAGATATGCGGATGACGGGTGATTTTTAATACGGAATGGTGTTTCGTTTGAATTTTAAATATCTCCAACAAATAACCAGCCAGACAGATGATTCCCACGATGTAGGCAATGTCGATGCCCACTTCGAAGAAATACATGGAGCTTAAAACAACCACCACAATGGCCACACCCACCCAGTATTTGAAAATATTGGAAATGGCCCCCAGCGGACACAAATATTTGCACCAGAATAAACGAAAGAATACAGAGCCTAAAATTAAAATGGAGATAGAAATGGTGGCATATAAAAAGTTTACCCGATGACCAAACAGAGTGATGCTGGTATAAAAAGGATCGTATTCCTTGCAAAAAAGCTCACCTGTTTTTAAGGTGATGGTTAGGGTTAAAAACAGAAGAATGTATTTTAAACTCCGAAGAATTTTATCCGGAACGCCATTAATTTCTCTGCGAATCTTAAATCGATCACCCAACTTACCTAGTGCCTCAGAAACGGTTCCTAACGGACAAAGATGGCTGCAGAACAACTTACCCAGCACCAACACGGTAAAAATAAAAATAGCCCCCAACACCATTTGGGTAACGGTCATATTACAGGCAATTAACCCGTCCTGCATTAAAGTCAATATGGCCTGGATACCTCCCATAGGACAATACGACTCGAAATCGACCACTCGTAATCCCAACTGATTCCCTATAAAAAACAGAATAATAAGACCTAATACAGAAAACTGTAATATATTTCTGAGTGGGCTAACACGCTTTTTACTCATAACAGTGCTTGATTTTTTTTTTGGTTGCCGGCGAAAATGGCAAATCCTTTTAGCTCCATCGTCTCATTTTGTGATTTGAAACTTTTGAGAGGGTGCCATTTCGTGATATGAGGCATCCTTAACACTGACTTACAACAACTTAGAAAGCTACTTGGAATGACTCTAAAAAACAGGTATTAAAGGGTATTTACCCTTTTTCCCATATAAAATTGATGGGGGCAAAGAGAAAAAAATTTAAAATCCGGAGACTACCCCGCCAAATTATTAGGGGAAAAAAAGAGCCGGTACCCAATTAGGACACCAGCTCTTTCATGAATAGGCCTTTTTTACTCTATGGGCAGTTCTGAGGGCCGGTTTCTTTTTATGTATTCGGTTGGAGTGATATCATGAAACTGCTTAAAGACCCTGTTAAAAGAAGATTTGGAGTTGAAACCACAATCGAAAGCCAGATAAAGAATTGTCTGCTCCTCATGAACATCCTGTTCTACCTGGTCAATAAAGTAATTGATGCGATAGGCGTTAATAAAATCAGAATAACTTCTATCCGTTACCCGGTTTATTACCTGAGAGATGGCGTGTTCCGGGATATTTATTATTGAAGACAACTTCCGCAATGTCAAATCACCATCCCTAAACAATTGTTGTTCTTCAATTTGCCTGCAAATTTTACGGTATTGCTCATCATCCTGCGGCAGATGTACCTCCGGTTTTGTTTTATCTTCCTTTGTGGACAAAGATTCATTTCCAAAAGGATGCGCAAAAATATACGCATACCTGGAATAGATGTAGACGAAAAAAATCACAAAAACGGAAACGATAATATTAATCAGCATCACCTGATCGATAATAAAATTAACCTTATAACGACTCAGTAATCTTATTAAAAAAACGATTGCCAGAAGTATTATCACCCCATTCCCAATACTATTAATCCATTTTACGCCGTAAGGATTTGTTTTCCTGCGATGTTCATCTTTCTTGACATTCCAGATGACAGAGTAGGCGGGTACAACATAGCCCAGGATAATAAAGAATTTGAGGTACACCGATATTCTGGCATAAATGTTATCGGAGTGCGAACATCCGCCCTCTAAAAGGCAATCGACAAGACCCAGTGTTTGGGTGGTTATTTTATACCCTACATAAACTGCAAAAGGGAGCAAATGAAGTAAGTGCTTTTTTTCGAACTTAAATGAAGGTCTGACAAGACTTAACACATAAAAATAAAAAACAGTCCCATGCAAAACATGACTGCCACATGCAACTTCGTAAACCCAATGAAAATCCTCAAATAAATTGTGTGCGGACAGGAAAAAGGTAATCTCAGCAAGGATCACCAATAACAACCAAAAAATAAATATCCTGGCGGAAACGTGCTTTAATTGTCTCGAAGCAATGGAGGCCGTAAAGAAAATCAATATGGCTAAACATATTACAAACAAATAATCCATCTACTTAAATCCTCCAATTACTATTCAACCCTTCCTGAATTAAGGGGACAATTTTAGGCAATTTTATGCTTAGAAACAAGACTAACAACTATCAACGGGACTAAACAGAACCTCGGTAAAGAACAGAGATAGAGCTTAATCATAAGTCTGGCACGCGTTGTTTGTTGACATTACGCGTCAATTTCCAAACAAAAAACAAGCCACACCTTACCCTCAACTTTTGCCCTCTAAAATAATAGAACGGCCTCCCGTCATTGAGCCATTTTGAGATCAGGGCGGCTATCCTATCTTCTATGTTCGACCCTAATTTTCAAAATCAGGTGGCCCACGCTTTCCGGGGCACCTAAAAAGATTGAAAGCAATTAACCATTATAAAACAGAATTATTCACCTATAACTGATCAGAAGGAAGTAACATCCGGTTAATTGAGGGATCCCCAGTTTTTATTGGGCACGGCTCCCATCTCAAAAACGAGCTCCCCTCCCTTCATCAGGTCATCATGATGCAACCAACATTTATTATAAGGCACTCCATTTAACGAGGCCGATTGGATGTAGGCATTCTCTTTCGAATTGTTTTCAGCAATAATGGTAAATGTTTTACCCTCTCCCACGTTTAGGGTGACTTTATCCAATACGGGGCTGCAAAGCTGATAGACAGGATCTCCGGGACAGGCAGGATAAAAGCCCATCGCACCAAAGACATACCACGAGGATACCTGTCCGCAATCATCGTTTCCGGGCAAACCTCCAACGTGGTTAAAAAAGTATTTCGCTAACATATCCCGAACCACTTTTTGTGTTTTCCAGGGGCTTCCGATGAAATTGTACATATAAGGAGCATGCATAGAGAACTCATCTCCAACATAGTACATGTCTTTTTCGAAGAAATCATCAAGGTAGGCTTCCAGGTGATTTTCTCCGCCCATAAATGCCGCCAGCCCAGGAACATCGTGAGGCACTAGTAAGGTGTGGTTTTTATAATAAACCTCGGTGTCATGATCCGTTCCCTGCGCCCATACACTGATGCTTTTATCGAAAGGGGGCAACCACTCTCCATTCACTTTCTTTCCACGAACCAGGCCTGTTTCCTTATCCAAAACATTGATGTACCGCCTGGATCGTTCCATAAAATCATCGTAATGATCATCTTTACCCAATGCTTTGGCCATTTGAGCAATACAGTAATCATCGTATGAGAACTCCAGTGTTCTTGCAACCGGTTCGCCATAAAACCCAAAAACATCAGCAGGCACGTAGCCAATTTCATTAAAATATTCGATCCCAACCCGACCTGAAAAACCGCGATTCCCTTTTTCTGTAGCATTTTTCAACATGGCCTCGAATGCCAGTTCTGAATCAAACCCTCTGATGCCTTTCACATAGGCATCGGCAATAACCGCATCGGCATGCGTACCCATCATAATACTACGATACCAGGGATTGGGCCATTTGGGCAACCAACCCCCTTCTTTGTAGGCATTGAGCATACCATTGATGACATCGGTGGTTTCACTTGGTTTAAGGATAACCCACAATGGATGCAACGATCGGAAGGTATCCCAGATAGATAGATCCGTATACATCTGCCCTTCATGAACCTTAAAGTCGAAGGGGCTAAAATACCTGCCATCTTCATTTAAGTTACGTGGATTGACAAAACATTTGGTTAAGGCCGTATAGAAAATAGCCTTGTCGTCTTCGTTGCCTTCTACCTGAATGCGGGCTAACTCCTTCTCCCAGATATCTGCGCGCCCGGCAACTGCTTCATCAAAGTCGAAATCCGGAAATTCTGCTTCCATATTGGCACGAGCCTGGGCAATATCAATCAGGGAGGTGCCCACTTTCATCCGCACCTTCTCCTGTTCTTTGGTAGCAAAAGTAACAAATACCGCATTTCCATCTGCTCCTACCAGAGCCATCCGAGATCCGGAATCAGGATCTAACGTAACGGGTTCTGCACATCTTAGCTTCATTTCGGTGGACCCGGATCCGTCGTAATATTCAATGCGAAGTTCATACTTTTCCCCTTGGGTAAGATTCATCGTATATACTTCGGTTCCGGCAGCCCGGTATTTCCATTGGTCTATCACCAATTGGTTGTTGATATACATCCGGGTACCATCTTCGGTGGTTAATTCAAATCGATGATCACCGCTATGTCTCGCCAAAAGCGTTCCGGTAAATATCGCCGAAAAGAAATCATCCTTAATGCCCTCGACAGGCGCTTTGAGCCAATCATAATTCAGTGCTGTATAACTGGCATATCCCTCGGGGTTACCCTCCAGTTTGTCGTTGTTGAAAAACTGCGCCTTAAATCCATCCGGAACCAGGCCGGAATCCACCACATCAGGCAGCCTATCCACCTGGAAGCTTTCGAACTCTTTGTCGAATTTAGCCACAAAATGATTTTTAAAGTGACCGGCAATGACCGAATAGCCCTCAATCTCATTGCGTTCTGGTATTACCTTGTAGAATCCCGGGACAAATACACCATCAATAAGCACGGACGAAGACCCTGACTCGGGAAAAGTAAATTGAAAGAATGCCGTTTTGGAGGCTGCTGTGAATTCAGCTTTAATGTGGTAATCGTCTAACATAACCGAATAATAGTGTGGTTTAGCAACCTCACTGTCGTGACTAAATTTGGAAGCACGTTCATCAGCCTCGATCTTCACCTCCCCGGTCACAGGCATCACACACATGGCTCCCCAATCTCCAACCACCGCTCCGTTAGGGTAGCGTGTACCCCGAAAGCCCTGAATCTTTTCCTGGTCGTACCAGTAAGGAACCGGAACCGTGGCTACACGGTCGGTCCAAACTGCTGTTTGTGGGGTCCAGTGCGTAAGGGCCGAGGGATTTCCAACAATTGGAGAAACATACCCCATTGGCTCCTCTACCTCGGTAACGGTTATATCGGCAATGCTTGCGGCCGTTCCCACACGCGTATCCACATATTTTAGCAATCCCCGTGAGCCCAACCCGGCATTCTTACCGGTGGGTGTGCATGCCCCAAAAAACATAGTGGCACCAACAATAAATAGTGAAATCTTAACTGAAATTCTCATACCAAAATCCAAAAAAACCTGATTATTTAACTTCTATCTGATAGGTCTCTATACCAAAGGGTGAAATCTTGATCTTATCTGCGGCCGTCGGATTTTCCTCAATGATATTGGTATGTTGAAGATTGTGTAAATTGAAGAAAGACACCAGGTTTACTTCCGCATCCTTCCCTTCAGAATCGTACAGGCGGACAACCATTCCCTCACCATCTTCTGCTTTTTTGATCGCCGTAACAATCACATTCTCCCTATCGATTGCGAAAAACGCCAATTGTTCTGGCAAATTGGCTTTCACCGACCGCTCAGGGTTTACCACGACGGTCAGGGGCTCATTAAACTGTTTCGAAATTCGGGACCCCGTTATCTCCCCTGCTCTATTGGAGGTTAGAACATGGCTGTAGGCATGATTTCCGGCCTGAGAATATTCGTTTCCTTCCCAATGGCAAGAGGTTCTGCTGGCCAGCAATACGTGTTGTAAAAAATCAGCATCGCCGTCTTTTGTGGGGTTAATCCAATCGGCTGCGGCAACAGATGAACTCAGGGTAATGCATACATCACTGTCATCGGCCGAGATCCAATCCATTATGGCTCTGGGATGAACATCCTTACAAAGGGGCGTGTAACGTTCTCCGGCACTGTTAATCTCATCTTTACCCACCTCAACAGTGCCAAAGGGCACTTCATGTTTCACCGTGGAATTTTTAATGGCTACCGGATAGGCTGTTCTGAATTCCCGATACAACTCACCATCCCAGTTCAACAGGTTGTTATCGAACTGGATTCTCTTCAATTGATGATAGATGGTTACCTGTTGCTCAACTTTGGCATGTTTTATTTTTTGGACCAACCGATAGCTCGAGAATACCTCCCCGGCAGCGACCTGCTCCCATTTAGCACCGTGGTGGCTAACCTGATCGTAGTCCTTCATAAAAGGCTGCTGAACATCGCCAAATTCTCCTGCGCCATTGCCCTCAGACTGAAGGGTGAAGATCTCCCCCACCTTAAACTGTTTGGTGACAAACAATTTCCTGTTCAATTCCTTATCATACACCTGATGAATCCCACCATCCGAAAAGGTTACTTTGTAGAATTCATTTTCATATTCAGATGTATTATTTGTAGGTTCTTTGACCTCGTTCCTTCTCATCTCCGGCTTTACATAGTAGGTTTTGTAACCCACCGAAGGAATATTCTCTGCAATAAAAACGACTTCAGCATGTTTGATACTGCCGTCCGGATGATGGGAAAGCTCTTTAAATTGTACGGGGACCTTTGTTTTTTCAGCTGTGGTAATGCTAATACCCTGTGCCTTCCCCCTTGGAAAATCCAGACGCACAGAAACCGGATCCGTTCTTTCCCATGAAAGGCTGTTAAAGAGTACCACAGGGATCCCCTTTTTCTCCTGAGTGGTGATGCGTTGCGCAATAAAATCGGTGGCTTTCTCCAGTAATTTTTCACCCATTACCTGCGATTGCACCAACCGTTCTTTAAATAAGTTATCGGTAACATCACCATCGTGTCCACCCCAGCCATGATCGGGATAGATTTTTGACTGCCATCCTTTATCGAGTTCTGCAAATGGATAGGGCATCTTTTCCTGATCCAGGAAAGAGGCAATGGTCAAAAACTTTTCGGCTGCCGGCAACAGCTTTGAGGCTTTCCGTGAGGCTGTTAAGGCATCGTGATGGGCCGGTCCATGGATGTAAACCCACACATTGGGCCGTTCTCCCAGGATGGTATCGATGGAGGTGGCATGTTGCTCTGCCAATGGCATAAACTCATCTACTGTCATTAACTCCATATGAGGCAGGTACACCTCTCTCTCCTGGTTATTTTCATCCTTTACCCCTCCGGTATGATTCCAGGTCTCGATAAAATCAGAATAATCAATAGCCGGAAGCATGTCCTGACTGGACAACAAAGGGGTTTGCGTTTCGCCACCTTCAAAATACTGGCTCCACCAAACCACTTGTTCGGCACCATATTTCACTTTTTCATCAATATCTTTCGACAGATGCAAAAGATCCTCCCCATAATGTCCGGGAGAATAGGTGAAAACCGAACTTCCATCCGGGCTGGCCCAATGCACCATGCTTTTGGCATGTCGGCTGATAATCATATAATCAACCCCTGCTTTCTTCAAAATCTGTGGAAACTGCAAGGTTTTTCCGGGAACATCCACATTCCAATAGACTTTTGAATCGTAGCCCCCAAAGTTCTTTTTCACCCAAAGCTTACCCAGATAGAGCTGACGAACCAGATCTTCAGCATCGTACATATCCTCATAAGGGCAATTGTAGGTAGCCCCTACCGAAAGCAATTGGCGGTTGAGCAGTTCGGTTAACTTTTCCCGGGCCTCGGGATGCCGACCAAGGTATTCTCTTAACATCAAACCATCCTCAATATCAAACCCATAATCTTTTCGGGCAAAAGCGTCCTTTATGATGGGGGTGATTAACAAAGTATCTCTCATAATGATACAAGCCTCCGGTCGATCGACCCAGGCAATATCCTGATGGCTGGAGTTCATGACTGAGATCAACCCTTTTTCATATTTGTTCTCAAAAAAGGGCGTGTAGGCCGCAAAATAATCGGGGCGGTAACGTTTCGACAAATCGGCCAGCCAACCCTCATGAGAGTGGGCCTGGGAAACAAAAAAGAAATCCCCCTTAACAATGTTCTCATTGATAAAACCATTGCCCTTCTCAAACTCAACAGCATATTTCTGATTCCCGTAGTTAATTAGAAAGGATTCTTTAGGGGCCACCGATGTAACCGAGGCTTTGGCAATTTCGCCTTGAAGTTTAAACGTTCCCACGTTACTTTCTTTCCCGTCAGAAACCACATAAACCTGCTGCCCCTCCAGATGGGCTGGTGCATCAATCAACAGTTTATCGGCAAATTGCCTGATTGAAAAGGAGACATCATTTTCGGCAGTAGTCTTCAGCCACTTAATGGCATTGGGCACCTTAAAAAGCATAAACCAGGCATTGGTTCCTTTGGCCTGACCCACCACCGAGATCTTTGCTTTCTCTCCTTTTTTCACCATTCCGGCTGGCACACTTAACCGAAAAGCTCCTATGCCATCCCCATTTCCATCTCTTCGATACAGGTAAAACTTTGCATCGCCGTTTCCATCGCGATTGCTAATTAAGAGGTTTCCATTTTTATCGGGTGTAAAGGTTAAAAGGGGCATTCCATTGACTTGTACATCATACGGCTCCAGATTATTCAGGTCGATATCCGAATAGAAAAAGAAATTAACCTGTTCCTCCTTCACATCGGCCGGCACGGTGGAGGTATAAAACTCAAATCCGGCTTTACCGGTAGAAGCCCTGGCAATCATGGCCTGTCGCACATCATCACGCAACGAAGGGTAGGAATAAACCCCACCCCCTATTTGACTATCAAACCCATCCAGGTCGTTTTGACAAATCTGGTGAAGAGTGTAATTGACATTTACACTATGAATCTGGTTTTTCCCGGCACTCTCATGTGCCATTACGTTCCATGAAAAACACATAAAAAGACTCAATACGGAGGACCTAATAAATCCCAGCTCAAATACGCTTTTAGTAGTCATAATATCCACACTTTAAGTTATTCAATTTCAAGGGCCAAATCGGTTTGGCTATTTGCCTAAAAAAACGTCCATCACTCAATGGACAATCGGTGCCAATAAAATTGCGGCCGCCATAAAAATACAACTTTACCTCTGGAAAAACAAACGATAAATTTAGCTTGTTCTGAATTCGGCCCATTAATTCTTATGCAATACAATGGCTGGAAGTATCTGATTTCAAGGTCTGGGAACCCTCCTCAGCTTCCTTATGTGGAAAGAAGAATACTCTGGGGGTGTTCAGTGCCCTGTCCAACATTGATTTATTCAACCACCACATAGCCGGGCATGGGCTGAACCGCGAATACCTGACCGCTCCTAAACCTTTGTTTCACATTACGATTCTTCTTATGCCGGTCTTCATATTCTGAACATTAAAGTTAAGCAGCAAACCCAGTTTTAAGCCGGAGAGTTTCAGATAGGTCATCAACTGAGCTTTATGAATGGGAGCAATCTCTTCAACCGCCTTCAGTTCAAGAATTACGCAATCATCCACTAAAAGATCTATTCTATATCCCGCCTCCAATTTTATTCCTTCATATATCACAGGCAACGTTTTTTGTCGTTCCACCTTAATTTGGTCTTTAAGCAATTCGTATTCAAGACAAGTTTCGTAAGTCGATTCCAAGAGTCCAGGTCCCAGGTAACTATGAACTCTGTAAACAGCACCAATAATTTCGTAACTAAGAGCATTTAACTTTTCCATATGGATGTTTTTTTTATCACTGATTAAGGTAATAAAAATTTATATTATTTCACCAGGGATTAACGGAATGATACTGTAGTTTCACCACAGATTACACGGATATTCACAGATCTAGGGGGATGAGACTATGGTTCACCACAGATAACACGGATTTTCACAGATTTAGGGGAATGAGACTAGGGTTCACCACAGATAACACGGATATTCACAGATCTAGGGGGATGAGACTAGGGTCCACCACAGATAACACGGATATTCACAGATCTAGGGGGATGAGAATAGGGTCCACCACAGATAACACGGATATTCACAGATTAATGAGGATAAGGTTAGACTTTGTTTCAACACAGTTTAATGTGTTGGAATCATTTGTTATTACCGCACCTGCGGGAGTTTTAAACTCTGTCTAGTTTTTTTCTCTATCGGTCCTATTCTATGCAGTCTCTTGACTATTTTTTTCCCAATCTGTTGTCTATCTATCCTTTTCACAATCTGTGTTAATCTGCGTAATCTGTGGTCCATTCTTTTCTCAATCTGTTGTCTATCTATCCTTTTCCCAATCTGTGTTAATCTGTGTAATCTGTGGTCTAATTTTCCCTAATCTGTGTAATCTGTGGTGCAATTTCTTTTCACCACCCAAAAATTCACCCCCTTCAACAAGAAACCTTCGTTTTATCTGGCTTATTTTATGGTTTTGTGGCACTTTTGCATCCCGAAAAAGAACCTTGTGGGTCTTTGGCCCAAATTCGATTTTCGACCAATCGAATACAACCAACTATTGATTTTAACGCACAAACACATATGTGGCTGACCTTAACGCTTTTCTCTGCATTATTTCTGGGATTCTACGATATCCTAAAAAAAGTATCGTTGCGTGACAACCCCGTCTGGCCGGTTTTGTTTTTCGGATCGTTAACCAGCACGCTGATTTTTCTGCCATTTCTATTTTTATCCAACTATGGGGTTTTGGTGGAGGGTGATTTGATCTATGTACCCCACCTAACCCTCCGGGAACATGGGATGATTCTGATAAAAACAGGTATTGTTCTGACCTCCTGGGTGTTTAATTATTTTGCCCTAAAACATCTGCCGCTCACCATTGTGTCCCCGGTGAGAGCTACCGGCCCTCTCTGGACTCTGGCGGGTGCCCTTATCATTTTTGGCGAACAACTCAGTGTTACCGGTTGGGCAGGCATGATCCTGACGCTTTTTTTCTTTTTCAGGTTTTCCACGGTGGGCCGGCTGGAGGGGCTCTCTTTGCGAAACAATAAATGGATGTGGTTTGTCATCATCGGCACCCTGGCAGGTTCCATAAGTGGCCTCTACGATAAGCATATCCTGCGTCAGGTAGACCGGGTGGCCGTCCAGGCCTGGTTTTCGTTTTACCAGGTGGTTTTGCTTTTGCCCATTCTTTGGTTTGTACGCCGAAAACGACCCGGACGTTCTCCTTTCTATTGGCGCTGGTCCATCCCCTTTATTGGTCTTTTTCTGATAATGGCCGATTTTCTTTATTTCTATGCCCTCAGTGAACCGGAGTCATTGATTTCGGTCGTATCGGCACTTCGCCGAAGCAGTGTAATTGTCCCCTTTGCTTTTGGAGCCTTGCTGTTTGGTGAAAAAAACATAAGAAGAAAAGCCATCTATTTAGGAGGAATTCTTTTGGGCATCGTTCTTTTAATGCTTAATTAAGACATCCCATTTTCTGGTCGTTGGAATCCTCTTAAGCGGGATTGGGGATGATAATACAACACCCTTTCCAAAAATAACCCGGGGGTTTCTTTTTCGAAAAACAACAGCCAAAAGGAGCGAGCCAGAAAAAACAGACCCACAGAGCATGATTTCCGGAAAGATTTTGAAACTTTGCAAACAAAAAAGATGAGTCATCTCAAAATAGCCAAGACCAATGCCGCCCGCATTCTTGACCGCCATAAGATCCCCTACGACCTGATTCCCTATGAAGTTGATGAAGAGGATCTGAGTGCCATTCATGTGGCTGCTCAACTGAATGAACCCATCGAAAGGGTCTTCAAGACCCTGGTGCTGCGGGGTGATAAATCGGGGGTTTTTATTTGTGTCATCCCCGGTGCCGCTGAGGTAAATCTTAAGCTTGCCGCAAAGATCTCGGGCAATAAAAAATGTGATCTGGTACCCATGAAAGAGGTGAAAGCGCTCACCGGTTATATCCGTGGGGGCTGCTCTCCTCTGGGTATGAAAAAGCCCTATCCTGTATTTCTGCACCAGTCCGGAGTGGAATATCCATCCATCTATATCAGTGCCGGTCTTAGAGGACTCCAGATTAAAGTTTCGCCTCAGCAGTTAGCTGCCTGTGTTGAGGCAACCATTTGTGAGCTTGTTTAATGGCTCTATCTAAAACCTGGAATGCAGAACCCTGGTTTTAATAAACATCACAGTAACATTTTCCGCTAATACGGTTCAATTGGTTATCGGCACCTGCATAATTTAACGTGTAAATATAGATGCCCCTCTCATGACCATTGGGACTCCATCCATTGTCCATCTGATAAGAGGTAAATAGATGTTTCCCCTGAATATCATACACATCTAACCTGTAGGTGCTGATATTTTCCACATAATTGATGGGTTTTAACTGCATCCCCGGTGAGTTGATGATGCCGGGAAAAATGAATTCTGAGGTTTCGGCTGGTTGATAGATACTGGTTGGGGTGGTTCCTACCAGACCTTTATCAATATTGGTAAACGTAAACTGAACCGTATTGTCAACGGTAGTGGCGGCTACCATACGTGCTTCTCCGGAAGAGTTTATTTGCAAACGGGGCAAAAATGAATCCTCCGTAGTTAAATAAAAGGTATTGCCGGGACCTTGGGTAAGGCTCCACCTGGCCCAACTGCCGGTAGAAGATCTGGAATCCATATCGGCATAAGCGGTTTGGTCGGTTCGGATGCGCGGGTTGGCTACCGCTCCAATGCAGTCTATAAAATAGTAGCCCGCGGCAGACGATTCCTTAACGGTCCATTGGACACTGTAATCGGTTACCGAAGTCGATGTCGTAAAGGCATCCTGGCCCCCATTGGCCCCCAGTCGCACCCCCCATGTGGGACAATCGATGTAATATCGGGCATCCGGATCCGGAAAAGGGACCTCAACATCATTAACCGCAACGCTATAATCTACAATGGTTCCACAACCACTGCCATCTATTCCCGTTACCCGGTATTGACCCTCTTCACTCACCAGAATATCTGAAACAGTTATTTCTCTGGAGTTAGAGGTATAACCATCAGGGCCCATCCAGGCCCAGGTTACCACCGAAGAAGAGGAAGGTCCAAGCTTCAGGGAGCTGCCTTCATCGATATTGACTGAGGACCCGCCGATCCAGGACACCCCATCGATTTGATAATAGGGAGTGATAGAAGGGGAAGGGCTACAGGAGAGACCCACCGTCATCACCAGATGATTCACCTCCCCTTCGGGGCTGGTATAGGAGGCCACATATTTGCCTGAGTGTTGGGATGCCATACCTGCGAGGGTAATTTCACGGGTGGTGGCGCTAAAACCATTCGGGCCACTCCATCTCCATGCACCATCATTGGGCAGAGGCGCCAGTTTTAGCGTACTTCCGGCATTCGCCAGGGCAGTTGAACTTTGGATCCACGCCCCTTCATCCACCTGATAATTAGGCGTTAACTCCGGCATACTTTTCAGATATAAGGACATCAACTCTTTTCCCCCATTGCTGATGGCCCCATTGGAAAGGTCGACGGTATTCCAGATATTGTACATGACCAATCCATCTACCCCGGAAGCTAAGGCCACCTCCAGACGGGTCCCGGTATTGTATTTATCGGTATGATTGACTTCCGAATCCCAGACAGGCATATCCTTTGCCTTGGCCAAAGCCATAAATTCGGCCCAGTCTTCATGGTTAAAGCCTAAATTATGCGTGGTGGCAATGGTAATATCATTGGCTACCGTGGTATTCTTAAACACATTAATACTTGCCGGAATACCCCAGACACAGGGGCCAATAAGTTCCGCTCCATTTACATTCCCCTTAAGTGAAGAAAAGATAAGATCCATCTGACTTGCGCTCCATGCCCCATCGGGTGCGCCATCCTCATTAAAGGGGTTGATCCACTTACAGGGATACTCGGCGGCAAAGGCCTTAATTCGGTTGATTAGAACATTGGTCTTTTCGCTGTCATCCTTTACCGGGCTCAGATCCCCATTTAAGATGCCACAAGCAATTCGCTGACCGCCACTGGATTGAGCCGGGTTGGCAAAAACCGGGAAACCCTCGGCCACCGCCAGATTAAAAAAATAATCGAACATGGGTTTATTGGGATCCAGTCCCTGGGCAAATATCGGTACCCGTATCCCATTTACCCCCAGGTTTTTCAAGCCTTTAATCAGGTTTTGTGCCTGTTCCTGAGTGGTAATTTTATTTTGGATAAATGCCTGCTTAACATCTCCCAGCACGAAATCCATATCGTTGGTATAAATGGTACTTTGTGCATAGGTGGTGATAAAAAATACCAATGCTAAAATCACTGAAATGGATCGTTTCATACGCTGTATTTTTTTCTTCAAAAGGAGAGCCCTACTCTTCAAAAAATGTTAAACCGCCAATTAATAAACCATTGCCAACAAATCTTTTACGGTCGGCCTTGATTGGATTAATTCGCGAAGCAAAATTCTAATGGCGGTAATTGAAACACACGAATCACCAAAACCTGCTTAAGGATTCTTATTTAAAAATTTCTCAATTTGTTCACTATTCCAGATAGAATCGAATTCTGGATTTTTCTGTCTGGGTATGGGAGCATGGGTCTCCCCGATCCAATTATCAATCATTGTGCTTAGCTCTTCTACCTTTTGGGGATATTTTTCAGATACATCGACATTTTCTCCGGGATCAGATTTTAAATTATACAGTTCATAGTCCTGATCCTCGTAAAAATAAAGCAATTTCCAGTCCCCAAATCTCACCGAAGTACCCGGTCGCGTTCTAAAAAGAGGGTCTCGGTTAACCCCTGATGTCTTTGAGTAGGCCTGCAAATAGACAGGAAAATGAAAAAAGAAAGGACGATCACCCAGATCTTTTC
The DNA here is from genome assembly GCA_041583495.1 of Marinilabiliaceae bacterium. Taxonomy (GTDB): domain Bacteria; phylum Bacteroidota; class Bacteroidia; order Bacteroidales; family Marinilabiliaceae; genus JBFHFS01. Next base: position 11,627 of record JBFHFS010000004.1, on the reverse strand, counting down.
CATCCATCAGAAAAGGCTTCAGGCTTGAGCCATCCATCGGTTGACCGGTTGGGGATTCAGCTCCAAGAATATCTTTAAACGTCGGGAAAAAATCCAAATGACTCACGGGCAGATCGGTTTTACCGTTCTTAATTCTCTCAGGCCACTGCACTATCAGGGGCACACGAACACCCCCTTCATAATAGGTGCCCTTCCCTGCTCTTAAGGGTGTTTGTTTGCTAATGGCGTAAATGCCACCATTATCGGAGGTAAAGACCACCAGCGTATTGGAAAGAGCCAATGCATCCAGCTTACCCAGGATTTTGCCCACATTAAGGTCCATGGTTTCAATCATGGCGGCATATTCTGGCCTGTTATGGTTTTGGTCACCTGGTTTGGCCCTGTACTTTTCTATGATGGCTTCTTTACCTTGGATGGGGGTATGCACCGTATAAAAGGGCAAATACAAAAAGAAAGGTTTGGTTTTATTTTTTTCAATAAATGAAATGGCCTCATTGGTAAGCCGGTCGGTTAAATACTCCCCTTCCGGGGCTTCCATTTCAGGATAAATGTAGGGTGCAAAGTAACTCTTGGGATGTCCCCAATGGCCGCCTCCCACGTTCACATCAAAGCCTTGTGAACAAGGATCTTCACCCACATGCCATTTTCCAAAGTGTCCTGTCACATAACCCGCGCTTTTAAACATCTCGGCCATGGTAAATACGCTGTCCTGCAAAAAGTTGGTATTTTTAATGGGGATCAGTTTTCTGCTCTTCTCATTTCCCCTGTCCGAGGGCGAAACAGTATAAACACCGGTTCTTGGAGAACTCATCCCCGACATTAAAGCAGCTCGACTGGGGGCACAATTGGCCGCGCCGGCATAGGCGTTTGTAAACACCAGTCCGAGGTTTGCTAATTTATCAATATTGGGCGTTTCATAGTATCGGCTGCCCATGCATCCCAAATCACTCCATCCCAGATCATCCACCATTATAAAAACCACATTGGGCTGGTCTTCTTTTGTTTGTGGAGCAGAGGCCGCATTTGAGGTACAGCTGAAATTAAAAACAGACAGGCAAAAAATAAGCGCTGCACATACCGATTTGGACATCATCATATTTTATAAGCTTAAAAATCACAAATCTAATTTGCCAGCAAGGTTTTTCCCATAAAAGAGAAGGTTTTTGATTCGGTTCTGGCACTGCTCATAATGGCTTTAATTTTTGCAACCACATCCGGGTGCTGGTCAGCCACATTATTTTGCTCGCCTTCATCTGTTTTCAGATGGTATAGTTCCACTGAACTGTTATCTTTCTGGACATTGTAAACCACCCCTTTCCAATCGCCCATTCGAACAGCTAAACGCCCTCCCTTTTCATGGAACTCCCAATATAAGTATTCATGTTTTTGTTGTTTCTCCTTCTCTCCCAAAAGCTCGGGCAGGAAGGATAATCCATCGGTAGGACTGTTTAATTCTACACCTGCTAAGTCGGCACATGTAGGCAATACATCCCAAAAGGCAGAAATATGATCACTCACCCCCGGCTTAATTTTCCCCGGCCAGGAGGCAATAAACGGAGCCCGAATACCTCCTTCGTACAAATCTCTTTTAAATCCTTTTAGGTTGCCATTGCTGTTAAAGAACTCCGGATCCGCTCCCCCTTCCTGGTGGGGGCCATTATCACTCGAAAACATAACGATTGTATTTTCGGCTATTCCCAGCTCCTCCACTTTTTTGATAATCTGCCCCACATAAGCATCAACTCTATAATTCATAGAGGCAAATGTAGCCCTGGGTTTTGATTGAGAACAATATTTCCAGGTAACGATATCCGGCCCGTAATCGGCCCCTTTTGACCCAACATAGGGGGTCTCCTCAAACTGACCATCAAATTTTTTAAAAATGGAATCGTTGGGTGAAATTAATTCGGCATGAGGCAAAACAATAGGTACAAAAGCAAAAAATGAGGTATCCCTGTTATTGGCGATAAATTCCAGGGTGGCTTTTTGAATTTCATCCTGAGCATAAGTCACCGTATTTTGCCAGTCATTGCCCGCCATATGTATCTTCTCCTGGTTGTGCCACAGGTAGGGAGGATAATAACGATGGGCCATTCTTTGGCAATTGTAACCATAAAAAACATCAAAACCCTGGTTGTTGGGATCACCCTCCGAACCCGGAAATCCTAATCCCCATTTCCCAAAGGCCCCGGTTACATACCCCCCCTGCTTCAATAACTCGGCAAGGGTAACCGAAGAGGCCGGCAATGGATGCTGCCCTTCGGGTTCAACCTCCAGATTTCCACGAATGGGTGTATGCCCGGTATGTTCTCCTGTCAACAGGGAGGAACGGGAAGGTGCACAAACTGTTGAACCACTGTAGTGCTGGGTGAATCGCATCCCATTAGCGGCCAACTTATCCAGGTTAGGCGTTTGATATTTCTCCTGGCCATAACAGCTTAAGTCGCCGTATCCCATGTCATCAGCCAAAATGTAGATAATATTTGGCTTTAAGGAGGTCCCATTATTTTCTTCCTTTGGGGTTAAATGACAGGCTGTAGCCACACTCACTATACCAACACCCATCAACCAGGATACTAGTTTTATTTTCATGAATCAATGTGTATTCTGGAATGAGATGCTGGAGAAATTATCTTTCTCTTGCATCTTCATTCCGTTCATAATCATTCTTACTACCACTCTTCGAACCTAAGATCCAGCTCTGGAGCCTGACGAAGAATTAACACCTCTTCAACTTTGTGATACTTAGTATACGTTTCAGTATCTGAACTCAACAAGTTACCATCCTTATCGGTTACAACCGTTTCGATAGTAGTTAAGATGTTAAATGAACATTCAATGGTAAATGTTTTTTCCGAATTATCATAAACTCCGGAAGCGTTTTCCATTGTAAATACATTTGTAGTAGTTACAGTAGTTTTGTTTTTCTGATTATCCTCTGATGTCTGTTGGGTTATAACCTCATCTTCTGCAAAGGTTATAGCTACAGAATTATCCTGATTAATAACGAAATCAAACTGGTTATTCTTAATATCCGCGCCTACATATGAAGATCTAATTGTATTCAGTGCCAAAGTCTCAAAATCTTTGACCATATTCTGGCTCAAATTTTCATCCGAATATGTAATGGTATTAATGGTCGCACCAGAGCCATCTAACTCATATTGAACCCCCTTAGAGTAATAGGTGCCATGATAAGGACTGATGTACTTTACAACCAGTATCGTAATATCTCTCGAATCAATGGTCGGTATATCCAGCTCACTTCCGGGAATACTATCCACCGTAGCACTGGTAATTCGGAATGGAATTGCATAAGTATTTGTGATGGATAATGGATCAGAGGTAAAGGCTTCCCTGTTCAACGAAACATTAACCACACGCATGTGATCTTTGATAATATTAAAATTAGATTCATGCCCTAATGTATAATATTCTTCAGGTAAAGGTAAAAAACCTGCTGCCTCAGGAATCTCATTCAAAAGATCCGGGTCTATCTCAAAATTAACAGAGTGCACTCCATTGTCTTCTCTAATACCTCCCAGGGCAACCCCAACTTCAAATTCCATTTCATCGCGAGCCACGATGGTGCGCAATGGTTTTTGGGACCCAAAATAGGCAGTGGTATAATCAAAGTCATTCACATAATCCTCGTATTTTTCGCAAGAAGCCATCAGGCCCAGCACAAGAAAAGATGCAAATATTAATTTATATATTTTCATAACTTTCTGTTTTTAATTGCTTTATAAATCTATCTGAAGTTTTATTACCAACCCTTATTATTTTCCAGATTTGGATTTTTAGCCATTTCATCGTAAGGTAATGGATGGTAGTAGTAGCGATCAGAATCAAAACTACGTTCTTCCACTTCTACAAAACTGCCGGCATCTGTCGGGTCGGTACCTTCATAGGTGGAAACGCCTGCTTCATCCTGTGTTACACTCATGCCACGAACGGTTTCGGCTAACGGAAGCATCCAGCGACGCAAATCGAAGTAACGGTGATTTTCGAATGCAAATTCCAAACGACTTTCGTTCTGAATCAACGTTCTCATATCGCTTGTACTCGACGACTGGGAATCCAGGTAGGGGTCCGAAGATCCTAAACCTATGGATTTGCTTCGGGTTTCTTTCAGGATATCGTATGCTGACTTACTACAACCAGGTACAATACCCATAGGCCCGACCACTTCATTTGAAGCTTCCGCCAAATTATAGAATGCTTCGGCTCCGCGAATTATGGGGAAAATATGCTCTGCATTTAGCTTCTGATTAACGTTGGTAAGCATTTCTGCTTTATCCGAGATCCACTTGCGCAGGTAATAACCTGTACGTGTGCCACGGTAGTCAGAACCCTGAGCATCCAGCCCCTTGCGATAAATTACCGTATCCGAGATAATATTAATCACTTCTACCATATTACCGGTACCATCGTCAACTTCAGTTGTATCAGCGGCTAAAACAATATATTCGGCTATTGTTTCAGCGGTCTCTAAACCTCTACCACCGGTTTCAACATTTGTTCCATTATAGATCACGGTATTTCGCAGGCGGGGATCACGGCCTGAAAAGGGATCCTGAGGATCATAGCCGGAAGCAGCATCAGAAATTGGATAACCATTTGCCATAGGAAAGGCATCCACCAGATTCTGTGATGGATTGGTGCGACCATCACCCCAAAAGGCAGGTGGCAGGTTACGACTCTCTAAAGAGTTGTTGTTGTGATATCTGCGAAATAAATAGTCCGCAGGAGTGGCTGATAAGTCGGGTGTAGTAACTGCATTATAAGTAAGTGCCGTATAACTTAACCCAACCTCATCAATCGCTTCCTGACTTAATACAGCCGCTCGTTCCCATTTAGAAAGATCGTTGGTAAGGTTAAAGGCAGGGCTGGCTGCAAAAGTAGCTACGCGGCTCTTTAACACATAAGCAGCAGCAGCTGTAGCACGACCAATATGGGCTTTCCCTAAAATTACATCATCACCGCTATAAGCCATAGGAAGAATAGAGATGGCACTGTCACAGTCTTCCAAAATTTGCAGCACACACTCTTCGTAAGTATTACGAGGCAATTTCAAAACTTCGTCTTTCTGGTCTTCCGAGACAAATGAAGTTACTATGGGATAGCCCAACACTTCTCCCGACTCGGTTACACCCCCATACACTCTTAGCAACTCCATTCCCCAGTAGGCACGCAGAAAATAAGATTCACCCAGTAATCTGGTTCGCTCGGTGGCATCTTTTACATCATCCGACATCCACCATTTCACAGTCGCTGTATCGGCCGATTTTTCCTGGAATAAATGAATCCATTGGAAACTGGAATAGGCCGCATCCCAAATCCCAATTGGGTTACTGGTGCTCGACATTTTTCCACCCCCCAGGGCATAAACACTTGAACCATATTGGTTGGTAACGGCATCACCGGTAGCGGCATCCAGAAAGTCGCCACTATAATGGTCAATCTGACCGGGAATAGCGCCATAAGCATTCGTTAAAAAACCTTCAACCGGTCCCGGAAGTGTGTAGGCGAATTCATCACCATAAGGCGTGGTAACTTTTGGATCCAGATAATCGTCACAGGCATACAGCAAGGATGCTAAAGCAAATACGCCAAGTATATATCTAATCTTGTTCATTTTATTTTCTTTTTTCATAATTATCAATTAGAAAGAAATAGAGACTCCACCTGTTACCATACGAATGACAGGATAATTGGTCACTCCACCGTTAGGTGCTTCGGGATCTAAGTCTTTAATATCAGAAAGGACCAACAAGTTGTTGCCCCGAACAAAGAATTTGGATTTCTTCACCACACTTTCCGGTGCAAAATTAAGGGTATAGCTCAATTCCACATTTTTCAACCGGAAAAAGTCACCCTTTTGCATCCAGAAATCAGAAGCCACCGTATTATTAGCCCCATCGGTAGTTGTCAGACTTGGCTGCGTACCATTAGGATTACGGGTAGGGTGATAAGCATCGTAAGCTAAGATGGAGTACTTACTCTCACCATTGTTGCGGTAGAAAGTATTACTAAGGGTTTCCATGGCCCCCAAAGAGGCAGTTCCCAAAGCATACAATCCCCAGTTTTTATAATTTAATTCCACATCTATTCCTAAAAAAGTGGTAGGTGTATTCAGGCCAAGCTCTACCTTATCCAGATCATCAATCATGCCATCTGCATTCTGATCTTTGTAAGCAATATCGCCTTCGCCATAGGGACCAAACAGTTGTTTGGGCGCCCCTGCTAAAGAAACATCTTTGCCATATAGGCCAAGAGACTCATACCCCATGATTACACTTGTTGGACGACCCTCAGTTGTGCGGGCATCAGAGTAGGTCACCTCATCTTTTACTTTAAACTTGTTTTTTGAATAAGTAAGATTGGCGCCCAGACGGTAAGAAAAATCACCAACCGTATTCATATAGTCGATATCCAGTTCCAAACCATTATTAGCAACCTCTTGATAATTTGTGTAATATTTGAAAGGACCAAACATTGAAGCATATTGCTCATCCACCTGATCAATCATATCGTAACGATACTCATTAAAGTAGTTTACTTCGAAAGATAAGTGACGGTTAAAGGCCAAACCTTCCAACCCAATGTTAATCTCCCTGGACTTTTCCCACTCTAAATCCGGGTTACCCCAGGAGTCCAGAGATACCTTACCGGGTGAATCCCCGGAGTTCTTCTCCCCAAAGGAGTGCGAACCATTACCACTCCATTGGTTTTCATAAAGGTAGTGAGCCGTCGCCACGTCATAACCCAGAATCCCAAAGCTGGCCTTTGCTTTTAAATAATCGAAGATATCATTAGACATAAACGATTCTTCAGACAATATCCAGGCAGCACCAATTGCGGGAGAGAGGAAACGACGGTTACCCTCCATAAAACGGTTACTTCCCATGTAAGAAAGAGCTCCTTCTACCACATATTTGTTATTCAAAGTATAGTTGGCTCTTAAAAACAGATTGTCATTCTCAATGTTCTGAGAGGAACCTGCCACTTCTTTAAGGTAGTAGAAATAGCCTGCAGAGGCATTCAGCATTCCGGCCCCCAGCTCTTTGTCGTACCCCACTTTAGCATTCATTCCGGTAGTTCTAAGAGTGCTCTTGCTATCCAGATTGTATTGAGTATCGGTTACACCAGCTCTTGCTAATTGAAAACCGACTACAGGAGAACCATCTGCCTCCAGCCTGGTAGGATCTACCACCGGGATATAGGTTGCAGCTCTGGGAGCAATGACCTGACTACCGAAGAAATAATTATCAAAGGCAACTGAAACACTGGCCTCCAGACCTTCGGTAACACCATCCAAATCAAAATTAAAACCGGTGGTCATTTGCTGGTTAATAAACTGGTCATTACCATTGCCCTGGTTTTCCATGCTTGCCAATAAATTGGCTGCGTATAGATAACTGGCCCCATAAGCAGGGACACCATCTTTGGTCGCTTCAATATACTCCTCTCCTATAACAAACGGGTATTCATTAGGACGGTGAGAACTAAGTGCTCCGAAGGTAGAGGAATGATCTAAACCACTGTATTTCCAGGAATCCATGATGGCCGACATATTGATAAAACCGGAGATGTGGTTGGTAATATCCATGTCCAGATTAATCCGAATATTAAATCGGTCCTGACGGGGCTTAGGCCCAATCTGTTGTAACCCTCCATATCCCATATATCCGGCCATAAAGGCATATTGGGCATTATTATTACCCCCCGACACATTTAACGTGGCTTTACTGTAAGTGGTATAATCGCGCAAAAAATAGTCGTAATAATCGGCATCCGGATACAACAGATCATTCTCTCCGGTACTGTTTTTATAACCGGCAATAGCCTCATTTGAGTAAAGAGGAGTCAGACCATCATTGGCACGCGCCTCGTTGTATAACATCGCGTACTCAGATGAATTAATAAACTCAGGCATACGGGTTGTTAAACCTGCTCCAAAATCCACCTTAGTATCAAGTACACTTTTGTGCGCTTCTCCGCGGCGGGTGGTTAGCAATACCACCCCATTGGCGGCACGCGAGCCATAAAGAATCTTGGAGGTTGCATCTTTCAAAATTTCAATGGTCTCGACCTCCTCGGCGTTAATATCGTCAAATCCGCGTTCGATTCCATCAACGATATAGATGGGTCCATTGGTATCGTCTCGTGATAATCCCCGCACATAAACAGTGGCAGGGTTATTGGCCATCCCTCCGGAGTTCATAATAACATTAAGACCGGCTGCCATCCCCTGGAGAGAATTCCTTAATAACGGATCTGCATATCTTTCCAGGTCGCGACCTTCAATCCTGGAAACAGCGCCTACCAGGCTGCGCTGGCTCACCTGATGGTTTAAAGGCAGATTAACCATGTCTTTAACACCCATCTTTAAGGGGATGTCTTCCATTACAATCCTGGCCATAACGGGATTTTTGGATAAATCCCAGCTCTGAGAGGAATAACCCTCCGCTTCTACCAGTATAACAGTCCCTTGTTTGGCCTTTGTGGTAAACTTACCTTCAGCATCCGACTTAACCACTACAGCTCCTTCGCCTGCATAAATAGTAGCACCACTTATGGCATTTCCGGAGGTATCTTCCAACACAGAACTCACCTCTATCAGTTTGGCTTTATTTTTCTGAGCTGTTATACCTCCAAATGGAAATACAACCACCAGGGCTAACAAAACCACATTTAAATATTTTAAAAATCTTTTTGTTTTCATATTATTTCAAATTGCGTTCTTCGTAAAGCAATCATTATAAAAATGATGGTTTACCATCCCGGGTTTTGTTGAATGTTAAATAAACGGTCCATATGCGATTGAGGAATAGGATACCAGTAATTTCTTAAGGTGTAACCACGTAAAGAAGCCTGAATATCTGTTACCTCGTACTCGAAAGTCCAGTTTTCCTGATTATCGGTCCCATCAGTGGCTATAAGCGTGGAGCTCATACCCTTAATGGGATAGGTTTCATTAAACACCTCATCAAACAACATCCAACGACGCAGGTCGAACCAACGGTGATATTCAAAACTCAACTCAATACGACGTTCATTACGTATCCTGTCGCGGAATTCTTCCTTAGAACCGGGAGTGGTAATAGCCGGCATACCGGCTTTAGCTCTCACCTTGTTAATGCAACTTAAAGCTGTATAACCGGTAGCACCTGCAACAGCACCGGTAGGACCCGCTACCTCATTTAAGGCTTCGGCTAAATCTAACCAAACACCGGTAGTACGAATAAATTCGGCATTGTAGTGATAAGTACCAAATCCATCAGGATTAAAGCCTATTTGTCCATAAGCTTCGTACCACCAAAATTTCTTAAACATATAGCCGGTTGGAATGGTCTTATTATAAGAGGAATAAGCGTTATCCATTCCCCATCCGCCACCTAAATCATCACTGGCCTTCCAGGGTTCAAAATAGTAAAGACCATGTCTGGGTACTTTTGCATGATATGCAGGTAAATCGTGCGTTCCAACATGACCTACTTTTCCCCACTGACGACCCGCGTAAATGATAAAATTATAAAAGCGTGGATCACGATTCTTATAAGGATTGGTGGCATGTTCGGTATTGTTCCAATCGAAAGCGGTACCATCTGCCATCTCGAAGGCATCTACAAAATTTTGAGAGGGCATACTGCACAAGAAACCCCAGGAACCTGATCGACCCGATACCCTAAGGTTTTGATAGAGCATAGAAAGGTCGGCTTCACGGTCACGGGCATTACCCCCTGCACTGAGGCCATTACTGCTACGACAGAATAATGACTCTTTACCAATATAGTTGGTATGATAGAAGATCTCGGTATAGAGACTATCTCTTACCTCTTCTGATAAACCGGTAGGATCAAACATCATTTTCGATGGTCTGTTCGCTTCCAGGTAATCTAAGGCAGCAGCAGAATACTGAGCAGCACGGGTCGCCCAATCGATGTCATAATCATCTCTTTCGATCAATTCATCCACGCTGTTTTGCATCAATGGACTGGCGGCATAAAGGGCCACCATACCTTTAAGGGCATGAGCCGAAATCTTTTCCACACGGCCCTGGTTCTCATCCGGCCATTGGTGGGGCAATAAACCAATTGCCATATCCAGGTCTGCAATAATATCTTCCGAACTTTTTTTATACGACTGACGCGGTAAGTCAAGATCCTCACCACCTGTATAGACTTTATTTACCGCCGGCATCCCGCCTAATCGGCGAATCCACTCAAAGTAATACCAGGCACGGAAAAAATACGCCTGCCCCATTAACCAGTTTTTCTGCTCCTGACTGGCCCCTATGGCAGGGATCGACTCAATATTATCGATCAGGTTGTTTGCAATACGCAAGCTGAAAGAAGCATTGTAAATGGGCAAACCGGACCCTGTAGCATTGTCACCATTTTGCTTGGTCATATTCCAACCCACTTCCTGCATGCCGCTCTTATTGTACCAATCTCCCAGGTTAAAGGCAGCATTAGGGTCTTGTGTACAGGCATTATCGGTAATGGTTTCAATTTGATACACACCCATCCCACCGGCGGTAGCTCCGGAAAAATCATATAAGGCACGGTAGCAGTTATCCAAATAACTCTGAGCCGTGTAGTAGGTTTCGTACACATCTTCTTCACTAAAATCCTGAGATGGTACCATGTCCAGATAATCTTCACATGCAGTAAGTGAAGTGAATAAAAGGACAAACATTATTTTATATATTCGTTTCATCTGTTAAATTTTTAAAGTTAACCAACAACTCGCGTTTAAAACGAAGCCCTAACACCTAAGTTATAACGTCTTACCATCGGGAACACTCCTAGTTTAGATGCCTCCGGATCTAAGCGTTTATCCAGGTCGGTAAATGTTAACAAATTATTACCATTCACATACAACTGGAGTTTGCTCATTTTAAATCGTTCTAAAGATTTCTTTTTGAAGCTATAACTCAATTCAACATTTTTCAAACGCCAGTAGGATGCATCCTGATACGAATAAGTACTTGTTTTTTGACTGTACCCGCGATATTGAGCAGTATGAAAGGCGGGCTTAACAGCATTTTCCTGGTTATCGACCGTCCAGCGTCCTGTAACATCAGGCCCTGCTGAGTAGATGCCGCCATCGCCACTTAAGTTATCGTAAAGAATATAATTCGGAACCTCCTTGCTAACATTGGACACGCCGTAAAATCTCATGCTAAATTCCCATCCTTTGTAGGTTAAACCACCTGAAATCGTATAGGTATTCAAGGGGTAATCCACATTCTGGGTCACCACGTTATCATCACTGGTAATCACTCCGTCCGCATTATAATCTACATAGAGTTGATCGCCGGGAACTAACTTGGACTGCTCGGCATAACTGGTAGCGGTCGTATAATTATAGATATCATCCAGACTGGAATAGTATCCATTGTTAATATAGGTAGAAGTCCAACCAATGGGTTTACCCGCTTGCCGCAGGTGATCAGCAGTATTTACCCCGTCATTGCGATATACAATGCGGTTTTCGTTGAACGAAGCATTACCGCTTAACCAATAACGCAGGTTCTCACTAATTTTATCATTCCATTTCAGTTCAATCTCAAGCCCCCGGTTCTTGGTTTCTCCAATATTACCGGTAGCCACACTACC